>NZ_CAJMZK010000020.1:0-155869 GCF_905220265.1 Paraburkholderia sp. J67
TCGCGAGGCCTTGTCTCATGCCGATCCCGCGCAGCGGAAACACTGGACGCTCCGCGACGTAGAAATGGTCCTTTTCATGGACGGGTACTGATCTTTCGTCCGTTTTCACGGTATTTTGCGCCCGCTAGACTCGCGTTAATCGGGCGCCTCCAATCCGCTGGGAGTCTTGGCGAGTGACGGCAGACTCTCCGGGTTGCTAACCTTCACCGCTGACAGGGGCCCGCCCTGATACGGATTGCGCCAGCGGAATATTTGACTTGGGTTCGCGCCATGCTGGCGCGCAACCATCAAAACTGATTCAGGCGGCTTGAATCTCTCGCTCACCAACGTCAGCTTTCGTTCCGCCGCCCAACGACACTGGTGTTTCGGGTCGTGAGCAATTCCATATCTTCCTGCCGGGTGTTAATCCAACACCGAACCCCTCACGTCGCTGGTCATTGGCTGTTGTTGAACGGGGTGTCCCGCCTGAAGAGCGATAGCAATCGCATCGTACGGGATAAGATGGCCAGGAAGACTCTTCAGCATCCTTGCGCTCCGCTACCCTTACTTTTCGTAATTATTGATTTATACACCGCCGGATTTTATTTCCGCGACCGGCTGGCCGTTGTCGCGATCCGTTGCTGCCGCACCGCTCTGTGTGGTCATTCCTGCTGCTCCCTGCTGGACTACCGTCCTGAAAGCGAGACGCTGCTCCGCCTGGCTCGGCGTAACTGTTGCAGTTGCTGCCTCGTTCGCGCGTCGGGTCGCTTCAACGAACAGGCCGCCAGGCCTCGAACGAGACCGGCTTGGCGCGCTTCGCATGCGTTACGTGGACTTTGTCCGGCGTGCCGTTCAGCGGATCGGAAGACGTGAGGATCTCGCTGTCGAAAAGCCAGGCGCGGCGCTCAGCGTCATAGCGGAACGTGATGAAGTCAGTCCAGTGTGCGCCGCACGCGACGCCGTTCTGCACCGTAAAGTAGCGCCCCTTAACAGCGAGGCCGTTGTCGCCGTCGTCGAACGGATCGCATTGGCCGCCTTCGTTGGCGCGCAGCACAACCGTTTCATTGTGCGCGGCGAGCCGGTACTGCTTGCTTGCCTGTTCCTCGAAGATCAGGAGTGGACGCGGCGACGGCGTGTCGGCAGAGTCGTCTCGCCGGTGAGCGACGACGAGCATGCTGCGTCGACCGCCTTCGATTTGAGGCCCTGCTTGATACGCCATCGGCTCGTAGCCCGGCGGTAACTGCGTAGCGATGTCCGCTGGAAGCCCGGCGCCGTGTGACGCGGCGGACAGGGCGAACAGAGCGAGCGTCAGTAGGAAACGTTTCATCGGGAGAAGGGCGTGCGCTGTCGCGGCCATCATGTCGGGAGGGCGTATTCTACTTGCCATGGGCTGGCCAACATTGGCTCATGGCCGTCCTGGTTCGACCCCTGAGCCAGTGAGCCCGGACGATAGCGGCCATTCTAACGACACGCTACTTAGCGAGCGCCTGTCTCTGCATCAAGCGAATCGATGCCGCGAAGTTGGCTAAAAACGCGGAAACTTCAGATTCATAGTGTGGTGATTGCAACAGCGTCGTAATTTCAACCGGGGACTTTCCGATAAGGGGGATGCGCAGAAAGGCGGATTCAAGGAAGCCGGTACTGATGGTGGATAGCACAAGCCGCAGAGAAGCCAGCATATCGTCGCCACGATGAGACGCATGGGCTATCGCCATCGGCTTGCCGATGACTTCGAATCGAGAAACCAGCCAATCGATTGCATTCTTCAGGCCACCGGGCAGTGCTCGGACATATTCGGGGCTGGAAATGATGATGCCATCGGCGGTTGATACAAGCTCCAGAAACTCGGCTACCGGTACAGGAACGTCTGCTCCCTCTGCGTCGGGTGAGAAAACAGGCAGGGCGTCCAGTCGTGCGAAGACAGATAGCTCAACGCCCGTTGGCAGAAAATCCCTCATCGCCGTCAAAAACGCAGTATTTGTGGATTCGCGGCGCGTGCTACCCGAAATGGCCAACAACTTCATGTAGATGTGCTTTCCTGGTCGCGGCACTATTGCCGCTAAATTCCCGTCATCTTAGCGAAAGACAGAGAATCAGGTTACGAAACCCGGCGTGAGGAGCATGCAATATCCTTTGCGACCCGGAGCGGTTGTCTAGCAGCCGTCTGCCGACGGCTCGACATGAGCGCAGTAGTCGGTCGCCCGCCCAAAGAGCGGGCACTCCGTGCGCGTTCGCCCATGCGACGAAACGATTGTCCGTCGCCAGGGCATTGACGGATCTATAAAGGGGGACGTTTGAGAGCGACCCAACGCTGGACAGACGGCCTTTGCCACTGATGTGTGGCATATGCAACCAGCCTTTCTGGCACAGGATCACCGCTCAGGACAAGCCGGTTTAGCATTAGCGCAAGATCGACGTCCGCAATACACCACTCGCCAAACAGGTTTGGCGAGTGCTCATCAAGCAGCGCCGAAGCAGCAGAGAACAATTTTTCCGCAGCCATACTGGCTGCATCCGATAAGGATGCAGCGTGAGCGCCGTAGAACACCACGTTGGTGGAGCGCTCCTGACGAATGGGCATAAGATCGCTTCGTAGCCACGCCTGGATTTGACGGGCCCTGGCCCGTCGGACCGCATCCTTTGGATACAACAGCGAACCAGAAAACACCTCGTCAATGTACTCAGTTATTGCCGATGACTCTGACAACGAGAAATCGTTATGAACCAGCGTAGGCACACGCTGGGTGAGTGAACGTGCGGCGAAATCGGGTTCTCGATTTTCGTTGCTTTCAAGATCGATGGTGCCAAGCTCAAATGGCAAGCCCTTTTCGTGAAGGGCGACGAAAGCCGACATTGCGTATGGACTTGTGAATTGCGCGTCGACATAGAGGCGCAGATCCTCTGCTGGCAAAATAGTCTCCTGGTAACTTATGGAATGAAAACGATTGTGCGGTGTCGATCGGGACATTGATTTCCCGTTTTTTCGACGACCCGGAGGTAACCGTGATAGAGCAACATTCGACGATCAGGCGGTAATCGTGCCCCGCACAGTCTCTATCAAACGCAATCCGAGCATACCGATCGCTATAGAGGCGAGACGGTCTATCCACACCTTTGATTTAAGGTAGTGGTGTCGAAGCCCATTGCTGGAAAAACAAACTGCGACTACCGCGTACCATCCACCTTCTACGGCAAAGACGAGCGGCGGCAAAGCGATGTAGCACCACGATGGCGGATGCTGCGGCAACAATGCCGCGAAAATACTGCCATACACAATGGCGGTTTTTGGATTGCTCAACTGGGTTGTCAATCCCGCCCAGAATGATCTCGCCAAACTCGACATTTTCTCCGACTGGATGCGCTCAATCGCCATCGACTCCGAAGAACCTCGCCAGATTCGGAAAGCGAGATACAGCAGGTAAGCGCCACCGGCCATTTTGAGAACGCAATATAGCCAACCCACACTGCTCAAAAGCGTATAGAGGCCGGCCAGTGCGATGCCGCTGAAGCACACTCCGCCGAAACCCATCCCCATTGCTGTCGCAAGCCCGTTACGTCGTGACAACACGAGCGAACTTCTGACAACCAGGATGAAGCTTGGCCCCGGACTTATCGCTCCCAGCATAAGTGCGATGAGGATGGCGGTGAGCGCTGACGCGATATTCATGTAGCCACCTGAAGCCAGGGAAAAGGCTGGAAAGCTCATATTGTGGAGGCTTGGCGCTCTGATAAGCTAGCTCACAGTTCAACAGCGAGGTGTGAATTTGAAACACATCCCAAAAGCTCGGCCACCGCTTGCCAATCTGGAAACTGTCTGTCTGGTAGCCCAGGCGGGATCTTTCAGTGCAGCTGCGACCGCTAGCGGCATCACGCATGGTGCAATTAGTCGTCGCGTGGCTGCTGTTGAAAACTGGCTCGGCGTCCCGCTTTTCGAGCGGCACGGGCGCGGGGTCATGCTCACTCCAGACGGACAGCGCTTCGTCGGACAGGTCGAGCAGGCCTTCGATGTGATCGACGGCGCTGCCGACCAATGGCGTACGCGCACGGGCGCGAGACTGGTGCGATTGAGCGTCGGATCGTCATTCGCCCAGCTCTCGCTGTTTGAACGACTCGCCAGCCTCGAAGCGGGCCCATCTCCACTCAAGATCCAGCTCGACGTCGGGGCGCGCAATGCTGACATTGCCGGTGGTGAAGCGGACCTGGCAATTCGTTATGGACGCGGACATTGGCCAGGGCTTCATGCTGAATTGCTACTCCCGGAAACACTCTGCCCGGTGGCTCACCCGGATATCGCTGCACGAGTGAAAGGGGATGCGCCCGAGCGGTTACTGGCGTATCCACTGCTGCACGATTCGGACCTGACGGGATGGCGTGCCTGGTTTGACGGTAGTGGCATCTCACTCAAGGGGCGCGCGCAAGACCGCCGATTCGAAGATTACACCTTGGTACTGTCCGCAGCAGAATCAGGGTTGGGAATCGCGCTGGCCCGCCTGCCGTTGGCGACAGCGTGGCTCAAACAGAGCAAACTCGTCCGGCTGGACCGGCGTACGGTCACGAGCCCGCTCGCCAATTACATGGTCATGGCGAAACAGGAACGACGGCCGGAGGTACTTGATTTGATTCAACGCTTGAGAGACAGCATCGGAGCAGGCGACCGACAGGCGCAGCGCGCCCGCCGGACGTGACGCCCAGTCTCTCAATAATGGTTGTGCGAACATCGAATCTTTCACATCACTTTCATTGATGCCCGGCACACTGGTGAAATGTAATGAAATTTTTCACCTGCCGGGTTCTTCATGACAACACCTACCAGCCAGCTCGCGCTGGCTGCTTCACTTCTTTCGTTTGCCGTGCTCACGGCATGTGGCGGCGACCTCGCGGCTTCTGCGGCCAAGACTCCGTCATCGGACGCGGCGACTTCTTCAAGTGGTGCTTCGGAGACCGCTTCCGCTTCCGCATCCGCGCCCGCTGAGGCATCGGCGCCCGCAGCGACGCCAACACCCGGCAAGTGGCAGGCCGCCACGGCCAATCAGGTGCTCGATGTGACGCTCGGCGATCTGCATCCTACCCAGGCCGCCTTGGGCTATGACCAGATCTACTACAAGCTCGGCCGCTACGAGGCTGATATCACCAAGGAATTCGACGACTTCTGCGCGGACGAGGGGCTGACGGGCCTCGCGAGCAGCGGTTCGTCGGCAAGCTCGACGCTGACCGACGCGACGTCCTACACCTGCACGGTCACTGACACCACGCAGCGCGATACCACGGTGCTCAACCCCGTGGTCATCGGCCCGAACGGCGACACGCTGTATCTCACCGATGGACACCACGGTTCGTCGACGTATTACGAAGTCCCCAATGGCGGCCCCACCGTGCATGTGCATGTGGTCGTCAAGGACAACCTCAGTGCGTACTCGGGCAGCACGTTCTGGGCGGAGATGCAAAGCCGCGGCTATACGCGTCTGAAAGACGCCAATGGCGCGGCCATTACGCCGGAGCAATTGCCCTCGGGTCTTGGGCTCAAGCTCGGGATGCAGAACGATGTCTATCGCTCGCTCGTCTATTTCACGCGTGATATCGGCTATAGCAAGCCGACGCCGTCGACCGATTTCCTGGAGTTTTACTGGGCGGACTGGCTGCGCACGACGTTCCCGCTCACGGGCTATACGCTGACGAAACTGGGCACGACCGATCCCGATCCCGCCACAGTCGACACCGGCTATCTGAACGCCGTGTGGAACGCATCGACGAAAATGGTCGCGTCGACCGATGGTGAAATCGAAGGCAAGACGGGCGCGCAACTGGGCCGTCTTGCGCAGATCAACGCTGGAAAGGCCTATACCAAGGGCACTTTCGGTGATCTGCTGAAACCCATCACTGCGTCGAAGCCTGGCAAGATCGCCTACGCGCTCGACTACAAGACGCGTCACGGTATTCAATGATGCGTCAAGGGCCGTCGGTTAGCGCCGACGGCCCTCGCGCCAATCCTTTCACATCTGCAAATTCGCATTCGTGTTCGGCACGCCCGCCTGGGCGTTCCGTTCGGGAACCGGTATCGGCCCTTCATGTTCGTCCGACTCGACCGAATCCGCGCCGATCCGGCGGTCGAGCACCGCGCGCGCCCTGTCGATATCCAGCGCGCCCTCCCAACGCGCCACCACGACGGTCGCGACACCGTTGCCGATGAGGTTGGTGACTGCGCGTGCTTCGTTCAGGAAACGATCGACGCCGAGCAGCAACACCAGACCCGAGACCGGCACCTGATGCATGGTGGACAAGGTCGCCGCCAGTGCGACAAAACCCGCTCCGGCGACCCCCGCCGATCCCTTCGAGGTAAGCAGCAATACGCCTAGCAGAAGCACCTGATCCCAGAGGGAAAGGTGGATATTGAACGCCTGGGCGATGAAGAGCGACGCCATGGTCAGATAGATCGCGGTACCGTCCGCATTGAACGTGTACCCGGTGGGCAGCACCATGCCGACGACGGGGCGCGAACAGCCCATATGCTCCATCTTGAGCAACATTTGCGGCAGCACGGCCTCCGTCGACGCGGTGCCTAGTGTAATGAGGATTTCGTCGCGGATGTAGCGCAGATACTTCCATAGCGATAAACCGCACAGTTTCATCACCAGACCCAGCGCGACGACGATAAACAGGATCGACGTCAGGTACAGGCATAACATCAGTTGTCCGAACTGCGCGAGCGTCCCGATGCCGTACTTTGCGATAGTGAACGCCATGCCGCCGAATGCCCCGGCCGGCGCCACGTACATGACGATGCGCACGACCCCGAACATGCCTTGCAAAAACATGTCGAGCATATCCACGAGCGGGGCGGTTCGCGGGCCGAGTTTCGCGAGTGCGATGGCGAAGATCACCGAGAAGAAAATGATCGGCAGTATTTCGCCATTGGCGAACGCTCCAACGACGCTGCCCGGCACGATGCTCATGAGGAATTCGAGCGCGCCGTGATGTTGCGCGGCATGCGTGTAGCTGACGATCGCGGAGCTGTCGATCTTCGAGGGATCGGCATTCATTCCGCTGCCGGGCTGGATCACATTGACGATCACCATGCCGAGCACGAGTGCAACCGTGGACGCCGCTTCGAAATAGAGCACGGCTTTGACGCCCACGCGACCGGCTTCGTGAAGATCGGTCATACGCGCGATGCCGACCACCACCGACGCGAAAATTATCGGCGCGAGCAGCATGCGGATGAGCTTGATGAACAGGTCGCCGAGCGGCTTGAGCTGGGTGCCGATATCGGGGTAGAAGTGCCCGACGAGGATGCCGGCAACAATGCCGATCAGCACCTGAACGTAGAGCCTGGAAAGCGTTCTGCGAATGCGGGATACCAGCATGTTTGTCTCCTATGCATGGCGTCGTTGGGGAAAATCGCGTGGGCGCTGGCGGTGAATTGCATCACCCCGAACGCCCACGCCGATCTCGCCTGCTCAATCGTTCTTTTAATGTCGTGAGGCGCGCCGGTTCGATTCCGGCGCACCTTTGAACCGCCGCTCAGCCAGACAGCTTTTGCATCTCTGCGAACAGGTCGGCCTTGCCTTCGAAGCCGATACCCGGCAGATCCGGCATGGTGATGAAGCCGTTGTCGACCTTCACGCCATCGGGGAAGCCGCCGTAAGGCTGGAACAGATCCGGGTACGACTCGTTGCCGCCCAGGCCGAGACCGGCCGCGATATTCAGCGACATTTGGTGGCCGCCATGCGGAATGCAGCGGCTGGGCGACCAGCCGTGCTGGTGCAGCATCTCGAGCGTGCGCAGATATTCGACGAGGCCATAGCTCAGCGCGCAGTCGAATTGCAGCCAGTCACGGTCGGCGCGCATGCCGCCGTAGCGGATCAGGTTGCGCGCGTCCTGCATCGAGAACAGGTCTTCGCCCGTCGCCATCGGCTTGTCGTAGTAGTTGCGCAGCGTCGCCTGGAGTTCGAAGTCGAGCGGGTCGCCCGGTTCCTCATACCAGAACAGGTCGTATTGCGAGAGCGCCTTGGCGTACTGGATCGCAGTATCGAGATCGAAGCGGCCATTCGCGTCGACGGCGAGCTTCTGGCCATCGCCGAGCACGCTCAGGATCGAGTCGATGCGGCGCAGGTCCTCGTCGAGCGACGCGCCGCCAATCTTCTTCTTCACGACCGTATAACCGCGGTCGATATAGCTGCGCATCTCGTCCTTGAGCTTGCCGTGATCCTGACCCGGGTAGTAATAGCCGCCCGCCGCGTAGACAAAGATCTTGCGATTGGGCTGGCCGTTGCCGTAACGGTCGGCCAGCAACTGGAAGAGCGGCTTGCCTTCGATCTTCGCCACCGCGTCCCACACCGCCATGTCGATGGTGCCGATGGCGACCGAGCGCTCGCCGTGGCCGCCGGGCTTTTCGTTGGTGAACATCGTGGCCCAGATTTTGTGCGGGTCGAGGTTGTCGCCCGCATCGTTCACGAGCGAGGCGGGGTCGGCTTCCAGAAGGCGCGGGATGAAACGTTCGCGCATGAGTTTGCCCTGACCGTAACGGCCATTCGAATTGAAGCCGTAGCCGACGACCGGCTTGCCGTCGCGAATCACGTCGGTGATCAGGGCGACGAGGCTCAGCGTCATTTTGCTGAAGTCGATATAGGCGTTGCGGATCGGGGAGCTGATCGGAACGGTGATTTCGCGAATCTCGACGATTCTCATGAGGGCGTCTCCTGGTCTGACACGTTGATTGGGTAGCACGATGGGACGTAGCATAGCCCCGGGAGAACGGCCTATACTTCACCAGAATTCATTTCATTTTTTACCAAAAGTGAGAACTGACTCCACCACCGACTTCGAGTTTTTCGTCCAGCTGGCGAAGCTCAAGAGCCTCTCCGGCGCGGCGCGCTCGCTGGGATTGACGCCACCGGCGGCGACCAAACGACTGGGTATTCTCGAAGAGCGATTCGGCACGCGTCTCGTGAACCGCACGACCCGAAGTGTGAGCCTGACCCCGGAAGGCGAGACCTATGCCCGCTACGCCGCGCAGATCCTCGATCAGGTGCGGGAGATGGAGGACGCCATCGCGGGCACGCCCGCCGATCCACAGGGACGCCTGCGCGTGAACGCGACACTGGGCTTTGGGCGTACGACGATCGCGCCGCTGGTTTCGGAATTTGCGAAGCGCTATCCGCATGTCGAAATCCAGTTCGTGGTCACGGACCGCCCCATCGATCTGGTCGAAGGCGCCTTCGATATGGCGATTCGTTTCGGAGAACTACCCGATCAGCGTTTGCGCGCGCGGCGCCTGATGAGCAATCGCCGGTTTCTGTGTGCGTCGCCGAAGTATCTGGAGCGGCACGGCGTGCCGCAGCGCAAGGAAGATCTGGCCGATCATCGTTGCATCATTCATACGCAGAACGACGACGCGTTCGGCGTGTGGCGGTTCATGCAGGACGATCATCTGGAAGCGCTGAAGGTGAAGGGTTCACTCTCCAGCAATGACGGCGATATCGTGCTGCGGTGGGCGCTCGACGGACACGGCATCCTGATCCGCTCGGAATGGGATCTGGCGAAATATGTTCAGAGTGGCCGGTTGCGGCTGGTGTTGCCTGAGGTCGTTCTGCCGTCCGCGGACCTGTTCGTCTATTACCCGGGCCAACGTAATCAGTCGGCCCGCGCGCGCGCATTCATCGACTTTCTGGTCAAGCATTTCGAGGCGCCGTTCGTTCCGGTCGACGTGAAGCAGGCGGTAACGGAGCGCAAGCGGGCGGGGCGGGCGAGGAAATAGGTGCGGGCTTGCGCACCGAAGCCTCGGATGACTGAAGTTGCATTCGGACCTCGGCAACGAGTCCGCCGGCCGCTTCAATCAGCGATTCACGTCGACAACGATGCGTCCGCGCACCCGCCCGTCGAGCAGATCATGCGCGGCAGGAATCGCCGCATCGAGGCCGACTTCCTGCGTGATCGTGTCGAGCGCGCCCAGATCGAGTGTTTCTGCCAGCGCCTGCCAGGCCTGCTGACGTTCCGCGAACGGACGGGTCACGCTATTCACGCCCAGCAAGCTCACGCCGCGCAGAATGAACGGCGCGACCGTGGCCGGAAACTCCATGCCCTGTGCTAGCCCGCAGGCCGCGACCGCGCCATCCGCACGCAGTCCAGCGCAGACATTGACGAGCGTGTGGCCGCCCACAGAGTCGATGGCGGCCGCCCAGCGTTCCTTCTGCAAGGGCTTGCCCGGCGCGGTGAGCGTGGCGCGGTCGATCACCTCGGCTGCGCCAAGCTGTTGCAGATACGCCGATTCCTGTAGCTTGCCCGTCGACGCGATCACGCGGTAACCCCGCCGCGCGAGCAGCGCGATCGCAAAGCTGCCGACGCCGCCGCTTGCCCCCGTCACGAGCACATCGCCGTGCCCGGCGCGCAGGCCATGCCGTTCGAGCGCGAGAATGCACAGCATCGCCGTATAGCCCGCGGTGCCGACGGCCATTGTCTGTCGCGCGGTGAGCCCGTCAGGCAGGGGGATGAGCCAGTCGGCGCGCACGCGCGCCTTCTGGGCGAGGCCGCCCCAATGCTGCTCGCCTACGCCCCAACCGTTAAGCACGACTGCGTCGCCCACGGCATAGCGGGGATCGTCGCTATGCGCGACCGTCCCCGCGAAGTCGATGCCGGGCACCATCGGAAAGCTGCGCACGACGGGGCTTTTGCCCGTGATCGCGAGGCCGTCCTTGTAGTTCAGCGTGCTGTATTGCACATCCACGAGCACGTCGCCTGCGGGCAAGCGTGCTTCGTCGATATCGGTTACGCGCGTCGAATAAACTTCGGATTCCTTCTTGATCAGAATGCCTTTGAACATGATGTGTCTCGCGGTTGAAACGACAATGAGTGTGGCGGAGCGGTTTTGACGGGACGCGCTAGGTCGCCGATGTCGCGCCGCCCAGCCCGGCAATGAAACCTCGGAAAAACGTGTCGAGCGGCGCGGCGTCGCGCACCACGCGCGCGCGCAGCACCGCGCCTTCCCAGCCAATCCAGAAGAACGCGGCCAGCGCGTCGAGATCGGCATGCTTCGCCATGTGGCCTTCCCGCTGCGCATCGGCGAGACAGTCGCGTACGCGCGCCTGCCAGCCTTGCAGCGCGGCTTCGAGCCGCGTGCGGTAGTCATCGGGAAGAATGCCCACCTCCAGCCCAAGATTGCCGACGAGGCAGCCGCGCGTGTAGTCGTAGCGGGCCATGCCGGTTTTGGCGTTCTCGACGAACGCGGCGAGTCGCTCGAGCGCGGGCCGGGATTCGTCGAGCAGCCAGCGGTCGAGCATCGCGCAGAAATAGGCGTCGTAGGCGTCCATCAGCGCGCGACCGAAGGCCTCCTTGCTATCGAAGTAGTGGTAGAACGAGCCCTTGGGAATCCCGGCGAGCTTGAGCACGGTGTCGAGTCCAGTAGCCGCAAAACCCTGGCTCGTCAGCAGTTCCATGCCCGCGCGTATCAGCATCTCGCGCGTGTCGCCGTGCGCGCGCGGATCTTTGGGCGGGCGGCCGCGGCGCGGCCTGGGAGGTGGGTTAGCGTCCATGCGGAGATATTAGACCGATCGTCTCAAAAATTCAATGCCCTTGTCTTTTAGCAGGAAAATAAGAGGGCGGTATACAGTTTGTGCCTATGTCACAAACGACTGCCTTCTTCTCTTTTCGGCGTATCTGCGTGATAGTGCGGCCTGTTCCCATCACCCGCAGAATGAAGGAGATTCATGAAGCTCTATCACGCGCCCGGAAGTTGTTCTCAAGCAGTCCATATCGTCTTGCACGAAGCCGGACTGGATGCGGAATTGATCGAAGTCGATGCGCGCAGACATGTGATCGCTGGCGGCGGCGACTTCTTCGAGGTCGCGCCGCTGGGCTATGTGCCTTTGCTCGTGCTCGACGATGGAGCGGTACTGCGCGAAGGGCCGGTCATCGCGCAGTATCTTGCCGATCTGAAACCAGCGAGCGGCCTCGCGCCCGCACAGGGGACGATGGCGCGCTATCGGCTACATGAGTGGTTGAATTTCCTGACTTCGGAAATTCATAAGGGATTTTTGCCGCTGCTTTATGCGGTCGCGGCAGGCCGCTATGTCGATACGGCGCGGCCCAGGCTGCTTGCGCGCTTCGCGTGGATCGACCAGCAACTGGAAGGCCAACGCTATCTGATGGGCGACACGTTCACGATCGCCGATGCCTATCTGTTTGCGCTAACGGGTTGGGGCAAGGCGGCGTGGCTGAAGTCGGTTTATCACGCCGATATCGACTTGAGCGGCTTTGAGAATCTGCGCGCCTGGTATAAGCGTGTGCGCGCGCGGCCGAGTGTTCTGGCGGTGCTGGAGCGGGAGGGATTTGGCGGTTGATCGGGTCGCGCCCTGAAGGCGGGGCGACCCGTCATGACCTCACCGATCCGGCGCCACCACAAAAAACACATAATCGCGCGGCGCCAGTTCCTGGCCCCAGGCATGCTTGTGCACCGCGATCGGCTCGGGCTGTTCGCCGCTGATCCAGTGCGCCTGCACGATACAGCGCACGTCGCCCGCGCGGCAGACGAACAGCGCGCCATGCCGGTCCAGACCGGCCAGACGCAGCCAGGGCGTCGTCTCCGGTTCGCCCATGTTCCAGTACTGCGTTTGCCCGCGGCTATAGAAGGCAACCGACTGCGCCTCGTGCGCGGAACCCGCCACGGCGGGCACGTCATGCCCGTAGCGCTGGTTCCACAGGTTTTGCGCGGCAGCGGCCAGTTCGGCGCGCGGTTCGGCTGCTTCGTCGCTGTTGTGGCGCGCGCCCAGGTAGCCGATCGTCGCGGTTGCCGCCAGCACGATGAGCCAGTAGCAGCCCAGCACGCGCACGGCGCGCGCGGGCACGATCGCGATGCCCGCACGATGTAGCACGGCCAGCCAGAGCGGCGCGACGGCGAACCATTGCGCCATGCCCCAGACCGAGGCCATTTGCGTACGCGCGGCGCAGGCGATCAGGCCAACGGCAAAGAGCGGTCCCAGCGTGAGCCACCAGAGGTCCGGGTGCAGCGAGGGCTTCACCACGCTCGCGGCCATCAGCTTCGCGGCTTCGCCACGGCGGTTGCGCACCACGAGCAGCATCGCGACGAAGCTTGCCGCGAGATAGCCGATCTGCGCGAGCGTGTAGATGCCGAAGCGGCCCAGCGCCGCGCCGATCGAGCCGCCGGTGCGCTTATCCGCATAGGCGAAGGTCGGGAAATGATTGACCACGAGCCAGTGCACATGCGGCGCGAGGGCGGCCGCGAATGCCACGGCGACGAGCAGCGTGCGCCAGTCGAGGAGCCGCGCGCGCCAGGCCGGGCGGGCGAGTGTGGCGAAGGCTAGCGCCGCGAGCAACACCACCGAGAAGTATTTGCCGAGCACGGCGGCAGCCGCGAACACGCCCAGCGCAAGCGCGGAGCGCCAGCCGCGCGTCTGCATGTAGCGCACGAAGAAGTACGCGGTCCACGGCCAGATCGACAGCAGCACGGAGTTCGCGTTGAACTTGATCGCAAGGTTCGAGTAAAGCGGCGAAACGGCCATCGCCACGCCCGCGAGCAGGGCCAGGCGGCGCGGCACGAAGCGGCCGGCCAGCGCGACGATGCCGAACAGGCCGGTCATCGCGTTGAGCGACGAAAGCGCGAAGTAGGCGATGTCCGTATGCGGGAACACGCGGAACCACGCGGCCGTGATCCACGCGAAGAGCGGCGGGTGTTTGGCGTAGCCGGCCTGCCACTCGATGCCCCAGACATAGTTCTCGACCATGTCGCCCGGGGTGTCGAGGTTGCTGCGCGAGAGCCACGCGGCGAGGGTCCAGACGAGTGCGTGCAGGGGCAGCAGCCAGAGCAGCTTGCCGGTCTCGTTGGCCTGGCCCGTGCGTGCGGCGCTGACCGATGACGGGAGGGTGGTGGTGTCTGACATGGGTAGGGGTGGGTGTTCGATCTGCGTGAAACGTGGGCCGTGCGTGCGCTCAGGCGCGGCGGGTCTGGAAGGTCCAGAGCGAATTGGCGCTATAGGTGAGGATCAGCACGCAGGCCGTGGTCGCGCACTGCGCGAGCAGCCAGCCGAGCGCGAGCCGGTGGATCAGCACGTACATGAGCGCGCTATTGAGCGCGACGCCCACGGCCGCGACCAGGAAAAAGCGTGGCGCGGCTTCGCGGTGGGAGCGCGTGGCGCGAAATGTCAGCCGGTAGTTCAGCACGTAGTTGACGACGGCCCCGGCGATCGCGCCGAGCGCGGACGCCAGCACGGCGCCGCACGCGTGGACCAGCACGAGGGCGCTGAGCACGCCGTACTGCACGGCGGTGCCGGCAGCGCCCACGCACGCATAGCCGGCGAAGCGCCGGATCTGGGCCAGTCTCATGCGCCGCCCCGGTAAGCCGCGCGATACACGGGCGGCATGCCGAACGGTGCCTGGCCGGGCGCACACAGGCCGCTCGCGCGCGTTCCGCGATGAATGGGCACGATGAGCGCGAGGCGCTGACGTGCGAATGTATTGTGGTTCACTATTTTTTGGGGCGCGGTCAGACGCCCTTTCTCTGGCGATCCGGCGCGGGGATGCGCGCCGGGCCTGGGGACCCGCTTTTCGCCGCTCTTTTCAACACCGTATTGGCATCCTGGCGGCAAGCCCAGGCGGCGATCCATATGGCACTGATATATCGGCCGGTTTGGCGGGATATTGAGTGTAAGCGGCGAAATTCTACCCTGGGGTGTCGGAAATCAAATCTGCCTTATCGAGTCGCGAAAAAAGGTCCTTACGGCATCCAGCGATGCACGATCACGCTCGAGCCGTTGTAGTTGTCCTTGGTGATCACGTACTCGCCGTTCGCGCGCAGGTACGCGCGTAGCCCATACATGGAATCGACGTCGTTGCCCACGTCCACCGCGCCGGGGTTCGCGTTGGTGAGCGTGGTGACGAGCTGGCCCGTCGTCAGGTTGTAGACGTCGATGTTCGGCACGGTATGCACATAGCCGACAAACAGATAGTTGCCGGCCGCCGCGATCGATTTCGGGTTCGCGCTCGTCAGCGTGATGACGGGGTTGGGTTTGCTGATGTTGCCTGCGGCCCAGCCGTGGTAGACCTGGATATAGCCGTTCATGGCGGTCCAGTCCCAGTTGCCGGCGAGGCCTTGCGCGAGGATCATCGTGTCGCTTTCGGGCTGATAGACGATGCGCGCGGTGGGCCGCACGCTTTCGGGCGTCGAGGTCGTCACAGCCGGTCCCCACAACGGCTTGCCGTTGCCGTCGAAGCCGGTGAGCGGGTAGTGATAAATGTGGTTGGTGCGATTGAGCCCGGCCCAGATGTCGCCCCTGCTGTCGAGGCAGAAGCCGCCCGTCACTTGTAGCGCCGTGTTGAAGGTGTTGCCGGGCAGTGCGGCGTCGGGAATGGCGATATAGCCGCTCGCCGGATTGAAGTGATAGAAATAAAAGATGCCGGGGTTCTGCCCGGAGGCCACGAGGATGCGATTGCCGCCCACCGTGACGAGCTGGCCGAAGTGCTCGTCGCGCTGTGTGTCGTTCATGTTCAGGCGCGGGTCGTTCGGGTAAGTGAAAGGATCGACGGTATTGGCGACGAAACTGCCGCCCGCCGTGCCTGTATAGATGGCCGTGCCGCCGTAGAAGAGCGTGGCGTCGGTGGCGGGGTCGGGCGCGGCCACGCCCTCGAAGTTCAGCGCCTGCAATTTCCAGAGCAAGGTGCCCGCCGCGTTGTAGGCGTGGATATCGGTGCCGCCGTTGCGGCCTAGATCCCAGCCGCCGCCCCACGGGTTGTTGAGCACGTAGAGATCGCCCGCGCTGTCCCGGCCGATGCCGGTGATGCGCGTGAAGCGCTTGTCGCCCACCTGGCCTTTGGTGCCGCTCGTGGCGTCGAGATAGCCGCCCGTGACACCGAAGGTGCCCGTAAGCGTTGGCGTGCCCGCAACGCTGTAGAGCTTGATGTTCATGTCCGGGCCTTCGTCGCCCACCATCAGGCGGCCCGTGAGGGTGTCGAAGTAGAGCGCCGACGGTTGCGCGCCCGTGGCCATCTGGATCGTCTGCAAGGGGGCGCCCGCCGCGCTGAAGCTGGCGATCGTGCCCGCGCTCTTCTGGGCGACCCAGAGATTGCCGGCGCTATCGAGCGCAAGCGCGCCGGGGCTCTGGATCGAGATGTCGCGCTGCCAGACGCCGTCGGTGCTGAAGACGCGCACGCGGTTGGAGAAAAAGTCGCTCACATAAAGCAGCGATCCGGTGGTGGCGAGGCCGGTGATGGCATCGGCGCGGCTCACGCGATTCCACACGCTCACGTTGATGGTGAGGTCGCGCGTGCCGGTCGCGCGGTTGTAGCGTGCGACCGTACCGCTGCCGAGCGAGGTGCCCGATTGCAGGACCGTGAAGATCGAGGTGGTATTGCCGGTGATGGCGCCGCCCTGGAATTCATCATGCAGGCCGATCGAGCCGAGGCTCTTGCCGTTTTGATAAATGGCGACGCCGCCTTCGTTCTCGTCCCAGTACGAAGCCGTATAAATGACGCCTTCCGGCGCAACCCACATCGAGCGTGCGCCGTTGCCGACGTGCGCGGCGAGCGTGCCGTAGGTGTTGGCGAGCCAGTCGGTGGTGTACTGCTGCGCCGGCGCGGCGGGCGAAAAGAGGGCGAGGGCTGCGGTCGACAGCAGCGTGACCTGAAGGGCGCGCGTGCGCTTCGTGAACATAAGAGCAACTCCTGATGCAGTAGTGCGGTGAGGCGATGAGGATGAAAAAATTTATCGCGCGATGCGATGGGACGTGTTGCGCGGCCCGTGCGCGAGCAAGCGCCGTGCCGCCATGCGATGCGAATGCAAACATTAATGCTGCTTTAAATGCGTAATAAATCGACGCACGCAAACATGCGGCTTTGTTAATGCGTCGCGAATTGAAATGCGCTTTTTATTTCTGTTTGCGAATGGCCTGGCGTTGAGTCGTCGCGCATGGCGTGAAGATTCGGCGGGTATTTCTCGCAAACGCTTCATGTACGCCGCGTCATTTTTTGCACGCCACTCGATGTGTTTTTCAATCCCGCTTACTTTTCCTTTCCCCTTGTTCCTGGCTCGCGCAGACGTTGCGCTGACGCGCGCGCCTGGTCGCGAGATGGCGTTTGACACCAGCGTGTCATTCAACGCGGGGTTCAACGGGGAGTTCGGTCATGGGGTGGCGTCGACGCAGACGATCGTGTGCGCGGCGGGCGTGCTCACGGTGACCGACCCAGGCGGCAACACGGTCGTCCAGTTGAACCTGACCGGCGCCCCTTACGTAGCGAATGGCTTCAAGATGTTGATGGATAGAGTTATCCAGTATTACTAACAACATTGGGCGTTCTTGATAGATGCCCGGCGTGCGCGGCGTGTTGCGACCGTAATGTGTTTACCGTCTATTTCAGCACGAGGTCGTCTGGGAAGCGTATATTCGCCATTTGCGCCTGCGTGCGGCGGCCAGCGACCCGGTGGGGTTTTCGGGCTGACCGCACAGGGCCAGAACGAATTGACGCCTGAAGCATGGGACGAATCGGGAGACGCAGTGCCCGTCAAACGGCTGTGCCGCCCCGTTCCGATGCACAATACTTTCTTTGCTTGCTTTTGCGACACCCGGCCATAGCTATGGAGCCTATGTCTGGAAAAGGGACAGCATGCCAGTGAAAACGGAATTCATCGAAGCGAGCAGTGCCCGCCCGGAATTGCTCTGTTATCTCGTGGCGGTCGCCGCCTCGTCTTACGCGCTCACGCAGGAGTGGCGCGTCGATCATGTCGTGTCGTGCTGCCGCGAGTGGCTGCACAAGGCCGGCGTGACGATGCACTGGCTCGACCGCGTACGTCTGGGTCAGCTGGCGCTGAAGATTGCGAGCCGCGACCTGCTGGGCGCGGGCATCGCTGTGCGCCTGTCGAGCGTCTCGGTCCTGTTTACCAACGACATGGAGCTCAACGAGGCGTCCACGATGGTGCAGCGGATGATGTCGCTGTGCCAGGAAGCGCTGTGACGTCTGCGTCCGGCGCGAAGTTTGCGAGCCAGCTCCACGGATAGATGCCCCGGTCGTGGCCGTCGCTGAAGACGAGTTGCACGCCATAGCCCATCGGCGCGATGCCGGTGAGTTCGAGCGGGTTGGGGCGCGATTCAGCAGGTTCCATGCCACGCAGGCGCGCGCCGCGGCAATAGCCGCACGGGCAGGCCGCGCGTAGATCGGCCAGCACCAAACGCTGGCGTGCGCCGTCAGGCCATATCACGATCAACTCGCCGCTTTCGCTGCGCAATTCCACCGGTACTTTCATGACGCGCCGCCTTCGAGCTGCTGCAAGGCGATGCGCACGGCCTTGCGCACTTCCGGGTCCCGGTCTTCCAATGCGGCCCGCAGCGGCGCGATGCTCGCCGCCGATCCCAACTCGCCCAGCGCGAGCGCCGCTTCCTTGCGAAGATTGCTGATCGTATGCGCGAGCAGCGCGCTCACGGCGTCGGCGGCATGCGGGTCGGCCAGGCGCCCGAGTGCGCGTGTCGCGCGCAGGCGTACCTGCCAGTAATCGTCGGCGAGTGCGGTGACGAGCGCATCGCGCGCCGGGTGGGCGCGCAGCTTGCCTAGCGTCGTCGCGGCTTCCTCGCGCACCTGCCAGTCGGCGTCGCGCAGCGCGTTAAGCAGAGCTGGGGCGGCGTGCGCGTCGTCGGCGTTGGCGAAGCCGAGCGCACCCGCAGCCGCGCGCCGCACGGCGACGTGCGCATCCGTGACGGTCAGCGCGGCGAGTGGCCCGAGGGCGCGCGCGTCCTTGAGCCAGCCGAGCACGGCGACCGCTTCCAGGCGGACTTCGGCGTCGGCGTCGTCAAGCGCCGCGCGCGCGGGCTCGAATGCCGCGGCGTCGCGCAATTCGCGCAGGCCGCGCAAGGCGGCGCGGCGCGCGAACGGTTCGGGCCGCGCCGCCCAGCGCCGCAGCACGGGGGCCGATTCCAGGTTCTTGAGTTCCGAAAGCGCCTGCTGGGCCGCTTCGCGTACGGGCGCATCGACGTCGAGCAGCGCGGCGCACAGTGCCTCCACCACGTCTTCCTGTTCCCACGCGGCGAGCACGGCCGCCGCTTCGCGCCGCACTTCGGGCGCGGCGTCATCGCGCAGCGCCGAGACCAGCGCGGGCACGAGCGTTTCATCCTCGAAATCGGCGAGATCGAGCACGGCGATGCGGCGCACGGCGGCATCGGCATCCCTGAGGCGGGCGAGCGCGCTGGCCGCTTCGGGTGGTGCGTTGGGTTCGAAAAGATCGGTCATGACGTATTGATTTCGGAATGCGAATAATAAAGCGCAAAGATTCAGCGCAGCAGATAGGGGATCTCGACTTTCACCGCGCCGGTCGGGCAATCGCGCTCGCAGGGCATGCAGTACCAGCATTCGTCGAATTGCATATAGGCCTTGCCTTTGGACGTATCGATGGCGAGCAGATCGAGCGGACAGACATCGACGCAGACGGTGCAGCCTTTGTCGGCGATGCAGAGATCTTCGTCGATCGTGACGGGCGCGCTGCTGCGCTGGAAAATATCGTGGGGCGTATAGGACATGATGTTGTTCTCCAGACCTTCGTCTATCGGCGGATTCAGTGCGCTTCGGCCAGTTCCTGCGCGGGCTGGATGCGCATGCGGTCGTAAGCGCCTTGCTCCGCTGCGCCGATCGGCACGACATAGGGCGCGACGTCGCGCTTTTCGCAGATCATGCGGCCACTGGCATCCTTGCGCAGATCGGTATGGCAGAACCAGTTCGCGTCGTCGCGCTGCGGATAATCGACGCGATGGTGATAAAGACCCCAGCGGCTTTCGGTGCGAAACAGCGAGGCGCGTGCGGCCATTTCGGCACAGTCGCGGATCGCGCGCACTTCGGCGGCGCGCATCAATTCGTGCGGATTATTGGCCTTGATGGCCGCGATGTCCTCGGCAATGGCGTCGAAGCGTTGCAGGCCGATTTCCATCTTGCGCGTGACCTTGGGCGGTTGCAGATAGTCGTTCACCATACGGCGCAGCTTGTATTCGACCTGGGCGGGCGCGAGGCCGTGCGCCTGTTCGAACGGGGCGTAGATGCGGGCACGTTCGGCGTCGAGCTGCGCCTCGTCGAGTGGCGCATGCTCGCGGCCGGCCACGTAATCCGCCGCGTCGTGGCCCGCGAACCAGCCATAGGTGAACGCGCCCAGCATGTAGTTATGCGGCACGGCGGCCATGTCGCCAGCGGCGTAGAGGCCCGGCACAGTGGTGCGGGCGCGCGCATCGACATACACGCCCGAGGCGCTATGCCCGCTGCAAAAGCCAATCTCGGAGATATGCATTTCCACCATCTGCGACCGGTAATCGGTTCCGCGTCCCGCATGAAAGCGCCCGCGACTTGGGCGTTCGTTGGTGTGCAGGATCTGTTCGATGGTCTGAATCGTTTCCTCGGCGAGATGGTCGAGCTTGAGGAACACCGGACCATTGCCGCTCTGGAGTTCCCGATAGAACTCCCACATCATCTGACCGCTCCAGTAATCGCATTCGATGAAGCGCTCTCCCTTGCCATTGGCCGTGAAGCCGCCGAGCGGCCCGGTCACGTAGGCGCAGGCCGGGCCGTTATAGTCCTTGATGAGCGGATTGATCTGGAAGCATTCGAGGTTGGTGAGCGCCGCGCCTGCGTGATAGGCCATTGCATAGCCATCGCCCGCGTTGGTGGGGTTCTCGTACGTGCCCATGAGGTAGCCGGAAGCGGGCAAGCCGAGCCGCCCGGCCGCGCCGCAGCAGAGGATCACGGCCTTGGCGCGCACCACCACGCAATGCGCGGTGCGGCAGTCGAAGCCGATCACGCCGCACACGGCCCCTCGCGCATCGGTGAGCAGACGCGTAGTGACGACGCGATTGGTAATGGACACGCGCGCGCGTTTGAGCTGGCGGTACAGCACCTTCTTGATGTCGTGGCCTTCGGGCATGGGCAGCACGTAAGCGCCCATGTGGTGAACTTTCTTCACCGCATAGTCGCCGTTGCCGTCCTTCTCGAACTTCACGCCCCAGCGGTCGAGCTGCTCGATGGTGTCGAAGCTGTGCTTCGCATAGGCGTACACGGCGTCCTGATCGACGATCCCATCGTTCGCGATGGTAATTTCGCGCGTGTACTGCTCGGGCGTGGCGTGGCCCGGAATCACGGCGTTGTTCAGGCCGTCCATGCCCATCGAGATCGCGCCGCTGCGCTTCACGTTGGCTTTCTCCAGCAGCAGCACGCGCAGCGCGGGATTGCGCTCCTTTGCCTTGATGGCCGCCATCGGCCCGGCCGTGCCGCCGCCCACTACGACGATATCGTAGTCGAGCACTTCAGTGGTGATCGTTTCCGTATTCATTACGTCATCCTTATGGATTGTTCATATGCGAGGTTGGCTTGTCGCGGTCCACGCGCAGGCGGTACTGGAACGCATCGCCGCGGAAGTAGAGGTATTCGTAGTCGATCGGCGTGCCGCTGGCGTCGTGCGTGGTGCGCTCGATACGTAGCACCGGGCTGCCTTCCTGCACGCGCAGCGCGTCCACGATGTCGTCGTCGGCGAGCATGGCGTCGATCGAGACATCGGCGTGGCCCAGCGCCACGCCGCAGTCGTTCTCCAGAATCAGGAAAATGTCGCGCGCGACCAGGTCCGCGTTGGCGAGGCGTTTGCCCAGCGCTTCGGGTAGCCAGGTGAGTTCGAGCGACACCGGCTCGCGATTGAGCAGGCGCACGCGATGGATTTCAACCACGTTCTCGCCTTCGGCCAGTTGCAGCTTTTGCGCGACGTGGCGGCTCGCCTTGACGACGCGAAAGGACCGCAACTGGTTGACGATCTCGTAGCCCATTGACGACATCGCCTCGGCGAAACCTTGCAGCGATGTGACGTTCTGGAACGCTTTCGGCTTCGACACGAATGTGCCCTTGCCATGCAGGCGGAACACCAGCCCTTCTTTTTGCAGGTCGCCCAGCGCCTGGCGCACGGTGATCCGGCTCACACCAAACAGCGCGCAGAGTTCGTGTTCGGACGGCATCTGGCTGTGCGGCGCATAGGTGCCGTCGAGGATGCGGGCGCGCAGGGTGTCCTTGATCTTCGCGTAGAGCGGTTGCGGGGGCAGGGCGACGAGGTTGGTGGGGTTGCTTTTCGGCATGGCCAACTTGTTATGACAAGATGGAACGCAGTGTAGTCAGCGCGTGGCGTGCAGCCAACGAAGCTTTTCTGCTATGGATCTTCTCCGTGACGCTAATCGCGACGCCGCGCGTGCTCGCGCGCACCTTGCATATTCATTCGCGCAAAGCTTGGTAGGCGTGGCGGCGGGCAGGGGCGAGAATGAGCCGGTTTAGCTATTGAAACGCCACCGACATCGCCAACCACCTCGCCAACGAGGAAAGACCCGCATGAGTAACCCCATCCGCAGTGAAATCGACTTCGACGCCCCGGGCCGCCAAACCGGCTACTTGCGGCTGCCCCATTCGGTGCATCGATCCGCTTACGGCTGGATCCCGATTCCCGTGGGGTCGATCCGCAACGGCTCGGGCCCCACGGTGTTGCTGATGGGCGGCAATCACGGCGACGAATACGAAGGGCAGATACTCGTCTCGCAACTGCTGCGCGAGATCGAACCGCAATGGGTGCAGGGGCAACTGATTTTCCTGCCGATGGCAAATTTCCCTGCCGCAGAGGCGGGTCTGCGCACGTCACCGCTCGACGGCGGCAATCTGAATCGCAGCTTTCCCGGTGACCCGCGAGGCGAACCCACCGCCGTTATCGCGGACTATATCGAGCACACGCTGCTCTCGCGTGCGCAATATCTGCTCGATTTCCATTCCGGCGGCAGCTCGCTCATTTATCACGGTGCGAATATGCTCGCGATCGAGCCGCGCGACGCTGAGGAAAATACTCGCTTGCGCGCAGCGCTTGCTGCCTTCGGCATGCCGCGTGCATTTTTGCATCCACCCAATCCGCTTCATTCGGCCAGCGCCGCGCGTCGCCAGGGGGCGCTCTCGATTGTCACGGAGTTAGGCGGCGCGGGCATCGTGCAGCCGCATCTGTTAAGCGACGCGCGCGAGGGCGTGCTGCATCTGCTTGGCAAGATCGGCGTGCTGGACGGGCCGCTCGTACCCGAGAAGCCGCCTGGCGAAACGCGCTTCTATCGTGTCGCAGGCGCGTCGCACTATGTTTATGCCTACGAGCGTGGCGTGGCTGAACCGCTCGTGAAACTCGGGCAGCAAGTGAGCGCGGGACAGCCTGCAGCGCGCATTCACTTTCCCGATACGCCGTTACGCGAACCCGTGACCGTCGCATTCGAAGCGGCGGGTGAAGTCGTCTGCCAGCGCGCGATGGCCGCGGTGCAGCGCGGCGATTGTCTTTTCCATCTGGCACAACCTGTATAACGCGCAATTCAACGCCATTCGGTGCCAATCGAATGGCGAAATACGCGCACAACCAGATAGCGATATTCCTGCCTTAAATACGTATTCAATGCGTAAAGACAAGCCGATAAAGATATTAGAAATGCTTGGTTAATCTGCATTCCTCGAAGGGCTAATCTTGTCGCACCACAACGGTCGTCAAAACACATGACGACCGCGCGATAACAGAAGAAAGTCGGCAGCTTCGGATAAAGCCTCCAGAAAGCTGTCGGATATCGGCCCATTACGAATGCAACGACCATGAGCTACCGCATTATCGACACGTCGCCGCTCGATCCCATCGCACAGCCTTTGATCGATGCGCTCACGCAGGAATACGCCACGCGCTACCGTGCCTTCCGCGCGGATAGCGAGGCGTCCGCCGCAGCGGAACTCGCGCGCTATCCCGCCGAACGGTTCCTGCCGCCGGAAGGCGCATTCATCGTGATCCAGCGCGATGGCGAAACGGTTGGCGGCGGCGCATTCAAACGCTACGACGGCCAGACCGCCGAACTCAAGCGCATCTGGACGCGCGAGGACCAGCGCCGCCAGGGGCTTGCACGCCGTGTCGTCGAAGAACTCGAATTGCGTGCAGTGCGCCAGGGCTATCGGCGCGTCTATCTCACCACCGGTTTCAAACAGCCCGAAGCCTGGGGGCTCTATATCGATGCGGGTTATGCGCCGTTGTTCGACCGGGCGATCGCGCCCGAAGTGCACGTGCACCTGCCGTTCGCCAAAGACCTCGTCAATCCCCGCGCGATCGACACGCTGCACGACCTGCGCCCGCGCGAGCCGCTAGGCGCGCAACACTGAGCGCTTCGTCTGGCTTTGTTCCCGCACTGTTCCGATCATCCTCTCATGACCATGACCCTCAAACGTACTCTCGCTACCCTCGTGGGCGCGCTCACGCTTGGCGCGGCCAGCCTCGCGCTCGCTGCGAATGCTTTCGACCTGAGCCCTGAACAACACGGCCGGGTGCGCGCCGCCGCGGACCCCGCGATCATCAAGACGCTGCCGGCGCATTTCAATTTCGCCGACAAGGACACGCTCACCATCGGCATTGTCCCGGCGCTGCCGCCGATCAGCACCTACGCCACGGATGCGAAAACCGTCGTGGGCTTCGACGTCGACCTCTCCGAGGTGGTGGCCGACAGTCTCGGCCGCAAGCTCAAGCTCGTGGTGCTGGCGTGGCCGGACTGGCCGCTCGCGCTGCAATCGGGCAAGGTCGATGCGGTGGTCTCGAACGTGACCGTTACCGAGGAACGCAAGGAGAAGTTCGATTTTTCGACTTATCGACGCGATGAACTCGGCTTTTATGTGCGCAAGGACAGCGCGATCAAGACGATTCACGAGCCCAAGGATATTGCGGGTCTGCGCATCATCACCGATGCGGGCACCAATCAGGAGAAGGTGCTGCTCGAGTGGGACAAGGAGAACGTGGCGCATGGCCTGAAGCCCGTGAGCGTGCAGTACTACGACGATGACGCGGTGCGCACGCTCGCGCTGCAATCGGGGCGCGCCGATGCGATCTTCAGCGTGAACGCGGTGCTGGCCTGGCAGTCGGCCACGCAGGGCAAGACGCGCCTCGTCGGTACGGTGAGCGGCGGCTGGCCGCGTACCGCCGAAGTGGCGATCACCACGCGCAAGGGTAGCGGGCTGGCCGTGCCGCTCACGCAGGTGCTCAACGGCTTGATCCAGGACGGCAAGTACCGCCAGGTGCTGGATCGCTGGAACCTGGACTCGGAAGCGATCGAGCGCGCCGCGACCAACCCGCCGGGCTTGCCGAAAACCTGACGCAGTGGGCGCTGCCTGCGAGGCAGGCGGCGCGATCTTTCCATAGTCTTACAAACAGTTTGCAGTCCATAGAAATAGAAGGAGCGTTTCATGTCGGACTCAGTGGTGGTCGCGGGGAAGTGGGCGGCGCGCCCGCGGCATTACGGGGCGCGCAAGCAGGGCTCGGTGCGCCGCTACGCCGGTATCGCCGCCGTGCTGCTGCTGCACGTCGTGTTCATCTGGGCTTTGCTCAACGGGCTGGCGAGCAAGGTGGTGCAGGTGATCCAGAAGCCGGTGGAAGTGCGGATTCTGGAGACGGTCAAGCCGCCGCCACCGCCGCCGGTGCCCACCATCAAGCTGCCACCGCCGAAGCCCGTGGCTCAGCCGAAGCGCGTGGCGCCTTACGTACCGAAGCCCGAAGTGCCCGTGGTGGCGCCGCCTGCGCCGACCATCGCGCATCAGTCCGAGCAGCCGACGCCGCCTGCGCCACCCGCACCCGTTGCGCCCCCGACTCCGCCCGCGCCCGCGAAACCGGTGAGCCATGAAGCGGGCGTGGTGTGCCCCAACTCGGACAAGGTGCGCGCCGCGATGGTGTACCCGGAAGAAGCGCAGGACAACAACATTACCGGCGACGTGCTGATCTCCTTCGTGGTGGATGCACAAGGCCATGTGACGGAAGAAAAGGTCGAGAAGTCCGCCGACCCCTTGCTCGACCGCGCAGCCTTCAACGTCGTCAAGAAGTTCAATTGCATTTCGCAGGGGCAGCCCGTGCGCGTGCAGGTGCCGTTTTCGTTCAACCTGAATTAAGAGCCTTTCTGGAGCCATCATGAAGAACCCGACTCTTGCCGCGCGTTCAGCCGGCCTGATTACCACGGCGGCGGGTGCCGTCGCGTTCCTCGCGTCGCCGCTGGTGTGGGCACAAAGCGCCCCTGGCGCGTCCGATGCGGCCAACCCCTATGGTCTTGGCGCGCTATGGGCCAACGGCGACTTCGTCGCGCGTTTCGTGCTGCTCGTGCTGGTCGTCATGTCGATGGGTAGCTGGTACATCATGATCACCAAGTTCGTCGAGCAGGCCCGTGCGGGCCGCCGCGCCAAATCCGCCGATGCCCAACTCTGGAGCGCGCCGTCGCTGGCCGTGGGCGTGGCCGAACTCGACGACAACTCGCCGTTCCGCTTCATTGCGGAGACGGGCCTCGAAGCCGCAGAGCATCACGACGAAGCGCTGCTCGAAGAGGTGGACCGCAATACGTGGATCCAGGTGTCGATCGACCGCGCCAGTGGCAACGTCTCGAATCGTCTTCAGGACGGTCTTGCGTTTCTCGCCACGGTGGGTTCGACGGCGCCCTTCGTCGGCCTGTTCGGCACGGTGTGGGGCATCTATCACGCGCTCACGGCCATCGGCATCGCGGGCCAGGCGTCGATCGACAAGGTCGCGGGCCCGGTGGGCGAGGCGCTCATCATGACGGCTGTGGGTCTGGCCGTGGCGGTGCCCGCCGTGCTCGGCTACAACTTTCTCGTGCGCCGTAACAAGTCGCTGATGGAGCGCGTGCGCGGCTTTGGCGCGCAACTGCATACGGTGCTGCTCGCCGGGGGCCGCAAGCGCCCGGTGCGCGCGGTCGTCAACGCCCACTGAGCGACCCGTCATGGCCATGAACGTAGCGCAGGACGGCGGCGAGGACGAAGTCATCGCCTCCATCAACACGACCCCGCTCGTGGACGTGATGCTGGTCTTGCTGATCATTTTCCTGATCACGATTCCGGTGGTCACGCATACCGTACCGGTGCAGTTGCCCAAGGAGACGGTCAATCCGCTGCAAACCAGACCGGACAGCATCGAGATTGCCGTGGACAAGGACGGCGACCTGTTCTGGAACGAGAAGCAGGTGGATGCCGCAACGTTGCTCGCGCAACTGAAAGGCGTTTCGCAGCGCGATCCGCAGCCCGAGGTTCACGTGCGCGGCGATCAGGCGACGCGCTACGAGTTCATCGCCCGCGTGGTGAGCACCTGCGAGCGCGCGGGCATCGCGAAGGTGTCGTTCATTACGCAACCGCCCGCGCGTGGCGGCTAACCTGAACAGAAAAGGAGTCTAGACGATGGCGATGAACGTCCCATCGGGCGGCGACGAACCGGACGTGCTGGTGGACATCAACACGACGCCGCTCATCGACGTGATGCTGGTGTTGCTGATCATGCTCATCATCACGATCCCGATCCAGATGCACGCGGTCAAGATGAATCTGCCGGTGGACAACCCGCCGCCGCCGCTCACGCCGCCGCCGGTCGTGCAGATCGATATCGGCCCTTCTGGCGCGCTTAGCTGGAACGGTGCGCCGCTGGCAGCGGGCGCGGATCTCGAGCACCACATGGCCGAAGTCGCGGCCCAGGCGGATCAGCCGGAGATCCATCTCTCACCGGACAACCTCGCACCCTACAGCGCCGTGGCGCAGGTCATGGCGGCGGCCCAGCGCGAAGGCGCGACGAAGATCGGACTGGTTGGCAACGAACCTTGACGGCGTCGTTCGGGAACGGGCGCCGACGTTCCCGCAGATCGATAGCGGCACGGGGATGTTGGCGCACAAGAATAAAGCAAACATTAAATTAATAAGTTGTTCGAATGAAAACGAAAAACAATACTTATGCTTCGGGTTTTGGATCGACGAGAACAACACCGATAATAAGCAACGCAACGATCGAAGATCGACGCGTGCCCAGCGTGCGCATGAAGGTGCTGTCGGCGGCGGTATTGGCGCTGGCGTGCAATGGCGCAGTGTGGGCGCAAGAAGCGGCGGCGCCAGCGGCTGCGGCAAGCGGGGCCACTGCCAACGCGACCAGCACGGTGCAGCAGGACACCGTCGTGGTGACCGGCAGCCGCACGGAAACGAAAGCGAGCAAGAGCCTCACGCCGGTTGATGTGATCAGCGGCGCGCAGCTGCGCTCGACGGGCCAGACCAATCTGCGCGATGCGCTCACGCAGTTGTCGCCCTCGATCGGTCACGAGACCTACGCGGGCGATGCGGCGATGCTGACCAACACGCTCTCGCTGCACGGCCTGAGCCCCGACCACGTGCTCGTGCTCGTCAATGGCAAGCGCCGCCACACCACGGCGAATATCTCGCTCGATGGCGGCCTGAACCAGGGCTCGACCGGCGTGGACGTGGACATGATCCCGATCGCGCTGATCGACCACATCGAGATCCTGCGCGACGGCGCGGCTGCGCAATACGGTTCGGACGCGATCGCGGGCGTGATCAACATCATTCTGAAACGCGCGTCGCATGGCGGCGAAGTGACGTCCACCACCGGGCAAACCTATGCGGGCGACGGACTGAAGAACGCGGAATCGGCGAATATCGGCTTCAATCTGGGCGACAAGGGCTTTCTCGATCTGAGCGCGGAGTATGCGCGCCAGAATCATACGGTGCGCACCGGGCCGGACGATTACTTTGGCAGTTTTCCGCAAGGCCAGGGCTATTACAACCGGATGCTCGGCGACCCGTCGGCCACGCGCGAATCGGTGGGTTTCAACGCGGGCTATTACCTGGGCGACGACGTCGAACTTTACGGATTCGGCACCTATGGGCACCGCAACGCGAGCGCCTACCAGAACTATCGTCCGCCTTCAGTCCTGCCGTCGATCTATCCCAATGGCTTTACGCCGCAGGAAACCGTCAACGAGAACGACTACTCGATCACGGCGGGTATCAAGGGTGAGAACCTGCTGGGCTGGGCGTGGGATCTGAGCACGACCTATGGCGGCGATCATGACAACATGGGCATGGTCGATTCGGCCAACACGGGACTCTATGCGGCCGAAGGCTTTACGCCCACGACGTTCCATCTGGCGACGGTGAGCAATACGCAGCTCACCAATAACCTCGACTTCTCGCGGGCCTTCAATGTGCCGCTGCTGGCCGGGCCGCTGCACGTGTCGTTCGGGGTGGAGCAGCGCCGCGAAACCTATACCGTGGGCGCGGGCGATCTGTATTCGTACCTCGACGGCGGCGCGCAGGCACTGCCGGGTCTTGCACCGGTGAGCGCGAGCGACAACTCGCGTAACGTGTTCGGCACGTATATCGATCTGGCGACGAAGATCACGCAGAAATGGCAGATCGATCTGTCTGGCCGCTACGAGCACTACAACGACGTGGGCGACACGACCAACGGCAAGATCTCGACGCGTTACGACTTCACACCGGGCTTCGCAATTCGCGGC
The DNA here is from genome assembly GCF_905220265.1 of Paraburkholderia sp. J67. Taxonomy (NCBI): domain Bacteria; kingdom Pseudomonadati; phylum Pseudomonadota; class Betaproteobacteria; order Burkholderiales; family Burkholderiaceae; genus Paraburkholderia; species Paraburkholderia sp. J67. The sequence goes on from NZ_CAJMZK010000020.1 coordinate 29,310, forward strand.
AGCGTGAGCACGGGCTTCCGTGCGCCGTCGCTCGCCGAGGAGTACTACACGAATATCAACGTTTCGCCCGCTTCGGCGCAAGGGCTGCTGGCGGCGAATTCGGCGGCGGCCAAACTGCTCGGCGCGCAGTCGCTCAAGCCCGAGGAGTCGACCAACTATAACGTTGGCTTCGTGCTGCAACCGGTCGATAACCTGCACCTCACGCTCGATGCGTACCAGATCGATATCCGCAATCGCATCGTGATGGGCGGTACGGCGTCGGGCGCCGAAGCGATTGCGGCGATGGAAGCGGCAGGACTCTCGGTGCCGAGCTCGATCCCGGCTTCGGCGGTATCGGCGAGCTATTTCACGAATGGCGCAAGCACGCGCACGCGAGGCCTCGATCTCACGGGCACGTATCACACGAGCTTTGGCCGCTTTGGTCAGGTGGACTGGGATCTGGGCGTGAATCTCAACACCACCTCGGTCACCAGCGTGGCGAAGGGCGCCAACGGTGCGCCGACGCTCAATGCGCAGCAGATCGGCTGGCTCACGACCTCGACGCCGAAGAACAAGATCATCATTGGCGGCACCTGGCATCGCGACAAGTGGGGCGTGAGCCTGCACGAAACGCGCTATGGCTCCACGTCGAGCGAACTGACCTATATCGTCGGGCCGAACGCTTTTTCGACCACGCAGTTCCAGCACGTCGAAAATGCCGCGCGCTATGTGACCGATGTGGAAGTGCGTTACGACGTCACGAAGAAATTCCAGATCGCGGTGGGCGCGAACAATCTGTTCGACGTCTATCCCTCGAAGATTCCTTATGTGAATCAGCTCGAAGGGGTTCAGTACGACGGCTATGCGTCGAATATCGGCGTGAATGGTGGTTTCTATTATCTGCGTGCGCGCTACCAGTTCTAAATAGCGCAGACGCCGCACTGATATGCATAGCAGAAATCGCTCGTACGCTCCGGCGCATTGCATCGACATAATGTCTGGAGCGCAATCGAGCGATTTTCCTTTCGGTGTGTTTGCAACCTTTGCAACCGTTCTACCCGTGTGCGGAGTGCGCACGGGGAAGGAGTGACATGGCCTGGTCTCTTTCCATTCTCGACAAAAGCCCGATCGCCGAAGGCGCGAGCGCGCACGATGCGCTGCGCTTCACGATACGCCTCGCGCAGCGCGCGGAAGCGCTCGGCTACCAGCGTTTCTGGATCGCCGAGCACCACGGCGCACCGGGGCTCGCCAGCTCCGCGCCGGAGATTGTCGTTTCGCATCTGCTTGCGCATACCTCTCGCATTCGCGTGGGCTCGGGCGGGGTGATGCTGCAACACTACAGCCCGTTCAAGGTCGCTGAATCGTTCCGCGTGCTCGCGTCGCTCGCGCCCGGGCGGGTGGATCTGGGCGTGGGCAAGGCGCCGGGCGGCCTGCCGCTCACCACGCGCGCGTTGCAGTGGTTCCACGACAAGGCGAAGAAGCCCGATTTCGCGGGGCAGCTCGCGGAACTGGATGCCTTCCTCAAATGGGGCGTGCCCGAGGATCACGCGCTGGCCGGTGCGCTTGCGTTGCCCGTGCCGCCGGAGGCACCGCAGCGCGTGCTGCTGGGCGGCAGCCCCGAGAGCGCGCGTCTTGCCGCAAAGCACGACTGGGCCTTTTGCTATGCCGGCCACTTCAATGGCGACGAAGCCAATATCGCGCGTTCCATCGACGCCTATCGTGAAGCCACTGGCCGCGCGCCGTTGCTGGCGCTCTATGCGTTCGCCGCCGGCACGCGTGAAGCCGCGCGCGCCCAGGTTGGCGCGCTGCGTCTGTTCAAGCTGCAACTCGCTACAGGCCAGAGCGTGAATTTGCCGAGTCCCGAAGCCGCGGCCGAATTTGCACGGCAGACCGGTGTATCCGATTACCGCCTCGACGAACTGCATCCCCACGTGATCGCAGGCACGGCCGACGATGTGCGCGCCGAACTCGATGCGTTGCATACGCGCTTCGGCGTGGAAGAGTTCGTGATCGACACCCCGGTGGCGGATTACGCGCGGCGACTCGATTCGGTCGAGCGCCTTGCGCCGCTGACCCAGGACGCACGCGTCTGACCACCCGCATCCATATAATAGAAGGAATCCGAAATGACTGATCAAACCCAGAAGCCTCAGCGCAATCTTACTTTCGGCATCATGCTGCACGGTGCGGGCGGCCACATGAACGCGTGGAAGCATCCGGGCGGCCCGGCCGATGCGAGCGTGAATCTCGACTTCGTCACTGGCATCGCGCAGAAGGCCGAGGCCAATGGCGTGGCGTTTGCATTCGTGGCCGACGGCCTCTATATCAACGAGAAGTCGATTCCCCACTTCCTCAATCGCTTCGAGCCGATTTCGATTCTCTCGGCGCTGGCCACGGCGACCACGAAGATCGGCCTTGCGGGCACGCTTTCGACTTCGTACAGCCATCCGTTCACGGTGGCGCGCCAGTTCGCCTCCCTCGATCTGATCAGCGGCGGGCGCGCGGGCTGGAACGTGGTGACCTCGCCGCTCGAAGGTTCGGCGAAGAACTATGGCGGCGAGCATCCCGATCACGCGTTGCGCTACGAGATCGCCGATGAATATCTCGACGTCGTGCAAGGGCTCTGGGATAGCTGGGACGACGACGCTTTCGTGCGTGACCGCGCGAGCGGCCGCTTCTTCGAGCGCGACAAACTGCATACGCTCGATCACAAGGGACGCTTCTTCGAAGTGGCGGGACCGCTCAATATCCAGCGTTCGCCGCAAGGGCAGCCGGTGATCTTCCAGGCGGGCTCGTCCGACTCAGGCATCGACCTGGCGGGTAAATACGCCGACGCGGTGTTTACGCATTCCCCCTCGCTTGAGGAGACGCGCGAATTTGCCGAGCGCGTGCGTCAAAGCGCCGTTGCACACGGGCGCGCGGCTTCGGACGTGAAGATCTTCCCCGGTATCGGGCCGGTCGTGGGCACGACGAAGGAAGAGGCCGAAGAAAAGTATCGCGCGATCCGCGACCTGCTCAGCATCGAAGACGCGCTTGCCTATCTTGGCCGCTTCTTCGAGCATCATGACTTCTCGCAGTATCCGCTCGACGAGCCGTTCCCGGAACTGGGCGATCTCGGCACCAATAGCTTCCGCTCGACCACGGATCGCATCAAGAACGAGGCGCGTCGCAGTGGCGCGACGCTGCGCGAAGTCGCGCTCGAAGTGGCCACGCCGAAGACCCAGTTCCTCGGCACGGGCGAACAGATCGCCGACGAACTGATCCGCTGGATCGATACGGGCGCGGCCGATGGCTTCATTCTGGGCTTCCCGGTGCAGGCCGAAGGGCTCGACGATTTCGTCAGGCACGTGGTGCCGGTGCTCGAAGCGCGTGGGCGCTATAGCCGCCGTTTGACTGGCGACACGCTGCGCGACCACCTCGGACTGCCGCGACGCGAGAGCCGCTACGCGCTCGCCAAAGCCCAGTGACGCCTTGACCGCCGAATCGAGCAGGAACATCGAACCATGAGCGACACTACCCACATCGCCGTCCCCACGCATGCCACGCACGACGCGTCCGACTACGCGCATTTCCGTGTCGTGCCCGCACGCCATCGCGCCCGCACGGCGGGCACCGTGCTCGCCGTCGTGCTGATCGCGCTGGTGCTGCACTCCGTGCTCGGCAACCCGCGCTGGGGCTGGAACGTCTTCGCGCAATGGTTCTTCGCGGAGCCGATCCTCGAAGGGCTGTCACGCACCCTGTTGCTCACGCTGGTGGGCGCGGTGTTCGGCTTCGCGCTGGCCGTGCCGATCGCGCTGGCGCGACTCTCGCGTTCGCCGCTGCTGGCGGGCTGCGCGTGGGCGTTCGTGTGGCTGTTCCGCTCGATTCCGCCCATCGTGCTCTTGCTGTTGCTGAATAACCTGGGCTATCTCTACGAGACCGTGTGGATCGGCGTGCCGTTCACGCATCTGGCGCTCTACGACGGCCCGACGACGGACCTCATCAGCCCATTCTTCGCGGCCGTGGTCGGTCTTTCGCTCAACCATGCGGCTTTTGCGGCCGAGGCGTTTCGCGGCGGGATTCTCTCGGTCGATCAAGGGCAGCGCGAAGCGGCGGCGGCGCTTGGTTTGCCGCATGCACGCCAGGCCTGGCGCATCGTGCTGCCGCAAGCGATGCGCGCGGTGCTGCCCACAGCGTTCAACGACGTGATCGGACTCGCCAAGGGCACCTCGGTGGTCTATATCCTCGCGATGCCGGACCTTTTCTATACGGTGCAGATCGTCTATCACCGCAATCTGGAGGTGATTCCGCTGTTGATGGTGGCGACCATCTGGTATCTCGTGATCCTCACGGTGCTCTCCGCCATTCAGGTGCACATCGAGCGTCACTACGCGCGCGGCGCGACGCGTGCGCAGCCGCAGCGCTCGGCCTTCGGGAAACTGCTGGCGAGGTCGTTTGCGCGTTCGAAGGTCGCGGCCGGGCACGATGCCTCTGCGGTGACGCAGGCCGAAGCATCGCCCGCTGCCGACGCGGGCTGGGCGCAGCGCCGCACGGGCGGTCGCGTAGGTATCCATAATGTTTCGAAGAGCTTCGGCACGCTCAAGGTGCTCGACAACGTGTCGCTCACGGTGCCTTCGGGCAGCGTGACGGTGATCCTCGGGCAGTCGGGATCGGGCAAATCTACGCTGCTTCGCTCGATCAATCATCTTGAGAGTGTCGATGACGGCTTCATCGACATCGACGGCGAACTCGTGGGTTATCGGCGCGAGGGTCGTACGCTCTACGAGTTGAAGGAAGCGGAGATCCTGCGTCATCGCGCCGAAGTGGGCATGGTGTTCCAGAACTTCAACCTGTTCCCGCATCTGAGCGTGCTCGACAACATCACCGAGGCGCCTATCGCCGCGGGCGTGCCGCGCGCCCAGGCGCAGGCCGAAGCGCGCGCACTGCTGGCGCGCGTGGGTCTCGCGGGCAAGGCCGATGCGTGGCCGCGCCAGCTTTCGGGCGGGCAGCAGCAGCGCGTGGCGATTGCACGGGCGCTGGCGCTCAAGCCCAAGGTGCTGCTGTTCGATGAACCCACTTCAGCGCTGGACCCGGAACTCGTCAACGAAGTGCTCGACGTGATTCGCCAGTTGGCGCGCTCAGGCACAACGCTTGTGATCGTGACGCATGAGATCGGCTTTGCGCGCGAAGTCGCGGACACCATCGTGTTTATGGACGGCGGCCGTGTGGTTGAAGCAGGGCCGCCCGCCCAGGTGCTCGGCAATCCGGCTCACCCACGTACGCGTGAATTTCTTTCGAAGGTCTTGTGATATGACGCGATCATCAGACGTTGAATCATTCGTTGCGAGCGCAAGCAAAGACGGGCGGCGGGATTTTCTCGTCAAGCTCGCGGCGCTCGGTGCGGTGCCGCTCGTGCTCCCTGCACGGCGTGCACAGGCGGCTTCCGTTTCGAACTTCGATTTCAGTCCGCAGCAACGCGCCCGCCCGCGTGCTCAGCACGACGCCGAGGCGCAGCGCGCGGCGGCGGGTTATCGCTTCGTCACGCCCGGTACGCTGACCGTGGCGGTCGCGCCGTTCGCGCCGCCGATTGCGACCTACGCCACGGACGCGCGCAGCATCGTCGGTGCGGACCCCGACTATGCGCAATTGCTGGCCGATTCGCTGGGCCTCAATGTGGACTTCGTGCCGGTGGCGTGGGCTGACTGGCCGCTGGGTCTCACGAGCGGCAAGTATGACGTGGTGATTTCGAACGTCGGCGTGACCGAGGCGCGCAAGCGCAAGTTCGACTTCACGACTTACCGCCAGGGGCTGCACGCGTTTTATGTGGCCTCGGGCAGCAAGATCCAGTCGATTCGCGAGCCTCGCGATGTCGCGGGCCTGCGCGTCATCACCGGCTCCGGCACGATTCAGGAGCGCATCCTGATCGAGTGGAATCGGCGCAATGTTGCGCAAGGGCTCAAAGCCACCCAGTTGCAGTATTTCGACGATAGCGCGTCGGCGCGACTCGCGCTGGTTTCGGGGCGCTCCGACGCCGAGTTCAATCCCGACGCGCCGCTCGCCTACGAGGCCGCCACGCAAGGCGGCATCCGCAAGGTGGGCAGCATCAACGCGGGCTGGCCCTATACCGCCGATGTGGCGGTCGCCACGCGCAAGGACAGCGGCCTCGCCAACGCGCTCACGCTCGCGACCAATGGCTTGATCCGCAATGGGCAATATCGCGCGGCGCTCGCGCGCTGGGCGATCGAATCGGAAGCCGTCGAGCGCGCCGAAACCAATCCGCCCGGCCTGCGCGACGCCTGACGCATCGCGCTCATCCAACCTTAAACGACCTCTCGTATGTGCGCAGCTCATATCGACCACATCGCTTTTCTCACACCGGGCAATTATCGCGACGACGCACCGCGCGCCGGTCTCGAAGCCGCGCTCGAGCTCTTTCGCCTGGGCGAGGCGTTGGGCTACGACAGCGCCTGGGTGCGTCAGCGCCATCTCGAACATGCGGTGTCCTCGGCGGCGACATTTCTTGCCGCGGCGAGCCAGCGCACTACGCGTATTGGCCTTGGCGCCGCCGTGATCCAGATGGGTTATGAAAATCCGTTCCGTCTCGCCGAGGATCTGGCGAGCGTGGACCTGCTCTCGGGCGGGCGGCTGAACGTTGGGCTGAGTGCGGGCGCGCCCGGCCACGGTACGCTGCTGGGCGAGCGCTTGTTCGATGCTGATCCCGCGCAGATCGACTTCTCGCATGCACGCGTCGAGCGGCTGCGCCGCAACCTGAGCGGCGAGTGGCTGGGCGACGAGGCGAGTTTCGTCGAATCGGCAGCGGGACGTGTGCGTCCGCGCATCACGCCGCATGCGCCTGGGCTGGCTTCGCGGCTTTGGTATGGAGGTGGCTCGCAGCGCTCGGTGGAATGGGCCGCGCGTAACGGCTTCAATCTACTGATCGGCAATATCACGACGGGTGAGGGCACCGACGATTATCGCGAGGCGCAATTGCGTCAGTTGGAGACGTACCGCAAGCACTGGAGCGGCGCGCAGCCGCCGCGCGTGGCGCTCGGTCGCGTGATCGTGCCGCTCGATAGCGCGGATGCAGCGACGCGCGAGCGTTATCGCGCCTTCGCGGCGGGGCGCCATGCGCGCACGCTCGCGCCGCAAGGCGAGCGGCGCACGGTTTTCGTGCCCGATATCGTCGGGACGTCGGAGGAAATTCTGACGCAATTGCACGCCGATCCAGTGCTCGCGCAGGTGCGCGAACTGCGCCTCGAATTGCCCTACGATCTGCCGTTCGAGAACTACCGGCAGATTCTCGAAGATTTCATCACGCGTATCGCACCGGAGTTGCAATGGCGAGCCTCATCGGCCGCCAATCCGCCGACGCAGATCGCGGCGTGAAGTGTTCCGCAATTTACATCGTCATACTGATTAAATAACAAGGAGTTGCTTTAGATGAGCCAGGACCTGCTGTTGTTGCTCGCCCCCGCATTCGCCGACCCGAAACATCCCGGCGAACGTTTCGTCTGCCCACATGGGCTGGCGATCGAAGGACTGCTGGCGAGCGATCCCGCGCGCGCTGCGCAACTCGAAGTGAAGCGCGTGGCGTTCGAGCGCCCGCGCCCGGCGGTGATCGAGGTGCTCGACGAAGCGCATCAGGGCTTGCCTGCGCTCGTGCTGGGCGACGAGCATCCGCTGCCCGACGATGTGCTCGTATTAGGCGAAACGCGCTATGTAACCGACCCGAAGCGCATCCTCGCGCTGCTGGCCGAACGCCACGGATTCCCGAAGGTGCATTGATGGCGCACGAGGCGTTCGTCTATGTGACGGTGCGAGACCCGCGCGCGCAGCCCTTGTTCGCGGAGCTGGCTTATGAATATCACAGCCGCTATGCGGACGTGATCGCTGCCGAAGACCTCGAACGCGAGATGACGCGCTATCCCGACGAGGATTTCGTGCAGCCGCGCGGCGCGTTCGTGTTGCTGCTGCGCGATGGCGTGGCGGTGGCGGGCGGGGCGTTCATGCCGCATGGGGACGCAGGCACGGCGGAGTTCAAGCGGATCTGGGCAAGCCGTCATGAGCGCCGCCAGGGCCTCGCGCGCCGCGTGCTGGTGGAACTGGAAGCCCAGGCGGCGCGCCAGGGCTACACGCGGGTGTTCCTCGGCACCGGGCCGCGCCAGCCCGAGGCGGTGGGGTTGTACAGCACGAGCGGCTATACGCTGCTATCGGCGCACGATTTCGGCGACGTGCGGCCGCCGGGTTATCACTTCGAGAAGTTGCTGCCTGTGTTGCACGAGGCCGAGGCTTCGTGATTGGAAGCGGCGCTGCGGATGTTCCATCCCGGCGCCGTTTCGATGCGTCAGACTTTGGCTTCTGCGGGCAGCGCTTCGTACTCGGCGTGGTGTTCGCGCTCAGCGAGGTACGGCGTGCGATAGCCCGAATTCACGCCCCAGAAGTAGAAGCCGAGCGAGAAGACGGCGACCACCAGCATGTCCCAGCCGTAGGGAATCACATCGTAGCCGCCGAACTGCTTGCTGCCGATCAGCGAGAGCACGGCCATCACCGGCAGGTAGGCACACAGCCACCATGCGGCCTTCAGATCCTGGCCCCAGCCGGCCCAGCCTTCCTTGCCCTGGAAGTAGAAGTACACCGGCAGCGCCACGACCATCAGCAGGATGATTTCGCCGGTCAGCGGCCACTTCGCCCAGTAGAGGATCATCGACGCGCAGACGAATGCGAACGGTGCGATTACTTTCATGAACGGCACGGTTAGCGGGCGTTCGATATCGCTTGCAGCACGCTTGAGCGCCATCAGGCTGATCGGGCCCGTGAGGTACGAGATCACGGTTGCAACCGAGATCACTGCCGCGAGCGAGCTCCAGCCGCGGAAGAAGAACAGGAAGATGAACGACACGATCAGGTTGAACCACATCGCGGGACGCGGCACGCCGTAGAACGGGTGCACGTTGCCGAACATCGCCGGCATCGTGTTGTTGCGCTCCATCGCGTAGATCATGCGCGAGGTCGTCGCCATGTAGGTCGTGCCGGTGCCGCTCGGGCTCACGAACGCATCGACGTACAGCAGGATCGCCAGCCAGTTCAGGTTCAGTGCGATCGCGAGTTCCGCGAACGGCGACTTGAAGTTGAACAGGTTCCAGCCCTTCGCGACGTCCGTCGGGTCCACGGCGCCGATATACGCGACTTGCAGCAGCACGTAGATCACCAGTGCGCAGACGATCGAGCCGATCACCGCGAACGGAATGCTCTTCGATGGATTACGCGCTTCGCCTGCGAGGTTGATCGGGCTCTGGAAACCGTTGAACGCGAACACGATGCCGCTCGTCGCGACCGCCGTGAACACCGCCGACCAACCATAAGGCGCGAACGTGCTCGCCTCGCCGAAGTTCTCGTGGTGGAAGCCACTTGCCATCAGGCCGGCAATCGTGAGGCCCGGGATGATGAACTTGAAGATCGTGATCGCGCTATTGGCGCGTGCGAAGACTTTCACGCCCCAGTAGTTCAGCATGAAATAAATGATCACGAGGACGGCGGAAAGCAGTAGGCCGGTTGTTGTTAGTTCGCCGTTCAGGAAGAGTGCGTGCGCCCATGGGTAAGGCCAGGTGCTCATGTACTGGATGGAGGCTTCGGCTTCGATCGGAATCACCGAAACAATCGCGATCCAGTTCGCCCATGCGCTGATGAAACCCACCAATGCGCCATGCGAGTAGCGGGCGTAGCGGACCATGCCGCCCGATTCCGGGAACATCGCGCCGAGTTCGGCATACGTGAGCGCGATGGCCAGTATCACCACGGCGCCGATTACCCACGCGCAAATCGCTGCCGGTCCGGCGATCTTCGCAGCCTTCCATGCACCAAACAACCAGCCCGAGCCAATGATCGACCCAAGGCCGGTAAACATCAGCGCAAACGGCCCAATATGTCGTTTTACAGAACTGCTCACGTCATCTCCTCATGTCCAGATCGTAAGGGTTCGGTGCGGGTTGCGCAGCGGCCTTGTCGTCGTTACGGGCATTCTCGCTGCCTGTTCTCCTGCTTTTGCGTGCGTGTATGCGCGCTGTATGGCCAGTTGCGGGTAGCTGTGGCGAAGGCTCGCTTGAATGCCGAACGCGGATACTCGGGCGACACCTCTTATGCGTCCAATGCTGTATTCACATAGCGTTATGCGTTATTTGCATGAGGTGCTGAATTGTTCGCACAGGTAGGGACATTCTTGCGTTTCTTGCGTATTTTTGTGGTCCTGGAATATCTCCATAGTCACGTTAATGATGCGTTTTGTTTATCGGGCATGGGGTTCGCCGTAAGCGGTCGTGTTGCGGTTTGTCGGGATTGACTTCGGCAAATGTGACGGTTCGTGCTTTTTTTAAAGCGTCGTTTCGCGGGCGGCGCGTTCGTCTGGCCTGGCAGGCCCGCTCTCTTTTGGATATTAATAAGGGTTGCTTAGGTATTTTTATGCTGTGTTGTTGTTTGCTTCGTTTTTTCTCAGGCTCTTTGCCGTCTTGGCCTTTCCTTGTTTTCGTGTCGGTCTATTAGCGTCGCCCCTGTGCGGGGCGGCACCTACTTTCTTTGCCGCGGCAAAGAAAGTAGGCAAAGAAAGCCGCTCACACCGCCAGTGTGACGCCGTCCACAAACCGCCTTATACGGGGATAGGTATAGGTGCGTCTGTCACCTCGCACCCTCCTACGAAGTGACACAGCAATCATCCATCCCGCCGCTCGCTTCGCGCGCTGCGGTCGGGGCCGCCAGGGAAACCCTCCGCGCTTCTTTACATTCAGATTTTCAGGCATGGATGCCGGATTTTTCGGTATGGCCCATCCGGCCCTTCGATACTAGACTCGGTAGTCGTGCGCGGGTGGCGCGCGGTTTCTGCTCGTCTTGTCGTCTGCTCCCGCGTTTGCGCATTCCAACAATATTTTCGCCGCCCCGTGTCTTTGCGACGGGCGTGGCCTCCCCCCCTCATGGAAGGTCCTGGATCATGGTTCAGATTCTGATTAATGGTCAGTCCCATCAATTCGATGGCGATCCCGAGATGCCGCTCCTCTGGTATCTGCGCGATGAACTCGCTCTCACCGGCACCAAGTTCGGTTGCGGCATGGCCCTCTGTGGCGCTTGCACCGTCCATCTCGATGGTCAGCCCGCGCGCGCCTGTGTCACGCCCGTCGGTGCAATCCAGGGCCGTCGCGTCACGACCATCGAGGCCGTTCACGAGTTGAAGGTCGGCGCCGCCGTCCAGGCCGCGTGGATCGACAAGCAAGCGCCCCAATGCGGTTACTGTCAGTCCGGGCAGGTCATGTCTGCCGTCGCGCTGCTCTCAACCCAACCCAATCCCTCCGACGCCGATATCGACGATGCCATGAGCGGCAATATCTGCCGCTGTGCCACCTATCAGCGCATCCGCGCCGCCATCCACCAGGCTTCGGAGGCGCTCAAGCATGCGTGATCCGAATCGCAATGAGCGCGCAGCGGCGGGCGCGCAGGCCGATGTGCCGCGCGTGTCCCTTTCTCGCCGTCAGTTCCTCGCCGGCATCTCGGCGCTCACGCTCGCCGTCGGCTTTCGCGGTGGTCTCGCGGTTGCGGCTTCGCTCGATTCTCCCGCGAAGAACGCCTCATCATTCACGTTCGAGCCGAATGCCTTTATCCGCGTCAATGCCGATGGCTCGGTTACCGTCATCTCCTCTTATCTGGAGATGGGGCAGGGCACGTTTACCGGCATCGCCACGCTGGCCGCCGATGAACTCGATGTCTCGCTCGACAAGGTCGTCGTCGAGGCCGCGCCCGCCGATGTCACGAAGTACGCAAACCCGATGTTCGCGTCGTTCGGCTGGACGCTCCAGGCCACCGGCGGCAGCACGGCGATGGCCGGGGCGTGGAAGCAGATGCGCGAGGCCGCCGCCGCCGCGCGCATGATGCTCCTCGGCGCCGCCGCGAAGCAATGGAAGGTCGATCCGGCCACGCTGCACGTCGAGAGCGGTGTGGTCGTGCATGCGGCTTCGGGGCGTCGTGCGGGTTATGGTCAGTTCGTCGCCGCCGCCGCGCGCGAGCCGCTGCCCGTCAAAGTGGTCGTCAAGCAGCCGGCAGACTTTAAGCTGATCGGCAGGCGCGATACGAAGCGCGTCGATATTCCGGCCAAGGTCAACGGTTCAGCCATCTATACGCAGGACGTCAAGGTGCCCGGCATGCTGGTCGCCGTGATCGCCCATCCGCCGCGTCTGGGCGGCAAGGTTCGGCACGTCGATGCGAGCAAGGCGAAGGCCATTGCCGGCGTGGTCGCGGTCGTCCAGGTGCCCGGCGACGACGAGGTGCAGGGCGGCGTGGCCGTGCTCGCGCGCAATACCTGGGTCGCGCGTCAGGGGCGCGATGCGCTCGATATCGCGTGGGACGACAGCCACGCGTTTGCGCTCAGTTCGACCGATATCTTCAGTCAGTTTCGCGCGCTGGCCGATCAGCCAGGCAATGTGGCCGAGCAGCGCGGCAAGGTGCTCACTGCCGCACCGGATGGCGGCAAATACGTCGAGGCGGTGTACGAGCAGCCCTATCTCGCGCACGCAACGATGGAGCCGATGAATTGCCTCATCCAGTTGCAGGGCAATCGCTGCGAGATCTGGAATGGCGAGCAGTGGCACACCGGCGATCAGGCGATGGCAGCGAAAGAGCTCGGCCTCAAGCCCGATCAGGTGGTGATTCATCAGCTTTATGCGGGCGGCAGTTTCGGTCGTCGTGCGAATCCGCATTCGGACTTCGTGCGCGAGGCGGCGCGCGTGGTGCGCGCCGCGCACGCCCAGGGTGTGGTTGCGCCCATCAAGCTCGTGTGGATGCGCGAGGACGACATGCGCGCGGGCTATTACCGGCCCCTCACGGTGCATAAGGTGCGCGTGGCGGTCGACCGCGCGGGCAATCTCGTTTCGTGGAATCACGATGTGGTCGGGCAGAGTTTCATGCAGTTGCCCAAGTCCGATTCGATCGACCCGGTGCTGGTCGAAGGCGCCGCCGATATTCCCTATGCGATTCCCAATTTCCGCGTCGCGCAGCACAAGGCGAAGCTGCCCGTGCAGACGCAGTGGATGCGCTCGGTCGGGCACACGCACTCGGCTTTCGTCGGCGAAACCATGATGGACGAAGCCGCGCGCGCGGCGGGCAAGGACCCGTATGCGTTCCGTCATGCGCTGCTCGGCGCCCAGCCGCGCCATCGCGGTGTGCTCGAACTCGTGGCGCAAAAAGCGGGCTGGTCCACGCCTCTCAAGCCGGGGCCGCAGGGCACGCGGCGCGGCCGGGGCATCGCGCTGCAACTCGCGTTCGGCACTTATGTTGCGCAGGTCGCCGAGGTCACGGTGCAGCCCGATGGCGCGTTCACGGTGGATCGCGTGGTGTGCGCCGTCGATTGCGGCATGGTGGTCAATCCCGACATCGTCACGACGCAGGTGGAAGGGGGCATCGGTTTCGGCCTCACGTTCCTGCGCGCCGGTATCACGTTCGACAAGGGGCATGTGAGGCAGGGCAATTTCAACGACTACCCGGTGTTGCGCATGAGCGGCATGCCGGTGGTCGAGGTGCATATCGTGCCGTCGAAGGAAGCGCCCACCGGCATCGGCGAACCGGGTGTGCCGCCCGCCGCGCCGGCGGTCGCGAATGCGCTCGCCGCTGCCACGGGCACGGCGATCCGCACGCTGCCGCTGGGTGATTCGCTACGTCCGGCTTGATCCGCCGATCGCCCCTTTCCTTTTTCCGTGTCGAACCGGGAACACCCAACATCGTGAAAATTCGCAGAATCATTGGCTTCACGGCGCTCGCGGCGCTCGTGGCCTCCGCCGTCCTGTGCGGCCGCGCCTGGCTCACGCCGCCCGGCGCCGAACCGCAGCCGCCCGTCGCGGGCACGCCGGCCGATTTGCCCGCCAGCTTGTCGTCGGAAATCGCCCGTGGCGAATATCTCGCCAAGGCCGCCGATTGCGTGGCCTGTCATAGCGTCTCAGGCGGCACGCCCTACGCGGGCGGGCGGCCGTTCAAGCTGCCGTTCGGCACCATTTACGCCACCAACCTCACGCCGGACAAGGACTCCGGCATCGGCAACTGGAGCGACGACGCGTTCGTCAAGGCCGTGCGCGAGGGCATTGGATCGCATGGCAATCTTTATCCCGCGATGCCCTATACCTCGTACACGCAGCTAAGCCGCGACGATGTGCTGGCGATCAAGCGTTATCTGCTGACGCTCGCGCCCGTGCATGCCGCGCCGCCCGCGAACGATCTGTCGTTCCCGTACGACCAGCGTTGGGGCATGGCCGCGTGGAACGTGCTGTTCTTCCACGAGCAGCGCTTCGCGGCCGATCCGGCGAAGAGTGTCGAGTGGAATCGCGGCGCGTACCTCGCCACCGCGCTCGGCCATTGCGGCGAATGCCATACGCCGCGCAACGCAGGTTTCGCGATGAAGTCGCGCGACTATCTCTCCGGCGCGGATATCGAAGGCTGGAAGGCGTACAACACGACCTCGGACCAGAGCTACGGCATTGGTGCGTGGAGCGATCAGCAGGTCGCGCAGTATCTGTCGCTTGGCCATGCGCCGGGGCGCAGCTCGGCGGCGGGGCCGATGGCCGATGTGGTCGAACATAGCTTGCAGTACCTGACGCCCGGCGATATCGCGGCGCTGGTCGCGTATCTGCGCAGTGTTGCACCCGCGACGGGCGGGCAGGCGAGTGCGGCGGCGACGATCACGCTCGACCCGTCCGCCGCGCATGCCTCGAATGCCGTGCTGCCGGGTGCGTCCTCCACGACACCGGCGCTTGCACGAGGCCAGCGTCTGTTTGCAGGCGATTGCGCGGGTTGTCATCAGTGGAACGGCGCGGGGCGCCAGAGCGACTATGCCTCGCTCGTGGGCAGTCATGCGGTCAACGATCCCTCGGGGGCGGCGCTCGTGCAGGTGTTGTTGCATGGCACCTCGCTCACGGTCAACGGACGTGTGCAGCAGATGCCGGGCTTCGAGGGCGCGTACACGGATTCCGATATCGCCGCGGTCGCCAATTTCGTGCTGAGTCATTTCGGCTCGAAGGAAGGGGCGGTGACGGCGGAGCAGGTGAGCAAGCTGCGCGCGGCGCAATAAGGGGGGGGACGGGCAGCGCGTGAGAGGTGTTTCGCGCTGCTCGTCAATTTTTCAACTAACGGCGTACGCGCTTCTCCCACATCGAAGCGACCGCCAGCGGCCCGATTGCCCGAATCGGAGTGTTCACCGCTTGCGCGCGCCGCCGCGCAGGTTGCTTCCAGCTCGACCAGCGTTGCTGGGCGCCAGAGCGCTTTCGACCGTTTCCATCGCCGCCTGTCGATTCAAAAGCGCAAATGACTGTATGGACAGTCTGATTACGCCCGAATTTTGCGGCACGCCGCGTGCGCTGACCGGATACGCCCTGAGCGGGTATCCATCGACATCGGGAGGACGTAGCGATGAGCGAATCCATCGATAAACCCAGTGCCGTCACCACCGAACCGGCGGACGCGGACGACGCGCCGCCGATCCTGCCATCCGAGCAATCGCGGCCCTTTGGCGACGCCGTGCCGGCGCCCACGGAGCCGGGGCTCGATCAGCCGCTGCCGCCCAAAACGCCTGCGAGAACGGCGCGTGTAGCGGGCCAAGCGCCACAAGCCCAAGCCGACGACGCGCCCGATCCGCTGCCCGAGGAGATTTCGGTCCCCATCGGCGACGCCATTCCGACGCCAGTCGAACCGGGGCTCGATCAACCTCTGCCCGGGAAGAAGAAGCCTTAGCACTGGCCGCACCGCCGCGCGAATGCTGTCTGCACAGGCATTCGGTCGCCCATGCGCGGCGATTTTTTCCGCTGCTGTACGCTGCTAGCGCGTCAATCGTGTCACTCACTGGCGGCGTCGAAGGCACGCCGCGCGCTTCCCCTCGCGCTTTCCCTTTCAAGGAGCAGACGATGCCAACGATGCAGGCAGTGCAGGTAGCGAAAGCAGGTGGACCGCTCGAAGTGGTCGAGCGGGATATCCCCGAACCGGCCGCCGGCCATGTACTGATCAAGGTGCAGGCCTGCGGCATTTGCCATAGCGATTCACTCACGAAAGAGGGCCAGTGGCCGGGTCTTCAGTTTCCGCGCGTGCCCGGCCACGAAATCGCGGGCGTGATCGAGCGCCTTGGCGCGGGAGTCGAAGGCTGGAGCTTGGGACAACGCGTGGGCGTGGGCTGGCACGGCGGGCATTGCGGTCACTGCGATCGGTGCCGTCACGGCGACTTCGTGCTTTGCCGCAATGCGCTGGTGCCGGGCATCAGCTACGACGGCGGTTACGCCGACTACATGACGGCGCCGCAGGAGGCGCTCGCGCGCATGCCCGACGATCTCTCCGATGTCGATGCCGCGCCGCTGCTCTGCGCGGGCATCACCACCTTCAATGCGCTACGCAATAGCGGCGCGCGCGCAGGCGATGTGGTGGCGATCCTCGGCATCGGCGGGCTCGGGCATCTGGGTGTGCAGTTCGCGCGCAAGATGGGCTTCGTCACGGTGGCGATCGCGCGCGGCGAGGACAAGGCGCCGCTCGCGAAGCAACTGGGCGCGCATCACTACATCGACAGTTCCGCGCAGAACGTCGGCGAAAGCCTGCAAGCGCTCGGCGGCGCGCGCGTGATTCTGGCGACCGTCACGAACGGCCAGGCCATGAGCGCGGCGATCGGCGGTCTGGGTGTGAACGGCAAGCTCATCATGGTGGGCGTCGCGCAGGAGCCGGTGGAAGTGCCGGTGACGCAGTTCATCATGGGGCGGCAGTCGGTGCAGGGCTGGCCGTCGGGGACGGCGGCGGATTCGCAGGAGACGCTGGCGTTCAGCGCGATCGCAGGCGTGAAGCCGATGATCGAGGAATATCCGCTCGCCCGCGCCGCCGAGGCGTATGACCGCATGATGAGCGGCAAGGCGCGTTTTCGCGTGGTGCTCATACCGGGTAAATGAGGAGGCGGGCGACGCTAAAGGTCGGCTCGCGGGCCGCCGATATAGAGGCGTTGAGCCCGGCGGCGGCTGGCCTTCGCGCGCCATGCCGCAGCGCTGCCTGCCGGGGATTTTTCCGACCTCGATCCGTCCGAACACCGCATGAACAAGCTGATTACCTCACGCCGTCCGACCCGTCTGCATCGCTCGATCGCGTTGGGCCTGGCGTTAGGCATCGGCTTGCTGGTGGCGGCGATCTATCCGTATGCGAGCCGCGCGCTGCCCGCCTGCGTGCCCTTCGTGCCGATCTTCTGCACGGCCGTCGTCGTGACCGAGGCGATCACGTCGCTGCTCATGTGGGTGCGTTTTCGCATGGGCAAGTCGCCCATCGATGCGGCGCTTTGTGCCGCCTATGCTTTCAGCAGCCTGACGTGCGCGGTGCAGTTGCTGATCTTTCCGGGCGTGTTTTCGCCCACCGGCCTGCTGGGCGCGGGCAAGCAGAGCGCCGTGTGGATCTGGGTGGTGTGGCACGGCGGCTTTCCGACCCTCGTGCTGGCGGGCTTCGTCGCGCAGTGGCTCGCAGAGTCGCGATTTCTGTTTCGACTGCGGCACGCCCGCCTGCTGGTCCTGCTGGCCTTATGCGGCAGCGTGGCGGGCTGCGTTGTCGCTGTGCGTTTCAGCGACGCGCTGCCGATGCTCATCAAGGACGGCTCTTACAGCCTGCTGCGCCATAGCCCTTTCGCGTTCTATGTCGTGGCCGCGTGCGTGACGGCGCTGGTCGCGCAGCTCGTAAGCGGTCGTCTGCGCAGCGTCCTCGATCTCTGGCTGACGATCGCGCTGCTGGCTTTTCTCGCCGATGTGACGCTCACGCTGGCGGGCTCGGCGCGTTTCACGCTGGGCTGGTATGGCGCGCGCGTAGCGTCGGTGATTGCTTCGTCGGCATTGCTGGCGGCGCTGCTGGTCGAGATCTCGATGCTCTATTCGCGTCTTGCGCGCATCAACGAGGATCTGGAGGAGAAGGCCAATCACGATGCGCTTACCGGCCTCTATAACCGTGGCTGGTTCGACATGGCCTATGCGCGTGAATGTCTCGTGGCGCAGCATCAGGAGCGGCGGCTGTCGGTGCTGATGGTCGATGTCGATCACTTCAAGCTGTTCAACGATGCCTACGGGCACGCAGCCGGCGACGAGTGTCTGCGGCGGGTCGCGAACGCGCTGCAAGGTTGTCTGCGACGCCAGGGCGATGCCGTCAGCCGCTATGGCGGGGAGGAGTTTGTGGTGCTGCTGCCGGGTTGTGCGGCGGCGTCGGCGGTGTCGATTGCCGAGGCCATGCGCAGCGCGGTGCGCAAGCTCGACATTCCCGCGAAAAGCCCGGCGGGGCGCGTGACGATTTCGCTGGGCGTGTTCACGAGCGAGGCGGGCAAGCCGCAGGCGAGCGATCCGCTTCAGGGCGCCGATGAGAATCTGTATCGCGCGAAAGCGCAGGGGCGGGACAGGGTGGTGGCGGGCACACGCAAGACCGCGGCGCCCGTGCTGCATGCCAGCGCCGTCTGACCACCCGACGACGCGAGGGCAAGCGCGGCCCGGGAGGGCCGCTTGCTGCTGACTGTGTAGCTGACTGCTACGTCACTTCTTTTCCGGCAGGAACCAGTTCATCACGAGCGCGCAGATGCCGCCCGTGGCGACGCCCGATTCCAGCACGTTCTTCAGCGCATGCGGGAGGCTGGTCAGGATCTCCGGCACCTGCGAGACGCCCAGACCCAGCGCGAGCGACACCGCGATGATCAGCAGCGCGCGGCGGTCGAGCCGGGTGCCCGCGAGAATGTTGATGCCCGAGGCGGCCACCGCGCCGAACATCACCATCGCCGCACCGCCCAGCACGGGCTCGGGCACGGCCTGCAGCACGCCTGCGACGGGCGGGAAGAGCCCCAGCACCACGAGCATCCCCGCGATCCACACGCCCACGTGACGGCTGGCGATGCCGGTTAGCTGGATCACGCCGTTGTTCTGCGCGAACACCGAACTCGGGAACGTGTTGAACACGCCGGCCAGCAGCGAGTTCGCGCCATTGACGAGCACGCCGCCCTTGATTCGTTGCATCCACACCGGTCCTTCGACGGGCTGACGCGAAATCTTGCTGGTCGCCGTCACGTCGCCGATCGCTTCGAGCGAGGTGACGAGATAGATGATCAGCATCGGCACGAACAGCGACCACGAGAAGCCGATGCCGAAGTGCAGCGGCGTCGGGATCTGGAACAGGGCGGCTTCGCGCGCGCCGGTGAAGTCGAGGCGGCCCAGCGCGGCGGCCACGAGATAGCCGATCACGAGCGCGATGACGAGCGCCGTGCTACGGACCCAGACGATGGGCACGCGGTTGAGCAGGATGATGGTGCCGAGCACGACGCCCGAGAGCGTGAGGTTCTCGACGCTCGCGAAGTTGCCCTTGGCGATGGCGCCATAGCCGCCGCCCATGCTGATGAGGCCCACCTTGATGAGCGTGAGGCCGATCAGCAGCACCACGATGCCGGTGACGAGCGGCGTGATCAGCCGCTTGACGAACGGCAGGATGCGCGAGACGGCCATTTCGACGAACGACCCTGCGATGACTACGCCGAAGATCGCAGCCATCACGGTCTGGACCGGCGTGCCTTGCTTGACCATCAGACTGCCGCCGGCGATCAGCGGGCCGACGAAGTTGAAGCTCGTGCCCTGCACGATGAGCAGGCCCGCGCCGAGCGGCCCGATGCGGCGGCACTGCAAAAACGTGGCGATGCCCGAAATGACGAGCGACATCGACACGATCAGCGTGGTGTCGCGGCTGGAGACGCCGAGCGACTGGCAGATCAGCAGGCCTGGCGTGACGATCGGCACGAGAATGGCCAGCAGATGCTGCAAGGCGGCCACGAAGGCGATCGTGGGGGCGGGGCGGTCGTCGGGGCCGTAGACGAGGTCGTGGACCGGTTCGGCGTCGTGGGGGGCGTGCGCGTGAGGCTGGGCGTGCGGTTGAGCGTGCTGCGTGGGCAAAGCGGGTTGCATCGGAAAGGCCGGGTTGGAATGAAAACCCGGGATTTTAACGGGTTGGATTGAGGGTGGGATCGAAATGAGGGGGAAGGCGTCCTGAGCCCCTCTTTGCCGGCACCGAAAAACGGGGCCGGACGGTGCGTTCCACTCGCGCGAAGGGCGGGCGATTTTGGCCCCGGTCGCGCTGTGCGATGGCCGACGGTTCGCTCATTTGCCAGGGATTCCTGATCGATTTGCCGCGTCGGGCTAGCGCCATGCAGGCATGCCGCTGCGTCACCCTAAACGCCGTTGGACGTCTCAACCAGCAGGTTCATATCCTTTACTTCGATCTTGCCGTAGCGCAGTTCGATGGCGCCCATTTTCGCCAACCCTTGCAGTTCCTTGTTGAGGGTCGTGCGGCTGATGCCCAGCATCATGGCGATGTTGTCCTGCGAGGTGCCGATCACCGGACGCGCGTCCCACGACTGCGTGAGATCGCCACGGGCAAGCATCACGAGACGGCGCGCGACCCGCGTGCCTGTGCTGCGCAACGCGATGTCGGCGAGCAGTCCGAACACGCCCAGCAGCCGTCTTGCCTCCATGAGGGCCACCGCTTGCGCGAACGTGGCGTTCTGCATCAGTGCGTTGAAGTGCTCCGCATTCACGACGATCAGTTCGGTGTCTTCCAGCGCCACGGTCGTGGAGGTTCTGGGATGCCGCGCCAGCAGCATGACCTCGCCGAACCAGTTGCCCGGTTCGATGATGGTCAGGATGGCTTCATTGCCATCCGGGTGAATGACGAAGAACTTGATCGCCCCTTTGGCGACGCCAAAAAAACCATCGCGGGATTCGTTGAACGGATCGCCCTGGCGAAACAGCACTTCACCTTGCGCGAGGCGCAGCGGTCGCGCACACGCCAGCAACGCGTCGGCCACCTCTTTGGGCAAGCTTCCAAACCACGGATTGTCGAAAAAGACTTGCATGGGGAATGGGGATCGGTATTAGCCCTGAATCGACAAGATTTGAACAGTCTTATTGGATCAACTTCAGCATCATGCAGTGACCGGGACACACAAGCAAGCCGTTCTGCCCGTCGTCGGCTTCCCTCTCCATCTATTCAGAATCCACTCGTATGCACGAAAAAATGACCTGGTTGCTGATTGCCGTTGCCATCGCGGGATTCGCTCTGGCTGAAATCGTCAGCAAGCGCTATCGCAACACCGTTCACGCCAGCGCCAATGACACCGCGCTCGAATTGATGATGTCCGTGAGCTTGCTGGTGTTCACGCAACCGCTCATCGTTTTGATTACCGATGCGCTCGGCCAGCGTTTCGCGCCTGAACTTCGCAATGCCTGGTCCACGCTCCCCTGGTGGGCGATGACCGGCATCCTGCTGGTGGGCGACGACATGCTGCAATACTGGTGGCACCGGATTTCGCATTCCGCGCATCTCTGGCCGCTTCATCGTGCGCATCATTCCGCGTCGTATATGAGCATCCGCATCACCTACCGGAACAACTTCTTTTACTACCTGATGATGCCGGGCCTCTGGGTGGGCGCGTCGATGCTCTATCTGGGCTTTGGAACCGTCTACTTTGTCTACCTGGTCGTGAAACTCGTGGTCATTCTTGGCGCCCATTGCGCCTGGGCCTGGGACGAGCCGCTTTACCGCATCCGCGCGCTGCATCCGCTCATGTGGATCGTGGAGCGCACCATTTCCACGCCGGCCACGCATCGCGCCCATCATGCGATCACCAACCTGGATGGTATCGGCCATTACTCGGGCAACTTCGGCAATCTGCTGTTTTTATGGGACGTGTTGTTTGGTACTGCTTATATTACGCGCCGCTATCCCGCTGAAGTCGGCCTGCGTGACGATCAACTGTTCGGGGCGGAGCGCTGGCATCACCAGATGTTTTATCCGCTGTGTCAATCGAGCCGCGAATACAGCGCACTGAAATTCGGCGGCCAGATCTATAGCGACGAATCGGCCGGGCAGTTTCCGACTGATTCGCTCGCCGATTCGAGCGGTCGCGTGACGCGCTAGCGCATCGACATTCACATCACCACGCATTGAGCAAGATCTGGAGTTTGCATGAGTCAGGTACTGGAAGGAAAACGCATCGTCGTGACGGGAGCCTTTGGGGCGTTAGGCGATGCAGTCGGCAAGGCGTTGGAGGCGGCGGGCGCGCGCGTCGCGCGGATCGACAAGGCGCCGCGGCCAGCGGGTATGAAAGAGGACGGCGCGAACTGGGGCGGCGTTGACCTGAGCGATAGCGCAGCAGCGAAAAGCGTCTTGTCCGCGGCGGCCGAGCGCTTGAATGGACTCGATGGCCTCGTCAACGTGGCGGGCGGCTTCGTTTGGGAAGCGGTGGAGAGCGGGGATGCCGATACCTGGGATCGCATGTACCGGCTCAATGTGCGCAGCGCGCTGTGCGCCTCGCAGGCCGCACTGCCCTGGCTGCTGCAACGCGGCGCGGGGCGCATCGTCAACGTGGGGGCGCTGGCGGCCCATCATGCGGGCGTTGGCATGGGCGCCTACGCCGCGTCGAAGGCGGGTGTCGCCCGGCTGACCGAAGCGCTGGCCGAGGAGTTCAAGGATCGGGGCATTACGGTCAATGCCGTGCTGCCCAGCATCATCGATACGCCCGCCAACCGGGCCGCCATGTCGCATGACGATGCGTCGCGTTGGGTCGATCCTTCGGCACTGGCGCGCGTGATCGTCTTTCTACAGTCGGAGGACGCCGCGCCCATTACCGGCGCGCTGATTCCCGTCAGGGGACGCGTCTGAGGCTCGAACGGGGCGCGCGCCCCGATGCAGGAGCGCTTTACCCCGGCCGGTGAACACCGGCGACTCCGCGTCACCGCACCGGGATCGCGGCACAACAACATAGGAGACATGCATGCGCTTGTTCGTCACGGGCGTTGTAGGGGGCACGCTCGCGCTTGCCGCCGGCAATGCCGTTGCAGCGGATTCGAGTGTCACGTTGTACGGCGTGGCCGATACGTTTGTCCAGTACCTCGACAACGGCGGCGCGCACGCCATCTCGCAGAGAAGTGGCGGCGCGAGCGGTTCGCTCTTCGGCTTGAAGGGAACGGAAGATCTGGGCGGCGGACTCTCCGCGCAATTCGATCTGGAAGGCGGCTACAACATCAATAGCGGCGCCTTGTTCGCCGATACCACGTCGCTTTTCTATCGCCAGGCCTGGGTGGGGCTCGCCAGCGAGCAATACGGTTCGCTCACGTTCGGCCGCCAATATGTACCGAGCTTCCGCGTGGTGTATCCCACCGATCCGTTCCGCCTGAACGAAGTGCTCTCGCCCATGTCGGCCAATGTGCTGGCCGTCGACCGCAACACGCTGTCCACCCAGTCCGGCAATGGCCGCGCAAGCAACGCCATCCTGTTTCAATCGCCGAACCTGAGCGGTCTCCGGTTCTACGGCATGTACGCGTTCGCAGCGACGGTGACCCAACCCACGCCCTCCACCTCAGGCAATATGCTCAACGTGGGGGCGAGTTATTCGGGCTATGGTCTTTACGCCGGTCTGGCGTACGTCAATCAACATTCTGGAGAACAGACGATTGCCGGATTGCCTGGCTCGCTCAGCCTGCTGGGAACGGAGCATTTTATCGGGGCGATTGCCTGGCGGATCGGCGTCGTGAACCTGCAATTCAACTACGCCTATCAGCGCTCCGACAATCCCGCCGCCCGGTCGCTGGCGGCACTGCTCGGCACGGCCCATTCCAGCAGCACGGCCGAGCTGGGCGCCACCGTCCAGGCCACATCGGCCGATGTGATCGAAATCGCCTTCACCGAGCGCGATGTGCGGGGCGCGCACGATAACGCGCTGGGCGTTCAGGTGGGTGTCGATCATGCGCTGTCGAAGCGAACCAGTCTCTATGCGCGGGCCGGCTACATCAAGAACAACGGAAGCTCCACGGTCAGTTGGCCGGGCGTCGCGGTGAGCGCGCCGGGCACGCAGCAGGTTCTGGCCGGGGTCGGCATGACTCACCGGTTCTGAGGATCGACATGAGTACGAAGGACGGGCCAGCAAACGCGAGGAAACAGCGTTGAGCCGGTAGATGCAAGGTGCATCAGTCCGGCAAATTTTTCCGCACACGGCTGCGCAGTGGCCGTGCAGTTCAAGCGGCCAGGTGTTTCGTACTCCCTCTTGTCTGCGGTGCCACCGCATCGATGGCCTCCCGGTCGATCGCAGGACGACTTAAGCGTCGTGCATTCAGGCACGATCGTACGGCTACACGCCCGCAAATTTCTCTAGAGTTGAAGGATCGTCGGTCAATCCGGACTGGCGACTCCGCGCCGACGTCTCGGCGCGATTTCAAACGAAGGGAAATAAATGATGTCAATCCATAACGAACTTCCGGGCGAGTTCCACACGCAGATCGATTCGAGTCTGGATCTCGGCAGCGCGCCGCTGACACTCAAACGCACCATCCACCCAGAAGAGATCCGCGACAACCTGCCGGCGGGACAAGGCGGTATCGGCTTTCTGTTTCACGCGACCGACTGGGAAACGCTTTCATTCTCATTGCATAACGTGAGGCAACGCAGTGCCTCGTTCGAGGAAGCCCTCTGGAACACGGCGCCCTTTATTGCCTCGACGATCTATTCGGGCTCCCAGGTCATCGGTGCGAATATCGCGTGTCCGGTCCCGCTCGAACTCTGGCTGGGCAGTGCGCGCGGCATCAAGCGATTCCGCGAGGCGCAATTTTTTCCGGCGCTCGAACTGGCCAGGAAAGCGGGGCTGAACATGGTCGCGATGGGTGCGTCCACACCGTATGCCTGTAACTATGGCGCGCTGCCGCGTCCGATCAAGCCGCCGCATATCACCACCGGTCACGCGGCCACGGCGGCGATGCTCAAGGAATGGGCGATGCATTGCTGCAACGAAACCGGGCTCGAGTTCGGCAATACGAAGCTTGCGCTGTTCGGCGCGGCTGGCCGGCTGGGCACGACGGTTGCACGCTACGTGCTCTACAAGGATGCGCCGAAGGAACTCGTGCTGATCGACCTGCCGGACAAGATCAACCTGCTCAGGGATCAGGCGAACGAGCTGCTGGCGTCCGATCTCACAGGGCGCGTCAAGGTGTCGGTGCACACCTTCAGCCCGGACACGCCATTGCCGCAGTTCGATGGTGCAATCCTTGCGAGCAGCACCAGCGTGCCCTACCTGAGCGCGGCCGACCTCAGGCGTGCGCGGTTCTGGATCGACGACTCGCATCCGCGGGCGGCAAGTGTCGAGGCAGAACTCGCCTCGCGCGGCCAGACGCTATATATTGAGTGCTTCGCACGTGGTCCGGCATCACTGAATACGGCGTACCCGTTCAGACTGCCCAGCACCCGCGACTGCTATACCTGTTTCGCCGAAGGTTATGCGGCCTGGCAGGAGGGCATTGCTTCCGATTTCATCGTTGGCAGCCCGCCCGTGTGGTCCGTTTCTTATACTCACGGTTTGCTGAAGAAATACGGGTTTTCGGTGGGACCGTTCCACGGGAAGAACGGCTCGCCGATCGTGACGGATGTCCAGCACAACGCCTTGCCAGAACTGGTAGGGTCATAAAAGCGTCTTTGGAGGCCTGATGGTGATGCCGCGCGAAAGCATGAGGGATATGCTCGAACGAAGCCGGCTTGCAATACGATGGGGGGGCATACTCGGCCTCCTGTGCCACCCCATTTACTACGTCGTCTGGACCTATGTCCTGCCGCAGCCGTATGACAATCTATTTCTGCGTTTGAGCGCGGCGCTCGTCTGCGTGCCGTTGATCTTTCAGGCGCGTTGGCCCAAACGATTCAGCACGCATCTTCTCATCTACTGGCATGCCTGCCTGATCTACGTGCTGCCGTTCGTCTGCACGTTCCTCGCGATCAGAAACGGCTTCTCCACGATGTGGATGATGACCGAAGTCATGATGATCTTCATCATGGCGCTGTGCATCGACAGCCCGCTTTTGCTGATGGGCTGTATTGGCATCGGTATCGTCGCCAGTTCGCTGGCGGCGTTCGTCACGTCGCCCACGCCCATCATCCTGAGCGCCGCCGATATTTCGAACATCGCGTTGCTGCCGGTCGTCGTGCTGTGCAGCATGGCCTTCAATCATGCGATCGGCAAAGGGCGCATTTTTGTCGAGAAGAACCGGGCGCTCAAGGCGCTGGCGGGTTCGATCGCTCACGAAATACGCAATCCGCTTAGCCAGTTGAGGTACGTGCTCGACGGCATCGAAGAAACCTTGCCTCCGTCGACCGAATTCGATCGCACCACGGTGTTGACGCACGCGAATTCGGCGTTGCTCTATCGCTATCTCGCGCACGGCCAGCTCTCGATCGAGCGCGGCCTGCGCATCATTGCGATGACGCTGGACGAAGTGAGCGCGAAGCCCCTGCGCTCGGACCATCTCGTCTATCTGCGCGCGGCGAATACCACCCGCAAGGCGCTCGACGAATACGGCTTTGCCGACGAAGTCGAGCGCAGCAAGGTTCGGCTGCTGGTGCTGGACGATTTCGTCTTCAAGATCGACGAAACGGTCTATCTGTTCACGCTCTTCAACCTGATCAAGAACGCGCTTCATCACATGGCGGTGCAGCCGTCGGCCACGCTCACGCTGATGGTGGACCGCCATACGGTGGTGGTTCGCGACACCGGCCCGGGCGTCTCGCCCGAGGTGCTGCCGCATCTGTTCGAACCGTTCCGCACGGCCGGCAATTCGGCCGGCACGGGTCTGGGTCTCGCCTACTGCCAGCGTGCGATGCACGCCTTCGGCGGCACGATCAGTTGCCACTCGGAGCTCGGCGCGTTCACGCAGTTCACCTTGCGTTTTCCCGCCGTGTCCGAGCGCGAGTTCGCCGAACACGAGCGCGAGATTTTTGATCGCGCGATGCCGGTCTTTGAAGGAAAACGCATTCTTCTCGTCGATGACGACGCCGACCAGCGCGCCAAGGTGCAGCGCGTGCTCGAGAAGCTGGGCTCCCAGGTGAGGGAGACCGATAACGGCCAGCGGGCGTTGACCCTGCTGCAGGATCGGGGGACGCCGCCTTTCGACCTCGTCCTGATGGACGTGAATATGCCGGTCATGGACGGCTATACCGCGACCGAGCGCATTCGCGCAGGTCGCGATTTTCCGAACCGGAACGTGCTGATCGCGGGCTTTACGGCGGAGTCGGGCAATGTGGCTCACGTCCTCGCGCGGCGCGCCGGGATGGATGACGTGATCAGTAAAGCCAGCAGCACGATGGATCTGATCGCGGCGCTGCAAGCGCTCTTCGAAAAGGGCGACCGCCAGCATCTGGGTAAGGGCATCGACGGCTTCCAGGGCAAGCTGGTGCTCGTGGCGGATGACGACACCTACAGCCGGCTCGTGGCCAAGGCCTATCTGGAGCGCTGTGGCGCGAGCGTGATCGAGGCCGAGAACGGCAATGCCGTGCTGGCCAGCCTGAACAGCCTCCAGGACGGCACCTGCATAGACGCGATCGTGATCGATATGAACATGCCGGGTATGGGCGGCGTGGAGGCCGCGTCCTTGATCCGTGCCCGCACCGATCGCTATGCCCGTATCCCGATCGTCGCGTTGACCGCGCAAACCGACATGGACGCCGTGCGGGAGTGTCTGGCCGCCGGCATGAACGAAGTGGTGACCAAGCCGGTTCAGGTGGGCGCGCTCTATGCCGCGCTGGCGAGGCAGTTCGCGCGGCAGCGCGTGCTGGGCAACGTGGCGGGCAACCTGATGAAGGGGAACGCTTCGGCGGCCTCGCTCGCCCCTGGCGATGCGCGCCCGCTGGCGCCCGAAGACGACCTGCTCGACGAAAAGCAACTCGACGAACTGGCCAGACTGGATTTGCTGGATCAGACCTTCCTCAACGGGATTGCCCAGATCCGCTCGCTCCTGCCGCAACTGGCCGAAGCCTCACAGAAGCGCGATATCGAAGCGGCCCATGCGGCGCTGCATCGCCTGCTGGGCGTGAGCGGCAATATGGGGGCGCAGGCCTTGCACGCCTGGGTGCGGCCGATCTACCCACGACTGGTGGACGGCCAGTGGCCCGCGGAGCCCGACTGGCTGGAGCGGACCACGGCATTGGGCGAGCGCTCGGCCGATGCGCTGGAGGCGTATTTTGCTGCGACTGCTGCGATGACCGGCCGAAGCTACCAGGGCTACCCAAGTTACGACAAGGTGCCGCGCGCAGAATGATCGGCGAGTGCGTCGGGCTCGTCGATGGCGCGAACCCGATTCCTGGCGTTGCCGAAGTCCATCGTGACCGTCGTGCCCGCGCCTACGGTCGAGTCGATCAGCAGGCTTCCGCCGACCGATTGCATGATGCGGTTGCAAAAGATCGTGCCCATGCCGTGCCCGCCGTTGCCGGCATGGGTGGTCACCACGTCGTGCGCGAGGCGCGCCTTGATGTCCGGTGCAATGCCGGGACCGTTATCGCAGACCCGGATCGCCGGGCGCGGACGCGCGACCACTTCGATACGCAAAAATGGCGCGCTTGTGCCACTGTTGCCACTGAGCGCCCGCAGGGCATTCGACACCAGTGAGGAGAGGACGAGGGCGACGCAATTAGGCATGGCGCTGACCACAAAATCGCCCTGTATATCGACCTGGATCCAGTCACGCTGGGAGCCGGAGAACGGATACGTTTCGATCAGCCCGGCAACGAGGCGCGTGGCCCGGACCTCGTGCCCGCCCGTGGCCGATGACGGCCGGTGCCCGCCATCCTTGATGGTCGACCAGAAGGACTCGATCAGGCTCAGGCAATACTGCGCGTTGTTCAGCATCGAGGACGCCGCGCCCGCGAAGCGGGCATGACGCTCGGCATCGGATTCGGTGGGCTGATCCTCGCCAATGGCGCGCGCATGGAGCGCGATCGTCGCCAGCGGCGTATTCAATTCGTGGGCGAGAAAGGCCAGGGTCTCGTCCATCGCCAGCAGGCGCTGGTGACGCGCCTCGCGCTCGTTGAAGTGCGCGAGCGCCAGACTCAGGACCTCATTGACCGCCTCCATTCTCAGCGGCTTCTCGATGATGCGAAATGCGTTGTCGGTATTGACCGCATTCAGCAGCAGGTCCTTGTCCGCATAGGCCGTGACGAGGATGCGCACGATATGCGGATATTTCCCGGCGATCTCACGCAGAAGATCGTCGCCGTTGCAGCCCGGCATGCGGAAGTCCGTCACCACGATGGCCGTTTCCGCGGCGTGCCGTTCGAGGATCGCCATCGCTTCTTGCGCGCCCTGGGCGAGGCGAACGGGGTATAGACCGCGTGTGGCGCGCGCAAAAAGGGTGCGTGACATCTCGTCGTCGTCAACGAAAAGAATGAAGTGTGACGGCTGAGTCTGGCCACTCATTGCATCGCCTCAAAAGGTCGGAATCGAACGGCGCCGCTGCACGTGTGGGTCGAAGACTCTCGACTTCATCAACGCGCGATCCGGCAAATTCGATGCGCATTGCGAACCGATGATGCCCTCTGCTTAAGGGGACTCAACGCAAAGGGACTCAGCGACGCAAGCGATCGTGAACGATTTTAACAAGGCAACTCACCGCGCGGCCGAGGTTCGTCGTACTCCCAGGCGAGATAAAACCCTGGTGTTTCCCTCGCTTATCCGTTGGGCATAAATGAGCGCCAATGCGACCCTCGCACCGGCGCAATTGAGGCGGAACGTTGCGGTTAAGGCAGCAGAAGAATCTTCGAGCCGATCTTCTGCCGCGCCATTTCGAACCCGGCGATGGCGTCGGCGAGCGGCAGTCGATGCGTCACCATCGGTGCGACACGCGCCTGCTGGGCGACCACGAAATCCCGCACTTCGGCCCACGTCGCGCGCGTGGCGCGATAGGTGCCGCGAATCTGATGCCGGTTGCGCACGAGCTTTGCGGCGTCGAAGCTGACCGGCTTGCCGTGAATCCCGCAGATCACAAATACGCCCGATGGCCTGAGGCAATCGAGCCCGGCCTGCACCGTCGCGGGCACGCCGGTCGCTTCGATGACGATGTCGAATTCGTCGATGCCGGTGTGCGTTTTGATGTCGGCCAGCGCGTGCTCGCGCAGATCGAAAGTCTGCTCGATGCCGAGCGCACGCACTGTCGCGAGCCGGTCCGCGTCGTCGTAGCCCACGACCACCACGTTGGCGCCGCGCACGCTGGCGAGCAGCGCGATACCCTGGCCGATCGTGCCCGGGCCCATCACCAGTACGCGGTCGCCGGCCGCGACCTCGGCGGTCTTGACCGCGCTCATGGCGATCGACAGCGGCTCGCCGAGTGCCGCGATGCCCAGATCCATGTCGTCGGGCAACGCCAGGCAGTTCGCGGCGGGCACGCGCACGGTGCGGGCGAACGCGCCGTCGCGCAACATGCCGATGCCGCGGCGGTCGCGACATGCATCGACTCGCCCCGAGCGGCACGCTTCGCAGACGCCGCATTCGACCGAAGGAATCACGACGACCGGCTGGCCGACGGCGATCGTGCCCGTATTGCCGCCGGTTTCGACCACGCGGCCCGCGAATTCGTGGCCGATCGTGACCGGGAAGGCCGATTTCAGGAAGTCATAGCCGCCCGACCAGTCGTAGATATGAACGTCGCTGCCGCAAATGCCAGCCGCGGCGACTTCGACGATCACTTCGCCTTCGGCGGGCGCTTGTGGTGCGGGAACGTCGCGCAGTTCGAGCCCGAACGCAGCGGTGGTTTTTTGTAGGGCCTGCATCATCAATGTCCTGAATGTTCTGAATGGGCGTCAATAGAAAAGGGCGCACTGGCGGCGCGCCGCAGCGAGTCGTCGACCTGCGCGTGCTCGATGCGAAACGCGAGCGTATAGATGTCGATCGTCGCGGGTTCGCTCGACGGCGCATGCGTAGCGATCGCTCTTGCAATGTCGGCGCGCGCGGCGCGCAGGACGGCTTCGTCGTCGCCTTCGATCAGCAGTACGTGACTGGGCGCTGCGCCTTTCGACCACTGCTGGAATGCCTGGGGCACCGAATCGTGCGTCGCGCCGAGATAGACCGCGCGTATGCCCGTGAGGCTTGCGCAGGCGTTGAGCAGCGGCTGAATCTGCGGCGCGGCGTGCGGCGCGCAGAAGAAGCGGGCACAGGCGATGGCGTTGGCATCACCGACGACGCTATGCGCGCCTTGACCCGCCAACGATCCGGCGGCTTCGCAGGTCGCGCGCATCACGTTGCGCAAGCGCGGGCGCATCGTGGCGGACCACGGCGTCGGATGATCGATGACGTCACGATAGGCCGCCGATTCGAACACCGACGCGTCCCACACTTCGTAGAGCGTGAAGTAGCGCGCCTGGCTGGCGGCGTCTGCGCCGTCCGAGCGATAGCGTCTCCCGGCGAGAAAGCCTGGGATGCCGACGCGTTCCGGCACGTGCTCGATCGTGTGCCAGCGCTCGTAATCCGCCTCGACGTCGGCGTCGACGTCATTCCAGAGCGCGAGAAACGCGGAGCCGGATAGGGCCATGAAGTGAACTCCGTATTGCGAAAAATCGATCGAAAATGGTCGGGTGGCCCGTCAGGTCGCGGGCGCGGCGAGCGGCTGCGTCTCGCGGCGCGGCATCGCGAACATGCAGGCGGCGGCGATCACGGCTGGCATCGCGACGAGCGCGAACAGCACGCTATAGGTGAGCCCCGACGACAGCAGATAGCCGCCGAGCGCCGAGCCGAGCATCGAGCCGAAGCGGCCGATGCCGGTCGCCCACGCGACGCCCGTGGCGCGCATCGCGGTGGGATACAGCGTGGCGGCGAGTCCGTTCACGCCGACCTGGGTGCCGCTGATACACATGCCCGCGATGAACACGAACGGCGCGGCGACGAGCGGCGTCGCGTATGCCTGGCCAACGACGCAGATGGCGACGCAGGCGCACAGGTAGGCGATGCCGAGTACGCGGCTTGGCTGGCTGCCGTCCATGATGCGTCCGATCAGCAGGCCGCCTGTGGTGCCTCCGACCGACCAGAGTGCGGTAGTGAGCGCGGCGGCGCGCATCGAGCCGCCCGAGTGCGTGATGATCGTCGGCAACCAGCTCGCCATCAGGAACAGCACCGAGAGGCCCATGAAAAACGTGGTCCAGACCAGCAGCGTGCCGCGCCGGTAAGGCAGCGCGAGCAACTCGCGCACGGCGGCGCGCCCCGGGCGCGATTCGAGTGCGACGAAACGCGTGCCGGCCGCGAGCGCGTTGCCCGCGATGCGCCGGCCGAGCGCGAACAGATCGGCCTCGCGTTCCGGGCGGCGCAGCGCGAGATAGCGCATCGACTCGGGCAGCAGGACCCACAGCACCACGAGCAACACCAGCGGCACGCCGCCGCCGACCACCAGCATCGCGTGCCAGCCGAAGCGCGGAATGATCTGCGACGCGATCACGCCGCCGAATGCCGAGCCGAGCGAATTGCCGCACAGCATCACGGTAATGAGCGTGAGGCGGCGGCGGGCGGGCACATATTCGGCGGTCAGGGTGACGGCCGTGGGCGTCGCACCGCCGATGCCGATACCCGCCAGCACGCGCAGCGCGGAAAGCTCGGCGACGTTGGTGGCGACGAGACTCGCGAGCGTCGCCACGCCGAAGCACGCGACCGACGCGAGCATCACCGGGCGGCGACCGTAACGGTCGGCGAGCGGCCCGAAAATCAGCGAACCCGCCATCATGCCGACCAGCCCGCTGAGGAAAATCGGCGCGAGCTGGGTGACGGTCAGCCCCCATTCGGCGCGCACCGAGGGCGCGATATAGGCGGCGAGGCCGATGTCGATGCCGTCGATGGCGACGGTCAGGAAGCACAGCACGATCACGAGCGTCTGGAAGCGGCTGAGCGGGCGTTCGTCGATGAACGCCTGCACGTCGCTATGACCCGTGCGGTCCGCGCGGTGGGTTGAATTCACTGCATTCACGAAATGTCTCCTCGATGCATGGTCGGTTGCTCGTCGCGATGGCCGGGTTCAGAACAGATGCCGCAAGCCGATGCGCACCGCGCCCTGGTTCGCGTTGCTCGACGGCGAGAGTCCGAACAGGTCCGCGACCGCTTCGTGTCCGGTCGAGTCGATGCCGCTCGCGTGCTGCCAGATGCCGATGCCATAAAGGTAGGTCGCTTTCGACAGCAGGTACGCGCCGCCCACCGAGGCCGTGCGATAGCGGCTGCCCGGCGCGACGCTGTACTGGAATGCCGCGCCCAGCATTACGGCGGGCGTGAGCGTGAAGCCGTAGGTGAGTTGATAGTCGTTGAAGGCGGCATTGGCCGGTGCGGACGGATTCGACGCGGTGCGCGTGATGTCGAGGAAGCGGATGTTGTCGTACAGGAAAGCGATCTGCGAGCGGCCCCACGTGTAGCGCGCGCCGCCGCCCGCGACCTGCTGGCTCGCGGCGCTCACGTAGTTGGAGAAGATCGGATTCGACACCGGATTCGCAAAGGCCGCCCCGGCCACGGGCGCCGCGCTCGCGCCATAGATCGAAGTGGCGGGCGTGCGCATGTTCATGTAGGCGCCCGCGATCGTCAGGCCCGCGTTCGAGTACTGCGCGCCGAAACCATAGACGCGATTGCGGGAGAAATCGCCGGGCGTGCCGCCGAGACTGAACATCGCGCTACCGTTGAAGCCATGCCAGACGGGCGTCTCGTACTTCACGACGTTGCTGATCTTGTTGTAATTCCACGAACCGTCGATATCGCCGAGCGGCGCGCCCAGCCCCCCCGCAAACAGCATGCTGGTGCTCAGCGGCACGAAGTAGTCGTTGGTCATCGAGTATTGACGACCCAGCCAGACGTTGCCCCAGTTGCCGCTCAGGCCCACGTACGCCTGCCGCCCGAACAGGGTGTTCGCCGGCTGCGCCGCGCCTGTTTCGATGCTGAAACCGGATTCGAGCACGAAGATCGCCTTCAGGTTGTCGCCGAGGTCCTCGACGCCGCGCAAGCCCCATTTGTCGCCGGCGCGGCCGCCGCTGTAGGTTTGCCACGCGGCCTTGCCGCCCTGGTTGCTGGACCACGTCAGTGCGCTGTCGACCGCGCCGTACAAGGTCACGCTGCTCTGCGCGTGCGCCGCCGCGGCACACACGGCCAACGGCACATAAGCCATCCACTGTCTCAAAGCTGTCTCCTCTCGTCGTGGGTCGCGCGGAGCGCGCCCGTTTTGTGTCCGGCGCGCGGGCTGAGTGGCCCTGGCGCGTCCGTCGGCGAGATAGTCGGTGATATGGCGATCGGGAAATAGCAGCGATCCGGAACTTCAGAACGCGTTTTTCGGAAAGGATCGCGCGCAGGGGGGCGCGAACGTTAAAGGTAGCCGTCGCCTTCGACCAGCGTGGCGAGCCCGCGCGTCAGATGGTCGAGCAGCGCCCGGAACACTTTCGGGTTGCTGTGATCGGCGGGGCGCAGGACCTTGACCCAGAAGTCGGGCAATTCGAAGCCGGTGAGGATCTGCACGAGATCGCCCGACTGCACGCTTGCGCGCGCCCGGTAACGCGGCAGCACGGCAACGCCGAGACCGTCGACGGTGGCGCGGTGCATGGCGTCGATATCGTTGGTCGCGAATGCGCCGTTGACGGCCACGTCGATGGCGCAACCCGAGCCTGGCTCGACGAAGTTCCAGGTGCCGGCCGGATTGAGGTACGAATAGCGCAGGCAGCGGTGCGTGGCGAGTTCGGACGGGTGCGCGGGCTCGCCGTGTCGGGCCAGATACGCGGGCGACGCGTAGACGAGCCGCTTGAACGGGCACAGCGGGAAATCCTCGACCCCATCGTAAGCAACGGGCAGGCCGGAAATGACGAAATCGAAACCCTCGACCACCGGGTCGACGGGCCGGTTGGTCAGTTGCAACTCGACATCGACCTTGGGATGTTCGCGGAAAAAATCGTTGAACATCGCGCCGAGAAAATGATTCGTGAACGACGAGGGCGCCTTGATGCGCAGGCGGCCGGTGAGGCGCGAGCCGTCATCCTCGTCGGGGCCGCGCATCATGCGCTCGTAGGCGGCGAGGAAATCGCGGGCGCGCACGAGGGTGTCGCGGCCGCTGGCGGTCAGATGCAGGCTGCGCGTCGTGCGCTGGAGCAGCAGCAGGCCGAGTTCCTTTTCGAGCGCGCTGACGCGTTTGGTGACTACCGAGGGCGCGAGATTCAGGCGCAATGCTGCACCTGCAAAACTGCCGACTTCTGCGACCGCGAGGAACGCCCTGGCGTTTTCGACGCTATCCATCCTGTCTCCCTTGCTCCCTTTTGTCCGTTTTGTGCCTTTTGTGCCGATCAGCGGGCATCGCGTTGTTTCGGGTGCGATGCGCGCTGGATAGGAGGGGTATTTTCCCATAGGGCAGGGGGCGGGCCGTTGCGCCGCCGCGCGTCGCTCAAGGCCGCGACAGAATCCGCCCCAATACCGCCGAAAGCACGGCTTCGGGCGCGTCGTCGAGTGCCATCGCGCGCCAGGCGATGAAATGATCCGGACGCACGAGCAATGCGCCCGTCGGCCCGAACTCTCGATGCTTGAGCCACTCGCAACGGAAGTCGAAGTGATCGCCGTCATGCACGCCAATCGTGAACGCGTCGAGCGCGAGGCCCAGTTCGGCCGCCAGTTTGCGGGCAGCGATACACCACGCTTCACCCTGTTCGCCAGCGATCAGCGTAAATCGTCCGTGGCCCACGAGCTGGTTGATGGAATAGCGGCCGCGCGTGTTTTCGAGCCATGCGTGGGCGAGCGAGTGTCCCGGCTTGCTGCATGGCCGGAAGTCGCCAAAACGATCGAGCGGCTCGGGTGCCGCGATGGCGTCCGGAACGATCGCGCCGCTTGTATAGCGGTAACCGAAGTTGAAGTTGAGGTGGTTGTAGGTCGACAAGGCAATCGAAATGCCTTGCGTTGCCCGTTTGCGCGCGGCGTCGCCTTCGGGGCCATCGGCCCATTGCAGCTTCAGGTTCTGCCAGTTCTCGGCCGCTGTGTGGGTGGGCGAAAACCCGAACGAGGCCGCAATGCGCCACGCGTTCTGCCAGTTCTCGTAGGCCGAATCGACCGTTGCGCGCGCAACGGGACGACGCTCGCTTTCATAAGTGTCGAGCAGGGACTCTCCCGCCTGGCCTTTGAGCACCGCTGCGATCTTCCAGCAAAGGTTATAGCTGTCCTGTACGGCGGTATTGAGACCGTGAGCGCCTGCGGGTGGCATACGATGCGCCGCGTCGCCCAGAATGAACGCTCGGCCCACACGAAAGCGCGAAGCCACCACCGCGTTGAGCGGCCAGCGCGTAATCTGGTGCACCTGCAACGGCAAGGTGTCGATACCGAGCGTTCTGCGCAGTTTGCCGATGGCGGCCGTGTCGTCGTCCTGCTTGTGCTCGCCGGGAGCGGCGATCATGCTGAAGACCCATTCGCTCGAACGTGAGCCCCATGTTTGCGGGCCCATTGGAACCAGTACGCCAGGCTCGCCGCTGTCGGGATTAAGGATGGTCCGGTTGAGAACATCGTCGGCGCGCGCGCCGGCTTGCGCCAGGTCCGCACTGAAATGGACGGAGATCGTCGTGGCGACTGCGGTATGGCCTTCCATCTCGACGCCCAGTTGCGCGCCTACCCGTTGCCCTCCATCACAGACGAGCAGATATCGCGCGCGGACTTCATAGCGCGTATCGCTGTCACGATCGAGGATGGTCGCCACGATACCGTCGCCGTCTTCCTCGAATGCCATGAACTCGTGATGGAAGTGCACCGATTCAGGCGCAAGCGCTTGCGCATGCGTTCGTAGCAGCGGTTCGAGCCGCGCCTGCGGAAGATTCGCATAGCCGTTATCGCTGACGCCGCGCCAATCCAGATCCTCACGGCCTCGTCCGAAGGCGCCAAGCCGGGCGATCTCGCGTCCATGATCCGGGTCCGAACCGGCGAGCCCCGCGAACCATCCCACGTAGCGCATATTTTCGTCCGGGCACGACTGCGCGCGGATGGCCGCTTCGACGCCCAGTTCGCGATAGATCTCCATCGTCTTGATGGATAGCAGGTGCGCCTTGGGTAAGGCCGAGGTGTGACGATACTTGCTCACCAGCCACGTTTTGACGCCATAGGTCGAGAGCAGCATGGATGCCGTGAGGCCGGTTGCTCCGCCGCCCACGATGATAACTTCGGTATCCTTCATATTTTCAGTGCCTTTGCGCGTGAATTGAAGTTGAGTAATGGTCTATCTCAGGGGCTATCTCAGCGAGCGCAAGAGCAGGGCCAGGTAGCGCTCCAGTTCGCTCAGGAAACGGTTTTCGTCGTAATGCGCCTGCACCCACATGCTGAGTGCGCCGGTAAAGAACACGTGGACGAAGGTCGCGAGTTCGTCGGCTGATACATCCAGCGAAGATCGTCCCGATGCCCCGATGGGACACATGACTGCTCGCCAGTATTCAAGGCCGCGCGCCATGAAAGCCGGGTGATGAACCGGGTCCGGCACGCCAAGCAGGAAGCGCATCAGCGGCCGGTAGAAGTCAGGGTCGCCCGTATATCGCTGTACGGCGCAGCGCGCGCTCGTCATGACCACGCCCAGTGGGTCGCCGCTTTCGTGCAGGCGCTCGGGTACATGGCGAATGCTGTCCGCACGCAGGTTTAGCAACGCATACAGCACCGTTGCCTTTGGGCCGATCAGGTTATACGTGGTCGCGAGGCTGAGTCCGGCAGCGTGGGCGAGGTCTTGCATCGAGAAGTCCGTGCTGCCCGAGCGCCGGATCAGCCGTTCGGCGGCCTCGAAGATGGCTTCGCGACGCAACTGTTTGGCTGTCTCACGCGGACTTTTTGTCGTCGCATTCACATTCAATTCCCGATCGCTGGGTTTCGAGGAGAGGAACCTGAAATTTATAAGGCCTTATAGCGTTTCGCAATAAGCGCCGAAATCCGGTTTTCGGTAGCCGGAAACGACTGCCTCGGCGTCAGGGTCGTTCTGGGTTGATTTTTTTGCGCACGCTCAGGCAAGAGCACGCGCAAGGTGTCCAGCGCGATGAGACGGTTTGTCCGTTTGCGGTGAAAACTTGTCGTTTTCATCTCTTTTTCTACGGTTAATCTTGCCGACAGGCAACCGTAAGACGCGGCGTTATCCAGCCTGTAAAAGGGCGAAATGGTGAAAAGGCAAGCATATGGAACACATGATTGATTCCGCACGGCAGTTCGATACGCGGCCCGGCAGTGCAGTGTATGGTTCGCTCGTCCTGAAGCTCTATGACGCGTGGGTACTGGGAATCTCCAACCAGCTGGCCTGGCGGTGCGGCACCCGGCAGGTGCTGCTGCCGTTTTACCGTCGCCATGTGAGCGCGAATCATCTGGAGGTTGGGGTGGGTTCCGGGTTCTACCCGGCGCATGCCGGCTTTCACGCCGGTCAACAGGTCACCTTGCTCGATCTCAATGAGCACAGTCTCGCGGCAACCGCGCGCCGACTCGGCCATACGCAGGTTACGCAGCAGGTGGGCGATGTCATGCAGCCGCTGACGATGCTGGAGGGACGGCAGTTCGACTCGATCGCGCTGTTTTACCTGCTGCATTGTTTGCCGGGCACCATGAGCGAGAAAGCGTGCGCGTTCGCGCAACTGAAGGCGCATCTCGCACCGGACGGCGTGCTGTTCGGTGCGACGGTGCTCGGCGACGAAGCTGGACACAATCTGTTCGGGCGCGCGCTGCAGCGTGAATACAACCGCAAGGGCATCTTCGACAATCAGCGCGACACACGGCAATCGCTCCATGCCGCGCTCAGTCTTCATTTCAACGAGGTCTCGGTCGAGCAGAAGGGCGTGGTGGCGTTGTTCGTTGCGCGCGCACCGTTGCCGCGCGCGCCAGCCAACCGGTGCTAGCGCCCGCGTGAGAGGCTCGCGCGTTTGCCCGCACGCTGAAGCGATGGCGAGCGCTCGGTCAGACCCGGTGTCAGGTCGTCCTCGGCGCGCCGGGCGCCGGTGAACTGCTCGCGAAATCCAGCCGGCGTCATGGCTTTGGCGATCTTGAACTGCCGGTTGAAATTCGCCACATTCGAAAAGCCTGAGCGTGCGGCAACGATGGAAACCGGGACCGATGTGTCGGTCAACATACGACAGGCGTGTCCTATCCTGACGCGCGTAATGTATCGGCCCACACTCTCGCCAAGATGCTGGGTAAAGTGCCGCGTCAGTGAGCGCTCGGACATGCCGGCGGCTTTGGCGAGCGCGCAAAGCCGCAACGGTTGGGCGAACCGGGTTTCTATCAGCGCAAGGACGCGGTTGATCTGTTCGGGCTCGTGGCCGGTTGCGGCGCCAGTCTGCGTATCGAATGCACTGGGCGAGGCGAGCGGTGTAGCGGGGAGTTCGGCCAGGAACGACAGGATGTCCAGTACGGCTTGCAAGCGCTCGCGCGGCTTCTCGCAGAGCAGGCGATCGAGGCGATCACGCATGTGCAGGCCCGCCGCTTCATCGAATGCCAGGCCGCAGGCCGCGCGGCGGATCAGATCGCACAATCCGGCGTATTCGGGGCACAGATCGGCAAGCCGCCGCACCCAGGTTCCATCGAACCATATGACGATGGCGACCTCCGGTGTCTGTTCGTCAATGGAGCGATTCGATGCCCATGTATGCGGCAGATTTGGCGGGACGAGCACGAGATCATTCGCGCTATAGACGGTCACGGAGTCGCCTATATAGCGTTTGCCCTGACTGTTCATGGTCAGGGTGAGTTCATATTCGGGGTGGTGATGCCATTCGAAGGGAATGCGGCGCAAACGCCGGTGGTAAACCCTCACGGAACAATCCTGCCCGAAATCGACGTGTTCGTAAGCCGCCTTCATGTCTGAAAACGCAAAGTCTTTGACCGGATAGTATCACTCAACACCGCCCCGCAAGCGTACGCTTCATGCACTCAAAACATACATGGAGACGACGCAATGGCATTGCAGATCGACGACCTGCCTTCCGCAATTCGTCAGGCAAAGCGCGAGCTTCGCGAGATGCTGCCGAACTATCGCGAGGTGTTTCTGGAGGTCGAAGCGGCGATGATCGAGCAGGCGGATCACATCGCGACGCTTCGCGAGCGCGGCGAGCCCGTCATTCCCGAGATCGCGTTTGACGATATCGCGGCCAGGCGCGTTAGCGCGGAGCAAATTGCGTCGGTGAAAGCGCGAGGCGCCTGTGTGATTCGCAAGGTGTTCGACCGTGCGCTTGCCGAGCAATGGGATCAGGACATCGCGCAATACGTCGAGCGAAACCATCTGGACAAGAAGTTGGAGCATCGCGCGGAAGACCCCTATTTCGGTCAACTCGCATCGAGCAAGCCGCAAATCTACGGCGTGTACTGGTCCGGGCCGCAGGTGCAGGCGCGTCAATCCGCCGAGCTGACGCAGGCGCGCGTATTTCTGAACCGCCTCTGGCGCGCCGAAAGCGAGGGGCGCGTGCACTTCGATCCCGACCACGTTCCGGTCTATGCCGATCGCCTGCGTCGGCGTCCGCCGGGTTCCGAGTCGCTCGGCTTATCGGCGCATTGCGATGGCGGATCGGTCGAGCGATGGATCGAAGCCAACTTCCGCCAGGTTTATCGCAAGGTTTTTTCCGGCCACTGGCGGGATTACGATCCGTTCGACGCGGCCTACCGGACGGAGGTGGAGGAAATTGCGTCGCCCGCGGTTTGCTCGATGTTTCGCACCTTCCAGGGCTGGACGGCGCTGACCCGGCAAGGCCCCGGTGATGGCACGCTGCAACTCGTTCCGATCGCGAACGCGATGGTGTATATCCTGCTGCGCGCACTACAGGATGACATTGCCGATGACGATCTTTGCGGCGCAAGGCCGGGGCGGGCATTGTCGATCAAAGAGGACTATCACGCGCCTTTGTTCCGTGCGCTCTCGTCGATACCGCTCATGCAGCCGGGCGACACCGTCTTCTGGCATAGCGACGTCATTCACGCAGTCGAGGATGCGCATCGAGGCACGGGATACAGCAACGTGATGTACATCGCCTCGCTGCCGGCTTGCGCGAAAAACGCGGCCTATTTGCAGCGGCAATTGCCGAGCTTCCGCGAAGGCAGGAGCCCGCCCGATTTCCCGGCCGATGACTTCGAAGTGGACTTCGCCGGGCGCGCGAGCGTTGATGACCTCACGGCGTTGGGGGGCGCGCAGATGGGTGTGCAGAGCTAGTCTCCCCGGCGCTCCCCGCGGCCTTCAATACGGTCCGCTTGCAGCGTCCTTGGTCCTGAGTCGGCGTGCTACGATGATCACGCCTATAAGGAACCCGGACTATGCGAAAGCCCGTTCTGACACCCGAGGAGTTTGTTGACGAGATCAACCGGCGCCTTCCGGAGCACGATTGCTACACGGCAGGCTTGCAGATGTTTCTCTTACCGCGTAACGGGCGGGGTGAAGACGCGATCGGGATCGACTGGGAGCCCCGCACGGCACGCAATGGCGTGATTGCCATCAGCGAGATCCACCGTGAAGTGTCTGCCGAATTCGTGGTGAGCAAGTATCTCGGCCGTCGTCATTGAGCGAGGCGAATGGCACGCCCGCTGGCGGGCATGCCGCACGTTGCTGTGCTGTTAGAGGGACACCAGCAGCGATAGCTGATGGGCGCTTTCATCGCCGCGAATCAACGCATACGCTTCGACGGCTTTGCGCTCGTGAGGCTCGATGCATTCCAGCGAGGAAAAACCGTCCCACGGTTCATCGGCGATCGAGGTGGGCGTACCCCGGGCCTTCGCAAACGCCCGAAGCAGTTGGCTGGCCTCGCGGCGCAGGATCACACGGTTGACATCCAGTACATATACCGGACAGTCTGCACGCAGGACAAGGTAGTGCGGAACGGCGCGTTGCTCAGTTCGCATGGGCGGCATGTTGTGGTGAAAAATTCTTGCGTTTCGACTTTCGAAAAGTCGGCGTGTACCGTCTCGCATCTCGTGGGACCGAGCGGTTCCGTTCTTCCGTTCGGTTCGTAGTGCATCTCGCCAAAGTGCATCTCGCTGATGTCATGCGGATGCGCTTCTGCGTGAATTTTTCAGGTCATTCCCAGCCAGGTGCGGCGATACACAGCACTTGTGCGCTTGTGGCGGGAAAGCTGAAGTAAGGCCTGTTCCAGAGCCTCACGGTACGTGAAGTCAGTGACAGGGTCAACACAGGGCTCCACCAGGTCGACAGCCACGTGGAATGCGCCCTGGCGCCGACGACGTTCGATTGGCGCCCTCAAGCGAGCGCTATCGCATGGGGATCGAGCGAGGAGAGGCGGGTATCGTCGTCTGGCCTACACGTCGCGGCTGCTCCGCAGGCGGCCGGCGATACCCGTTTCGTGAAGAAGCGCGCCTGCCGTGACGTCAGGCGGCGGATGGCTTATAGCGGAGTGATATTGGCTGCCTGTAGACCCTTCGGGCCACGCTTGGTTTCGTAGCTGACTTTCTGACCTTCAGCGAGACTCTTGAAGCCGTCGCCGCGAATTTCAGAGAAGTGGGCGAATAGATCGTCGCCGCCTGCGTCGGGCGTAATAAAACCAAAACCCTTGCTGTCGTTAAACCACTTTACGGTACCGGTGTCCATGGAAGACTCCTGAGATGAACAGGTATAGGCGTGCTCCGAATGGCGCACAGGGAAAAGGATCAAGGAGGGAGAGGACAACGAGTACCGCGCCCCGCGGTGAATGATGAGCAGCAATCACACTTCTTGAAGACTTCAGATTCTTACCCTACGCCTGAAGATTGGGGAAGTCAAGGAATTAGGGCACCGTGCCGATCGCAGTCGATCGCCGGACATCCGCTGGGCAATGCCGCTTGCAAAACGCACGAAAATAGATTCGACATCCTGATTAATTGGCTTGCTGAATCGCGAGAGCGCAGCTGAGGGTTGCGCCGCCGGGTTGTTCGCGGCGGGTTAGGGCGTCTGGACAACCAGGAACGCGAATTGCTGGTTGTCAGGGTTGAACCCTCGCAGGCAGGCCGTGGCGGTGCAGACGATTCTGCTGGTCGACGATGACGCAAAAATACTCGCGCCTTTGCAGGTTTTACTGGAGGCGGAGGGTTACCGCGTGCTCCTGGCGAGTGACGGGGAGGCGGGTATACGCCTGACGGGACGCGAGCATCCGGATCTGATCGTGACTGACTGGATGATGCCCGTGCTCGACGGTATTGCGTTGTGTCGGCGGCTTAAGTCAGACAAATTCACCGCGTGCATCCCGGTCGTATTGCTCACTGCGGCCGAGCCGCCGCTTTTGTCCGAGGCGCTCTGGAACACCTTGCTGAGAAAGCCGACGCCTGTCGGTCGGCTCGTCGATGTGATTCGCGATTTGCTGGCTCATTCGAGAAAGAGAAAGCCGTCCGCCCCCGGAAACTAGTCCGCTACGCCGGCCAGCGTAGCGCGTTCACCTTCCAGATAAGACGCAATGGCGGAGCCCTCCATCGGACGGGCGCAATAATAGCCCTGGACGAGGGTGGCCCCGAGCTTCGCGACCGTTCGCAACTCTGCGGCCGATTCGACGCCTTCGATCACGCATTCGAGCATCATTT
This sequence comes from Paraburkholderia sp. J67, assembly GCF_905220265.1. Lineage (NCBI taxonomy): Bacteria > Pseudomonadati > Pseudomonadota > Betaproteobacteria > Burkholderiales > Burkholderiaceae > Paraburkholderia > Paraburkholderia sp. J67. The sequence goes on from NZ_CAJMZK010000020.1 coordinate 72,595, forward strand.
GCCGGCTGAGACTGAGCAAGGTGCGAACCACGGTAAACGCCGTCGTGCCCACTTTGAGACCGGTCACGAAAGTCCGATCGATCTTCATGCGGGTCAGTGGCAGGTTGCACAGGTAAGACAGACTCGAATAGCCCGTGCCGAAATCGTCGACAGACAGACCGCATCCCAGGCTGCGCAGCGTCCCGGCTGCCTTGCGCACCTGCTCGAAATCGTGGGCCATCGCCGTTTCGGTGATCTCGAAGTCCAGTCTGGAAGGCTCGATGCCGCTGTCGACTATGCGTTGCGCGAGTCCGGCAACGACGCGTTCATCGGCGAAATCGTGGGCGGACAGGTTAAAGGACAGGCCGATATCCGACGGCCATTGCGTCGCTCGCGCCAACGCATGGCTGAAGAGCGCAAGCGTCAAACTGTTGATGACGCCGCTACGTTCGGCGGCCGGGATGAACTCGCCCGGTGCGACGGTGCCGAGCGTCGCGCTGTGCCAGCGCGCCAGGGCTTCGAAGCCGACCGTGCGCGCCTGGTCGAGCGAGAAAATCGGCTGAAAGGCGACGCTCAGCTCCCGGTCCAGATCAGGCGAGCGCAGGGCCTGCGCGATTTGCGACTCGCGGATGATTGCATTGCGATGCGTCTCGGTAAAAACGGTCACCGAGCCACGCGCGCGGCGCTTGCCCTCGTACAGGGCATAGTCGGCCGCATCGAACAGATCGGCCTTGTTTCGCGAGCTCTGGGGATAGGTCGAAAACCCGATGGTGGTGCCGAGGCGCACCGAATATTCCCCAATCGTCACGGGATAGCGAAAAGCCTCGCAGATCCGCTGACCGAGTTGCTGGAGGCTGGCCGGCGAGCAGTCGTGCGTCACGATGATGCCGAATTCGTCGCCGCCAAGCCTCGCGAGCACGGTCGCGCCGCCGCAGGCGCCAGCCAGCAGCGACGCCACCTTGGCCAGCACCTGATCGCCTGCCGAATGACCGTGGATGTCGTTGACCGATTTAAAACCATCGAGGTCGACGAGCCCGACCGCAAGGGCGCTGCCGGAAGCCGTCGCGCCGTCGAAATGCTGGTCGAGCGCGTCGAAGAAGGCGCGCCGGTTGGGCAAGCCGGTGAGACTGTCGATATTCGCCAGACGGCGATTCTCGCTTTGCGCCGCCACGAGGTCCGCGAAGTTTCTGAAATGGGTAAATGAAACCATCAGCATCGCGAGCGACACGAGCGACGTATCGATCGCAATGGCCTGAAACACGTCGTTGCCCGAGAGCACGAAGGTAATGACGAGCGCACCGTTGACGATGACCGTCACGGTAAACGCAGCCTGAATGACGTGCATCAGGCAGAAGATCACGCCGATGACCGTGATGGCCATATAGAACGCGACGTGCAGCTTGAATGCCTCGCCGCCGTGCGGCAGCAGTGACAGCGACCACGCCGAGAAGACGACTGCAAAAATCCACGCGAGCCTGCGCGTGCCCCGCAAGACCGCAGCCGCGTGCTCAGGCGTCACGTCGATGTTCGCAAGTCGCAGCCATGAAACGACGCGAATCAGGCAGAAGACGGTCAGAACCAGCGGGCAAAGTACGCCTTGCCAGTAAGGAAAACTGCTTTCATGCGGCAGCACCAGGCCCCATGTATTGACGATCAATAGCCCGTACATCATCGGCAATTGATGAATCATGACGCGCACCTGGGCGAGTCTCAAGGCAGCGCTGTCGTCCGCGGCAGAGGAACTTCTAAGCGTTCCCCAATATTGAATCAAAAGGTCGAGCATGATCAGCAGCGGATTGCGCGCACCGCGCGAACAAGGGTTACTCATGCGTTTACGACCAGGCCGGAGGTTTCTGGAGGATTGTTGTCGAGGGTTCGTGCCGGATGATAGCACCAGACCCTGAATAAAATGGTGATAATTTATCTTATGTCAAATTAAATCAACCGCATCCGATCTTCCCCCAGAAACCCAAAAGCATTCCACCCCACAGCCACTATCCTTAGCTCGATTCAATGTTTCACCCGCGCAGCCATGCCGTTTAGATTCGCAACACCACACGCTTGCCGCCATCACGCGGCAAACGCCAGGCCAACGAATCCACGACGACGACATGACCCGCGAGACAACCCGACCCAACGCCCCGATCAAACGCGCCGCCGTGGCGCTCGCCGTCGCACTCGGCGCATTAGCCGCCCTGGCAGGACCGATTACCGCCGCCCACGCCCAGGGCGACGCCGACGTGCCGTCGCTCAAAGGCAAGCGCATCGGCATCACGGCGGCCGGCACGGACCACTACTGGGACCTGAAGGCCTATCAAGGCGCGATCGACGAGGTCAAGCGTCTGGGCGGCACGCCCATCGCGCTCGATGCGGGCCGCAACGACAACCGGCAGATCGCGCAGATCCAGACGCTCATCGCGCAAAAGCCCGACGCCATCATCGAGCAACTCGGCACCGCAACCGTGCTGGAGCCGTGGCTGCAAAAAATCCGCCAGGCGAATATCCCGCTGTTCACCATCGACACCGCTTCACCGTCGAGCCTGAACGACACGACCTCGGACAACTTTTTCATCGGCGAGCAACTGGCGCTCAAGCTCGTCAACGACATTCACGGCGAAGGCAATATCCTCGTGTTCAATGGTTTTTACGGCGTGCCCGTGTGCGCGATCCGCTATGACCAGTTGAAGGCCGTGCTCAAGTATTACCCGAAGGTGCACATCATCGAGCCCGAGCTGCGCGATGTCATTCCCAACACCGTGCAAAGCGCCTACGCACAGGTGAGCCAGTTGCTGGCGAAGTATCCGAAGGGACAAATTTCGGCGATCTGGGCGGCCTGGGACGTGCCGCAGGTCGGCGCGACGCAGGCGGTCGACGCCGCGCATCGCAGCGAGATCCGCACTTACGCCGTCGATGGCAGCCCGGACGTCGTCACCCTTGTGAAGGACCCGAAGTCGAGCGCCTCCGCCGTGGTCGCGCAGCAGCCCGCGCTGATCGGCAAGACTGCCGTGGATAATGTCGCGCGCTATCTTGCCGGCGAGCACAATCTGCCGCCCTACACCTACGTGCCGTCGATCCTTGTGACCAAAGACAACGCGGGCGACGTGCAGAAGGCGCTCGGCCAGTCGGCCGCGTCCGGCCAGCTTGCGTCCAAATGAGCGGGCCTGCCGACGGGCCTGTTGAAGCAAACGGTGCGAGCGCATTGCCGCTTGCGCCCGCGCTCGAACTGCGCGGCCTCGTGAAGCAGTACGGCGGCGTGCAGGCGTTGCGCGGCGCGTCGTTGAGCGCGGCGCGCGGCACCGTGCACGGGCTGATCGGCCAGAACGGCGCGGGCAAATCGACGCTCATCAAGATTCTTGCGGGGCTGGAGCGCGCGGATGCGGGCGAGATTCGTGTCGATGGCGTCGATGTCGTCGATAGCGCGGGTGTCGGCACGGCCGGTCCAGGCACGGCCGGTTCAGGCACGGCCGCGCGCGGCCAGATCGCCTTCATCCACCAGGAGCGTTTGCTCTCGCCGACGTTCACGGTCGCCGAAGCCCTCGCGCTCGGCGACGAGCCGCTTGCCGCACAAGGCCTGCGCCGCCCGGGCGGTTTGCGCGCCCTGCTGCCGCTCGACGTTCGCCGCATGCGCCATCGCGCGAGCGAGGCGCTGGCTGAGCATTTCGATATCGTCCTGCCGCCGGACCGGTTGATCGGCGAATTGAGCGTCGCCGAGCAGCAGATCGTGCAGATCACGCGTGCGCTCATGCGCACGCCACGCATCCTCGTGTTCGACGAGCCGACCGCCGCGCTAGTAAGCCGCGAGGTCGGACGTCTGTTGCAAACCATTGACCGCCTGCGCGCCCGCGGGCTCACGATCCTCTACGTCTCGCATTACCTGAACGAGATCGCGTCGCTGTGCGACCGGGTGACGGTGTTGCGCGATGGCGTCGATGTGGCCCACGTCGATGCGCGCGAAACGCCCGCCGAGTCGCTTGTCGAGTCGCTGGTTGCGGGGATGATCGGCACGCAGCCGGCGGCGCGCACGCGCCGTGACGCGGCCTCGGCCGGCGAGATCGCGCTCGAAGCACGCGATCTCCACGCGCCGGGCCGCTTCGGTCCCTTGTCGCTTACGCTGCGGCGTGGCGAGGTGCTGGGCGTGACCGGCCTGGTCGGCTCGGGCGGCAAGCCGCTCGTGCGCAGTCTGTTCGGTCTGGAGCGCGGTGTACTCGGCGACTTGCGGGTGCAAGGCAAGCCGGTGCGCCTGCGCCGTCCTGCCGATGCGGTGCGCCACGGCATTGCCTTCGTGCCTGAGGATCGCCGACGCCAGGGCGTCGCAACGGCCCTGCCCGTTCGCGACAATCTTTCATTGCCGGGTCTGGCGCGCTTCAGCCGTTTCGGCCTGCTCGATACGCGCCGCGAGACCGCGGCGGCACGCGCCTTGATCGACACGCTCGGCGTGCGCACGCCCGGCCCGCTTGCGCCGGTACGGCATCTCTCGGGCGGCAACCAGCAGAAGGTCGCGCTCGGCAAATGGCTGGGCCGTCAGACCGAGGACGGCGCGGCCATCTATCTCCTCGACGAACCGACAGTCGGCGTGGACGTGGGCGCGAAGGCGGACATCTACCGCCTCATCGACTCACTGGTGGTGCAAGGCGCGGCGGTGCTGATTTTCTCGAGCGATCTGCACGAACTGCTCGACGTGACCGATCGCGTTCTCGTGCTCGCACGCGGCGCGATCGTGCAGGACGTGCCGTCGCACGCGGCCACCACCCAGGACCTGCTCGCGTGGGCCACGCTCGCGCGCACGAGTGCTCAAGCCGCGCAGAAACAGGAGGACGCAGCATGATCGGCAAGGTGATCGAGCGCCTCGACGCGCTGCGTGGCAACGACGATCTGCACAGCGCTCGCGCCGCTGCTAACGCGGCGCACGCCTCAGGCGCAACGGGCGCGCAGTTCTGGCTGCGCGGCGGCGCCGTGCTGGCGTTCGCGCTCGTGTTCGCGGTGTTCGCGGCGACCTCGCCGCTCTTCCTCACGATCGCGAATCTCGCCAATGTGGTGCAGCAGTCGGCGGTGGTCGGCGTGCTCGGGCTGGGCTTGACGGCGGTGCTGATCGGCGGCGGCGCGGACCCGATCAAGGGCGGTCTCGACCTGTCCATCGCCGCCAACATGGGCCTGAGCGCCGCCGTGCACGCCGTGGCGCTGCGGGCGGGCGTGCCCGCCACGGGCGCGGTGGGTTTCGCGCTCGCCGCAGGCGTGGCGGTCGGCGCGCTCAATGCGTTCGCCGTGCTCGGCCTGCGCATCCTGCCGCTGCTCGCCACCCTCACGACGATGAACCTCTGCGCCGGCCTGGAACTCGTGCTCACGCAGAACACCTCGGTGCCCGCCTCCACGCCGCTGCTGAGCTTCCTGATCGACGAAGGCGCATTCGGCATCCCGCATCTCGCCACGGCGTTGCTGCTGGTGGCGGCGCTCTTCACGCTGCTGGTGCACTACACGCCGTTCGGGCTGCGCCTGCGCGCAAGCGGCGAACATGCGCAGGCCGCGCGCGCGGCGGGCCTGAACGTGCGCGGCTATGTGTCGGCGAGCTATCTGCTCGGCGGACTGGCGGCGGCGCTCGCCGCGCTGGCGTCGTCGGCGCTGCTGAGCGGCAGCTCGCCGGGCGCGGGCGAAAACCTGCTGGCTGTCGTGGCGTCCGCGCTGCTCGGCGTGGTGTTCTCGCGCCGCATGGTGCCGACGATGCCAGGCACGCTGCTGGCCGTGCTCTTTATCGGCGTCATCAGCAACGGCTTTCAGCTCGACAACGTCTCCAGCTACTGGGTCAACGGCGTCGAAGGCGCGTTGATCCTGTTCGTGGTCGCCACCACGGCGCTGCTGCGTCGCCGTCACCTCGGAACCCATGCCCATGACTGACTGGTTCGCGCGTATCCAGCGCTTTTCGCTGCCCGGCGCGCTGGTCGCCGTCAGCGTGTTCTTCGCGGTGTGCTCGCCGGGTTTCGCACGACCCGGCAATCTCGCCGATGTGCTGCTCAACAACTTCGCGCTGCTCGCGATTGCCGCGCTCGGCATGACGCTCGCGCTCTCGATCGGCGCGGTCGACCTGTCGATCGGCACCGCCATCGACGTGAGCAGCCTCGTGTTCGTGCTGTTGAGCGCGCAGCATGTGGGCGTGCCGCTCGCGGCGCTCGCCGCGCTGAGCGCGGCCTTGCTGGTGGGCGCGTTCAACGGCGTGCTGGTCGCGGGCCTGGGCATCGCACCGTTTCTGGCGACGCTCGGCACGCTGTTCATTGGCCAGACCTTGCAGCAACTCGCCACCGATGGCGGCCAGCCGGTCTATCTGCTGGGCTTCGATCTGCCGCCGCTGTTCAGCGCGCTCGCGCATGGCACCTTCGCGGGCGTGCCGGTGCCCTTATGGCTCGTGGCAGGGCTCGCGCTCGTGGTGCACGTGGCGCTCGCGCATTCGGTGTTCGGGCGCTACAGCGCCGCGCTCGGCAGCCAGCCGGGCGTCGCGCGCTATTCGGGGCTGCCGGTCGCGGCGATCATCGTGGCGACGTTCGTCGCGGGCGCGCTGATCTATGGCGTCGTCGGCCTGCTGTTGTCGTCGATGGTGAAAGCCTATGTGCCGCAGGCGGGCAACGGCTATCTGCTCAATGCGATCGGCGCGACTTTCATTGGCACGACGCTTTCTCGCGCGCGCCGGCCCAACGTGCCCGGCACGCTGCTCGGCGTGTTGCTGCTGAGCCTCGTGGCGAACGGGCTGCTGCTGATCGGCTGGAACTTCTACTGGCAGCAGGTCGCCACCGGCGTGCTGATCTTCGCCGTGCTGGCGTTGAGCTTCGCTTCGCGGCGCGAGGCGGCGGTCTGATCAAAACCCGGCCGCACTGCGCCTGACTTGATCACCGGATAGTCACGCGCGCCGCTGGATCGTCACCCGATCCAGAATCTCTCCCCTCCCTCCCCCAAATTGCCTATCTTTGTCTGAAGGGCAAAGCGGGCTCGCGGGGAGGATCCACATGGCGCAGGAATTGATCGTCGCGACCTTCGGGACGCTGGACGAGGCACAGCGGGCCGCGCGCGACTTCAAAAACTTCGAGACCGACGGCCAGGGCCTGAAGATCGAAAGCGGCGTCATGGTGCACAAAGACGCGGCGGGCAAGCTCACCGTGCTCGACGAATACAGCCGAGCGCACTGGGGCGTCGTGATCGGCGCGGCCACGGGCGCGCTCATCGGCTTGCTGGGCGGTCCGGTCGGCGTGATCGCGGGTCTTGCGATCGGCGGCGGCGCGGCGCTGGGCACGCGCGAAATCGAAGCCCGTCTCGACAACTCACTCACCCGACAAATCGAAACCGGATTGAAGCCGGGCAGTTGGGCGCTCGTGCTCGAAACGCACGACCCCGCGCCGGCGCAGATCGACGAAATCGTCCACGGCTATGGCGGCCAGGTGTTCCGGCAGACGCTGGCGTGGTGAAGGTAAAGACGAAGCACCGGGCTCAAAAAGAAACTCAGGGGAGGCACCATCATGGCGCAGCGTTCGACCGGACAACGCCGGGGTTTTCTGCATAACCTCAAATGGATGTTGATTCTCTGGTGCGTGGGCTTTGGGGCCACCGTACTGCTCACGCTCCCGTTTCATTTCCTGGTCGAGGCGATGATGCGCAAGTAGGCGCGCCGCCCAGCGCCGCGTGCTTTGCCGCGGCGGCTTCGATCACGCGCTGCGCCTGCGGGTAAGACTCGCCGGTCAGCGATTGATATTGCTTGAGCGCCTCCACCGCGTCCGCGAACGCGCTACCGCCGATACAGGCCTTCAGTGCGCCCGCCTGTTCGAGCGCGGGATAGCGCGACTGCGCCTCGCCGAGAAAGCCTTCCATCGCCGAGTGGAGATCGTCCCAGGATTGCGCCTGCTGGATGTTGCCGATACGTTGGTCCGCATTCACGATTGCGCTCCTCGTTCGCTTGCCTGTCTTTATTGAAGCACACGAAAAATGGCACGCCGCTGACGTTGTTTGCATCCGTGCACTAGGCTTTAAAGAGGGTCGCTTGTCACGATCGACTCGGGTTCGACGCTAGCTCGACACAAGCGGCTCGACACAAGCGGCAAGGCCGGTTTTGATCCTACGAAAGCGCACGCTGCGTAGCAACGTCTGGAACGAGTGCACGATCATGCAAATCTTCGACGCCTTTCATCTCGCGCGCCTGCAATTCGCCTTCACGGTGTCGTTCCATATCGTCTTTCCGGCGATCAGCATCGGCATGGCGAGCTTTCTCGCCGTGCTCGAAGGCCGCTGGCTCGCGACCGGCGACGCCGCCTACAAGGACATGTATCTGTTCTGGTCGCGCATCTTCGCCGTGGGATTTGGCATGGGCGTGGTGTCGGGCGTCGTGATGGCCTATGAATTCGGCACCAACTGGAGCGGCTTCTCCACCATCGCGGGCAATATCACCGGGCCGTTGCTCACCTACGAGGTGCTCACGGCCTTCTTTCTGGAAGCGGGTTTTCTCGGCGTGATGTTGTTCGGCTGGCATCGCGTCGGGCCGCGCTCGCATTTCTTCGCGACGCTCATGGTCGCCATCGGCACGCTGATTTCAACGTTCTGGATTCTCTCGTCGAATAGCTTCATGCAGACGCCGCAAGGCTATGCGATGGAGAACGGCCGCATCGTGCCGGTGGACTGGTGGAAGATCGTCTTCAATCCTTCGTTCCCCTACCGGCTCGCGCATATGACCATCGCGGCGTTCATCGTGGCGGCGTTTATCGTCGCTGCGTGCGGGGCATGGCATTTGCTGCACGGCCGCCGCGACGAACCCGTCAAGCGCAGCTTTTCGATGGCGCTGTGGATGCTGCTCCTGCTCACGCCGATCCAGATTTTCGTGGGCGATGCGCATGGCCTGAACACGCGCGAATATCAGCCCGCCAAGATCGCCGCGATCGAAGGCCTGTGGGAAACCGAGCACGGCGGCACCGCGCTCAATCTCGTCGGCCTGCCCGACATGAGCGCCGAAGTCACGCGCTACGCGATCCAGATTCCGCATCTGGGCAGCCTGATTCTCACGCATAGCTGGAACGGCGAAATTCGCGGCCTCAAGGAGTTCGCGCCTCAGGACCGGCCGTATTCGCCCATCGTGTTCTGGACCTTCCGCATCATGGCGGGCCTTGGGATGCTGATGCTGCTGAGCGCCCTGCTCGGCGTCTTTTTGCGCTGGCGCGGGCAACTTTACGAAGCACGCTGGTATCACCGCTTCATGTTCTGCATGGGACCGTCGGGCATTCTCGCGCTGCTGGCCGGCTGGATCACGACCGAAGTGGGCCGGCAGCCGTGGACCGTCTATGGCGTGGTGCGCACCGTGGACTCCGTCTCGCCCATCGGCGAACAGCAGGCCGGCGTCTCGTTGCTGATCTTCGTGCTGGTGTATTTCCTCGTGTTCGGCACGGGCGTCTATTACATGATCAAGCTGATGAAAAAAGGCCCCGAGCCGCAACTCGAACACACTGAGTCGCACCCTCACCCGGGCCTGCACAACCGCGCGCTCGATGCGCTCAAGGGAGAGTGACGCCATGCAGATCGACCTTCCTGTCGTCTGGGCCTTCATCATCGGGCTGGGCGTGTTCATCTACGTGATGCTCGACGGTTTCGACCTGGGCATCGGCCTGCTGTTTCCCTTCTTCGAGGACAAGGTCGAGCGCCAGGTGATGCTCAACACCGTCGCGCCCGTGTGGGACGGCAACGAGACCTTTCTCGTGCTGGGCGGCGCGGGCCTGTATGGCGCGTTTCCCGTGGTGTATTCGACCTTGCTGCCCGCGAACTACATGCCGCTGATCCTGATGCTGGTGGGCCTGATCTTTCGCGGCGCGGCGTTCGAATTGCGCGGCAAGGCGACTCGCACGCAGCACGCGTGGGACCTGGCTTTCATGGGCGGATCGGCGCTCGCGGCGCTTTGCCAGGGCATCGTGCTGGGCTCCTTGCTACAGGGCATCAAGATCGTCGATGCGCGCTTCGTGGGCGATCCGTTCGACTGGCTCTCGCCGTTCAGCCTGTTCTGCGGCATTGGCGTGCTGTTGACCTATGCGGCGCTGGGTTGCGCATGGCTCATTCTGAAAACCGATGGCGAGCTGCAAAGCAAGATGCGCGAGCTGATGCGCCCGCTCATCGGCATCTTGCTCGCGGCGGTCATCGTCGTGAGCCTGTGGACCGTGCTGGGCCTGCCCGCGGTCGCGCAGCGCTGGTTCGGCAGCGGCAACCTGGGCTGGTTCATGCCGGTGCCGATCCTCGTGGTGGCCTGCGTGTGGGGCATCTTCCGATCGCTGCGCCAGCGCCACGAAGCGATGCCCTTCATCCTCACGCTCGCGATCTGCTTTCTCGGTTATACCGGGCTCGTCATCAGCATCTGGCCGTATATCGTGCCGCCCTCGCTTACGATCTGGCAAGCCTCGTCGAGCCATTCGAGCCAGTTGTTCGCGCTCGTGGGCACGGTGATCGTGCTGCCCATCATCCTCGTCTACAACGCGATGCAGTACCGCGTGTTTCGCGGCAAGGTGCGCGAGGGCGATCCCGGTTATCACTGAGGCGCGTGTTTTAGAAGCGATGCGTGATACCGGCCAGCACCGCCACCTGGTTGGCTGTCGATGAAGCGCTCAGGCCGTTGATGTTGGCCACGGCGGCGTGCCCTGTCGAATCCGTGCCCGAGGCGTGCTGATACAGCCCGACGAGATAGAGCGACGAGCGTTTCGAGAGAAACCAGGTCACGCCCAGATCGCCCTGCTGATAGCTCACGCTGTTGACGCCATAGCCGTGCGTGTAGTCATAGGCCGCGCCGAGCAGCACGGAAGGCGTCACGTAATAGCGCGCATTAACTTCGGCGTTATGGAATTTCGCGGCGCCCTCGTAGCCTTCGGGATTGAGGCTCGCGTGCGCGCCCAGGTCGCGAAACTGCGTGTTCGTGTAGACCGCGCCCAGCGTCAGCGCGCCCATCTGCCACGAACCGCCCACGGCGGCGATCTGTTCGTCACCGGCTGAGGCGTAGCCCGAATAGACGCGACTCGCCGCCATATTGCTGGCCGTGGCGCTCGACGTGGCGTTATTGCCGAAGTACGAGAAGTTCGGGTCCTTCACGTGCACGAACGCGGCGCCCAGCGTGAACGGTCCGCGCACATAGCCCGCGCCGAGCGACCAGATCGAATTGCGCGAGAACTCGCCCGCCACGCCGCCAAAGCTATACAGACCGCTCACTCGAAAGCCTGACCACGTGGGGCTCGTGTATTTCACCGAATTGTTCGAACGGTAGTCGTTATTGGTGTTGTCGAGGTCGCCCGGATGGCCGCCCAGATACGTGGCCCATTGCGTGCCCGCGATCAACGGACCGACGAAATCCACCACGGAATCGTACTGACGCCCCATCGTGACCGTGCCCGCCTGCGCCGACGCGAGACCCACATACGCCTGGCGGCCGAACTCGTCGCCGCCCTGCTGGAAGCCGCCGCTCGACGACGAATAGCCGTTCTGCAAATCGAAGATCGCGCGCAGTCCGCCGCCCAGATCCTCGCTGCCGCGCAGGCCCCAGCGATTGCCGAGCACGTTGCTGCTGTTCATTTCGACCTGACGCTTTCCGCCCACGTTGTTCGCGTAGACGAGCGCGGTGTCGATGGTGCCGTAGAGCGTGACGCTGGTTTGCGCGTGAGCGGCGCACGGCAGCAGCGCGGCGGCGGCAACGGCGAGTGCAACGTGACGGGGGGCGAAGCAAGGAGTGGCTGGGCGCGGCATTGTTGTTTTCCTCTTTTGATAATAATTAGGATTCCGTTGCGATTGACGAACAAGCAAACTCGCATCGCCGCAAGAAAGACATCGGCGGGCTGGATGCGAGAGTGTCGCGATCCGGTGCGCAGTCGGTCAAACAAGAAAATAAATTCGCGTCGAAAAGATTTTGTTATCGCCGCCGGGACACAGGCGTGCGCCGCGTGTTTTGTGTCAGCGCGGATAAGTGCGAATTTCGGCGCGATATGATAGGCATTTGCCACTGCCCCACACGAAGCCATGAATATCCGGTTTCTCGAGACCTTCATCTGGCTCGCCCGCCTGCAGAATTTCCGTCTTACCGCCGAGAAGTTGCACACCACCCAGGCCGCGGTGTCGAGCCGCATCGCCTCGCTCGAAGAGAGCTTCGACGTGCGCCTGTTCGACCGCAATTCGCGCTCGGCCACGCTCACGCCCGCCGGGCGCAAGATGCTCGCCTACGCCGAGCGCATCGTGCGTCTGGGCGACGAAATGCGCCGCGAAGTGGAGGATGCGAGCGGCGATGCGGGCCTGATCCGCATCGGCGTGGTGGAGTCGATCGTGCATAGCTGGTTCCCCGCGCTGATGGCGCGCGTGCGCGAGCGCTTCCCGCATCTCGAAGTCGAAGTGACGAGCGACACCACGATCCATCTCGTGCAACTGCTGCGCGCCGATGCCGTCGATCTGATCCTGCAGACCGATTCGCTGCCCGACCGCGACTTCGTCAATCACCCGCTCTGTGAATTTCCCATGCGCTGGGTCGCGAGCCCCACGCTTGGCCTTGCGGGCCAGCTCGTCGCGCTCGAACGTCTCGCTGAACTGCCGATCCTGAGTTTTTCGCGTCACTCGGGACCGCATACCGCCGTGGAGCGCGAGTTCGCGCGCGCCGTCGAGCGGCCCGTGCGCATCAATTGCATCAGCTCGGTGGCCGCGATGATCCGGCTGGTCTCCGATGGCTTTGGCGTGGCCGCGCTGCCGCCCGCCATCATCCAGCGCGAGTTGCACGACGGTTCGCTCGAAGTGCTCGACGTAGAAAGCGCGTTTGCGCCTCTGCCACTGGTGGCGAGCTACCGGCTGCAAAGCCACCCGCTGCCCGCGCGCATCGCCGAACTGGCGACCGAGCAGGCACGCGCGTTCGTGGCGGCACTGGGGCCGGAACTGGAGGGCCAGAACGCCCGCGCCGCAGCGGCTGCGCCGGCAAAAGCCGCCGAAGTCGCCAAAGTCGCTGCCAAAAACCCCCGTTCCCGTAAGCGATAAGAAAACGCTTTCAACGCGTATTTTTTTTCTTGTTGGACCGGAACACCCCACGCTCGCCAAACTGCGCTTATCCGATTCCCTTTGTGAGCGCAGGAATTACCCGATGAGCCAGGCAACCACGACGACCGCATCCACGAACGCAGGGCAACTCTGCATCTGGACCGATACAGACCCAAACACCGAAGCCGATTTCAACGCGTGGTACGACCGCGAGCACATGCAGGAACGCGTCGCGATTCCGGGCTTTCGCTCCGCGCGCCGCTTCCTTGCCAACGACGGCGGCGCGCGCCGCTATCTGGCGCTCTACGTAACGGCCTCGCTCGACGTGTTCCATAGCGACGCCTACCGCCAGGCCTTCACGGTACAGACCGACTGGTCGATGCAGAACTTCACGCGTATGAGCAACACGCAGCGCCGCGTGGGCGAACAGCGTTTCGAGGCGGGCGCGGGCGAAGGCGGCCACGCGGCGATCTTCATCGCGTCGCCGCAAGCCGTGGCCTCGCAAGCGTGGCGCGATGCAGCGCACGCCGTCACGCTCACGCCCGGTATGCATGCGGTGCGCGTGTTCGTGACCGATGCATCGTTGTCCGCACCGCTTCCCACCAGCGACGGTGTAGCGACCACCGCGCCGCAGGACGCGCTGGTGATCGTCGAAGGCAGTACGAACGCCGCCGCGCGCGACACCGCCGCACAACTCGCCACGCTTGCCGACGTGCAACCCACTGCCGATACGGTGCGCAGCTTCGATCTGCTCTGGCGCCTCGCGGCCTGAATAACGACGCAACAGCGACGCAACAACGACGGAAAAGCGACGCAACAGCGCCGACCCAATACAACCAGAGCACACCACACGCACGGCGTGCCGCTTGATCCCTTGGAGAACCCGATGAACTCTCTCGCCCAGACCGATTCGTCACCATCGTCAGCCTCGGCGCTCGAGCGCCCGCGAGCGGGACGCGGACGCCTGGCCACGGCCAGCATGATCGGCACGTCGCTGGAGTGGTACGACTTCACCGTCTACAACACGCTCGCCGCGCTGGTCTTCAATCACTTGTTCTTCCCCTCGGTCGATCCGCTCGCGGGCACGCTGCTGGCGTTTTCCACCTACGCGGTGGGCTATATCTCGCGTCCGCTTGGCGGTTTGATCTTCGGCAATCTGGGCGACCGAGTCGGACGGCGCGCCGTGCTCATGATCACGCTGGTGCTCATGGGCCTCACTACCGCGCTGATGGGTGTGCTGCCCACCTATGCGAGCGCGGGCATCCTGAGCCCGATCCTGCTGGTGAGCCTGCGCTTCGTGCAGGGCATCGCGCTGGGCGGCGAATGGGCGGGAGCCGTGCTCCTCGCGGTCGAACACGGCGACCAGAAAAAGCGCGGCCTCAACGCCTCATGGGCACAGGTGGGGCCGTCGTTCGGCACGCTGCTTGGTACGGGTTTCATTGCGCTGCTCACGCTTGCCGTCGCGCCCGACGCGTTCCTCTCGTGGGGCTGGCGCGTGCCTTTCCTCGCGAGTCTGCTGCTGGTTGGCTTCGGCCTCTGGGTGCGTAACAGCGTGGGCGAAACCCCGCAATTCGAGAAGCTCAACGAAGCGCACGCCACCGCCAAGGTGCCGGTCGCGGAAGTGTTCTCGCAGCACTGGCGGCGTCTGCTGGTGGCGGGTGGCGCACGCATCGGCTCGGACGTGCTCTACGCGCTGCTCGTGGTCTTCACGCTGACTTACGTGACGACGGTGCTCAATCTTTCTCGTTCGCTTGCGTTGAGCGCCGTGCTCGCGGGCACCGCCTGCAACGCGCTGACCGTGCCGCTGTTCGGCGCGTTGTCCGACCGCTTCGGCCGTCGCCCCGTCTATCTTGGCGGCGTGCTGGCCGCTATCGTCTGGGCATTCGGCTTCTTCTCGCTCGTCAATACTTCGCAGCCCGTATTGATTGTGCTCGCGGTGATGATCGGCCTCGTGATCCATGCCGTGATGTACGGCCCGCAAGCGGCTTTCGTCACCGAGCAGTTCCCTACCCGCGTGCGTTATGCCGGCTCCTCGCTCGCCTATACGCTCGCCGGGATTCTCGGTGGCGGCTTCGCACCGCTCATCATCGTCGCGCTGTTCCGTAGCTGGCATGCGACCACGGCAGTCTCGCTCTACGTGAGCGGCGCGCTACTGGTCACGGCGCTCGCACTGTTCGCAGCGCGCGAGACGGCGCATCGCCCGCTCGACGAATAAACCCGCACCCGTAGCACTCACGCTTCGAACGGTCACGGCAGGCGCCTCGCGCGCCATGCCGGGGCCGCACTCAACCCTACGTTTTTGCCTTACTGCTCCATGACCACGCTTTCCTTCACCGTCTTCCCCGCCGATGGCGCCGCCGCCACCGTGCCCGTCGAGATCGATACGCTCGTGATCGCGGGCTGGGCCGGGCGCGACGCGCAGGCCATCCAGGCGCATATCGACGAACTCGCCGCGCTGGGCGTCGCGCCGCCGACGAGCACGCCCTGCTTCTACCGCGTCGCCGCCGACCAGTTGACCCAGGCCGAGACCGTCGAGGTGCTCGGCACCCATACGAGCGGCGAGATCGAGTGCGTGCTGATGGACAGCCCGCTCGGCACGCTCGTGACGATCGGCTCCGATCACACCGACCGCAAGGCCGAAGCCTATAGCGTCGCCGTGTCGAAGCAGGTCTGCGCGAAGCCGCTCGCCCGCGAAGCCTGGCGTTACGCCGACGTGGCCGCGCACTGGGACCGGCTGGAACTGCGCGCGTCGCTGATTGACGCCGATGGCAACGCGCGGCCCTATCAGCATGGCGCGGTGGACGGCCTGCTGCCGCCGCCCGCACTCTGGCGCGGCTACGCGCAAACGCCCGAAACCGCCGAGGCCGTGCTGCCCGAACACTGCGCGATGTTCAGCGGCACGCTGGCCGTGCACGGCAATCTCGCGGCGATGAGCACTGGCGAGGGCTTCGAGATGGAACTGCACGATCCGGTGCTCGGCCGCAGCCTGCGCCAGCGTTACCGCGTGCGCGCCCTGCCCGTGGTCGCCTGAACCCCCCATACCCGCGAGTCCACCCCGACAGAACCCCATGCCGACGATGACCTTTCCGCCCGCCGCCCCGCTCCAGCAACTCGCCGATGCGCTCGACGCAGGCACGACCACGAGCCGCGCCCTCGTCGATACCGCGCTCGAACGTATCGCCGCTGCGGGCGGCGACGGCGCGCACGCCTTCATTCACGTCGATGCCGACGGCGCGTGCCGTCAGGCCGACGCCCAGGACGCGTTGCGTCGCGCGGGCGTGAAGCTTTCGCCGCTCGCAGGCTTGCCTGTGTCCGTGAAAGACCTGTTCGACGTCGCAGGCCAGGCCACGCGCGCGGGCTCGCGTGTGCTAAACGACGCCGCGCCCGCCACGCAGGACGCGCCCGCGATTGAACGCCTGCGCCGCGCGGGCGCGGTGCTGATCGGCCGCACCAATATGAGCGAGTTCGCGTTCTCGGGACTGGGCCTGAACCCGTGGCACGGCACGCCACGCTCGCCGTGGCGCGATAGCGCCCAGGGCCAGCCGCGCGTGGCGGGCGGCTCGTCCTCGGGCGCGGCGGCATCGGTGGCGCAAGGCATGGCGGCGGCGGGCCTGGGCAGCGACACGGGCGGCTCGCTGCGCATCCCGGCGGCATTCTGCGGCCTGACCGGTTTCAAGCCGACGGCGCGCCGCACGCCCACGGGCGGCATGTTTCCGCTCTCGACAACGCTCGACACGACGGGCGCCATCGCACCACGCGTGGCCTGTTGCGCACGGCTGGATCAGGTGCTGTCGGCATCCACCTTCGAGCCGGGCGTGCTTGAGAACACGCGCACGACGCTAGACGGCGTGCGTCTCGCGGTGCTGTCGAATTACGTGACGGAAGGCATGGACGCAACCGTCGCTCAGGCCTGGGAAGCGGCGTTGACGAAACTCTCCCGCGCGGGCGCGCGTCTTGTGCCACTGCGCCTGCCGGTGCTCGACACGCTGCCGTCGATCAATCGCTATGGCTTCTCGCCAATCGAGGCCTACGCAACGCATCGTGCACGCCTGCACACGCAAGCCGATGCCTACGATCCGCGCGTGCTTGCCCGCATCCGCCACGGCGAGGCGGCGCGCGCCGCCGACTATCTCGACCTGCTCGCCGCCCGCGCCGACGCTATCGGCGAGGCCCGCGCCGCGCTCGCCGGTTTCGACGCCTTCCTCATGCCGACCGTGCCCATCGTGCCGCCTTTAATCGCCGCGCTCGAAGCCGATGCCGCGCACTTCGCCGCCACCAATGGGCTGGTGCTGCGCAATCCGTCGGTGGTGAATTTTCTCGATGGCTGCGCGGTGTCGCTGCCGTGCACGCCGCCAGGCGAAGCGCCGGTAGGCCTGAGTATCGCGGGCCTCGCGCTCTCGGACGCACATGTGCTGGGGATTGCCCAAGCGATGGAAACCGTCCTGCGCGGCTAAACCTTCGGGACGTTCAGTCCGCGTGGAAATGCGGCAGCACCTCGGCGGCGAGTTCGTCGAGAACGTCACGCGCCGGTCGCTCGGTGCCCAGATTGAACGTCACGTGATGCATACCCGCCTCGCGCATCGCCTCCAGCACACCGACTAGCGCGATACGCCCCGTGCGATAGCCGAGCGGCACGGGCGTCGCCGCTTCGTGCGGGTCGTCGCTCAGTTGCAGGCGCATCGCGGTGCCGAAGGCGCGAAAGGCGTCGGGCGCCGCGCGCGCCACGGCGGCACGCCAAAGCGCGTATCGCGCACGCTGCGCCTCGGGCTCGCGGTGATAGGTCATCCAGCCGATCGAGTTGCGCGCGATCCAGTCCACGCTCTGACCGCCCGAGCCAACAGCGAGCATCGGCACCGGCGCGCCCGGGCGCGGCTGGAGATAGAACTCGGGCGCATCGGGCGGCGCGAAGTCCGGGACGATGCGCGAATCCGGCGCGAGCGCGGCGGCCAGCGTGTCCCAATGACGTCGATACAGTTCGCGACGCGCCTCGCCGTCCTGACCGAACGCCGCGTACTCGGCGGGACGGTCGCCGGAACCCAGCCCCAATACGAAGCGCCCATCGGACAGATGACTCACCGAAACTGCGCCCTTGGCGATATGCAGCGGATGCCGCAGCGTCAGCACGATCGCACCGCTGATGAGCGCGGCGCGCTGCGTATGCATGGCGAGCGCGCCAAGCAGCACCCACGGATCGAGATGACCGACCGGATCGGGATAATCGGCGCTATTGAGCGGCACGTCGCGCACCCACAGCGCGCGAAAGCCCAGCGCATCGGCATGGCTCGCAAGCGCGACCTGTTCGCGGAAATCGGGCACTTCGGTTTGCGCGCGCAGCACGGGCAAGGACAGGCCAATCGACAATTGCGACGGCGCGAACACGCGGCTGGCAATGGGGTTCTCAGTAACGGCCATGAAAGCGTTCCCGGTTGGTCAGCGACAGGCCGTGACGATAGCGCGTTTCATGAGCGGCCGCGTTCAGCGCCGCTTGTCCGCGCCAGGCGTAGCGGCTTCCCGGCGCACGGGCGGCATGTCGAATGCAAGGCCGCTGCGCACGGCCTGAATACGCGAACTCACGTTGAGCTTCTCGAAGATGTTCTTCAGATGCCACTTGATGGTCTCGGGCGCGACACGCAGCGCACGGGCGATTTCCTTGTTCGAGAGGCCGCGCGCCACGTAGTCGAGGATCTCGACTTCGCGCGCGCTGAGGTTGCTCGCCGCGAGGCTCGGCGCGGGGCGTTCGGGTGGAGTTTGTACATTGCCCTGCACGTCGTTCTGCCAGTCGGTGGACGCAGCCGCGAAGGCCGCCTTGAGTTCGTCGAGATACCACGGGCTTACGTCGGGAAAGCGCGCCAGGCTATTGCCGATGCTCGACAGCAACTTCTCCACGCCCGCACCTTCGTCGACGAAGGTCCGCACGAGTCCGTTGCGTTGCCCGTAAGCCAGCGCATCCGCAAGGAGCGCGAGTGCCGCGTCTTCGTCGCCCGCCGCGTGCCACGCGAGCGCACCAGGCACCGCCGCCTGGGCCGCGAACCACGGCATGCCGCGCGACGCCAGCTCGCGCTGCACCGTGCCGAACGTGGCGGCTGCTTCCTTCGCACGCCCGTCGCTCGCCAGCAGGCGGGCGCGGGCCAATTCGGCGAACGACCAGGTTTCGATACCGCTGCACCCGGCGGGCGGCGCGCTGCCCGCGAGATCGACGAGCGTGCGCAAGGCCTCGCCATCGCGATGCGCCTGGGTCAGCTTGCCCTCCATGAGACTCACGCGCACCTGCGCACCCACGCACGCCACTTGCAAACGCAGCCACTGCCGCCCCGCCGCGACACGCTCGACGTCGCGCAATAGCGCCTGCGCACCGCCAAAATCACGTGCGTGCGCCAGACCCATTGCCGCCGTCAGCGCGAAGCGCAGCATCGGCCCGAGCGAGCAGGCCTGCAAGGCGATCGGCAGGCGCTCGCGTTGCAGGTCGCGCGCACGCGCCAGATCGCCCCATTCGTAGTAGATCGCACCGAGATAACCGGCGGGCAGCGCCGCCGCCGCGCACAGGCGTCCCGCGCGTTCCTCGGCGATGCGCAGCGCGCCTTCGAACGTGCGCGACGCGTCGTGCAGCCGTCCCGCGACGAATTCACCCAGCCCGCTCATGCTGCGCCGGTAGACGTTCGAGTACAGCGGCGCGTCTTGCGCCGCTTCGTCGCGCGCGCGCAGGCGCAGCACTTCGTCGAGGCCGCCCGCGTAGCTCAAGCCGAAGGTCAGCGTGGTCTGCCCGATCTGCTCGATCCACGAGCCGGGCGGCGGTTGCGCATCGAGCACACGGCGACCGAGGCGCAGCGACTCGGCGCTTTCGTCGGCGAGGCCCGCGATCAGCGAACGCACCGCGAGCACTTCGAGCGCAGCCACGTCATCAACGGAGAGCGCCCCGTTTTCGATATCCGCTTCGATACGCTGGATTGCCCGCCGCGCCGCGACGATCTGCAAGGAAAGCGCCAGCGCCCACGCGTGCGCGAGCCGCAGCCGCACGCGGCCTTCGAACGCGGCGTCGGGCAGGCGCGCGATCCAGTTGAGGACAGTGCGCACGTCGCTTGCCGCGATCAGCTCCATCGCGCAGGCCTCGACCCAGTCCGCAGCCTGCACGACTTCGCCCGCCGCGAGCGCATGGCGCACGGCCTCGGACCACAGGCCCGCCGCCCCGAACCAGCGCGCCGCCGTGCGATGCAGTCCGGCCACGGCTTCGGGCTGGCGCACCTGCAATTCGTCGCGCAGATAGTGCGAAAACAGCGCGTGATAGCGGAACCACTCCCGCTCGCCATCGAGCGTCTTGACGAAGAGATTGCGCGCGCTGAGCCATTCGAGCGTGGCGTGCGCGTCGTCGCGGCCGGTGAGCGCGTTGCACAGTGCGGGCGTCATGCGCTCCAGCACGGCGGTCGCGAGCAGGAAGTCGCGCACGGGCTGCGGCAGCGCGTTCATGACGTTCTCGTTCAGATACGCCGCGATGCCGCCGCGCGCCTGGGCGATGCGGCGCACGACCTGGCCCGCGTCCACATCGTCGCGCAACGCGAGCGCGGCCAGTTGCAGGCCCGACACCCAGCCTTCGGTCGCGCCGACCAGCGCTTCGAGGTCTGGAGCGGCAAGCTCCTTGCCCGCCACGCGCCGCACGAATTCGGCGGCTTCGGGGCGCGTGAAACGCAGCGCTTCGGCGTCGAGCCAGACGAGTTGATCGCGCGAGGCGAAATAGCTGAGCGGCAACGCCGGAGTCGAGCGGCAGGCCAGCACGAGATGAAGGTTGTCGGGCGCGTAGCGCAGCAGGCTGAACAAGGCATCGTGAATCGCCGGGGCGGCGAGGCGGTCCACATCGTCGAGAAAGAGAAACAGCGGCGTGTTGCTCGCGGCGAGTTCGTTGAGCAGTTCCGCGAAGGCGACCTGGATCGGCAGCACGGCGCGCTCGCGCAACTGCTGCTGGGCCCGTGCGCCCACGCCGCCAGTGGCCTCCACCACCGCCGCGACCAGGTAGGCTGCGAAGGTGGACGGCTCGTCGTCCTCGTCGTCGAAACTGACCCAGGCGGCCTGCGCGCCCTCGGCGAGCAAGGCCGTGCGCCACTCGGCCAGCAAGGTGGACTTGCCGTAGCCCGCGGGCGCGCAGACCACCGTGAGCTTGCGGGCGCGCCCCGCTCGCAGCCGTTCGAGCGGCGCGGCGCGCGCGACGTGCTCGCGCGCATGGGCGGGCGCGAGCTTGGTGCGGATCAGCGCGGCGGCGCTGTCTGGGGGCGTTTCGCGGCGACGCCTGTCGGGACGCGGATTCATCGGCGCGGTTGGCTCCTCGGCGGCAGCACGGCCACGCTGGACGTGGCATGCACGAGCCGCTCGATCTCCTGTTCCTCGGTGCGCAGCACGGGCGCGAGCGTCGTGCGCAGATGCTCGACGAAGGTGCGGATACGCGCATCGACATAGACGCGCGACACATACACCGCGTAGACGTTGAGGGCCTGCAACTGATAGTCGGGCAGCACCCGCACGAGCGTGCCTGCACGCAGATCGTCGATCACCGAGTATATGGCGAGCGCCCCGATGCCGCTGCCCGCGCGCAAGGCAACGGCCAGCGCCTCGGGCTCGTTGACCTGCAGCGCGGGCTCGCCGAGCGCATGCACCGACTCGCCGTCCGGGCCTTGCAGACGCCACTCGTGCGCGGGCGCGGCGGGCGTGTCGAGGCCGAGGCAAACGTGCTGGGCGAGGTCCGCCGGTGTGCGTGGCACACCGTGGCGCGCGAGCCAGGCGGGCGACGCCACCAGTACGCTGTAGCTCACCCCGATCGGCTGGGCGATATAGCCCGAATCGGGCAAGGCGGCGGCCGTCAGCACGGAAACGTCGTAGCCGTCCTCGACCAGATTGGGCAGACGCTGCGAGAGCGTGAGTTCGATGGCGACATCGGCGTAAAGCTGGCGGTACGCCACCACCGAGGCCATCACATGACGCTGGCCTAGCCCCGGCATGGCATGCACGCGCAGGCGGCCATAAGGTCTGACCAAAGCGTTGCGCGCCTCGGCGTTGGCTTCGTCGACATCGCTGAGGATGGGCCGCACGCGTTCGAAATAGCGCCGCCCGCTTTCGGTCAAGGCGAGGTGGCGCGTCGTGCGCTGCAGCAGACGTGTCGCGAGAGAGTCTTCGAGCTGGGAGACCGCGCGGGACACCATGCCCGTCGAAGTATCCATGCGCTTCGCGACGGCCGTGAAACTGCCGGCCTCCACGACGCGCACGAAGGTACGCATGTTTTCGAGCATGTCCATCATGACCTGCGGTTTGTGCCAGGCGGGCGCTCCGTTCCAGGGCGCACTGCCATCGAAGCACGCATTATCGGCGCTGACTGCCCGTGCGATCAGCCCCCCGCTCGGGGGGCGGCCGCCTGATAGCGCTCGCGCAGCACGCGCTTGTTGATCTTGCCGACGCTGGTGCGCTCCAGCGCGGACACGATCAACAGCTTCTCCGGCACCGCATAGCGCGAGATCAGCCCGCGCTCGGCCACGCGCTTGACGTGGGCCTGCAACTGCGCGGGCGTCACACTTTCGTGCCCTTCGGCGAGCACGACCAGCGCAAGCGGCCGCTCGCCCCAGCGCGCATCCTTCACGCCGATCACCGCCGCCTCGCGCACGCCCGGATGGGTCGAGAGGATGTTCTCCAGCTCCAGCGACGACACCCATTCGCCGCCCGTCTTGATGACGTCCTTGATGCGGTCGGTGATCTGCAAATAGCCCTCGGCGTCGATCACGCCGATGTCGTTCGTATGCAGATAGCCGCCCGCCCAGAGCGCCGCGCTCGCGCCCGCATCGCCCAGATAACCCTGGGTGGCCCAAGGCGCGCGCACGACCACCTCGCCAGCCGATTTGCCGTCGCGCGGCACGTCGCGCATATGCTCGTCGACGATACGCAGGTCCACGAGCGGCAGCGGCATGCCCGCGCGCGTACGCACGCCGATATCGTCGCCCGGCGTCGCTTCGCCACGCGCCTGCGCGAGCGTCAACAGCGGACAGGTCTCGGACATGCCATAACCCGTGTACACGTCGATGCCGCGGGCGCGCGCGGTGCGTGTCAGACCCTCGGACAATGGCGAGCCGCCAACGATCACCTTCCAGCGCGAGAGGTCGATATCGGCGCCCGCGGGGCACGCGAGGATCATGTCGAGCAGCGTCGGCACGCAGTGCGAGAACGTGACCGCTTCGCGCTCGATCAGGCGCAGCAAGCTCTCGGGCGCGTAGCGCCCCGGGTAGACCTGCTTGAGCCCCAGCGCGGTGGCGATATACGGCATGCCCCAGGCGTGTACATGGAACATCGGCGTGATCGGCATATAGACGTCTTCGCGATGCACGCGGCCCTGCTCGCGCGCGCTGCCGAGCGCCGCCATGCCGGCGAGCGTATGCAGCACGAGCTGACGATGGCTGAACGACACGCCCTTCGGCAGGCCGGTCGTGCCCGTGGTGTAGAAGGTCGTGGCGCGGGTCTGTTCGTCGAAATCGGGGAAGACGTAATCGGGGCAATTCGCGCTTACCATCTCCTCGTACTCGCCGTGAAAACCGGCGGGACGCACGGCCGCTTCATCGCCATCGCCGATCAGGATGAACGTGCGTACCGTTTCGAGCCGCGCGCGGATGCTCTCCAGCAACGGCAGAAAATCCCGATGCACCAGCAGCACGCTCGCGCCTGCATGGTTGATCGTGTAGAGGACTTGATCGGGCGAGAGCCGCACGTTTACGGTCATCAGCACGGCGCCCATCATCGGCACCGCGAAATAGCACTCCAAATAGCGGTGGCTATCCCAGTCCATCACAGCCACGGTGTCGCCAGCATTCGCGCCCGCTGCGGCAAGCGCGCTCGCCAGTTGTCCCAGCCGATGACGGAAGTCCCAATACGTATAACGCACTTCGTCGCCATAGACGATCTGCTGCTCCGGGCAGGTGGCCAGCGTCGTATGCAACAGTTGCTTGATGAGGAGCGGATAAGCGTAAGCCTGATCGTCCTGTTCGTCTCGTTCAGTGATTTGTTTAGCCATGCCAATCTCTTGTGTATACGTTCGCGAATGTCATGTGACAGATTATCGAAGCGCTCTGACGCATTGAGCCCCCTGCTTGGGGGGGAGCCCGGCATGGTGACGCCTACGCCGCGATTCCCACGCCATCAGCAACGATGATTTCCTTTCGACGTGGCATTCGGTGCAACCCGCCGCCCTACAATCGGCCTGCTTGAAACCGATGCCGGCGCGGGTTGCACGGCGGCCTCGTGCCGATGGATCGCCCGCGCTGCGCGTCGCCACTCATTTGAGGATGTCCCGATGTCGCACACCCCTACCGTCAATCGTCGCGTGGTGCTTCATTCGCGCCCCCACGGCGCGCCCACGCACGACAATTTCCGTCTCCATGAAAGCGCCGTGCCCGCCCCTGCCGAAGGCGAAGTGCTGCTGCGCACGCTCTGGCTCTCGCTCGATCCCTATATGCGCACGCGCATGAACGATACGGCCTCCTACGCACCGCCCGTCGCGCTCGGCGACCCGATGGTGGGCGCCACCGTGAGCCGCGTGGTGGATTCGAAGCACGCGCAGTTCAAGGCCGGCGATCTCGTGCTCGCGCACGCGGGCTGGCAGGAATATGCGCTGGCGCATGGCGCGTCGCTCACGGCGCTCGACGGCATCGCCGAGCCTTCACACGCGTTGAGCGTGCTCGGCATGCCGGGCTTTACCGCCTACTGGGGGCTGCTGAAAATCGGCGAGCCGCAAGCGGGTGAAACCGTGGTGGTGGCCTCCGCGAGCGGCGCAGTGGGCGCGGTTGTGGGGCAGATCGCCAAGCTCAAGGGGGCACGCGTGGTCGGCATCGCCGGCGACGCGGAAAAGTGCCGCTACGTGACGCAAGAACTGGGCTTCGACGTCTGCCTCGACCGGCGCGCGCCCGACTTCGCCACGCAACTCGCGCTGGCCTGCCCCGCCGGTATCGACGTCTACTTCGAGAACGTAGGCGGCGCGGTGTTCGAAGCGGTGCAACCGCTGCTCAACGTGGGCGCACGCATCCCGCTGTGCGGCCTGATCTCGCAGTACAACGCCGATGGCGCCCCGCCCACACCCGACATGCTGCCGGGCTTCCTGCAAATGCTGCTGTTCAAGCGCATTCGCATGCAAGGCTTCATCATCGGCGACCACTATGCGAGCGGTTTCAATGACTTCCTGCGCGACATGAGCGCGTGGATCGAGCAGGGCAAGGTCAAGCTCCAGGAAGATATTGTCGATGGGCTCGAACGCGCGCCCGAAGCGTTCCTCGGGTTGCTCGCAGGCCGCAACTTCGGCAAGGTCGTTGTGCGCGTGGCGAGCGAGTAAGCCTCTAGTTTCATCCGATGTTTCGCAAACGCCCCCCATTCAGGGGGCTTTGTATGCGGGGCGTGGTTTCCTACCATGTCCTCTGTGGCTCGCGCCGCGCTTGCAATTCCCCCCTTTTTTTCGCAAAACGCCTTCGCCATCCCGCTCAAGGAGATAGCATGACTGCCGCCAACCAGGCGTCCGATCGCGCGCCCTCGCCCGATCACGCCGAACACAACGCGTTCTTTCCCTCGCCGTACTCGCTCACGCAATACACCGCATCGAAAACCGATTTCGACGGCACGACTTATCCGAACCCCTATAAAGAGGGCAAATGGAAAGTCCTGATGATTGCGACCGACGAGCGCTATATCCTCACGACCAACGGCAAATTCTTTTCGACGGGCAATCACCCGGTCGAAATGCTGCTGCCGATGCATCACATGGATCAGGCCGGTTTCGAAATCGATATCGCTACACTCTCGGGCAATCCCGCCAAGCTCGAACTCTGGGCGATGCCGAACGAAGACGAAGCGGTCCTGAGCACGTATCGCAAGTATTTACCCAAGCTCAAGCAGCCGCTCAAACTCGCCGACGTGCTGGAAAAGAGCCTGGGCCAGGACTCGCCCTATATCGCGGTGTTCGTGCCGGGTGGTCATGGGGTGCTGGCGGGCGTGCCGTACAGCAAGGAAGTCAAGCAGGCGCTGAAATGGGCGATGGATCACGACAAGTACATCGTCACGTTGTGTCACGGGCCGGCGTGCCTGCTTGCAGCTGCGGTTGACGAAGATCCCGCGGACTACCCGTTCAAGGGCTACGAAATCTGCGTGTTTCCCGATTCGCTCGACACGGGCGCGAATCAGGAGATCGGCTATATGCCTGGGTTGCTGCCGTGGTTAGTGGGGGAAAGTCTGGAAAAGCTGGGCGTGAAAGTGCTGAACAGAGGCATCGACGGCCGTTGCCACACAGATCGCAAGCTCATCACCGGCGATAGTCCGCTGGCGTCGCATAACATCGGCAAGCTGGCGGCGGCTGCGCTGTTGAAGGAAGTGGGGTTGTAAGCGCGTAGTGTGCGAGCGCGCCCCGGCATGATTGCGGGCGCGCTCTTATCAGGGTAAGTTGACGGCTTCATCAGGCTTCGGAAACACCGTATTAGTCCATGTTCAAGCCAACGCTAGCAGTCACGCTTTGCTTCTTATGCGCGACGTCAAGCCTCGCTTACGCGCAGCGACAACCCACGTTCGATGATTGTCCGGCAACCGTTCAAGCGAAGCGCGCCATGCCGCGCCTTGTATTCGATGCGCAGTCACGGCGGTATCGAAGCGCCATCGAGGACGCGGCACGCGGCCCCATCGACTTCGCGGGGCACTATATCCTCGCGCAATGGGGATGCGGGGCCGGTTGCGTGATGGCGGCGGCCGTCGATACAAAAAGCGGCCACGTGACATCGCTACCCTTCACCGTTTCGGACTGGCCATTGGACGTGACCGAGCCGCTAATGTACCGCGCAAATAGCTGTATGGTCGTTGTTCGGGGAAGCCGCAACGAGAGCAAGGAACACGGCACGTACTATTACGCCTTCGATGGCAAGGCGTTCCATCTGCGCGCAGCCGTCGCACAGACCCAGCCATCAGCCAAACAGTAAACCGGGCAGGACGCCGTGCGTCTCGCCCGGTTGTGCGGGTCAGCCGCGCTTACTGTCCTGCCGCGCGCGTCGTCAGCACGATTTTGCCGATGTGCTTGCCCGAGTCCATCAGCGTGTGCGCATCGCGTGCGTGCTCCAGCGCAAATTGTTGATAGATCGTCGGCTTCACTTGACCGCTACGAATATGCGGCCAGATGTGGGTTTCGAGTTCGCGGAAGATTTCCGCTTTCTCTTCGTGCGTGCGCGAGCGCAGCGTCGAGCCCAGATGCGTGAGTCGCTTCGTGAGCATCGGGAACAGATCGACCTGCGTGGCCGGCCCTTTGATCACGCCAATCTGCACGATGCGTCCATTCACGGCGGCCGCCGCGTAATTGCGCGCGACATAGTCGCCCGCGATGATATCGACGATCACATCGGCGCCTTTGCCTTCGGTGAACGCGAGCGTTTCAGCGACGAAATCGCTGTGGCGATAGTCGATCGCGAGATCCGCGCCCAGCGCGAGACTCGCCGCGCGTTGCTCGTCGGAGCCCACGGTCGTGATGATGCGGCCCGCACCCAGCGCCTTCGCGAACATCGTCGCAGTTGTGCCGATACCCGACGCTCCGCCGTGAATCAGTACGGTCTCGCCTTTCGCAAGCTTGCCGCGCTGGAACACGTTGAGCCAGACCGTCATGAAGGTTTCCGGCATGGCCGCGGCTTCGACGAGGCTTAAACCCTCGGGAATGAACAGCGTATTCGCTTCATGCGCCGTAGCGTACTCGGCATAGCCGCCGCCGGGAATCAGCGCGCAGACGCGATCGCCGATCACGAAGCGCGTGACGCCCGCGCCGAGCGCGACCACTTCGCCTGCGATTTCAAGGCCGGGCAGATCGGACGCGCCTGCCGGCGGATCGTAAAGCCCCTTGCGTTGAAACACGTCCGGGCCATTGACGCCCGCCGCGTGAATGCGGATCAGAACCTCGCCGTGGCCCGGCGTCGGCACAGGGCGTACCGTCGGCACCAATACTTCCGGGCCGCCCGGCTGCGTAATTTCGACTGCCGACATGGTCGGCGCAATGGGGTGTGCTGCATTCGACATCGACTCATCCTCATAAGCTCGATCGGGGGGCGTGTGAACCGGAAGGTTTCGTTGAACGGCACGCCTCGGATCTGCAAACGAGTATAGTTTTCGAAGCCTCTTTAGCCACGCAGCAAATTGCCCGCACGCTGATGCAAAAATGCATCAGTCGATGTTAGTCATGAATGGAGTCTGCATGAACTGGGATGACGCCCGCATTTTTCTCGCGGTCCACCGCGAAGGCACGCTACGCGCTGCAGCCCGCGCGCTCAATCTCGACCAGGCGACCGTGGGGCGACGGCTTGCGGCGCTCGAACATGGCTTGTCGGCGGCGTTATTCGTGCGCAGCACGAAGGGCTATACGCTCACGCCAGCGGGCAAGCTCGCGCTAGCGCCCGCGGAGTGGATGGAGCGCGCCGCGCACGATCTCACGCGGCAGACGCAGGGGCTCGACAAACGGCTGGCGGGCGAGGTCAAGGTGACGACGACCGATGCGCTCGCGCTTGAGTTCGTGATTCCGTCCATCGAGCGTCTGCACGCGAAGCACCCCGACGTGTGCGTGCATCTGAGCACCTCGACGCAACTGCTCAACCTTGCCAAACGCGAAGCCGATATCGCGGTGAGAACGGTGCGCCCGCACAACCCGGGTCTCGTCGCGCGACAGCTCGCCAGTTGGCCGACGGGCATATTTGCATCGGAATCCTATCTTGATCGGCATGGCTTGCCAGAGGAAGGCACGGCTTTCGCGGGCCACGATCTCGTGGTGTATCAGCCGTATCTGGAAGCGGGCCGACCGCCGACGTTCGCGGGCGAGCCGCTGCACGGCGGGCGCATCGTGGGACGGTTCGATTCGAATCTGAGCGTGCGCGCGGCCATCAAGGCGGGGATCGGGCTCGGCGAGCTACCCGCGAGCATGGGCGCTCGCGATGGACTGATCCGCATCTGGCCGTTGCGCACGCGCGAGGCGCCCTATGAGGTGTGGCTCGTCACGCACGAAGATCTGCGCCGCACCGCGCGCATTCGCGCGACGATCGACGAGATCGTGCAGACGTTCCAGATGCGGGCCTGAGCGCTCCTGGCGCGAGGCCTAGACGCTGCCTGCTTTTTCGATGACGAGGATGCGTGCCTCGCCCTGCGGATGCGCGACATGCTCGGTGCCGATCGAGGCGTAGAAAACGTCGCCCGTTTCGAGCAGGGTCGAATGCTCAATGCCGTTCTCGCGATATCGCATTTCGACACGCCCATCGAGCACCGCGAAAACTTCCTCGCCGTCGTTGACGTGCCACTTGTACGGCTGGTCGGTCCAGTGCAGACGCGTGGTGATGCCGCCCATGTTGGCGATATCGAGCGCGCCCCAGGCGCGCTCGGCGGTGAAGGTTTTGCTGCGGATGATTTTCATGAGAAGACGGGAAAGCAGAATCGCCGGATCAATACTCTACCGCATACCAACGCTCCTTATTACCGATCCCCGGTTCAAGGCCGCTCCAGCAGCGCCATCGCCCGCACGATCACCAGCAGCACAGACAGGCTCACCCCGCTCGTCGCCCGCAATTCCGCGAGCAGTCGCGCATACCGCTCCAGCGCCGCCTCATGCTGCGCGCACCATGCGTCCACTAGCGCCTGCGCGTCCGCCGACGCGGGCGCCTCAGCCAGCACGCTCATCGTCAGCGCACGCTTGAGGCGCCCCACTTCGGCCAGCGCCGCCGCGCGCGCCATCGTGTCCCAGTGCGTGGGCGTGGGCAGCGCCGCCGCCCGCTCGCTGATCCATCCATAGTTCAGGCGCGTGCCCAGCGCGAAATACACGGCGGCGACCCATTCGAGCGGACGCTCGCACGCCGCCGCCACATCGGCGATATCGAGCAGCGCGACCGACAACTCGCCGCTCGCCACCCGCACCGCCAATGCGCTTTCGACACCCGCGTTCACGTACGTGGCCTGACGCGCAGAGAGCGCTTCGAGGTCGGCGGCCGGCAAAAGCGTCGGCAATTGCGGGGCGAGCCGCTCCACCGCATCGCGGCAGCGAGCAAGCAGCGTGTTCACGCCGCCGCCGTCCACCGCACCCGCCTGGAGATGGCGCAGGAACCAGAGCGCGGCGCGTTCGAGCAGCCGCGCAACGTCGACGAACATACGCGCCTGCACGTCGTCGGGCACGCGATTATCGAGCGCGTCGATGTCACGCCAGATCGCGTCGAGGTCGAACACATCGCGCGCCATGATGCAGGCGCGCACGATCTCGCCGGGGCGCGCGTCCGTCTCCTCCATGAGCCGATGCACGAACTCGCCGCCGACGCGGTTCACGAGCGCATTCGTCAGATGGGTCGCCAGGATTTCACGGCGCAGCGGATGGCGTTGCATCGGCGCGCTGAAACGTTGCTGCAAGGGAATCGGAAAATAGTCGATCAACATCGCCGCCACGAGCGGGTCTTCGGGCATGTCCGAATCGAGCAGCGCGTCGTACAGCCACATCTTGCTGTAGGCGAGGAGCACGGCTCGCTCGGGCGACGTCAGGCCGAGCTTCGCGGCCTGGCGCTCGGCCACTTCCTCGTCGGTGGGCAGGAATTCGATCACGCGATTCAAGCGGCCCGCGCGTTCGAGCCAGCGCATCAGACGCGTTTCGGCGTCGAGCAGCTCGGCGCTGTAGCGCCCCGCAATCGACAGGGCCTGGGTCTGGTAATAGTTGTCGCGCAGCACCAGCAAGCCGACTTCGTCGGTCATTTCCGCAAGCAGGGTGTTGCGCTGCTTGGTGGTCATCTCGCCGTCCGCGACCACGAGGCCGAGCAGAATCTTGATGTTGACTTCGTGATCCGAACAATCGACGCCTGCCGAGTTGTCGATTGCATCCGTGTTGATGCGCCCGCCTCGCTGCGCGAACTCGATACGGCCGAACTGCGTGACGCCCAGGTTGCCGCCCTCGCCCACCACCTTGCAGCGCAGATCCGCACCATTCACGCGCACGGCGTCGTTTGCACGGTCGCCCACCTGCGCATTGGTTTCGTGCGCCGCCTTCACATAGGTGCCGATGCCGCCGTTGTAGAGCAGATCGACCGGCGCTTGCAGAATCGCGCGGATCAATTCGCTGGGGGTGAGCGCCGCCGACTCGATGCCGAGCACCGCCTGCACAGCGGCCGATAGCGGGATGGTCTTGACGGTGCGTGCGAACACGCCGCCGCCTGCCGATATCGCGGCGGGATCGTAATCGGCCCAGCTTGACCGATCGAGCGCGAAGAGCCGGCCGCGCTCAGCAAAACTTGCCGCCGTATCGGGATTCGGGTCGAGGAAGATATGCCGATGATCGAACGCGGCCACCAGTTTGATATGAGGCGAAAGCAGCATGCCGTTGCCGAACACGTCGCCCGACATATCGCCCACGCCCACCACCGTGAAATCGCTCGCCTGGGTATCCACGCCCATCTCGCGGAAGTGGCGCTTGACCGACTCCCACGCGCCGCGCGCCGTGATCGCCATTTTCTTGTGGTCGTAGCCGACCGACCCGCCGGAGGCGAATGCATCGTCCAGCCAGAAACCGTACTCCTGCGATATGGCGTTGGCGTAGTCGGAGAAAGTGGCCGTGCCCTTGTCCGCGGCGACCACGAGATAGGGATCGTCGGGATCGTGGCGCACCACGTCGGGCGGCGGCACGATCGCGTTGTTCACCAGGTTATCGGTGAGGTCGAGCAACCCGCGCAGGAAGGTCTGATAGCAGCCGATCCCTTCGCGCATCCAGGCCTCGCGGTCGGTGGGCGGCGGCGGGTTCTTCACCACGAAGCCGCCCTTCGATCCCACCGGCACGATCACCACGTTCTTCACCATCTGCGCTTTCATCAGGCCGAGCACTTCGGTGCGGAAGTCCTCGCGCCGATCGGACCAGCGCAAACCGCCCCGGGCGACGCGTCCGCCGCGCAGATGCACGCCTTCCACGCGAGGCGAATAGACCCAGATTTCGAACATCGGCTTCGGTTCGGGCAGGCCGGGCACTTTCGAGGGATCGAACTTGAACGAGAGCGCGGGCAATGGCGCTCCGTCGGCATCGCGACGGAAATAGTTCGTGCGTTGCGTCGCCTTGATCACGCCGAGGAACTGCCGCAGGATGCGGTCTTCGTCGAGATTGGGCACCTGGTCGAGCGCGGCGTCGATAGCCTTGAGCGCCAGTTCCATGCGCGCCGTGCGGGCCTCGGTCACTGTGGCGCCTTCGCCCGAACGCGGATCGAAGCGGATCAGGAACAACTCGACCAGTTGGCGCGCAATCGCCGGATTGCCGGTGAGCGCGCGTTCGATATAAGCGTCGCTGAAGGTCGAGCCCACCTGGCGCAGATACTTCGCATAGGCCCGCAGGATCGTAACTTCGCGCGCCCCCAGATAGGCGCGCAGCACGAGGCGGTTGAAATCGTCGTTCTCGATGCGCGCGGTCCAGACGGCCTCGAACGCATCCTCGAAGAGGTCTTTCACGCGCTCGATGTCGAATTCGGCGTCGTCGGCCAGTTCAAGCCCGAAATCATGGACCCAGGCGGGCTGGCCGCCAGGCGCGACGATCACATAAGGCCGCTCCTCGTCCACGCGCACGCCCAGATGCTCCAGCATCGGCAGGCTGCGCGAAAGGGCGATGGCGTCGCCCGCGCAATAGACCTTGAAGCGGAATGCGCGCGGTCCCGCCTCGATGGGCCGGTAGAGATTCATGGCGATGCGCTGCGTGCCCTGCACGCGCTCGATCAGTTCGATATCGCGTACCGCCGTGCGGGCTGGATAATCGTCGCGATAGCCCGCCGGAAAGGAGTCCACGTAGCGATGCAGCAGCCGTGTGCCCTGCTCCTCGCCGAAGGCGTCCAGCAACGCATCGGCAAGATCGTCCTGCCAGCGGCGCGTGACCTGCACGAGCCGCGCTTCGAGTTCGCGTGTATCGACCTCGGGCATCTCGCCCGACTTGATATGGACGACGAAATGAATGCGCGCGAGCGTGGATTCGGAGAGCAGCGGTGTGAATTCGACGGACTCCCCGTTGAACGCCTCGCTCAGCAACTGCGCGATGCGTCGACGCAGGTCGGTGTTGTACTTGTCGCGCGCCACGTACACAAGACAGGAGACGAAGCGGCCGAAGCGGTCGCGCCGCACGAACAGGCGCGTGCGTTGATGTTCCTGGAGCCGCAGCACGCCGAGCGCGATGTCGTAAAGCTCGTCTTCGTCGGCCTGAAACAGTTCGTCGCGCGGCCAGGTCTCCAGCACCGTCACCAGCGATTTGCCCAGGTGACCCTTCGGCAAAAAGCCCGCCCGTCGCACGATATTCGCGCACTTGCGACGCACGATCGGGATCTCCGCGATCGACACCATATAGACGGTCGAGGTGTAAAGGCCGACAAAGCGGCGCTCGCCGCAGACCTTGCCGTCCGGCCCGACGAGCTTGATGCCCACGTAGTCCAGATAGCCGGGACGGTGCACGGTGGCGCGCGAATTCGCCTTGGTCAGGAAGATCGGCCACGCGCCCGAGATGATCTCGCTCGCGGCGGGCGGCAGCGGCGTGACATCGGCCACGCCGGGCGCGCGCAACGACTCGCGCAGGATGCCTAGACCCGAGCCCTCCACGCCGCGCAGGCCGAAGCCGCCGTCATGCGAAACCAGCGCGTAATCGCGCTGGCCGAGGAAGGTGAAATGATCGGCGACCATCCATTCGAGGAATGCGCGCGACTCGATGTCTTCGGCGCTGCTCTCGCGCGCCTTCATGGTCTTGATGGTCTCGCGCGCGATGTCGACGATCTTCGGCCAGTCTTCGACCGAGGCACGCACGTCGCCTAGCACCCTGGCGATATCGCGGCGCAACTCGTCGAGTTTTGCTGCATCGCCACAACGATCGACTTCGAAGTGGATGAACGAGGCCAGTTGCGACTGCCCGTCGTCGGCGCCCGCGCCGCCCACGTCCACGCGCGCGATGCTGCCGTCCGGCGCGCGCCAGATGCGAAACACCGGGTGCATGGCCGAGTGCAGCGCAAGCCCGAGCTTGTTGACGGCCATCGTCACCGAATCGACGAGAAACGGCATATCGTCGTTGACGATTTCGATCACCGTGTGATCCGAATGCCAGCCGTGCTGTTCGAGGATCGGGTTATAGACCCGCATGCGCTCCGTACCGGGCACGAAGCGCTGCGCGGTCTGCCAGTGCGCCATCGCCGCGCCATAGAGATCGGCGATCGCGCGACTTCGCAGGTCCTCGGCATCGACGAAATCGTAATAGTGGCGCAGGAAAGGCTCGACGGTCTGGAAGACCGGCTCGGGCAGACGCGCACGCGCGAATTCCACGAGATCGGAGAGCAGATGGGCGACGAATTCTTCGTTCCTCGCTTGCATGGCGGACTCCTGGGACGGATGGCCATCGACTGCATCGGCGGGAGTCCATTATGCACCGGCGACGTGATTGAACGATGACTGCGTGCGCACGCGGTCATCGCTTGCAGTGCAGCATTTTTGCGCGGCTTTATTCCACTGACACGTCGCTGAGCATGCGCCACATGCGCGGCAAGGTCCGCGTGGCGTTACCTGTGACCGTAAGCGTGGCCTGCAGGTGAAGGTCACGGCTCGAACTACCGATCATCAGATCGAATTCGCCGGGCTCGACGATGCGTTCGCCGCGCGCGTCCGTGAAGTTGAGCATGTCCACGGGCAGGCGCACGCGCACGCGTGCCTTGCCGCCTGGCGCCACGCTCACGCGCGCGAACGCTTTCAGTTCCTTCACCGGCCGCGAGGTGGACGCGATCCGGTCGCGCACATAGATCTGCACGACGTCGGTGCCCGCGCGTTCGCCGGTATTCTTCAGCGTGAAGGTGAAATCGAAGGTGCCGTCTTCGATCGAGGCCGTTTTGGTAGCAAGATCGAGCGATTCGTATGCGAACGTCGTGTAGCCGAGGCCAAACCCGAACGGATAGCGCGAGCCGAAGTGCCACGCCACCGGCGTACCCGCGCTCTTGAGGCGGTGGTTATAAACGTAAGGCACGGCGCCCGCGCTGATCGGCACCGAAAGCGGCAGGCGGCCGCTGAAATTCTCACGGCCCGTGAGCAGCGCGGCCAGCGCTTCGCCGCCCTGTTCGCCGGGCGCGAACGCCATTACGAGCGCAGCCACCTGCGCCTCCTGGGCACCGAGCGTATAAGGCCGCCCGCCCGTCATCACGACCACCGTTGGGGTGCCCGTGGCGAGCACCGCGTCGAGCAATGTCTGCTGCACGCCCGGCAAAGTGAGGCTATCCGTGTCCGAACCCTCGCCTACCGTGCCCGACTGGAACAGGCCCGCCAGATCGCCGACGAAGACGATCGCCACGTCCGCCACGCGGGCCGCTTCGACGGCCGCGTCGATCTGTGAGAGATCCGCGCTGAGCAATGCGTTGCGCGCGTCCACATCGCGCGTCGTCATCGCCACGTCGCCGGGAAAGACCGGCGCGCCCGCGCGGCGCTCTTCGATGATCGCGCAGCCGCGTGCATAGCTGACATTCAATGCACCCAGCGTCGCGCACAAGGCCTGCAAGGGCGTGGTCATCGACGAAGGCGCAGTTTCGCCGCTGTTGATGAGATGAACAGGGAAGCTGTAGCCCGCGAGCAGCGCGAGCGGATCGTCGGCGGTCGGGCCGATCACGGCCACGTGTTGCATGTCGTCGTTTTTGAGCGGCAGCACGCCGTTATTCTTCAGCAGCACCGCCGATTGCAGCGCGACTTCATAGGCCACGCCGCTCGCGGCCTCGCTGCGCAGGTTCACGCGCCGCGGGTCCGCATAGGGCGCTTCGAACAAGCCGATTTCGAACTTCACGCGCAGCACGCGCCGCACCGCCGCGTCAATCGTGCGCGCGTCGATGAGCCCGCGCGCGAGCGCTTCCTGCAGATGCAGCGCGCACTCATGGCCCGGCAGTTCGATATCGAGGCCTGCGTTGAAGCTTTGCGCGGCGGCTTCAGCGGCGTCGCGCGCGGTGCCGTGGTGCGTGTAGAGCAGATTGACGCCCGCATAGTCGGCCACGATCAAGCCGTCGAAGCCCCACTTCTCGCGCAGCACGTCTTGCAGCAGGTCGAGATTCGCATGACACGGCACGCCGTCGATGTCGTGATACGCGGGCATCACGGAGCCCGCATTGGCGAGCTTGACCGCCATCTCGAACGGCAGCATGAAGGTGTCGTTGAGTTCGCGCGGCCCAACGTGCACCGGCGCGTGATTGCGCGCGCCCTCGCTCGCCGAGTGCGCGACGAAGTGTTTGAGCGTGGCAAGCACGTCGCGGTGCTCGCCCTGGAGACCCTGCACATAATGGCAAGCCAGCACGCCGACCAGATACGGATCTTCGCCGAAGGTCTCTTCGGTGCGCCCCCAGCGCGGATCGCGCGAGACATCGAGCACGGGCGCGAGCCCCTGGTGACAGCCGATCGAGCGCGCCTGCTCTCCTATCGTCGCGCCCACGCGCTGCACCAGCGCGGGGTTCCAGGTGGCGGCGTAGTTCAAAGACGAGGGGAAAAGCGTCGCGTCCTTCGTCATCAAGCCAACCAGACACTCTTCGTGCGCCATCACCGGAATGCCCAGACGCGTGCCTTCCACCATCTGCCGCTGCAAGGCGTTGAACGCTTCGACACCTTCTATCGGGTCCACCGTATGCGTGCCGAGCGGCCGCGTGACCTGGCCAAGGCCGTGCCGCAACAGCGTATCGAGCGGCACGTCCGTGTCACGCTGAGCGAAGTCCTCGGTGCGCCAGGCGTGATGGCCATTCGCGCGCAGCTTGAGCCAGACCGCGTGCAACTGGGCGATTTTTTCGTCCAGCGTCATGCGGCCAAGCAGGTCGTCGACGCGATCTGTGAGGGGCGCATCGGCACGGCGATAAAGCGGAACCTCGCTATGGTGATCTAGCGACATCAAGGCACTCCGTTTAAATTAGTATGACTGATCGTTGTGAAGCGCTGGGTGCACGTACCCAGCGCCCGATATTGCGCGGCTTAGTTCAAGCGACGAAACGCCATGTCGCGCTCGTCGAATAGATGGCAGGACTCCGCGGGCAACGCCAGGCGCACGGTGTCCTCATACGCGAGCGCACTGTCGCCGGGCAGCTTGGCAATCAGCGCGCCAGAGCCCGCCTGCGTCTGCGCAAGATGCACGTAACTATGCTCGCCCATGCGCTCGACAAGACGGACACGGCAAGCGAGCGTCTGCTCGTTGCGCGCATCCGTGGCGATGCGTAAATGCTCAGGGCGAATGCCCACCGTTACCTTCATCCCCTCGCGCGCATGAGCCGCCTCAACGCGTACACGCAAGCGCTCGCCGCTTTCAAGCACCACCTCCACGCCGCCCTCGTCGGCACGCGCCACCGTGCCCGCGAAGAAGTTCATCGTCGGCGAGCCGATGAAACCCGCCACGAAGCGGCTCTTGGGATGGTGGTAAAGATCGAGCGGCGAACCCGCCTGCGCAATGCTGCCGTGACGCTCCATGTTTGCGCCCGCCTGAAGCAGGACGATGCGATCCGCGAGCGCCATCGCCTCGACCTGATCGTGCGTCACATAAACGGCGCTGGCCTCGCGAAACTCGCGATGCAGCCGCGCGATTTCCGTGCGAGTCTGCACGCGCAGCGAGGCGTCGAGATTCGAGAGCGGCTCGTCGAACAGAAACACGCCCGGCTCGCGCACGATAGCGCGGCCGATCGCCACGCGCTGCCGCTGCCCGCCCGATAGCGCGGCGGGACGACGCTCCAGCAGCGCATCCAGTTGCAGCGCGGCCGCCGCGCGGCGCACTTTTGTGTCGATCACGGCCTTGCCGATCTTCGCCTGGCGCAGCCCGAACGCCATGTTTTCGTACACGCTCATGTGGGGATAGAGCGCGTAGTTCTGGAACACCATCGCCACGCGGCGCTGCGCGGGCGCGACCTCGTTCATGCGCTGGCCGTCGATACGCAACTCGCCCTCGCTGATCGTTTCGAGCCCGGCGATCATGCGCAGCAGTGTGGACTTGCCGCAGCCGGAAGGCCCGAGAAACACACAAAACTCATTCTTGCCGACTTCGAGCTGCGCGTTGCGAATGACGGCCTGACCGTTTGCGTAGGCCTTCTGCAGGTTGTTGAGCGTGATGCTTGCCATGTGTCGTATTCCGTTCCCGTTACGCTTCGATTGATTGCATCAGCCCTTGAGCGAGCCCGCCATCATCCCCTTGATCACGCGCTCCTGGCCAAACGCGTAGGCGACGATCAGCGGCAGCGACGTGAGCGTGACGACGGCCAGCATCGCGGGCACGTTCGACGAGTACTGCCCTTGAAAATCCCACACAGCGAGCGGCAGCGTGCGGTGCTCGGAGGTCGAGGTCAGCATGTAGGCAAAGATGAATTCGTTCCAGAGGCCGATGCCGTTATAGATCGCCACGGTGGCGAGGCCCGGCCCCGAAAGCGGAAAAAACACGCGCCAGAAGATCCCAAACGGCCCGCAACCGTCGAGTTGCGCGGCCTCTTCCAGTTCGCGCGGAATCTGCCGCATGAAGCCGGTGAGGATGAAGATCGACACCGGCAGGCTGAGTGCTACATAAGGGCCAATCAACGCGAACGGCGTGTCGTAGAGGCCCAGATTGCGCGTGAGCAGGTAGATCGGCACCAGCGTGGCGTGCAGCGGCACGATCATGCCCGCCACAATCAGCCCGAACAGCGGCTTGTTGAGCGCGAAGCGCAGGCGGGCGAATACGTAGGCCGCCATCGCGCTTACGATGACGATCAGCACGACCGAAACGCCCACCACGAACAGGCTGTTGCGAAAGTACGTGAAATAAGGGCCTTCGAGCACGGCCGCGTAGTTGCCGAAGTAGAGACGCGCAGGCAGCGCCCACACGGGCGAGGAGAATGTTTCGTCCTGGGTCTTCAGGCTCGTTCCCACAACGAAGAGAAACGGCAGCGTGGTAACGGCGAGCCAGATCAATGCAAGCAGCGGCACGCCCACGCGGAGATTTCGCAGTCGGCTAAGTGGTTGCGTTCGCATCGTTCAAGCCTCTTGCGCGTAACGGCGCGTGAAACGCAGCGACACGGCGGCCACGGCGCACACGATGAGAAACATGGCCGAGCCGATGGTGCTGCCATAGCCAAGCTGGAACGAACTGAACACGGTGCGGTACATATAGGTGGCCATCAGTTCGGACGATCCTTCCGGGCCGCCGCCGGTCATCACGTAGATGAGGTCGAAGTAGCGCAGCGAGCCGAGTATCGACAGCAGCACGGCGGTGCGCACGGTGCCCTGCAAATGCGGCAGCTTGATGCGCCAGAACGTGGTCCATTCCGAGGCGCCGTCGAGACGCGCGGCTTCCACGATCTCGGCGGGGAGCGAGGACAGCCCGGCGAGAAACAGGATCATGTAGAACGGCGTGTTCTGCCAGCAGATCACGGCGATGGTCGATCCCAGCGAAAAATGCGGGTCACCGAGCCAGTCCTTCGCGAGACCATCGAGCCCGAGCGCATGGAAGGCGGCGTTGAGCGGGCCGAAATTCGGATCGTAGATATTCTTGAACAGCACGCCGATGGCGACGCTCGACATCAGCAATGGCAGGAAATACAGGATCTTGAGCACGCGCGAGCCCCGCCCCGCTTTTTCGAGCAGCACGGCCAGCGCGAGCGCGATCGGCAGTTCAACGGCAACCGACGCGGCCGCGAGTATCGCGTTGTTGGCGAGCGACTGCCAGAACACGGCGTCGCGGGCGAGCTTCGCCCAGTTGGCCAGGCCGACGAAGCGCGCGTTGCTGCCCAGACCGTTCCAGTCGAGCAGCGACAGCCGCAGACTCGAGACGAGCGGATACAGCAGGAACACGCCCAGCAACACCAGGGCGGGCGCGAGAAACGCGGCCGCCACGAGCCATTGGGTCGGCAGGCGCAAGCGGCGTTCGGGGGCGACGGTGAGAGCGATGTTTGCGCGCATGGGGATGCCCGCCCCTTGCGGGTGCGGGCCTGACTTGTCAAGGGAGCCTGTCGATCAGGATGGCGAATTAAATCGTCAGCCGCCCGCCTTCGCGGCGTCCTGCATCTGCTGAGCCGCGGCTTGCGGCGTGACCGAGAGGCCGAACAGCGCCTGCGTGGTGTCCTTGTGCAGTTCACCCAGACGCGGCGGCAGCGCCTGGTCGTACCAGAGCTGCACGTTCGGCGCCTGCACGATCAGGCTTTGCAGACGCTTGAGGAACGGATCGTCGATGGCGATGTTGTTCACCGGCGGGATCTTGCGGTCGCCCACGCGCGCGTGCATCGAGGTGTCGTCGGTGAGCGACTGGATCAGTTTGAATGCGGCGTCCGGATACTTGCATGCGCTCGAAATGCTCAGGAAGCCGTCGCCCACGGTGCCGATCACGTCGCGCGGATCGCCCTTGCCGCCCGGCACGCTCGGGAACGGGAAGAAGTCTAGCTTCGCCGCGAAAGCGGGATTCTCGTTCGCAATGGTCGAGGCTTCCCAGCCGCCCATCAGTTCCATCGCGGCGCGGCCCGAGTACAGCAGGCGTCGCGAAGCGCCCACGTCGTAGTCGAGGCCGTTATAACCCTGTGCAAACGCCCCCGCTTTCACGAGCTCCTGAATGTATTTCCCCGCCTCCACGAAGGCCGGATCGCCGAAGCCCTTGCCACCGCCCTCCACCGCTCCGCGCACGACTTCCGGGCCGCCGATGCGGTCGACGAGATACATGTAGTACATCGAGCCCGTCCACTTGTTCTTGTTGGCGAGCGCGAACGGCGCGACGCCGTGCGAGTTCAGCACCTGCACGACGTGCATAAGCTGGTCCCACGTGGCGGGCGGCGTGAGGCCGTACTGTTTGAAAAGATCCTTGTTATAGAAAATCACGGCAGCCGACGCGTTTTCCGCGGCCACGCCATAGGTCTTGCCGTCGAAGGTCACCGCCTTCCACGAGGCGGGCAGGAAGCGTTCACGGTAAGCCGCGTCCTTTTGCAGATACGGTGTGAGATCGACGATCTGACCGGCCTTCACATATTCGTTGAGCGGCCCGCCGCCCCAGGATTCAAAGACACAGGGCGGTTGGCCGGCGCCAAAGGCCACCTTGAGCTTGGTTTTGTAAGCATCGTTGAGAATGTGCGAGTTCTCGACCTTGTAGCCTGGGTTCTTCTGCTCGAAGCGATCCGATGCGTCGCGCAGGATCTTGCTCGACGTGGCATTAGTCTGCTGATCCCAGGTGGTGATGACCTTCGCGTCCTGCGCATGCGCCACATTCAACACGCCCGTCGCAGCCAGCGCGGCGAACAGCGCCGCGTGGCCGATCGTCTTCGTTACCGCCGTGTACGCCATTCCGATGTCTCCTGATTCTGGTTTTATCGACCATCGCTTAACGTTAGCCTTAACGTTACGGCATGGTAGTAACATCGCAGCGTACTCACCAGACGGTGTTAACCCGAAAATGACCCGCGATCTGCGGCATCCGTACAACGCCCGTGTGACGGCGCAGCCACCCGCAGATGGATGGGACGTGACGTTCTGTTAGAATGATTTCCACTGTAACGATAGCGTTACCAGCATTCATCTTGGTCGCGCTGCACACTCCTTCATCACAAGCTCGTCGCATGACCAAGCAAAATCCCACGCTGGCGGATGTCGCGCGGCTGGCCGGCGTGTCGCAAATGACGGCCTCGCGCGCACTCAATGGACGCCCCGGCGTCTCCCGCGAAACCCGCGATGAAGTGCTGCGTATCGCCTCCGATATCGGTTACGTCGTGAACCGCACCGCCCAGAAGCTCTCGGGCGGCCGCAACGGCATCATCGGCATCATGACGCCCACGCTCGACACGCAGTTCTCCAGCGAATTGATCCTGGGCGCGGGCCGCGCCGCGCGCGCCGCCGGCTGCGAAGTGCTCGTGTACACCGTCTCGGACGACAGCCATTCGCATCAGGAACTCATCAAGCTCGTGCGTCAGTTCTCGGACGGCCTGCTCGTGATCCTGCCGCGCGAAACCATGTGCCTCGATGCGCTCGCCGCCGCGCACGTGCCCGTGGTCGTGGTCGATCAGCGTGGCACGCTCAATCGCTTCCCTTCGGTATCGGTCGATAACTATGGCGGCGCGTGCATGGCCGTCGAGCATCTGATCGCGCTCGGTCATACGCGCATTGCCTTTCTGGGCGGCGACGAGGCGATCGAAGGCGTGCGCGACCGGCAGCGCGGTTATCACGACACGCTCGCGCGTCGCGGTCTCGCACGCGACCCGGCGCTGGTCGTGAGCGGCGATCTCTCGCAGATGACGGCGTTTGAAGTGGCGTCGGGTCTGTTGAAGCTGGCCGATCCGCCCACGGCGATTTTCACGGCCAACGACCAGAGTGCCTTTGGCGCGATTGCCGCGGTGCGCGAAGCGGGTTTGCGCGTGCCCGATGATGTCTCGGTGGTGGGCTTCGACGATATCCCGATGTCCGAGCAGTTTCACCCCGCGCTGACCACGGTGCGCCAGCCGTTCCAGCAGATGTCGAGTTCCGCCGTCAACGCCCTGCTCGCGCAGATCGCAGGCAACGATGCCGTGGCCCAGCGCACGACCTTTCCCGCCGAACTGGTGGTTCGTCAGAGCACGGCGCAAGCGCCGCAACACGCCCAGCGTGCAGACGACGCCACTTCACGCAAAAGCCGCGCACACGCGAAGAGTTAGGCAGGACGCCGAATCAATCGTGCGTCCATGGCTTACCAGATGGTGTCGAGATGCGTGAGTTCGCGCATGCGGGCGTCGGGCGTCACGAGCGGCACACCCAGTGTGCGCGCGGTGGCGGCGATAAGACGCTGCGGCTGCGGCAATTGCGGCGACATCGTGGTGGCACGCACCGCAATAGCCGTGTCCACGGGCACCATCCGCACGCCTTCGAGCGAAGCGAGCGTGGCGAGCCAGCGCCGCGTGTCCATCGAGAGTGCAAGCCGTCCGTTCTCCACGAACTGCGCAATTTCCAGCACGCTAATGGTTGAGATCAGCACTTCGGAGCCGCCGTCCAGCGCTCCTTCGATCGCGCCACGCGCGGGTTCGCTCAGTGCCTCATCGCCGCGCAGCCAGTAGACCAGCGCGCAGGTGTCGAGAGCAATCATGATGGCGCGATGTCAATCGTTGCGCGCAACAGTGGAGCGCTCGTCCGGCCCGTCGATATCGCAGTGGATGATCGAAGCGCGCAACGCTTCGAGCGGGCTTTTACGCTTCGCGCGGTAAGGCCGGATTTCGATAGTCGGCTCGCCACGGTCGGTGACCACCACGCTCTCGCCGAGCAGTTCGACCTGGCGGAACAGTTCGCAGGCCTTGGCCTTGAACATCGCTTTGGATACGCGCTTTTCCATTGAAGGATCTCCAGCTTGCCGGCGCGCTTAATTATGGTTGCCTCGGAACGATACGCCGCACGCCTGATGCGTTATCGCTAACGTTGGCAAGATAGCATGTGAGGGAGGCGTGCTTCAAGTGCGCGTGGACAGGGGTATTCCCGATGCGCGAAGTGGGTCCAAAAAAGAAAGCCGGCGTGTCAGGGTTGGAGGAGTTGAGCACGCCGGCGCGGCGCCGGCCAAGCGTTTCACGTTGCTGGCCGCGCCTGCTCCAAGGAGATTTTCATCTTGCTGCGTGGTACTGCTACGTCATGCGATCCGTGCTGCCCGAATCAGAACAGATGCATGACGCCTGCGAACACGCCGAACTGGCCCTGTCCGTAGTTGGGGTTGCCGTTGGCCGACGAACCCGTGGTCGGGTCGTAGTCGTTGTTGCCGTACGAGCCGTTGCCGAGGTTGATATTCGACGTCGAGCTGTTATGCACGTAGCCCGCTTCCGTGTAGAGGAAGGTGCGCTTGGACAGGTTGTAGGTGCCGCCCAGCGTGTAGAGCGTGGCGTTGCCGTTGCCGTGGTTGGCGTTGGCGTGGAATACGGCCGCCGTGATCGCCGCCGCGGCGTTGATCTGCCAGGCCGCGCCCACCCATTCGTGATCCACGGCCGTCGGCGCGGAAACGCCGTCCGGCTGCGATGCATCGGTCACGCCCACGCTCGCGTTGGTGGCGTTCGGCGCGCTCAGGTGCTGGTAGCCCGCATAGAACTTGACCGGGCCGAACACGAGCGTGCCGCCGGCGAGGATCGAACGCGAGTGCTGGTAGACGTCGTTAAAGGTGCCGTCCGCACCGCGCACTTCGTCGTAGATCACGCGG
Source organism: Paraburkholderia sp. J67 (assembly GCF_905220265.1). NCBI lineage: Bacteria > Pseudomonadati > Pseudomonadota > Betaproteobacteria > Burkholderiales > Burkholderiaceae > Paraburkholderia > Paraburkholderia sp. J67. Next base: position 116,699 of record NZ_CAJMZK010000020.1, read on the forward strand.
AAATCGCCCAGGCTGTACGAGTACACGGCCTCGATGCCGTCCGTGCGACCCTGGCCCGTGGGCGTGGAAGCTGCGTTCCACTTGGTGTTGTTGGTCAGCGCGTACTGGCCGCGCATCTGGAAGCCGCCCCATACCGGCGTCTGGTATTCGGCGCCGTTCGCGGCGCTCGCCCAGTTGCGCCCGCGCACCAGCGTCGAAATGGCGTAACGCTGCATCAATTGCGGATCGGCGCCCCAGCTGTCCTGCGAGATTTCGCCCGCACCCAGATTGCCCATCTTGAAGGTACCGTAGCGGTCGTTGTCGAAACCCACGATCGCGTGACGGCCAAACAGCGCGCCCGCCGACTGGCCCGTTTGCGTGTTCAACTGCCCTTCCAGCTTGAAGATGGCCTTGGTGCCCGCGCCGAGGTCTTCCGATCCTTCGAGCCCGAACCACGAGCAGCCCCAGTCGCCGCTTTCCGCACTGACCGCGTTCTTGTTGCCCGGCAGGCCCGTTTCATACTGGATGCCGTTGTCGATCCGGCCATACAGCGTGACCTGGCTTTGCGCCTGGGCTGCGGATGAGGCCGTAGCCAGCACGGCGAGGCCAATAAGCGTCCTTTTCATCAGGTTTCCTATATTTTTTCGTGTGTCTCCAAACCACGTCCCGGCTTGGTGGGGCTTGCCGGCGCAGCGACCTGAAATGCCACCGGCACTTCGGGAGCCGATTATAGAAACGCCTTTCGGCGCTGCGCAGACCTGATTCGCCAGGGAAAATGCGCCCCGCTTCTAACGTTGTTTCCACTCGGAACTTGCGCTAGCGCTAACGTTATGACTACGGTAGGTGGTCAGATCGACGGCTCGGCCGCGCCGTTGCGTTCGGCAAGAGGCTTCAAATGCAAGCGCCAGGCGGCGCCGGAGCCGTTTTGGCCATCACCGGAGCCTTGACCGTCCGTGCGGTCGGTCAAGGTGGTTTCGTCGAGGTGTAGCGTGCGCGCGACGCCCGCAGGCCGTGTCCCGGGCATGCAATCTGCGCGCAGCAGGCTATGACTCTCCACGCGCCGATCGGAAACGTCAGGCGAAAACCAAGGAAACCCGGGATGGAACAGGATCTCCAGTTGCCCAAACCCGGCCGCACCGCGATCTGGCTCGGGCTGGCCGGGGTGCCGCTCATCTGGCTGCTGCACCTCGCGCTGTGCGTGACGCTGATCTCCAATGCCTGCGAGGACTTCCAGCGCAGCGGCGCGTTGCAGTGGCCCCAGGTCGAGCGAATCGTCGATGGCGCCTCGCTCGTTGCGCTGGTGGCGTCGGCCGTCATCGCGGTCGCGGCGGGCCGGGCGTGGCGTCTGATCGCCTCGCAGGTCCAGGGCAAGCGCAACCCGGCGCGTTTCATCGCCTGGTGCGGCGCGACCGCAGCCGTCGCCTTCACCGTGGGTCTTGCGTTCTCGTCCTGTCTGCTGATCGTCGTGCCGATCGACCGGCTCTGCGCCACATTCCACTAGGTTGCCCCGCTTGCGTCGCTCGCGGGGTCAAAACCCCCTTACGGGAAGATTTCGATCTGACCGGTCAAATGACTGCAACTCGCCCAATTGATTCGCGCGCGCCAAACGTAAAGTCGTAGGCGTCAGGAAGCCCATAGCGAGCGCGTCCTGGTTTCAGGGAGAGAGTCGTGAATTCATTTAGGTATCCAATCTATCTGGCGCTCTGCGCCGTTATTGCGAGCGTGGCGATGGCTCACGCCCAGGCGCAGGAAGTCTATGTCACGGGCGGCACGCTGGGCGCGGGTCTGGGCGGCGCGCTCAATCTGAGCCCGCATTTTGGCGTGCACGCCGATGCTGAAGGCTTCGGCCTGAGCCATACCGTCACGGTGGACGACAACCGCTACGACGGGCATCTCACGCTCGCGCAAGGCGGAACGTATCTGGACGTCTATCCGTTCGCCTCCAGTGCCTTCCGCATCACGGGCGGCGCCCTCTTTAACGGCGATTCGCTGAATGCGAAGCTTGCGCCCGACGCACAGGGCAACTACAACATCGGTGGCCAGAGCGTGCCGTCGCTCGGCCCCGCGCCATCCGCGAAAGTGACGCTGCCGCACGTGATGCCGTATATCGGCATCGGCTACGGGCACAAGAAGCCGGCGCTCGGTCTGGGCGTGTCGTTCGATCTGGGCGTGGCTTATGGCCGTCCGCGCGTGGCGTACGACGTGCCCTCGGTGTACGACCCGTTCGTCACCGACCAGAACATCCTCGACGAGGAGCAGAAGTTCAGCGACAAGGTGACCCGCTACCACTGGTATCCGGTGGCGCAGGTCGCCATGACGTATCGCTTTTAAGGGCTGGGGGTTGGCGCCTGGCGCTGGCTGAACACGTCGATGGAGGACAGCGCGCGGCCCTGGAAGTCGAACAGCGTGTTGTTGTCCCACTGATCGCCCGCGCCTACCTTCCAGCCGACATTGGGCGTGGGAATCCATTCGGGTTCCCACCAGAAGATGCCCTTGCCGCGCCCGTCCGGGATGCCCTTCACCACGTTGGTGAGCGCGGCGAAGAACTGCGCCTGCCCCTCCGGCGTGGGCGGAAAGTTGAGCGAGCCGGTGTTGGTCATCGCGTTGGGCTCGGAATCGCCGTCGCTCGTGGTCCACGGGTAGGCGGTCTCCACCACGAAGATGTCCTTGCCGTAGCGCGTCGCCAGATCGTTGGCATTGTTCTTCAGATCGTCGAGCGAGCCCTGCCATTGCGGGTAGTACGAAAGCCCGATCAGGTCGAAGTTCACGCCACGTTGCACGGCGCTATCGAACCACCAGCGGCTCTTGGCATTGTCGCCGCCGCTGTCGATATGCAGCATGTGCTTGATCTGCGGATCGACGGATTTCACCGCGTCGTGCGCTGTCTTGAGCAGCGTCGCGAGGTTGTCCCATTGATCGTACTTGCCGAGCGGCCAGAGCATGCCGCCCGTGATCTCGTTGCCGGTCTGCACCCATTCGGGCCGCACGCCCTCCTCGCGCAGCACGCGCAACACGCCTGAGGTGTAGTCGGAGAGTAACTCGCAGGTCTGCGCGAGATCCTTGCCCGCCCAGGCGTGCGGCGGATACTGCTTGCCGGGATCGGCCCACCAGTCGCTGTAGTGAAAGTCGACCAGCACGCGCAAGCCGAGTTCGGCGGCGCGGCGCGCGAGCACGCGCACATGCTTCGCGTTGTTATAGCCCGTCGCGGGGCTTTGGTTGGCGGGAAAATAATCAGGATTGCCAGGATCGTTCCAGACCTTGATGCGGATGGCGTCCAGCCCATGCCGCTTGAAGATCCGCAGGCAGTCTTCGGCCTTGCCGTGGTCGTAGAAGCGCGCCCCGTTTGCTTCGAGTTCGAGCAGCGTCGACAGGTCGGCACCCATCGTCAGGCGTGAGCCCGTGCCTTGTGCGTCGCTCGCGAGCGCCGATGCGGCGAACGTCGGGGCCGCGCCCGAGGCAAGCGCGCTGCAGGCCAGCCAGGACAGCATCTCTCTTCTATTCATCTGTGCTCCTCCGTGGTAATCGGCGGGCCGTGTGAGCGGCCCGCAACGCTTATTGGGAATCGCGCGGATCGCGCCAGGCGCATACATCGCCGGTGTCGAGCGCGGCTTCGCCCAGCACGAACTGTGCGTTGGCGGGCGCTGGCGCCACGGCGCGCGCATCGCCGAAATTGAAGGCGAAGGTCAGGCCGCCACGGCGTGCGAGGCGCAGACCTTCGGGCAGCGTCTGGAGCGCAAGGCCCGCCGCGCGCGCGGCATCGGCCAGCACGGTGCGGTGCAGTTCATGCGTGAGCCACGCAGCCACGTAGCGCACGCGGCCATGCGTGAGCAAGGCTGGCCAGCCGTCCGCGAATGAGGCCGCGACGCGCGTGGCCTCGTTGGCGCGCACGTGCTCGCGCCAGTGAATCGCCGTGCCGTGCGTATCGCCCACAGCCAACGCGGGCGCGAGCGTGGGCCGCAGCGACTCGACTTCAAGCACCTGGAGCGGCAGCACGCGCTGCAACAGCCCCGGCGGCAGCGTGCCGGGAATCGCAAAGTTTTCGGTCTTGGAGCCGCTACGCGGTCCGAACACCCATTGCGCGTCGCTGCGCTCGATCTGCGCAACGAAGGCATCGTCGATCACGGCGAGCGACGGCACCACCACGAGGCGATATGCCGAGAGATCCGCGTGCTGCGAAACGATATCGACATCGAGTCCCTGCTCGCGTAGCGCACGGTAGTAGTCGAACGCCAGCGCCTGATAATCGAAACCCGCGCCGTGACGCTGGATCTCGAACATCCATTGCGTCTCGTAGTCGAACACCAGCGCCACCTGCGCGCGTGCGGGTGCGCCCAGCGTGCGGAGCACCTCGCTCTGCGCGATCTCCTGCGCGGCGCGCGCCACTTCCTGGCCGCCCGGCGAAGGTTCGTTGTTCGGCAGGTTGAGGCCCGAATGCATCTGCTCCTGCGCATACGGGCACTGACGCCAGCGGAAATACGACACCAGTTCCGCACCGTGCGCGAAGGCCTCATAGGCCCACAGGCGCACCATGCCGGGCGCGGGGACGGGATTCCACGGCGCCCAGTTCACCGGCCCCGCCTGCTGTTCCATCACCCAGAAGCGGCCCGCGCCGATGGCGCGATAGCGGTCGTGATCGAAGGCCGAAACATCGGGGTGCGCCGTGCGTGCGTAGCGCGCCTTGTCCGCTTCGGGCAGGCCGATTACCTCGGTGCGCGCGATCGGATAGCTGTCCCATGTCGCGACGTCGATCGCCTTGTCCGCGGCGAAGCGGTAATGATCGAAGGTCGTGAAAAAGCCCATGAAATTGTGCAGCACGTCCGCATTGGGTGCATGACGGCGCAGCACGTCGGCCTGTTCGCGATGGAAGCTCGCCACTTCATCGGACATATAGCGGCGAAAATCGAGCAGATGCGAGGGATTCGCGTCGGTGGGCGTGAGTACCGGCAGGCCGATCGAGTCGAACGACGGGTACTCCATGCTCCAGAACACATTGCCCCAGGCGGTATTGAGCGCGTCGACGCTGCCGTAGCGTTGCTTCAACCACGCCTGGAATCGTCGCTGCGCCGCCGGCGAATAGCTCGGCACGGTGTCGTGGCAGCCCAGTTCGTTGTCGGTCTGCCAGGCGACGATGGCCGGATGCTGGCCGTAGCGCTGCGCCATCGCCTCCGTAATCCGTACGCATTCCTGACGATAACTTTCGCTCGCGATATCGTAGTGGCGGCGCGAGCCATAGTTCCAGCGCGTGCCGTCCGCGCGCACCGGCAGCATCTCAGGGTCGCGTTCGACCAGCCACTTCGGCGGCGACGCCGTGGGCGTGCCGAGCACGAGCTTCAGCCCCTGTGCAGCAAGCGTTTCGATCGCTTCGTCGAGCCATGCCCAGTCGTATTCGCCCGCGCGCGGCTCCATGCGGCTCCACGCGAATTCGGCGATACGCACGTGCGAGATGCCCAGTTCGGCCATGCGGCGTGCGTCGTCGGCCCACATCGCGCGCGGCCATTGTTCGGGGTAGTAGCAGACACCGATTTGCATGAGTGAAAACCCGGTTCAGAGAGTCAGTAGAGAGGAAAAAGGACCTTCGACGCCCGCAAGGGCGGCTCGCAGGCTCAGCCCTTGCTGGCGCCGAAGGTCAGCCCCGCGACAAAGTGTTTTTGCATGGCGAAGAACATCAGCACGGACGGCAGCGCCGCGAGCACCGAGCCCGCCGCCACCAGATTCCATGCCGTGGTCCACTGCCCCTTGAGCGCGGCCACGCCCACGGTGATGGGCGCGGCGTCGTCGCCTTGGGTCAGGCACAACGCCCAGAAGTAGTCGTTCCACACGAAGGTGAAGACCAGAATGCCGAGCGCCGCAAGCGCGGGCCGCACGAGCGGCATGACGATGCGCCAGTAGATCGTCCACTCGCTCGCCCCTTCCACGCGCGCCGCCTCGATCAGCTCGAACGGCAGTTGCTTGATGAAATTGCGCAGGAACAGCGTGCAGAAGCCGGTCTGGAACGAGACGTGAAAAATGATCAGCGCCCACACCGAGTTGTAGAGACCGACGCGCAAGGCCATGTCGCGCACCGGAATCATGAGGATCTGGATCGGCACGAAGTTGCCCGCGACGAAAGCGAACAGCACGGCCGTATTGCCGCGAAAGCGATAAGTCGAGAGCGCAAAACCGGCCATCGAGGCCAGCACGATCGCGCCGATCACCGAAGGCACCGTAATCAGCACGCTATTGGCGAAGTAATGCAGCATGGGCGTCTGCGTGAGCGCCGCGCCATAATTGTCGAGCAGCGCGAAGTGCTTCGGCCAGCCCCAGTAATCGCCCTGCTGCAATTCGTCGGTGGAGCGGATCGAGGTGACGAGCACCGCGAGCATCGGCAGCAGCCAGACGAGTAGCGCGAGCGGCAGCGAGACCTTGTAGAGCACGCGATTCGCGGGTCTCCAGCGTTCGACGGGAAGCGGATACATGGATGGAAACTCCCTTGTTTTCAGTGCTCTTCGCGCAACATGCGGCGCAGATGGAACACGATATAGACGAGCATGATGGCGAACAGCACGACGGCGATCGACGCCGAATAGCCTTCGCGGTAGTACTTGATCGCCTGGTCGTACATGTAGTACGCAAGCACGGTGGAACTGTCGAAGGGGCCGCCGCCGCTCATCACGGCAATCAGGTCGAAGCTGCGCAGCGCGCCGATCACGGTCAGCACGATCGCCATGAAGGTAACGGGACGCAGTTGCGGCAGGATCACGTGCCAGAAGAGCCGCACGCCCTTGGCGCCTTCCATGCGCGCGGCCTCGACGATTTCCGGGTTGATCGACGTGAGGCCCGTGAGATAGAGCACCATGCAGAACGGCGTCTGCGGCCACAGCGCGGCGAAGATGATGCCGAGCGTGACGAGTTTCGGGTCGCCCAGCACCGGCACGCCGTGGCCGAGGATCAGGCGCAACAGGCCGAAGGTGGGATCGTAGAACCACGAAAACACCAGCCCCACCACCACGCCCGAGAGCACGAAAGGCGCAAAAAACAGCGACTTGACGATGCGAATGCCGCGCACCTGCTGGTTCAGATAGAGCGCGAACAGCAGCCCGACTGGCGGTGCGAGCAGGAACAGCACGAGCCACAGCAGGTTGTTCTTGAGCGCCGTGTAGAAGGTGTCGGTCTGGAACAGTTCGACATAGTTCGCGAGACCGACAAAGGTCTTCGTGGTCATGCCGTCCCAGTTATAGAAGCTGAGCGCAATACTGTTGACGATCGGGTAAAGCACGCAGAGCGTGAACAGCGCGCAGCCCGGCAGCAGAAACCAGAGCGCAGCGCGGTTCTGCTGCCGGCGCACGTTGGAAGTGCGCTGCGTACGCGCCGTGCCGAGTGGGCGCGCGACGGTATCGGACATGATGGGGCCTCGCCGAATCGATAGGATGACGAATTACATGGAATGCTGGCTGGGCGTGAAGCACCGGCGGACTGGGCCGCCGGTGTCGCCTGAAAAGCGCAACAGGCAGACTTACTTGTAGATGCGCTGACGCGTGGTTTCGAGGCGTGCGAGCAGCGCGTCGATCTGCGACGGATCGCTATAGAACTGCTGCATGGCCTTCATGCCTTCGTCGGCCATTTCCTTCTGCATGTCGCGGTCGTAGAACTGCGCGATGCCGCCACGAGTGTTCGCGAGCGTCTGGAAGCCGACCTTCGAGATCGCATCCTCGGGCTCGGCGGCCTTGTTGTTCGACGGCAATTGACCCCAGCCGTGCGCAAGATCGGCGTTGATCTGCGGCGTTTCCATGAAGGCCAGCAGGCGGCGCGCGTCGGCCTTGTTCTTCGCCTTGGCGGGAATCAGCAGCACGTTGACGGGGCCGTCTTCGGCGGTCGGCACCTTCGCGTCGATCACCGGGAAGCGGAAGAAGCCCACGTCCTGCTTCATGTTCGCCGGGAAGCTGGCCGAGAAGAAGGTGCCCATCAGCATCATCGCGGCCTTGCCGTTCACCAGCACCGGCGCGATCGAATCGACGTCATAGGACAAGGCGTTTTCCATGAAGTAATGGTCGTCGATCAGCGTCTTCCAGGCCGTGAAGACCTTCTTCACACGTGGGTCGGTGTAGGGAATCTCGCCCGCCATCAATTGCTGGTGGAAAGCGTTGCCGTTGATGCGCAGGTTGAGATAGTCGAACCAGGCGGCCAGGGTCCAGCTATCGCGCGCGGCCACGGCGATCGGCTGCACGCCGCTTGCCTTGAGCTTCTTGCAGGCGTCGAGGAATTCGTCCCAGGTTTTCGGCTCGGCCTTGATGCCTGCCTTCTGGAACAGATCCTTGCGGTAGAAGAAGCCGTATGCGTCGTAGCCCAGCGGCGCAGCGTACTGCTTGCCCTTGTAGGTGGAGGCCTCCTTCACCGAGGCGTACTGCTCGTTCCAGCCGTTCTTCGCCCAGTCGGAAGACAAGTCTTCCAGCAGGCCGCGCTGCGCATAGTAGGCCATGCGCTCGCCGTCATGCCACGAGACCACGTCAGGCGGATCGGTCGCGAGCCAGCCGCTCATCTGCACCTTGTAGGCTTCCTCGGTCACATAGGAGACCTTGAGATCGATATCCGGGTTGGCTTTCTTGAACTTGTCGAAGGCATCCTGCCACGTCGCGCGCTGGTTGCCGCGCGCCGAGACGTTGACCGTGAGCGTGCCGGCGTCGGCCGCGCCGCTAGCGAGCGTGGCGGCCACGAGGGCCACGGCGGCCGTGGCGCGCGCGAGCGTGCCGAAAGTACGGAAGCGTTGAGCGAACATCTATGTCTCCTTGGTTTGCCTTGCCAGGTGAAGGACCCGCTCTATCGGCGGGGTCATGCCAATGGGTAGAACTTTTGCTTCAGGCCAGCGCCATCGCCTGCGGTGCATGCGCCGTGAGCCGCCGCCGCGCCACGCCCGCCTCGTCGAACAGATGGCAGGCATCGGCGGGCACGCGTACCCGCAGGCGCTCGCCTACGGCCACGGGCGTGTCGCCGGGCGCCTTCGCGACCAGCGTGCCTGACGCGTGATCCGCGTGCAGATAGCTGTGCTCGCCCAGACGTTCCGCAAGCACGGTCGTACAGGCGATCGACTGATCGTCGCCATCGAGACGCAGGTGCTCGGGCCGCACGCCCAGCGTCACGCGCTGGCCGCGTTGCAGATCGCGCCCGTCCACGTTCGCGACAAGCGTCTCGCCGCCCGTAAGCGTCACGCGCACACCGCCCTCCTGCACGGCGTCCACCTTGGCGTCGATAAAGTTCATGCGCGGCGAGCCGATAAAGCCCGCCACGAAGCGCGACTTCGGATGGTGATACAGCTCCAGCGGCGCGCCGCTCTGCGCGACGCTGCCGTGCTTTTCCATCTCCGCGCCCGCATGCAGCAGCACGATGCGGTCGGCGAGCGTCATCGCCTCGACCTGATCGTGCGTGACGTACACGACGCTCGCGTTGTCGAAACGCTGATGCAGGCGCGCAATCTCCACCCGCGTATGACTGCGCAGCGCGGCGTCGAGATTGGAGAGCGGTTCGTCGAACAGGAACACGCCGGGCTCGCGCACGATCGCGCGGCCAATCGCCACGCGCTGGCGCTGCCCGCCCGAGAGCGCCTTGGGATGGCGGTCGAGATACGCTTCGAGTTGCAGGCTGCGCGCGGCGTCGCGCACGCGGCGCTCGACTTCGGCCTTCGGCACCTTGGCGATCTTCAGCCCAAACGCCATGTTCTCGTACACGGTCATATGCGGGAACAGCGCGTAGCTCTGGAACACCATCGCCACGCCGCGCTGCGCGGCCGGCACGTCGTTAACCACGCGTCCGCCAATGCGCAGTTCGCCGTCGCTCAGTTCTTCGAGGCCCGCGATCATGCGCAGGAGCGTGGATTTCCCGCAGCCCGAGGGGCCGAGGAACACGCAGAATTCGTGATGGCCGATGTCGAGATCGACGCGCCGGATCACCGGCGGATGATCGCCGTACTGCTTGCCGACGTTCGACAACTGGATCGTTGCCATGGGATGTCTCCTCCGTTTTGGGCGGATTGTTCGGATTTAAGCGCTTAAATTCTACGCGATAAATTTAGCCGGGAGGGCTTGTGCGATGGTCATTTAACCGCTTAAATTTCTGGGCGGCACAACCGCATGCAAATCGCTTCCGGCTTGGTGTGGGTGAAAATTATCAAATCCCCGCTGCCCTTTGCAACATTTGAATCGCATTCCCTCAATGTGGGAAACACCGTGAAAACCCGCCAAAACGCCGGGTAAACACTATAAAAAGGCAGGATATGGTCACCTTGTCAGAAGTCGCGCGGCACGCGCAAGTCACCGCGGCTACCGTGTCGAACGTGCTGCGCAATCGCGAGAAGGTCCGCCCGGAGACGGCGGAGCGCGTGCTCAAGGCCATCGCCGAACTGGGCTATCGCCCGAACCTCAACGCGCGCGCGCTGGCCCAGGGCCGCTCGTCCACGCTCGCGTTGATGCTCTCGAACATCGCCAACCCGTTTTATCCCGAGTTCGTGCTGGCGGCCGAGCGCGCCGCGCGCAAGTCGGGCCATTTCCTGATGGTCTGCAACACCGACGACGACGCGCAGATCGGCCGCGCCTACCTCAACCAGATCGCCGGCACTTTCGCGGACGGCGTACTGGTGATGAACACCGATATCGCCATGAACGAGCTGTGCATCTCCGCGATGCATAACGGCCCGATCCTGCTGGCAATGTGGGAACACCCCGAAAAGCCCCCCGCGCTGCCCTGCGTGGCCGTCGATTTTGCGCAGGCGGGCACGCTCGCGGCGCAGCATCTGCTGGAACTGGGGCATCGCAAAATCGGCATGCTGATCGGCGACGGTTGCGGCGGCTTGCAGGATGCGCGTTCGGACGGCTTTCGCGCGGCGCTCGCGGCGGGCGGCGTAGCGGGTGCGAGCGCCGAAATGCAGGTGCGCGATTCGATCGACGCGGGCTATGCGGCCTGCCAGACGCTGATGGCCGATCACCCCGAACTCACGGCGATCTTTGCCTCGAACGACCTGCTCGCAATCGGCGCGATCCAGGCCCTGATCGGCATGGGGCGCGCCGTGCCCGACGATGTTTCGGTGATCGGCATCACCGATATCGCGCTTGCGCATCAGGTGCGCCCCGCCCTCACCACGGTCGCGATCCAGACGGCGGCCGTGGCGGAGTTGTCGATTCGCAGCCTGATCGAGTTGATCGATAGGCCGGTGCAGGTGCCGTCGATGGCAATCGGGCCGCCGCCCGAGCTGGTCGTGCGCGATTCGACCGGACCGTGCAGAACACGCGCAAAAAGCCCCACTCGCGCGCGTCGTTGAGGGCGCAACGATCTAGGTCGCGCGCCAGCGTATCAGCAGCGCTAACACCGCCACGACAGCGCAGAAAATCGCCAGCCACGAGAGCAGATTCGCGCTTGCCACAAGGGTCGCCTGCGTTTCCACCATCGTCGCCATGCGCATCATGTCGGGCATCGGCGGCGTGCCGCCAAGATCGAACACGTTGACGCGATCCACCAGCCGCGAGCGCGCAATGGCCTCGCCGTATTGCAGCCAGAGGCTCGCGGCGCCCGTGCCCCCTGCCGTGGCGATCTGGCGCACGATATTCTTGAATGCATAGGCATGCTGAAAATCGTCCTCCGTGAAGTCCACGAAGGTCATGCCCGCCACCTGCGCCATCACGAACGGCACCGTGAGTCCCTGCAAAAAGAGCGCGGGCAGGATCACATCCATCGACACGTCGGTTAGCGTCCGTAGTGACAGCATCAGCAACGCCGCTGCGAACATCGCATAGCCCAGCGCGATATAGCGGCGGCGTCCAAATACCTTGGGCGCCACCACCGAAAAGCACAGCATCGCCAGCAGGCTCAGCGTGGAGGCCCACGTCAGCACCTCGCCCGTCACCTGGAAACCGAACCCAAAGCCGCTTTGCAGCATGGTCGGGATCAGGTAATTCCACAGACCGTTGAGGAAGTAGTAGATCGCGTAGAACAACAGCCCGACCAGATAGCTGCGCCCAAGCAGCGCATGCGGATCGAGCCAGAGATTGCGCTCGCGATGCAGCCGCAAAAACGCCGCGCCGATCAGCAGGAAGCCAACGATCGGCGTGAGCGCGACCGAAGGCGAACTGGCCAGTTCGTAAAAGCGCAGGTCGCCCAGCCCATGCATGAGCACCATCGCGCCGAGACCGAACAGGATCACCACCCACCAGTCCATCGGGTCGATTTCGATTTCCCACAGCTCGCCTGCTGGCGTCACGCGACTCGGGTACGTGAGCAGGACCAGCACCAGGACCCCGAGTGCGAGCACCACCTGGATCACGAACACCATTTGCCACGCGGCGCTTTCCACCAGCACGGCCGCCAGCCAGGGCGTGGCCGCCGAAAGGCCCAGCGAGCCGATATTGAAGCCGATGAAGAGCGGCGGGCGTTCCTCGCGCGCGGATACGAGCTGGATCAGGATGCGCGAAGCCGCGAACAGGCCACCCGCACCAAAACCCTGCACGGCGCGGGCAAACGTCAATTCGAGCGGCGTGGCGCAGAACGCGCACAACAGCGAGCCGATGGCCGCGACGATCAAACCGACCACGGTGTACGAGCGATAACTCGTGTGCTGCGCGATGCGCCGGAGCATGAGATTGGCGACCGTCGCCATGGCGGCGTACGAGGTCATGCTCCAGAGGAAGTCTTCGGGCGAGGCGTGCACGCCGCCGCGAATATGCGTGCCGGCGATGCCCATCATCGACGAGGCAACGAAGTCCACGCCCGTCGCGCCGCCCAGCGCGATCGTGAAGAAGAACACGCGCAGCGGCGAAAAGTCAGGCAGCGCGCGCAGCCTCATCGGGGCGCTCCGCGCGTGCGCTGTATGTCAGGCTTCGTCAGGGTGGCGTTGCTGGGCGTCACGCAGGCTCCCGTGGGTTCGTGGCGGCGTGCCCGAGGCGGTGCGAATTGGCGCGAAGTGGTGAATCTGGCGAATCAGTGTAGCAAAGCGCGTGTGACGCGACGCGCGGCGCGTGCCTGCCTAGAAGCGGTCGACCATGCCGAACTGCACGCCGCGCACCGACGCGCCCGGATACGACGGCGTGAGCCCCGTGACATTCACGCCCTTGAGCGTGAACTCGCCCTGCCCGCGATTGCGCAGCCAGCCCGCGCTCGCGTAGAGCAGCACGCGCTTGCTCAGGTCGTATTCGCAGGCGGCGCTGAACTGGTCGGCGTTATCGTCGCCGCCCGAGCGGTCGCGCAGATACGTGTAGCCGAGCGAAGCGCGAAAGCGCGCGTTCACGGCGTAGCGCGCCGAGACCGAGACGCCGTCGTCGTGATAGCGCGGCGTGCCGCCATCGCCGTTGAAGAACGACAGAAAGCCCGTGACCGGTCCGTACTCGTAGGAGACGCCGCCAAGATTCGCGCGCAATGCGCCGTCGCCGTGCGTCTGCTGATGCGCGTACGAAATGCGGAACGGGCCGTTGTGATACGCGAAGGTTTCGATGGTGCCGGCGAGCCCGTTGCCGTCGCCGTCGCTCGCGTCGCGCAGCGAGGTCATCAGCGTGGTCGAAAAGCCGTGGAATTCGGGCGAGAGATACGTGATCGCATTGCTCTCGTAGGGTGTGATCTTCGAGAGATTGTCGAGGCCCGAGGCGATGGTGCCCGCGCCGAACGCGTCGAGTCCGCCCTTGAACGGAATATAGATGGGCGAATACTGGCGGCCCATGCGCAGCGTGCCGTACGGCGTGCCCAGACCGATCCAGGCCTGGCGGTTGAAGATGGTGTTGCTCACGGCCAGCGTGCCGTTGCCGGAGCTGAAGCCGTTCTCCAGGTCGAACAGGATTTTCAGACCGTTGCCGATATCTTCGGCGCCACGCAGGCCGAAGCGCGAGCCTCGATACGCGCCCGAGTCCATCCGGGCCACATAGCCCGAGCCGGGATTGGTGATTTCGATGCTGGTGTCGATCGCGCCGTAGAGCGTGACCGAGCTTTGCGCCTGCGCGCCGATGGCATGGGCCGCCAGCGCCGTGAGCGCCACGCGCGAGGCCGCACGGCCGGGGCTGCGCGACGCGTCGCGCGCCTGGCGCCAGCGCTCGCCGAGACGGCGCGAAACGCCGCGTGCGGTGGAAAGTTGGCTCATGTCGTAGTCAGAAAAAAGGCAAAAAAAACGGCATGCCATGCATGCCGCTTTCTATTGTGTACCGCATGCGCCGCGAGGCTGGACCGCCCTCGCGGCGCATGGCGTGCGTTTCAGAACAAAACGCGCGCTTGAGCGCCGTTTAGTTCGGCAGCGCGTAAGCGATCACGTAATCGCCCAGCTTGGTGCCGAACGAACCGTGGCCGCCTGCTGCGATCACGACGTACTGCTTGCCGTTGATCGAGTAGCTCATCGGCGTTGCCTGGCCGCCAGCCGGCAGGCGGGCTTCCCAGAGCTGCTTGCCGTTGTTCACGTCGAACGCGCGGATGAAGTTGTCCGCCGTCGCGCCGATGAAGGCCACGCCGCCCGCCGTGATCATCGGGCCGCCCAGCATCGGCATGCCCATCTTGAACGGCAGCGGAATCGGCGAGCTGTCACGCACCGTACCGATACGCTTCTTCCAGACGATCTCGTTGGTCTTCAGGTCGATACCCGCGATGTAGCCCCATGCCGGCTGCTTGCACGGCAGGCCGAACGGCGAGAGGAACGGGTTCAGCGTGACGCCGTACGGCACGCCGTACTGCGGCTGGATGCCCGATTCCGTGCCGCTGCCCTTGGCGCCCGGTTGCGGTTCCTGCGGATTGCCCGGACCACGCGGGATCAGACGCGAAACGAACGGCAGCGCGATCGGGTTGGCGATGGCGATCTGGCGATCCGTGTCGAGCGCAATACCGCCCCACTCGAACATACCCAGATTGCCCGGGAACACCAGCGTGCCTTGCAGCGACGGCGGCGTGAAGGTGCCTTCATAACGCAGCTTGTGGAACATCACGCGGCAGACCAGCTGGTCGTACATCGTCGCGCCCCACATGTCCTTGTCCGTGAGCAGGTTCTTCGGACGGAACGTCAGGTCCGAGAACGGCTGCGTCGGCGAGACGTGGTCGCCCGGCGCGGCGCCTTGCGGAACCGGCATTTCGGGTGCGGGCACAACGGGTTCGCCGGTGCGGCGGTCGAGCACGAACAGGTTGCCGGTCTTCGCCGGGGCGTACACGACCGGCACGGTCTTGCCGTCCTTGGTCGTGATGTCGGCGAGCGTCGGCTGCGACGGCATGTCCATGTCCCAGAGGTCATGGTGAGCGGTCTGGTAGAACCAGGCCAGCTTGCCGGTCGAAGCGTGCAGCGCCAGCAGGCCGCTTGCGAAACGCTCCATGTCAGGCGTACGGTCGCCGCCCCAGATGTCCGGCGTTTTCACGCCCATCGGCAGATAGACGATGTCGAGCTTCGAGTCGTAAGCCGACGGCGCCCACGAGTTCGGCGAGTTCCAGGTGTAGTGCTCGCCCGGGCCCGGGATGTGGTTCGGGTCCTTCGCGCCCGTGTCGAACACCCAGAGGAGTTCGCCCGTACGCACGTCGAAACCGCGGATCACGCCCGACGGTTCCCGGTTCGAGAAGTTGTCTTCCACCGCGCCCGCAACGACGATCACCTTGCTGGTGACGACCGGCGGCGACGTCGGCTCGTACATGCCAGGCGTCGTGACCGGCATGGCGTGCTGGAGATCGAGCTCGCCGTTATTGCCGAAGCCCGCGCAACGCTCGCCCGTGAGTGCGTCGAGCGCATAGAGCTTGCCGTCGTTGACCGGCAGATAGATACGGCGCTGGCAAGCAGCCGTCGCCGATGCGGCCACGGTGGCAGCAGCGTCGCTGGCCGGTGCGGCGGCTTGCGGCGCCGATGCAGCAGCCGCGTCCGAAGCCGCAGCCATCGCATCGCTAGCCGGTGCAGCAGCCGCCGGTGCTGCGGCATTCGCCGACAGATCGACATACGACACGCCACGGCAGGTCACGTGCTGGAACGACGGGTCCGGCTGGAGCTTCGGATCGAAGCTCCACTTGAGCGTGCCGCTCTGCGCGTCGAGCGCGAAGAGCTTCTGGTGCGGCGAGCACAGGTAGAGCAGATTGCCGATCTTGATCGGCGTAACTTCATTGGTGATCTCGCCCGGATCGTTCGGGCCTTTCATGTCGCCCGTGCGGAAGGTCCAGGCCACTTGCAGGTTCTTCACGTTATCGGGCGTGATCTGCTGCAGCGGCGCGTAACGCGTGCCTTCCTGGGTGCGGCCGTAGGCGGGCCAGTCCGAGGCGTCGATGCCGTTCGGATTGGCCGCGGGCGCTGCGCCCGACGAAGCGGCGAGCGTGCCGTTGACCGTCTGCGGATCGTTGAACGAGGCGTACACGAGCACGCCCGCCCAGATCACGAGCGCGCCGACGAGCGATTGCACGCCCAGCTTGCGCGGCGCTTCGAGACGCCAGCTCACGAGCAGCAGGAGCCACACGCCGAACACGACGAGCACGCCCGAGCGCGGAGCGAGCGCCCAGAAGTCGGGACCCGACTCCCACAGCGACCAGATGGCCGTACCCACGAGCACGAGCGCGTAGAGCACGAGCGCGGTGGGGCTGCGGCGATACAGCAGCCAGGTGACGGCCAGCAGCACGACGCCGGTCACGACGTAGTACGCCGAGCCGCCGAGCGAGAGCAGGTACGCGCCGCCTATCAGCAGATAGAGCGAAGTGAGCGCGATAAATAGTAGGGTGATGACGCCGATGAACCCCGGCGACGATGTTGATTCTCTGGATCTGGACATGATGATCTCAACCTTCTTTTGAGGACGCCGCCTGCATCGCCTGTCACACGATGCCTGCGGCGAGGCGCGCCGGCGCGAACGCCAGCGAGTCGTCCAGCCACTGCGCTACGCCCGCAGTGGCCGGCAATGCGGAAAATCTCCGCGAAAAAACCTGTTGCTCGAGAAGCGCTTTAGAAGCTTTATCCGCTTTAGAAAACGTGCATCATCCCGACGTACGCGCCGGTCTGTCCCTGGCCCACGTTCGGGCTGGTGGGCGAGCTGGAGTCGCGCGACGTCGCGAATACCGAGAAGTTGCCGTTCTTGCTGTTGTCCACGTAAGCGACCGTGCCGTACAGGAAGGTGCGCTTGCTCAGGTTATAGGTGGTGCCGAGCGCGTAGAGCATGGCGTGGCTGCCCGGATCGTGCGAAACGTCGCCGCTGCCCTCGCCCACGTGGATGTAGAAACCGGCGGCCGTGACGGCCCAGCGCGGTGTCGCCTGGTAGGTCGCGCCGAGCCAGTAGTGGTCGGCGCTGTCCGCCACGCCCACGGGCGAATCGGGTGCCGCATAGTGCGTGTAGGCCGCCTGGAACTTCCACTTGTCCATGCGCAGGTTGCCGCCCACGAAGTACTCGCGCGACGACGAGAAGATATTGGAGAAGCGACCGTTCGAATCGCGCAGTTCGTCGTAGATGCCGCGCACGTCGAAGAGCGACGAGTGGTAGGTCAGCATGATGCCGTCGGAGCGGCCGAAGTCGCCGTCCGCGCCATTGTTGAAGCCCGAGGTCTGATTGCCGAAGGCGTACTGGCCTTGCACGTCGAGGCCGTGCCACACGGGGCTGTGGTACTCGACGTTGTTGCTCGTCTGCTGCCAGTTGCGACCGCGCACGAGCGAAGCCGACGACACGGCCTGCTGCACGAACGGGTCGAATTCCCACACGCCGTCGCTGTCGATGAAGAGATTGCGGCCGGCCTGCAGTTGGCCCCACGTGTCGTTCTTCAGGCCGACATAGGCGCGGCGCGAGAACAGCTTGCCGCCGCCCGAAGTGCCATTCATGATCTGCAGCGCAGTTTCGAGGTCGAACAGCGCGGTGGTGCCGCCGCCCAGATCCTCGGTGCCCTTCATGCCGAGCATGCTGGTGCCCCAGTCGCCGCCTTCCGCGCTCCAGCGGCTGGAGGTGCCGCCGTTGCCATTGGCAATGTGATTCAGATATTCGATACCGCCGTCGACGCGGCCGTACAGTGTCACGCTCGATTGCGCCGAGGCAGCCGTGCTGGCTGCGAGCAGGACGATAGCGCCCAGTTGATTTTTCACGTCAGCTCCCAGGTGGATTCTTCTTTCGTTGTCCGTGCCGGCCGGGCCACCAGGCGCCACGTGCGTGGTCCTGTTGCGCGCATGGCGCTCGCGGTCCGATGAACGGGGCGATAAATCCCGCTCCGCTGGGGTGCTCCGCGCTGTGCCCGGCGGCAACGCATTTTTTCGATGCGGACCGCCGAAAACACATGACGCCTGAAAAATATAGCGCGTCATCTGGAATGGTGCTTTCTGGCTGGTCGCAGCGGGGCCGGACTATAGCAGCCTGCGACAAAATGTGCATCCAACTTTGCGCAATCGGGCAAAACCCGAAGAACACGGTGTCGTAAGCGCGCGACGCTGGGTCGTCGCGTGCGCGTCGTTATTCTGGGTGAGCGCCCTGGTCTTACATTTTTCTTTCAGCGCGCTGGGTGTTTCGCATCTGCGTGTCCTTCTGCCAGCGCTGCGCTTCCTCAAGAAAAGCGCTCACCTGCGTGGGCGCCGTGGCCGCGTGGCGCACGGTGCACCACACGCGCAGCGCGGGAGGATCAGGAAAGCACGCCAGTTCCACCAGTTCGCGCCGCGTTTCGACGATGGGCCGCGCGACCAGCATCACCGCTTCCATCTTTACGGCGAGCGCGATGCCGGGCACGGAGGCCGCGCACATCAGCGTGCTGGCGGGCGCGGCCAGGCCTGCCCGCTCGAATACGGCTTCCACGTAACGCTGTTGCGCGCCGCTCGGATCGGTGTAGATCCAGCGCGCCTCGTGCAGTTCGTCGAGCGAAGTGGCCTGGGCGTAGCGTCCGTCGCGCGCGGTGACGAGCGCGAACGTCGTCTCGAACACGAGTTGGGAGCGGCTATCGGGTAGCGTTTCGGAGAACGACGGGACCGCGTGCAAGGCCACGTCGAGGGTGCCGTCGTCGAGGCGGTGGAGCATCTGCTCGCGCTGATACTCGTAGAGTTCGACCTGCACCGAGGGATGGCGCGCCATATAGCCCGCCACCAGATCCGGCGCAATCAGCACCGACACCGCGGGCGTGAGACCGATGCGCAGATGGCCGCCGTGCTGGCCGCGCAACGCGCCGAGTTCCTCGTGCGCGCGCGTCATCTCGGCGACCACGGCCTGGGCGCGTGGCAGAAATGCGCGCCCCGCCGCGGAGAGCGACATGCCGTGCGGCGTGCGCTCGAAAAGCTGCACTTCGAATTCGCCTTCGAGTTCGCGGATCGATTTCGAAATGGCAGCCGTGGTGCGATTCAGGCTCGCGGCGGCCCGCGTGAGACTGCCGCCCGCCGCGAGCGCCAGGAAGGCATGGAGCTGATGCTGTTTCATAGGCGCTGTGCGGGTGGCGAAGGACAGAAGAATGCGGGCCGCCAGTCTGCCATAAACGCCCTTTCGGCCCTACGCCATCGAGGCAGCCGCGTTCATTGCCTCATTCAGCGGATCAGCGCGGGCGCGGCCTCGGCATCGACCGGCCAGAGCGGACGGCGCACGTTCTGGTAAGCCACTTTCGAATAGTCGCGCTGGAGCGGGCCAAGGCCATCCACGTAAAGCACGCGGCTCGCGATCGGCGCGAAATGCGCGTGGAAGTGATTGACCGACTTCACGAACACCATGCGCTTCGCGCGCGGATCGATGCCCACCTGCTCGAACGCTTCGAGGCTGAAGGCCTGAGCGCGCTGCGTCGTGAGCACGATCTCGATACCGCCCAGCCGGATCGCGGCGGCGTCGCCGCACTCCACGCGGCTCGGGCCGAAGCGCTGCCAGGCGCCGCGCTTGAGGCCGATCACCTCGACCACGCCATCGATCGGCTGGCCCGAAGTGGGCGCAACCTTGCCGCCGATACGCAGCGGCAGCACCGCGCCCAGACCCGCGTCGAAGCACAGTTGCACCGCGCCCGGGTCCCAGAGCGGGCCAGTCGCGACGTTCTGCACGCCGCGCGCGATCAGTCGGGCGAGCACATCGGTGTTGTCGGAGGGCGCGCCGCCGCCCGAATTGTCGGTGGGGTCGGCGATCACGACGGGGCCGGGTTTCGCTGCGTCGTCCGTTGGGGCAAGACCCGCGTCGATGGCCGCGTCGATTGAGAGCAACGGCGAAGCCGTCTGCCCGCGCAGCGCCACGAGCGCCTCGCCCAACTCGCGCGCGACGGACTCGCCGCGCGCCTTGTCATGGGCGTAGACCAGCACGCGCGTGCTCAGGTCGGGCGTGTCGCCGTAGATGAAACCGTGGACGATCGAAATCGACACGATGCCCGAATCCGGGTCCGCCTCGATCGCCTTCGCCCGGTCGACGAGTGCCCGCATCGCCGGCGCTGTAGTCGGATAGGAGTCGATCTGGCGGCAGTCGAACAGCGAGGCGCGCGGGCGCGCCATGCCCTTCACCATCGCCGTGACGAGGTCGATCACGCGCTCGGCCTGTTCGACCATATCGGTGTGCGGGTACTCCTTGTAAAGCACGATCACGTCGCTGGCGTTCAGGCGCGTGTCGTTGACGATGCAGTGCGGGTCGAACTCCACGCCGATCACGCAGTCCTTGCCCGCCAGTGCCCGCACATGGGCGATCAGGTCGCCTTCCGGGTCGGGATAACCGTGAGCGATCATGCCGCCGTGCAAGCCAAGCATCACCGCATCGACGGGCAGCGCGGCGCGCAGTTCGTCGAGAATCCGCTCGCGCATCGTCTCGTAGGCTTCGCGGCTCGTGATGCCCGCGGGCGTGGCGCGAAAACAACTGCCTTCGATCAGCTCGAACTCGCCTTTGGCGGCGCGGCGCCTGGCAGCCCAGAGCAGTTCCGCGCCGACGGTGGGCGTCTCGCCGTCCGGGCAGGCGCCGGGCGGAATGTGGCCGCGCATGAACATCTCGAGGCTCGTGGGCAGGTTGACGAAGGCATTGGTCTCGGTGAGCAGACCGGCGACGAAGCATTTCATGGCAGGACTCGATGCGGAAAGAAAGCTGCAGAAAAAAACGAATGAAATCAGTGGCCCAGCGTGCTGGCGCGTGACTGGAAACGGCATCCGAGTGCGGCCACGAAGGCGATCAGCGCGCCGCCCGTGAGGAACGCGAACGCCGTCGCCCAGCCACCACTCGCATGGCCGACCAGCGCGCCCACCACGACCGGCGAGATCGCGCCCGCCAGTTGCCCGGCGAAGTTGATGAGCCCTGTGGTGCGCCCGGCCACGCTGGCCGGAAAGTGCTTGAGCGGAATCGCGAACACACTCGCATAGACCACGTCGAACGCGAGCATGCAGAGCGTCCAGCAAGCGATCAGCGCAGCCAGCGAAGCGACGAAGGGCATGGCGGCGGCGAACGCCGCACTCGCCAGCGCGCCGCCCGCGAGCAGGTATTT
This sequence comes from Paraburkholderia sp. J67, assembly GCF_905220265.1. Taxonomy (NCBI): domain Bacteria; kingdom Pseudomonadati; phylum Pseudomonadota; class Betaproteobacteria; order Burkholderiales; family Burkholderiaceae; genus Paraburkholderia; species Paraburkholderia sp. J67. The sequence goes on from NZ_CAJMZK010000020.1 coordinate 138,005, forward strand.
GAGCCGCGCGGCGGGCAGACGGTCGATCGCGTGACCGGCGACATTGGTGCCGATGAAGCTCACCAGCAGCGGGATCGCCGAAATAAAGCCGATATGCAGCAGATCGATACCGCGCGTGCGCATCAGCCAGGTGGGCAACCAGGCCTGGAGGCCGAGCGCGAGCACACAGCAGCCGAACCAGGTCAGCGCGACGCGCCAGATCAAGGGCTCGCGCGCGATGTCGCGCCAGCGCGGGCGGCCTTCCAGCGCGGCGGCATCGTCGTGCACGATGTCCTTACGCCCCGGCACCACCAACAGAGCGAGCGCCACCACTGCCCCGAGCGCGCCGAGCATCACGAAAGTCTGACGCCAGCCGAAGCGCGCGATCGTCCAGCCAACCGTAGCCGCCCCCGCCGCGCTACCAAGAAACACGGTGCTGCACATGAGCGCCTGGACGCGGGCGCGCACCCGCGCCGGAAAAGTCTGCACGATGGCCGTCGAACTGGCGGGCGCGAAACTGCCCTCGCCCACGCCGAACAACAGCCGGAACGCCAGCAGCGAGCCGAGCGACCAGGCCGCGCCGGTGAGCGCCGTGAAAATCGACCAGAGCGCGAGGCAGCCCACCAGCACGCGGCGCGCGCCGAAGCGGTCGGCGAGCGCGCCGCCGCCCAGTTGCATCAACGCGTAGGTGGCGTAGAACGCGCCGAGCACGTAGCCCTTGGCGGCGTCCGAAAGCCCCAGTTCGTGCGAGATCGGAATGATCGCCGTGCCGATCACGATGCGGTCGGTGTAGGCGACGGCCCAGGCCACGAACAGCGCGACAAGGACGATCGCCTGGCGCGCGCGGCTGGCGGCCAGCGGCGCGGCGGCGGATCGGGAGGCGGCGGGCACGGCGGTCGTCATGGGCGGTTCCTTCGCATGGGCTGCTTTCGTTGTGCCAGCAACGATAGCCGCGCGAAATGGCCGGAACCAGTGACTTCAGTTGTGGGGGATCAACTGCCGGTTAAGACCGTTCCGCCCACGCCGCTACGGGCGCGCTCGGCGGCCACCGAAAGAATGCAATCGACGAAATACTCGGCCGGTTTGGTGATCTGCGCCTCGGGCGGCGAGAACAGATAGAGCCGCAAGGTGGGCGGCCGCACCGGCAGATCCAGTTCGACGAACGCACGGCCGAGTTCCGCCGTCTCCAGCGTGTGGCGCGTCCAGGCGAACACGGCGTCGTTGTTGAGCGCGAGGCCGTAGAGCAAGCCGTACGAGGTGCAGCGCGTGATGCGCTGGGGCGGCGCGAGGCCCTCGCGCTCGAACATCGCGCGAATATTGGTGGGATAGGCGTCGGTGACGTCGGTATGGATCCACTCGGCGTCCTGGACCTGTGCGAGCGAGGTCGCCTGCGCAAAGGCGCCGTTGGCGCGCGTCACGAACACGGAATCGAAGGCGAAGAGCGGGCGGATCGTGCCGGTATCGTCGCCGGGGCTGGTCGGAAAGGCTGCGAACGCGAGGTCGAGCGTGCGGTTGCTCAGGTTCTCGCGCAACTGGTTGAAGCCGAGTTCGCGAAATTCGACCGTGACCTGCGGCCAGTGGCGGCGGAAATTGCCGAACGCTTCGGCGAGGCCCGCCGTGCCCGCAATCGGCGTCACGCCGATCACGAGCTTGCCGGTGCGCTGCCCCTTGAGTTGCGCGAGATCTTCCTCCGCGCGCTCCAGTTCGCGCACCACGGTGCGGGCGCGCTGGAGCAAGGCCGCGCCTTCGGCGGTCGGCACCACGCCCCACGGGTTGCGCTCCAGCAGGCGCACCCCGCATTCGTCCTCCAGATCGCGCACCGCTTTGGTGACGGCGGGCTGGGTCACATGCAGCCGGCGCGCCGCGCCGTTGATGCTGCCGGTGGCGGCGATTTCAACCAGCGCGCGCAGTTGATGAATTTTCATGATGCGGTGGATATTACCAGTGGTTATCGACATACGGATTTTTGCTTTTTTATTTTGACCGATCGTCCTTAGTCTGTGGATCCAGAGGCCGCCGCAAAACGCGCGGCCAGCCAAGAGAACCCAGACATGACGCAAGCCAACGCCATTCCGAACGCCGCCTCGCCCAACCGTTCCACCCCGACCGACGCCGGGCGCGCCGCCCTCGTCGAGACCCTGCGCGAGCGCCGCGCGCCCTTCGTGCAGATTCGCCACGACATCCACGCCCATCCCGAACTGGGTTTCGCCGAGACGCGCACCTCCACGCTCGTCGCCGGCCAACTCGCGCAATGGGGCTATGAAGTGACCACGGGGATCGGCGGCACGGGGGTGGTCGGGCGCATCCGGCGCGGCACGTCGGAGCGCGCGATCGGCCTGCGCGCCGACATGGACGCGCTGCCAATCCAGGAAAGCACCGGCCTGCCCTACGCGAGCACGGTCGCGCAGACCATGCACGCCTGCGGCCACGACGGCCACACCGCCACGCTGCTGGCCGCCGCCCATCATCTGGCGACCGAAGCCGAATTCGACGGCACCCTCAACGTGATTTTCCAGCCCGCCGAAGAGGGCCTGGGCGGCGCGTCGCGCATGATCGCCGACGGCCTGTTCGAGCGCTTTCCGTGCGACCAGGTGTTCGCGCTGCACAACGCGCCGGGTCTGCCCGTGGGACATTTCGCGGTGCGCCACGGCTGCATGCTGGCGTCGTCCGATACCGTGACGATCACGGTGACCGGACGCGGCGCGCACGGCGCGATGCCGCAACTGGGCTGCGACCCGATAGTTGCGTCCGCAAGCATCGTGATGGCGCTGCAAAGCATTGTGGCGCGCAATGTGGAACCTACCCGCGCCGCCGTGGTGACGGTGGGCGCGATCCACGCGGGCAAGGCCGGCAACGTGATTCCCGAAAGCGCCACGCTGCAACTCTCCGTGCGTGCACTCGACAGCGAGACACGCAATCTGCTGGAGTCGCGCATTCGCAGCATCGCGGAACGCCAGGCGCAATCGTATGGCGCGACTGCGACGGTCGAGTATCAGGCCATCTCGCGCCCGCTCATTAACGATCGCCACGCCACGGAGCTGGCGATCGAGGCGATCGAATCGCTGGTCGGCAAAACCGGCCTCACGATGATGCCCGACGCCGTGATGGGCAGCGAGGACTTCTCCTGGATGACCGAGAAGCTGCCTGGCTGCTACGTGCTGCTCGGCAATGGCGTGGGCAGCGTGGGCGGTTGCTCGGTCCACAACCCCGGCTATGACTTCAACGACGACGCGCTGCCCTATGGCGCGGCGTGGTTCGTTGCGCTCGTCGAGCGCTATCTGCGCCACGGCTGAACGCCCCCTGCCCCACGCCTGGACGCGTGGCGTCCTGACGAGACAGGGATGCCGCGCCACAGGGGCGCATTGACGACGGCGCCGCGCACCCACTTCTCGCCCCCGCGCGCGCCGCTTTCCCCGCAGTTTCTGACCCACCTAAAGAGCCTATAAATGTCAGCAAGCAGCATCACGCCACACCTCCCAAGCGACGGGGAATCCGCATCCGTGCCCACGCGTATTGCACGCGCGGCGCGACTCGTTGCCTGCGCAACCGTCATGAGCGGCGCCTCGCTCGGCGCACACGCGCAGGCTTCGAACCTGTTCCTCGAAGACTATTTCCAGGGCGTGCCCTACGCGACCACCGGCGCCTATTCGCCGGGCGTGCGCCTCTATGGCGCGGTGGACCAGTCAATCGGTTTCACCAAGGGCGCGCAGACGGCGTTCGTGCAGCAAAGCGGCGGGGAATGGACCTCGAAGATCGGCCTCTATGGCGTCGAGGATCTGGGCGGCGGCTATCGCGTGCGCTTCGACCTCGAAAACGGCTTCAATGCCGCGAACGGCCAGTTGGGCACCGCGAACACGCTCTTTAACCGCGAGGCGTGGGTGAGCATCGGTTCGCAGAAGACCGGCGAACTGAAGCTCGGCTTGCAGGACGATGTGGGCGTGCCGCTCTTCATCGACGTGTTCGGCCAGGTGGGCACGGTTTCCACCGTCGCCTATATGACGGCGTGGGTCTACGATCTCGGTCCGGGCGCGAGCTTCGAGGCGAGCCGTCTGTCGAACGCCATCAGCTACTCGTCGCCGTGGTTCGGGCCGCTCAACGCGCAGGTGGCCCTGGCGCTGCACGACAACAGCTCGAGCGCGCCCACCATCGTGACGCGCTCCGTCGCGCTGAACTACTTCGACGGCCATCTGTTCGGCACGCTGAGCTATCTGGGCAACTATGGGCTGAATGCGCTCACTACTTCGCAGTACGTACGCACCGATAACTTCGCGGCTGGCCTGCTTTACGATGCGGGGCATTATGTGCTCTCGGCGGGCTACAGCTTCCTCGCGCCGCGTCTGGAAGGCGACCGCGTGGCCTCGCTCTACACGCTCGGCGGACTCTATCGCTATCAGCAGCGCAATGACTTCCGCGTCGAAGTGGCGTATCGCGACGTGGCCGGCACGGGCAGCCATTCGTATGGCCTCACGCTCGGCTACGACTACGACCTCTCGAAGCGCACGGCCCTCTATGTGCGCGGCGCGGTGATCCACAACACGGGCACGACGCCGACCTACGGCCGCTACCCGTCGCAGCAGCCGACCGTCGACAACATCAACAACAGCTACACCGGCAGCACGGGCACGGAAATGTATCAGTCGCCGCACCTCGTGCTCGTGGGCATGTACCACAAGTTCTGATCCACGCGCATCGACATCATCGAAAACATCGACAGAGGAGAGACACCATGAGCATCACCCTGAATCGGCGTATCGCGCTGCGCGTGGCCGCCGCCGCGCTCTGCATGAACGCAGGCCTGAACGTGTACGCGCAAGGCGGCAGCGAAGCCAGCGCCACGCCAGGCGCCCAGCAGGCCACGCCGCCCGTCGCGGCTTCGTCGGGCGCGGATCGGGCGCTCGCCGTCAACGTGCGTCACGCACTCAAGGCCGCACGCAAGCAAGGGCTGAAATCGAGCTTCATTCGCGTGCGCGCGCGTGACGGCGTGGTCACGCTCTCGGGCGTGGTCGCCAACGAAAGCCAGATCGCGCTGGCCACGTCCGTCGCGCAAGGCGTGAGCGGTGTGCGCTCGGTCACGAGCAAGATCATCATTCGCGACGACGAAGGGCTCAAGGGCAGTCAGTAAGCTTTTGAGGCAGCATCCGCAGCGGCACGCGGCTTTGATCTGGCCTGCCGCTGCGCGAGCGCAATAGCGCACCACCCGGCTTTATGGAAATCGAGGCATCCGCATGAATGTCGTACACGAACGCGCAGCCGCGCACGGAACCCCGCGCACGCGCAACAACCGCACGATGGTGCTGGCCGCCGCGCTCGGCAACGGTCTGGAGTTCTTCGACTTCACCGTCTACAGCTTCTTTTCGGCGCTCATCGGCCAGTTGTTCTTTCCGGCGCACGATGCCCTCTCTTCACTGATGATGTCGCTCGCGACCTTTGGCGTGGGCTTCGTCGTGCGGCCGCTCGGCGGCGTGATGATCGGCGCGTACGCAGATCGCGCGGGCCGCAAGCCCGCGCTCATCCTCACGGTGCTGTTGATGGCGCTGGGCACCGGCTTGATCGGTCTCGCGCCCACCTATGCGCAGATTGGCCTCGCTGCGCCCGCGCTGATCGTGCTCGGGCGTCTGCTGCAAGGTTTTTCGGCGGGCGGCGAAGTGGGCGCGGCCACCACGCTGCTGATGGAAGCGGGCCGCGAAGGCCGGCGCGGCGCGCTGGTGAGCTGGCAGATGGCGAGCCAGGGCGGCGCTGCGCTCGCGGGCGCGCTGATCGCGCTGCTGCTGTCGAAATCGCTTTCGCACGCGCAGCTGATTACGTGGGGCTGGCGCGTGCCGTTCCTGATTGGTCTGGCCATCGGCCCGCTGGGCTTTTACCTGCGCTCGACCCTTGACGATACGCTGCCCGTTGCCGCGCCCGGCGAGAGACAAGCCGCGCCCGTGCGCCGCAAGCTGCCGCTGCGCGTGATCGTGGCGGGCACGATGCTGGTAATCGGCGGCACGGGCACGATGTACACCATCGTGTTCTTTCTGCCCGCGTTCCTCGCGCTCACGCTGCATATGCCGACGGCCGCCGCATCGGCGAGCGGCTGCGCGGCGGGCGTGGTGCTGCTCGTCGGTTCGCCCTTCGCAGGCAAGCTGGCGGACCGCTTGCCGCGTCGCAAGCCCTTGCTCGTGGGTGGCTCGCTCGTCTCGCTCGCCCTGCTCTTTCCCGCGTTCGCCGCCATTGCCGCATGGCCGACGGTAGGCACGGTGCTGATCGTGGCCGTCGTGTTGATCGGGCTGATGACGCTCACGAGTCCCGCCGGTTTTCTGATGATTCTCGAAGCGCTGCGTCCCGAAGTGCGCGCAACTTCGCTCGGCATCATTTACGCGGTGGGCGTGACGCTGTTCGGAGGCTTCGCGCAACTCGCGGTGGGCGCGCTCTGGCGCGCGACGGGGAGTTTCTATGCGCCCGCGTGGTACGTGCTGGGTTGCGGGATCGTGAGTCTGATCGGCTTGGCGTTGTTCGAGGAAAAGGCGAGCGGCTAGAATCGTCTTTTACCCAGAGAACGTGTTATGACGACTGCATTGCTCGTGATCGATTTCCAGAACGGTCTCGTCGCCACCGATCCGCTGCCCGGCGACGCGACGAACTTCGCCGAAAACGTTCGCCTCTTGACGCAGCGCGCCCGCGCGGCGCAGGTGCCCGTGGTGTTCGTCCAGCATGAAGACGAAGAACTCGTACCGGGCAGCACGGCCTGGGCAATCGCCGATGCCGCGAATGCACAAGCCGGCGACTATCGCGTTGGCAAGCGCACGCCGGACTCGTACCTGAACACGGAGTTGGGCGAGATTCTCGCGAAACACGCGGTCACGCATGTGGTGATCTGCGGCTACGCGACCGAGTTCTGCGTCGATACGACCACGCGTCGTTCGGCCGCCAACGGCTTCACGGTGACGCTCGCCGCCGACGCGCACACCACGCACGACAAACACCACGCCACGGCGGCCACGATCCGCGAACACCACAATCAGACGCTCTCCAGCATGCGCAGCTTTGGCCCGCGCATTAGCGCCGTACGCACGGCGGATATCGTTTTCGAAGCCTGAAATCAGGTAGTTAATGCGGCCGGCGAGGTGTGGCCGGCGAGGTGCACCCGGCGCGCTTAGCGCGCGTCGTGCCGCGCATCCTGGCTGGCCTGCACCGTCTCGTCCTGCGCGCGCGCTTTCTTTTTGATTTCGCGCGTATGGAACACCGGCAGACGCCAGCCGAAATACAGCGACGACAAACGCAGCACCACACAGGCGATCGTCGCGACCCACGGCGTCCAGAACGTGGACCAGTCCATATACGTGAGCCCCACCTGAAGCCCCGCGCCCAAGAGCGCCGCCGATGCGTAAATCTCGCGCTCCAGGATCGCAGGCACACGCGAAAGCAGGATATCGCGCAGCACCCCGCCGCCCACCGCGCTCACCATGCCGAGCACGATCGCGGTTTCGGCGCTATCGGTCCAGATCCACGTCTTCTGCGCGCCCGCGACCGCAAACAGGCCAAGGCCGATTGCATCGAAGAACAGCACCGGATGGCGCAGCCGCCGCACCTGCGGATAAGCGTAGATGGTCAGCACCGCTGCGGCCACCGTGACCGCCATATAAGCCCAGTTCGACAAGCCCGCAGGCGGAATCGCACCGATACAGACATCGCGCACGATACCGCCGCCGCACGCCACCATGAAGGTCACGACGAGGATGCCGAACAGATCCAGGCGCCGTTGGCGCGCGGCCACGGCGCCCGAGATCGCGAAGGCGAACGTGCCGATCAGGTCGAGCGCCGTGTACGCGGTATGGGCGTTGACATGCGCGCTGACGTGCGCGCCCAGTTCCATGCTCACGCCGCCTCGCTCATCGGTTCGTCCAGGGCGGCAGGTTGGCCGAGCCACGCGCCCGCGCCGCAGAGCATCGCTTCGAGACCGGCGCGCAGCGTCGGGTCGATCACCGGCGCAAAGCGCGGCGAATGATTGCTCGGAATTTCGTTGATCTTCTTCGCGGCGCGGGCTTTTTCGAACACCTCGGCATCGGTGCCGCCGATGAACCAGAAGGCGTACGGCACGCCCCATTCACGCCCGAACACGCTGAAGTCCTCGCTGGCCGCCGCAGGCTCGGCTTCGTAGGCGCGCTCGCCGAAATGCGCTTCGAAGGCCGTGCGCAGGCGTTGTGTGGTGGCGTCGTCGTTGACGGTCAGCGGGTAGCTGGAGAGCGTCGTGAACTCCGGCTCGCGCGGCGCGTTGGAGGCCGTGCATTCGGCGCAGCAGATGCGACGGATTGCGCCGAGCATGTACTCGCGCACGTCCTCGTCGTAGGTGCGCACGTTGAGCTTGAGCGTGGCGTCGTCGGGGATGATGTTTTCCTTGGTGCCCGCCTGCAGGCTGCCAATCGTCAGCACGGCGCTGTCGCGCGGCGAAATCTCGCGCGAGACGATGGTTTGCAGGCGCAGCGTCGTGGACGCCGCCATGATGACGGGGTCGATCGAGGTCTGCGGTTGCGAGCCGTGCGAACCGCGTCCGAACAGCTTCACCTTGAGGCTGTCACCCGCCGAAAGAATCGTGCCGCTGCGATAGCCCACGCTGCCCGCCGCGCCCACCATCACGTGCTGGCCGAGGATCACATCGGGCTTCGGAAAGCGCGTGAGCATGCCGTCGTCGACCATGCTGCGCGCGCCGCGCCCCACTTCCTCGCCGGGCTGGAACACGGCCATGAGTGTGCCGCTCCACGCGCCACGATGTTCCGCCATCAGGCGCGCGACGCCCAGCAGCCAGGTCACGTGCATGTCGTGTCCACAGCTATGCGCGACGCCCACCTGCACGCCGTCCTCGTCCTTCGTCACGACCTTGCTCGCGTACGGCAGGCCAGTGGCTTCGGCCATCGGCAGCGCATCCATGTCGGCGCGCAGCATCACGACCGGGCCTTCGCCATTGCGCAGCAGCGCGACCACGCCGGTCACGCCCACTTCGCGCGTGACTTCGTAGCCGAGTTTTTCCACGTAATCGGCGACGATCTTCGCGGTGCGGAATTCCTGCATCGACAGTTCGGGATGCTCATGGAAGTCCTTGTAAATCGCCTCGAGTTCGGGCAGCAGCGCGCCGATCGCGGGCGCCAGCGTTTCGATCAGTCTCGTCATGAATGACTCCTCGTGAATTCAACAGGGCGCGATGGTTCAATCAAGCGGGGTTGATCCGCTTTGATCAACCCGCGCCGTCAAGCAAGCTGTCCGAAAGTTTTTCGAGCAGCCGGTCAAGCGTCTTGCGCTCGGCTGCCGTCAACGCGGCGGCCAGTTCACCCTCAAGCGCGGCGCCGACTTTCGCCGATGCCTGCGCCACGTCCACGCCTTCGGGCGTGCCGCTCAGCGCGATGCTGCGGCGGTCCTGCGCGTGCGTGTCGCGCGCGATCAGGCCGCGCGCCTCGAGTTCGGCAAGCGTCTTGGACAGCAAGGTCTTTTCGATCAACGAGCGCTGCGATACCGCCTTCGGCGTGATGCCCGCTTCCGAGCAGACGAGCCGCAACACGCGCAACGCGCGCACGTCGAGCCCCCAGCGCTCGCGGTAGATCGCATTGGCGCGCTCGCTAAGCAGCGCGCTCGCAAGATCGAGCCTGAAGGTGAGAAAGCCGGGGTTCGGACCTGAAGCCAAGCGGGCGCTCCCATCGGATAAACCGGCTTGCACCGGCGACGCACGGGAGTATAGACAAATAGTTGAAAATTTCAACTATTATCGAGACGGAGTGGCCGGTTTCGAGCGCGTCATTTCATGCCCGGAAGGTATAATGAGACTCGGTTTTCGCGCCCTTTTACAGTCGATCAATATCCCAGAGGTTGGAACATGGAGTTGCGCCATCTTCGCTATTTCGTAGCGGTCGCCGAAGAACGCAGCTTCACGCGCGCCGCGCAGCGGCTCCACATCGCGCAGCCGCCCTTGAGCCGCCAGATCCAGCAACTGGAGGAAATCCTCGGCGTGCAGCTATTCGAGCGCAACTCGCGCCCGCTCAAGCTCACCGACACCGGGCGCTTCTTCTATCAGCACGCCACGCAACTGCTCGCGCAGACCGTCGAACTCGAATCCATGACGCGCCGCGTCGGCAAGATCGAGCGCGATTTATCGGTGGGCTTCGTCGGCTCGACGCTCTACGGCATGCTGCCGAAGATCATCCGGCGCTATCGCCAGCAGCATCCCGAGGTCGAGCTGAGCCTGCATGAAATGTCCACGATGGACCAGATCAAGGCGCTCAAGGAAGGCCGCATCGACGTGGGCTTCGGGCGCATTCGTCTGGACGATCCGAGTATTCGCCGCGTCGTCTTGCGCGAGGAGCGCATGATCGTGGCGCTGCCGCAAGGCCATGCGCTGGGCGACGCGAAGACGGTGCTGTCGCTGCACGATCTGCTGCACGAAACCCTCATCATCTTCCCGAAGTCGCCGCGCCCGAGCTACGCGGACCAGGTGCTGGCGGCCTTCCACGATCGCGCGCTCAATCCCGGCCGCGTGCTGGAAACGCGTGAGTTGCAGGTGGCGCTCGGGTTGGTGGCGGCGGGCGAAGGGATTTCGATCGTGCCAAAGAGCGTCTATGGCCTCAAGCGCGACGACATCCTCTACAAGGATCTGGACGACGCCAATCTGGTCTCGCCGATCATCATGAGTATGCGCATGCTCGACGAATCCGAAGACCTCCAGCGCATGCTGCAACTCATCTACGATCTGTACGATGAGGCCGGCATGACCTATCTCACGCCGACCGATCGCGAGGCGAACGCGAGCAAGGGCTGATGGCTTGACGACGCTCAGGGATGGCGCAGTTCGCGCTTCAGATCGTGCAGGTCGCGTTCGCGTTGCTCGATGACGGCTTCGAGCGATGCGGCGCGTTCGGCCAGTCGATCGAGCGCCGCACGGCACTGCGCGGCGGCGTCGCTAGCGAGACGCGCCAGGCTCGTGCGGATCGCGGCTTCCAGCGCGGCGTAGAGCCGGCTGTAGTCGATACCCACAACCTGCCCTTGCGCTTCTACCGTGATGCTCTCGTAGTGGATATCGTCGTTCAGCGTAATGGCGGCGAGTGAGACGTCGGTCTCGAACACGTAATCGCCCATTCGCCTGTTGGCCTCCCGCTCGAACGCTTCCCTAACGGACTGACCAACGCTCGCACGAACCGCGCTCACATCGCGCGCGGCCGCGTGCCGTTCCAGTAACGTCGGCAAAGTGGGAATCACGCTGCGCCAGGCGACATGGGCAATCTGCTCCTGCTGCTGTGCAAGCGACGCGCGTGCGCTCTCTAACGACGCCATCCACTGCGAAAGACGTGGCAGCGCCTCACGGCTCAAGCGGCCCAGCACGTTCTCTTCGAGATCATGGAGCACGACCTCGGCAAGCTTGCGCCGCTTGTAGGCCAATGCCGGTTCGGTCATGGCGATCAAGGCGGCGTACAGGCGCTCGAAACCGGCGTCGATCATGGCGGCAGCGCCCTGATTTTGCTCGCGCGCCATATAAGCGGAAACCGAAACCGGCGTTCTCAGCAACGTCGTTTCGACGTTCATCGCAATGAGTTTGTCCTTCGCACGTTGCTCGACATCGGCTTCCTGACCAGCGCGATTCTCTGCCGTCTTGTTGCACAGGCACTTGCGGATCTCGCCGTCGATTTCGTCTTCGTCGTAGAAGTCGCTGCGGGTGACGACCGGCAGTAGCGGTTTGTGGCGATGCAGTTCGCGCCCAAGCTGGTCGAGTTCCTGCACCTGGCCCGGCGACGCGGAGCTGGTCAGCCAAAGCACGCCATCGGCGCTTTCCGTGAAGCGCTGCGTGAGCGCCGCGTTCTCGGGCGTCACTGAATGCAGGCCCGGCGTGTCTAGCAGCACCAGGTTATGGGCGAGGCGCACACCCTGCAAACGCGCCGTGGTTTCAGTCGTGCCTTCCTCGAATCGCGCCGAGGTTTCAACGAGTTGGCCCGCATCGACATGGAAATATTCGACCGACTTGCCGTGCGCCGCAAAGCGCTCGGCCAGCAGATTGCAGAACGAACTCTTGCCCGCGTTGAATTTGCCGAAGACCAGCAACAGGAGTTTGTCGTCGAAGCGGTTGGCCAGCGCACGCACCGCTTCTCGGTTGCTCCACTGCTGCGCCCAGACTTCGACGCCATCGCGCAGTATCGCGTTGATCGCCCCGGCCTCTTGCGCCAGCGCGTGATGTGCCGTCAATCCCGGCCAGGCCAAACGGTGCGCTTCGAGATCGCGTTCCAGTTGCCCGGTCCAGGCGTCGAGCGAGCGCAACATCGCTTCGATATCCTGCGCTGTGAACTCAAACGCATCAATGCCGGCGATAAAACGCTGCTCGGCGCTCACGTCCGCTTTCATGTGCGCGGCTCCAGCGCAGGCAACGCCGCAAAAGCACGCTCGATGGCCGCGATGGCTTCCGTGGTGTGTTCGATCTGTGCGACCAGCGCCTGTCTGTCCGCCGACAATTCGTAATAGTGCGTGAATTGCTCCTGTAAACGCGTGCGCCCTGCCGCTTCGCAGAACATCCGGCGCAGATCCTTGCGGAATTTCACGGAGACGCCCAGCACCGCGATCATCACCGAATTGAGGCTGCGCGCCGCGGTTTGCTGCTCGCCCGGCAGGCCCACGACACCGTGGCCCGCGAGAAAGCCGTCGATTTCGATGCAGGCGCGCGAATAGGCGATCTGGATATGCGCGCGCTCCAGCTTGCCCGCCGTGAGCGCGTAGGCGTCCTTGGCCGTATCGGGCTTGATGGCGTGATCTTCGCCCAGTGAGTCGAGCATCGTTTCGATCTTCACGGCGGATTGTTCGATGACGGCTTGCAAACCGCTATCGAAAGCCTGACGCTGGTCTAGTTGCGTCTGCAACGAACTTGCGAGCGTAGCCTCGCATTGATCTCGAAACTGATTCAATTCCGCGCGAATTTCGTCAAGCAGCAACGCACGTTCGTGGGCGCGGGCTTGCGGCACGTTGCCGAGCGCTGCGTCCAGCGTCGCCTGTAATGCAGGAATACCGCTTCTTTCCTGCATCAGCAATTTCGCGCCCTCTACGCCCTTGCGATGACGCGTGGCCGAAACCGCATTGAGCACAACACCCGGTGCCTGCCGGACGATCGCTTCGCGCACTTTATCGAGTTCGGTATCGTCGGCGAGCTGGTCGATCTGCGTCAGCACGAACACCGTCTGGCGCTGCGTTCGCGCGCCGTCCGCGTGCAGTTCGAGCAGGAGTTCGCGCTCCTTCGCGTCGAGCTCCCCTTCCTTCGCGGCATGCACGAAGAGGCGAATATCCGACTCCAGCCATGCTGCGTGGAAGGCGTGACGATCGTCCTCGCTGCCCACATCCGCATCGAGACCCGGCGCATCGAGCCAGCGCACGTTGCGCTGCACGGTATCCGCGAGTTGCACCGTCTCGCGCCGGTCCGCCACGGCGAATACGTCCTGCCCGATCAATTCGTTGAGCAGCCGGCTCTTGCCGTGGTTGTATTTGCCGATGACGGTAATGGTGACATCAGGCTCGCCGTTGCGCGCGAGCGTTTGCAGACGCGCCAGATCGTGCGCGCGATGCGGCAGGACGGCGGCGATGGGAGTGTTGGACACGTAAGGGTTCCTCGACGCTCAGTCCCGCACGACGGCTACGGCCTTGATTTCCACGATGTAGCCGGGCGCACCGCCCAGCATATGGGCGCCCACCGCCGTCCACGCGGGCAGCGGATCGGTCTGGAGATACCGGTCGCGAACCTGCATGAACAAGGGCAGATCGCGCATGTCGGTATGGAAGGTCGTCAGATCGACCACGTCGGCGAACGATGCGCCCGCCGCTTCCAGCACCAGTCCGAGATTCTCGAACGCTTGGACCATCTGCGCTTCGCGACCTTCGACCAGTTGCATCGCCGCGTTGCGGCCGATCTGGCCGGACACGTAAACGGTGTTGCCGGCTTTCACGGCAGGCGCGTAACGGATCTTGTCGTATACCGCTTCCATGCCCGCCGGAATGATGGCCTTGCGATCAGTCATGTCTGTCTCCGTTCTGATTTTTCTATTATTGTTGCTCGCTCAACGGACTGGATATTAACCCGTATCGCCGCCCGCGACTGGCAACACCGATCCGGTGATATAGCTCGCTTCGTCCGAGGCGAAGAACAGGATCGGCGCAACCTGCTCGTCAAGGCTGCCATAGCGCTTGAAGAAAGTCGACTCGGTCACCTGATGAACGGCCTCGCTCATCCACGCCTGTTCCTGCGCGCTGTCGCCCGCGGCATTGCGCGGCACGCGGCGCGGCGGCGCATTGGTGCCGCCAGGTGCAGTGGCGACCACGCGAATATTGTGCTCCGCGTATTCCATCGCCAACGACTGCGTGATCGCATTCACGCCGCCCTTGGCCGCCGAGTATGGGACGCGGCGAATCCCGCGCGTGGCGTTCGACGAGATATTGACGATCGTACCGCCACCGCGCGCGAGCAGATGCGGCAGCACGGCGTGGCAGGTGTAGAGCGTGGGCATGAGCGAGCGGCGAATTTCCGCGTCGATCTGCTCGGGCTCGAACTCCGCGAACGGACGCATGCGGATCGCGCCACCCACGCCGTTGATAAGAATGTCGATCCCGCCGAACTTCTCCACTGCGAAGGCCATCGCGGCGCGCGCGCCTTCATAGGTTTCGAGGTCGGCGACGAAGCCGGCGGTGTGATCGCCACCCGCCTCGGCCGCCACTTCGCTCACGAAGTCGGCCCGATCGACGAACAGCACCTTGCCGCCTTCAGCGGCCGCGCGCAGCGCCACGCCGCGCCCGATACCCTGGGCCGCGCCGGTCACGACCAGGACCTTGCCTGAGAATCGTTGCATGGTCATGCCGCCTTCGCCACGACGTTGGGTGTGAACTTCTCGTAGTGGAAGCTGTTGGGCTTCACGCCGTTGTCGTCGAAGTGCTTTCGCACCGCATCGACCATCGGCGGCGGCCCGCACAGATAGACGTCCACATCGCCATCGTTGAGCGCATTGGCGGGAATATGCTGCGTGACCCAGCCCTTGCGCGGATGCGTCGAGGCTTCGTCCGCCACCACGGTGCTGAAGCTGAAATTCGGCAGCTTCGCGGTATAGGCTTCGATTGCATCGACTTGCACGAGGTCGAGATCGCGCGTCACGCCATAGATCAGATGAATCGATTGCTGCGAGTTTGCGCGCGCGAGCACTTCGAGCATCGAGAGGAACGGCGCGAGACCCGTGCCGCCCGCGAGGAACAGCAGCGGGCGCTGCACATCGCGCAGATAGAAGCTGCCGAGCGGCCCGATCAGTTCGAGCGCGTCGCCTGTCTTCGCGGCTTCGAGCCACGTGCTCATCACACCGCCGGGAATCTTCTTGATCAGGAAGCTGAGCTTCGATTCACCGGGCGCCGACGAAAACGAATACGAGCGATGCTGGCCGCTACCAGGCACATCGATATTGACGTACTGGCCCGGCAGGAACACGGGCGCATTCGCCTGCACGTCCAGTTCGAGCACGACGGCGGCGTCGTTATGCAGTTCGATCTTCGCAACAGTGGCGGCGCACTTGCTCTGCCCCGTCTTGCAGACCGTCGACGAAGCCGGCACCGAAATCACGCAATCGCTTTGCGGCACCATCTGGCACGTGAGCACGAGGCCGCCGTCCTTTTCGTCTTCGCTCAACGCGTCTTCGATATAGTCATCGCCGAGATCGTAGCGGCCGCTTTCGGCCTTGCATTTGCACGTACCGCACACGCCGTCCGAGCAATCCATCGGCAGATTGATGCGAGCGCGAAACGCTGCGTCGAGAACTTTTTCGCCGGCCTTGCATTCGATGAAGCGTGTGACGCCGTCTTCGAAGTTCAGCGCAATATTGAAACTGGACATGGGTACCTCCTCCAACTGCCTTGTAGTGTTGCTGTCGACGTCGAACGCTATTTACACGTGGTAGACGTCGAGGACCTGCCGGATATAGTCGTTCTTCAGCACGATCTTCTTATAGGAAATCAGCCACTGACCTTCGACCTGGCGCAGCGTGACGAACATCGTGCCGTAGAAAAAATCGGTCGTGCGGTAACGATGGTTGAGCGTCTGGAAGTTGTAGCGCACGTCCACTTCGTTATCGCGCGTGGCCAGCACTTCCACGTTGGTGACGTTGTGGCTCGTGCGCGGCTCCGGCGTGGACGCGCCGCTGCGCTCGGTCTTGATGCGGAACACGCGGTCTTCCAGGCCGCCGCGATCCGGGTAGTACATCAGCGAGATCTGGCTTTCGTGGTCGTCGGTGATCTGGTCATCGTCGTCCCACGCCGGCATCCAGTAGGTCACGTCCTCGGTATAGCAGCTGAGCCACTCGTCCCACTGACGATCGTCGAGCAGGCGAGCCTCGCGATAAAGCACCGCGCAGAGGGTTTGATAATCGAAGCTCATGCTACGGTCTCCTGACGTTCCTTCTTCAGCGCGTCGCGCATCACCTGTACCCAGTATTCGTGCTGGCAGACGAACAGACCTTCGTCTTCGCTACGCTCGCCCGAGATGAGCGGCTTGAGGCCCATCTTCTTCGCGTTCTCGTCGGCGCCTTCCACCCACAGCGGCGCGCCGCGCGAGAGGTCGTTCCACATTGCCGTGATACCGGCATAGCCATTCTGGCAGGCGCGGAATTCTTCCAGATCGTCGGCCGTGCCCATGCCCGTGACGTTGAAGAAGTCTTCGTATTGGCGAATACGCGTCGCGCGATCCGTTGCGCTCTCGCCCTTGGGTGCGAAGCAGAAGATCGACACTTCGGTGCGATCCACGCTGATCGGACGCACCACGCGAATCTGCGTGCTGAACTGGTCCATCAGGAACACGTTCGGGTAGACGCACAGGTTGCGCGTTTGATTCACGATGAAATCGGCCGCCACTTCGCCCACGCGCGCCTTGATTTCGTCGCGCTGCTGATAGACCGGGCGCACTTCGGGGTTCATCGTCTCGGTCCACAACAGGATGTGGCCGTGCTCGAAGCCGTAGACGCCCGCAACGGACTTGCTCCAGCTATTCGCGTCGACCGCCTTGGTGCCTTCTTCCTTGCGGCGGCCCATCGTCGCGGCGTAATTCCAGTGCACGGTGCTGACGTGATAACCGTCGCAACCGTTTTCCATCTGCATCTTCCAGTTGCCCTCGTACACATACGAGGAATTGCCGCGCAGCACTTCAAGGCCGTTGGGCGCCTGATCGACGATCTGGTCGATGATGGTGCGCGCTTCGCCCAGGTACTCTTCGAGCGGCATCACGTCCGCATTGAGGCTGCCGAACAGGAAGCCGCGATAGTTCTGGAAGCGCGCGACCTTCTTCAGGTCATGCGAGCCGTGCGTGTTGAACTGCACCGGATATTCAGTGGTCTTCTCGTCCTTCACCTTGAGCAGCTTGCCCGTGTTCGAGAAGGTCCAGCCGTGGAACGGGCACGTGAAGCTGCCCTTGTTGCCGTGCTTGCGACGGCACAGCATCGCGCCCTTGTGGGCGCAGGCGTTGATCACCGCGTTCAGTTCGCCGGTCTTGTCGCGCGTGATGACCACGGGCTGCCGACCAATCCACGTCGTGTAGTAGTCGTTGTTGTTCGGCACCTGGCTTTCATGCGCCAGATAGACCCAGTTGCTCTCGAAGATGTGTTTCATCTCGAGTTCGAACAGCTCGGCGTTCGTGAAGATATCGCGACGGCAGCGGAAGATACCGGCTTGCTTGTCGTCCTGCACGGCGGTGGCCAGCAGGTGATCGAGGTCGTTGGCGTGGTCGATGATGGCGGACATGTTTCCTCTCCCTATGCGTACACCGATTCCTGCACGGGATCATGCATCGGTGGCGAACGGGTTCTCGCGGGGGATTCTATGGACGGCAGCGCGGCAACTACACCGGGCTACCGCCGTACTGGACGTTACGCGGTG
>NZ_CAJMZK010000021.1:0-145139 GCF_905220265.1 Paraburkholderia sp. J67
GGCACTGCAGGGGCTTCACCCGCGAAATACCAGGATCCGAAATCCGGCGCCACCTGGTCGGGCCGGGGACGGGCGCCTGACTGGATCAAAGGTGCGAAGAACCGGGACCGGTTTCTTATCCCGTCCTGACGGGCCGACGCGGGCTTGCGCGAACGGGCGACTTCGAGCGCCGCAGTGCGCCCCATCCCAGCTATTCGTTCCTTCACGCGCCCAATCGTGGTTAGCGGAAATGCAGTCGTTCCTACGACAGGTGCGTCCGCTACCGGGACGGCAGGTTGTGGGCGACTACGGTCTCCGCAAATGGTCTGCCGGGAAATCCGTGAAGAGCCTGATCTATGCAGGGGAGCCATGGGCAGGCCGAGCCGAAGAACCTTCGCGATGGCTAAGTCTGTCAGGGAGGGTTGTGGAGCTGACGGACTTACCTCAGATTCCAGCTCGGACTTCGTCGACAGTGTTTGCAGATCCGCTCCGCTGGAAAGCGGTTGCGTCGCGATCGGGCAGACATCTGCGCAAAGTGGGGGCGAGATCCGATAGGACGTTATCTGCTCGTTCAGGGAACCTGATGATGTGCTGGCCTGACCGTCGAGAGACGACTACCCGCAAATGGATCGTCGCGCCAGTCTACGCCAGCACGCTTGGTTGCCGGGAGTTCCCCAGCTCTGGGCACTGCGAAGTGCTCGACCGATTGTCCAGCGCTGGTCGCACTTACCACCCATTGAGGGGCCACGCCTAGGCCATCCCAGCTATTCCCAGAGGCGTCGCGATACCTCACGGCATCTCGTCGACGCTGATCGTTGGCGATTGATGCTGCAATGGCTTCTGGTGTGATATCGAATTCAGCCATCCTGCGCTGCAGGTAGGCGACGATGCTATCTCGCTTTCTTTCATCCATCCCGGTTGTCTCCACTCGCTCCGTGGCCTTCAATTTGAACCTGTGCAAGTCGTGTTCCACCAGGATATCACAGAGCACGCGAGAGTTCTCGCTGTCAGGACTAGCCAGACGATTCTTGGGAGCAGGTATGTACTTGTGCTTCCCGCTTGCAAGGTTCAGGTCATCTGTGTGCCCTTCGCAACTCCCGGAACTCGTTATTACAGGGTGCAGATGTCCGGTACTCAAAGTCAGGCGACTAAGTGAGCCGTCGATCGTTGCCTCGGCGCGCGTAAAGGCAGTACGAACGTCCAGTGGCCAATGAAGCGATATATCGTTTGGGTGGCGATTCAATCTGGTTCGATAGTTGAGCATCGATACGATGCTCCTAACCATGTACCAAAGAAAAGCCGCCGATCCTGTTGGGACTCGGCGGCCTGGAAGCACAGGGCGCATCGGTAGCACTCTGTGCATCAATATCTGCGGCTACGCGTGGACAGATTCAAAAGTAGCAGACAGGCTTAAGTCTGTTCATGTTCTGAAACCTGTAGCAATGGCGGGCACCAGTGGCGCCCCGTATCCGCGTGGCGAAGGACGCCTTATGCAGTTGCCGTCGTCAGATCAGCTGCCTGCGTGGCTGTCTCGGGAGCGGCAGATGCGATTGCCGTATCCTGCACGGGAACGTTCGCAGTAGCGGCTTTTTTCGCCGACGCCTTGCGGGCGGGAGCAGCTTTCTTCACCGTGGCTACTTTCTTCGCGGTGGTCACTTTCTTGACCGGAGCTGCGTCTTTTGCTGCGCTCACGGCCTTAACCGATGCAGTCTTTTTGGCGGAGGTTGCCTTTTTGGCAGGAGCGACAGTTTTCGCAACGCTGGCTTTTTTAGCAGTAGCTGCCTTCTTCGCCGCAGTTGCCTTTTTGGCAGGTGCCGATTTCTTGGTGGCTGCACCCTTCTTCGCGGTCGCAGGCTTCGTTGCGGAAGAGGTCTCTACAGCTTTGCTATCAGCGTCTGCGATCAGGAAGCGCGTGCGGTCTTTCGCGTTTGCGATCCAGGCCGGGGCACGACCGCGGCCGCTCCACGTTGCGCCAGACTTCGGGTCGCGATAGAGCGCCGGCTGGGGGCCTCGCTTGTAGTTTCCAGCTCGTTTCGCATCTGCGTTAACGGGGGCAGAGGCTGGGGAAGCGTCGTCAATGAGGAACTTGCTTCGGTCCTTTGCGCTGGCAATCCACTGCGGCGCACGACCGTGGCCCGACCACGTTGCACCACTCTTCGGATCACGGTATTTCGCAACCGACGCAGTGCTGACTGCATTCGCGACCTTGCCACCACGACGCTTGCCGACGTGCGCATCAATGTCGGCAACGCTGATGCCATGCTTCGTCATCAGATCGCGGATCTTGTTCAGGATCACCGTCGATTTATTGACGACGATTGCTTCTGCCTGAGCCTGGAGCTTTGCAATTTTTGCCTGAATCGAATCGAGCGTTGCCATTGTTTTTGTTTCCCTGAAGTTGGTTTGACGAACTATGCCATATCGCGCATTTGAATTGTTGAAAGTGAGTTGTTCGTGCAGCGAAAAAGAGCCACAGATGGATTTCAAACTGTTTCCAGTCGCGCTGGAATTGTCGTGAAACGCCTGGCAAAGCTATCTATCCATGGCGGCTGGTTTTGAAGATCTGACCTTCCACTTATTGCCTGACGACTGCGGGTCGATTGGAAAATCACGCTAACGCCTCGACCAGATTGTTTGCCTGGGTCTCAGTCTTCACGCATTACTGGTCCTGTCTTTCGTTCAATGCGTGCCGAACAACGTGCAGGCTGAACCAGGCGTCGTATCTCGATCGCCCCGGTGCTGCGATGCGTGCGTTCCATTAGCGGACGTGCGGATAGCAGGTGACGTGGGTCGATTTATGAGTGAGCAACGAGAGCGTTCCGGCTATTACGCGCTGTCGCGTGCGCGCTGAGGTGGTCGCGGCGACATCGGAGGCGTGACTACGTGGCCCTGGATTGTGCGTTCAGTCGTTGAGTCACCACCGTGCGCAGCCAGTGGAACCGAAGGCAGTCACCATCAAAATATGCATCTAACGGTCATCTATCTAACGTCCATGAAGACGCCTGACGGCGGCATATGCACACAGGGGAGGAGATCTTGATTATCTACCCCCTTTATTGTGGGAACCGTCACTCAATGTGACCTGTCCGAAAAATGTGTACAAGTTCCGGACAGGGCATTGCGCCGCCCAGGATTATCGCAACGCCGGTTTTCTGCTGGTTGGTCTCTGCAGCTTCGGCCTGTGTAGGGGTTGGTTTTGCACATCCGGCGTCATCCGAGGTGGTCGACAAAATGTCGCAAAGGCATGTCGCCAGAAGAGCATTGCATCGTGCCTGTCGCGGTTTGTATGATCTGGACTGGGTGGCTGGCGGAACGACGTCTGATAGCGCTCGACACTGCGCTCTGGTCGACAAGACATGTGTGGTCGGCCGCCAGAATGTCGCGGCGAGACGGATTCGCCTCGCCGTAATGGGAATGCTCTTCAAGAGCCAGACAGTGCGGAATACAGCGTATGGATGACGAAGCCGGAGAAAAAATCGGTTCGGTGGCGGGGAAGCTCGTACAAACAATCATGGAACTAGGTCTCACGTGGAACGAGGCGGTGGCGGCATTTGGCCTGGCCGCCAGGGCCACAGCCCAGACTGCCGCGAGCGCGCAGAAGTCTCCGGGTGAAGACTATGTCTCGATTGCCCGCCAGCAATTGATTGAGGCGTTCGAGGTCGATGTCCGGGTCATTGTCACGACGTCTCCGTCTGATGATGTTGGTGAGGAGGCGGACGACAATCCCTTGCTTGCGACTGCGCTGCGACGACACGGTAGCAAGCTGCACTGATCGCGAGAAACCCGACATGAAGAGATTCGAGTACCGGATATTCAGGGCGCGCGACGGCGCATTACGCGCGATTCTTGATTCGCCATTGGGGAATGGGCAGGAAATCTCTCCGGAAGAGCTGCGGAAGCTGGCGAACGGATTGCTTGAAATCGCGGACGCCACGGAGCGAACGAAGCTGGGTCGCCAGGAGCTGTGGAAGTCCGGGGTAATCGAGCTTGAATAAGGCTTGAAGGGCTCTACGCTGTGTCAGCGGTCAAGGTAGAGATCCTGGCAGGAATATCAAGTAGACGAGCGGGATCCGTTGTAGCTGGGGTCTGCAATCAGTCGGTCAGGCGCTGGCGGGAGATCGCTTCAAGCGCTCGGCTGTCGGCGCGGAGCATGTCGCAGGGCATCACGCCGCTGCTGATGCGATCGTTGGAGTGAGGTGGGCCTTCAAATGGCGCGAGGGCAGACGAGGCGCGGCGAAGCGGAGCGCGCCTTGACGCAGGCGCACCAGGCGGTGCCAGTAAATCATGTTTACGGCCCGATGTCTGCTGAAGAGAAAGTGCTGTCACGCGCCGAACCTGCGGTTCAATGCCGTGGACTATCCGAGTCATGTAAGCTCGTCGACGCGGTGACGCTTTACGGCATCCGGAGCGGAGCGGATTTGCTGAAGGCGCGACGCGCCCTCTGCATCAAGCCGGGCGAACAGGAGAGGGCAGGATGACACGGTCTGGAAAAATCCTATACGTTTACAAGTGTGCCGAATGCGGCCACCGAGGCGACCAGTGTCTTGAGGGAGATTCGCACGACGGCGAGGCTTCGATCTGTGCCTTCTGCGGAGCACCAGTCAAGCTTGAATGGGACGGTGGCGTAACGTTCGATACACCCAGGTCAATCGCGGACGAAGTGATTGCCCGCGCCCGGACAAAAAAGTAAATCTGACCGCAGCACAAACTCCCTTGTGGACGATTAAAGGTCTCGCGGACGAGGCCGACAACTACCTTGTCAAGCGGTTGTGGGGACGCGGAGGTCTTGAAGGAAGCGCGCAAAGCGCCTTCAATCTTCGCCGGAAACAGGGCCATCGAAAAGACATAACCAGGCTAGAGGGGAGAAGTTGGGAATGAAGGTCTATGCAAATGCGCTCACTTTGCTGGACTGGCTGGCGCAACGCGAAAGTGCGTCGGTCAGCGAGATAACGGCTGCGGGTTTGATGGGTTCACGCACGGCGTCTGATGTCATTCAGTATGCGATACGCAATGGTGCAATCTCACGTTTAAACGGCACGACCGTTGCGCGAGGCTCGGCGCGTTATCGATCGACTGGCGTACCATTGCCAGAGCCACGGTCTTCAACAGCTACGGCTACCTTTGACGGCCTGTTGAGTGCCTGGGGCATTGCTCAAGATCCTCCCCAGCTTGCCGTGTTGCAAGCGCGGGTCTACCAGATGTCGGATAGCAGGCAGGAGGTCTGACGTCAGTGGCGAGGCATTCGCTTTGGGCCACGTCTTAACGCGTCAGGTCACACATTGACATTGCCAGCGCCTTCGCAGGCGAGCGGCGACTACCGCTGGTGCTCCGGGACGACGCAACGTGTCCAGCGGCACGCTTGATGGTTTCTTGCCAGGGAGGAGCGAGTCGTCCCCCCGCGGGCTTTCCAGACGTTTGTGGAGGCAGCCCAAAAACGGCCGGCCGCGACTTATCGTGATTGTCGACGCGCCAAAGTGGTCGTGCAGTGCATTTCTTTCCCGCGAGGCGCGGCGAAACCGGACCAAACCGGATCAGGCAGCGTTGCTACGGCGGGTGCTCTCACACGTACGGTGGTTTTGACAATATGTCCCACTCAATCGGCATAAAATGAGACATTTTCTGCGATCCAATGAAATCTACTGATTTTGCATACGCTTTGACTCGGCTCGATTGGATCCAGATGCCCCTCGGTGAATATGCTGCTTACGATCTTCGATGGTCAGTCAGTGGGTAAGTGGCCAATCGTCGATGCTCTTGCTCGCATAGAGCCCTAGGGCAAACATTCCGTGGAGCTGACTTTGGTCGTTCCCGTGACCACACGGCAGCGCTAGTTGTCATGTGCGGCGCGAGTAGCACACGCCGCACGCCAATATTCCCCTCTCGGGTGCGCCATTTCATTGATCACGGGCGAGTCGTCAGGCGCCTTTTGACCACGTTGTTGCCTTTGGGGTTTGCGCCGTCGCTATGGCTGCTTCCAACGCGCACCGGTCGTTTTGCTGGGAAGTGCTCGAGGCAGCCACGGATAACGTTCGATACTTTAGTGCGGTGCCATTAGTGCCTCGACGTTGCTTCGTGGGTCGTTCGGGTACCACTCGATCGTGGCGAGTTCGATCTCCATCGACAATAAACGAACTCTATTCCAGCATGTCAAGCCCTCCGCCTGTGGCGCCACCTTAGCTTAGCTCCTCAGTTTCAGAATGACTTGGCAAGGCCGGCATCATCAATATTCAACTTATAGCTCCTACTTCCTTCATTGCCGAGGCAAAGACTTTCGTTGCAGAGTTGATTCGATCTTCATTCAACCCTGAATACCCCAGCACAAAGCCGTTGTACATCTTCCCACTACCAACACGATAAGTACTCAAGGGCTGGAGCAACAAGCCGTGCTCTGCCGCGACACTCGCCACCTCAACGTCTCGTTGTCCCGACAAAATCTCAGCGGATAGATGCATACCGCCGGGACTGTCGCGCACGGCAAGGCAAGCGCCAAGATCGCGAGCTAGTGCGGCTTTAAGCGATTCGCGGCGCCTGGAATATAGCGATCGCATGCGTCGCAAATGGCGCGCAAAGAGACCACTGTCAATGAAGTCGGCCATCGCTAGTTGTTCGGCGGTGTGGCCGCGATGAACCAGTTGCCGCAGCGTACGCGTAAATCTGTCGACCAACATCGTTGGCACGACCATGAATCCCAGTCGCAAGGCCGGGAACATTGTTTTGCTGAATGTGCCGAGATATATGACCGGTGCGCCCGGGAAAAGCCCCTGAATCGCAGGGAGCGGCTGGCCTCCGTGTCGAAACTCGCTATCGTAGTCATCTTCGATAATCCAGGCGCCGCATGCCAGCGCTCGTTCAGCGATTTCGTTTCGACGTCGCGTACTCATCACGCAGCCCAGCGGGTACTGATGTGAGGGCGTAACGTAGATGAGCTTTGGCGTAGCGTGACGCCAATGCTCATCACTGGGAGCAAGACCTTCTTGATCGACCTCAATTGGCACGACGTTTAGTCCTGTCGATCGAAACGCCGTTCTCGCGCCGTTGTAGGAGGGGTTTTCCAGCCAACCACGATCGCCGGGGTTTGCCAGCATGCGGGCGCACAGCTCGAGGCTGCTCTGCGTACCATCGGTGATGAATACTTGCTCGAGATCGCATCGAACTCCCCGCGAAATACGTATGTAAGCTGTAACTGCTTTGCGCAGTTCCAGTGAGCCTTCTGCCGGTCCGTATGCGAGATGCGCAGGTTTGATTCGCCTCCATGCGCGCTCGACGCACCGCCGCCATTGAAGAAGCGGAAATTCTTCGAGTGACGGCAAGCCTGGCACGAATGGCAGCATGCGTTCAGGCTCTGGATGTTCACTTTCCAGGCCGGCCACACGCTCAGCCAGTCGGACCGCTGGGATGATTTGTTGATTGTCGCTTCGTCCGCCGGCGCTCCCGTCCCAAAGGGTGGTGGTGCCGGTACGTGTCGCCTCGACAAAGCCTTCCGCAGAAAGTCTCTCGTAGGCATAGACGGCGGAATTTCTTGCGATACCAAGTTCGTCAGCAAGCGCGCGGGTCGACGTGAGCCGTGTACCTAAAGGAATTTGTCCCCCCAATAGCAAGTCACGCAAAGATTTATAAAGCGCCTCCTGTTGACTTTGCTTGCTCAACTGTCTCTGCACTTCAAACTCTGAAAGTAATAACGCGAGATCCATAACGTGGTTCTAAATTTGATTGATGGTCTGGTTCTTTTTAGGTGCCAGTCGGCGCGCTATTATTCCGGCTCGACTTTATGTGATCGTCAACAGAAAGCTGCGAAGAGAAATCAAATTTATTAGATGTCAAATGGGATGCTCTTTCTTGAGGCGGCAGGTAGCGAAATGCAGCGTGGATTGTCTATGGACATGGCACTGGCACGTCCGAGAATGTTATTTTTATTGTGATAATAGTTAAGACTCTGTAATGTTTTTCATTGATTTTGCTTCGTTTCGCTAGACGCCTCCAACCTATTGCTTAATCGAAGCTACGGCAATCTACATTCTATATGATCTCTTTGTTGCCCTGCAGTTTCGGCGAGGGAGCGCTTGCTAAAGCAATCTTTCTGGCAGTGATCGGGCAAGCGAGATTAGACAATACAGCCCAGGGTGAATTGACAACCTCGAAAATACGGTGCGCAGGTTTTTTTGAAAATCCTGTGTAAGGGCGCAGCTATGTATTTGAAAATATCATTTCGCAGTTTCGTGGTTTCATAAAATTGATTGTCACATTTTTAAGAATATCTTCAGCCAGGCGCACAAGCATCGATTGAGCCGGGCGGATTTCTTGGAGTGAGTTTGTCCAATTCTACGTAGACGAATTGGTCAGCGTTTAACGCACGGCATCGCCGAAAGATACCTCTATTTAAATTGAGAGGCATAACGCAGCATGAATGAACGAACCATCCTAACGATCTCGGAACGCACGACCATCCGGCGCTTGCCCGAGCTAGCCAGCCACGATCGCGCCACGCTCTACTGCATCGTAGATGAAGCCTATGTCTGCCATATCGCGTTCGGCACCAACCATGACACGCATTGCATCCCGACGGCGCACTGGAGAGATGGTGACTACCTTTACATCCACGGATCCAATGGCAGTCGCCTGATCAAGGCATTGTCCGCAGGTGTACAGGCCTCCGTGGCCATTACGCTGCTAGACGGGTTGGTGTTGGCCAGGTCGGCATTCAGCCACTCTATGAATTATCGTTCTACGGTGATTTACGGGCAGTTCGAAACAGTGGTGAGCAGCGCGGAAAAGCTCGCGGCCCTCGATGTATTCATGGACAAGATTGCTGCGGGGCGCAGGCATGAAGCGCGCCCCGGCAACTCCAGGGAAATCAACGCGACTAGCGTGCTGCGGGTTTCGCTTGCGGAAGCGGCGGTAAAAGTCAGTGACTCTCATCCATCCGATAAGGAAGAAGATCTCGAACTTGCTGTTTGGGCGGGAATTTTGCCGTTGAAGACAGCCAGAGGTACACCCATTCATTCCGACGGCAGCGAGAACGTGCCGACGCCGGACTATGTCAAAAATTGGGCCGATTGAGTCTTGCGGCGTACGGTGTGCGGCGGAGAGCTTGCATGCAACGGCGTGCGAAGCTCTCTTGCAATGCGGCTTCCACGAACTCCGCCAAGGACTCATTCAATTGAAGCATGCCTTCTGCGGCAGACTCCCGGTGGTGGTCGATGCGTACCAAGGCGGCCATTTGTATCTTTTCCGTAACCGTACTCAACGTGGGTTGGCGAGTGAGCGCCGGAGAGCTGCGCAACCGGCTATCTCCGCCGCTGCCATATGATCGGGCCGATGCGTTGCAACTCCTGTATTAGCCGTCGCCGTAGACACCCCAAGGTCTGCCGTGCCTGCGAGACCGTCGCGCCTTCCTTCTGAATGTGCCAGTAGCCCTCCGCCGCGATTGCTTCGATTTCAGATATTGCGTATCGCCCGCACTGGACCTCGAGTGCCAAGGTCTTAACGAGGCCCTCAGGTCGCTCAGTCCACAATTTCCTAAGCTCAGCATCCGTCGGTGTGAAGAACGGCGGAAGTCCGTATCGCGCGCGCTCTGCTCGCAGCCGGCGTTCACGTCGCCAAGGCAGGTCGGGCACTGGCGGGTCAATGAATGGTCCGGAGCCGCGATTGCGGTCACGGCGCGTGTGTTCGAGCCTGTATACGCACATCTCATATGCGTACCAATCGCCTCGTGCTTCCGTGTCTGTCAGCCAGATCGGGGTTGGCACAAAGCAAAGCTTGGACTCATCCCAAACCGCCCACTTGTATTCCCACTCTGGCTCCATTTTCCAGCCCGCATGAGAAAAAACTGTATGGATATACAGTATCCGGAAATTGAGGGCTGGTTGCAAGATAGCAGTCAGCGATGAGGGCGAGGATACCGAACTTCGTGTCGCTTGATCTGTGGAAATTCCGCCAGCGCGTTCCTGTCGCCCATGGCGCGAGCACACATTCATCCTGGGTGGTCTGTGACGACCATACGACTTGCGCGTGTCTGCAAGCGGCAAAGCTGTTGTAACAGGGGAAGCCAGTTCGCATTAGCGGGTCAAACGTAATCGAGCCCCAATATAGAACCGACGTGTTGTCCTTCTCCGGCGTGCTGGTTTGTAGTGGGGTGTCGCCGTTATTGTGTCTACAGAGATGTGGGAGTTACCGGGCCAAGTGATCTAACGTGGCCAAGTGATTTCACATGGCCATCTGAAATAACGCGGCCAGGTGAATCATGAGTGAGTCCCACTTCTCGACCGGCGCCGCCGATCGTCTCGCGCGACATTCCGTGTACTCGCTGTTCGAAGGCAACGGCTGGAGCGTCGAAGAGGACGGCAAGGGCGCTGATTTCGTTCTTACTAGCCCCGCGGTCAGACATATCACGCTGTATTGAAGGCGCTCATGGAAGAGTGCGCCAATCTGATGATGCCGCTTTTCTCGCAGGCTTTGCTCGAATCGCGCGTCCACGCCAAAGCGCAGTCGGACAAGTCTCGCCTGTCTGTCGTAACGCGCAACTTCATACCAGCGTCCAAGATGCTTTCATCCGAAGTCACCTGACTTTCTGATGCTGCTGCCGTGAGCTGCACCGGCGTGGCGAACATTCGGCTACCCCCAGTCTTTCGGCCACGTCCAGATTCCTAGATTGAGGAGCGACAATTTTCCGATTATTTTCCGTTTCAGGACGCGTTTGCGATAATATTTCGAGACTTCTGAACGTTTTTCGAGTCGCATGGCTGATCTAGAACCTGTTGGCTACCAGCACCTTATCGAGCGCCTGAATCTGGAAACGCGGGTTCGGCCACTCGAGCACCCCGCCTGGCTCAACCGTTCCGTGAACCAGAAGGTGCGCGGCCACAATGGATTCTGGTATCCGCGCAAGACCGCGGTCGAGCAAACGCTTATCGGTCACGTCGAATTCGCACTTCGCAATGAGGGGGTGAATCTTGAGGTGCTTGAGGCGGTGTTCGAGCATCTGCCTGAGACTGAGTTTCTACGCCGGTGGTCCGAGTCACCGAACAGCGCGTTCGTACGAAGGGCGTGCTTCTTCTGGGAGTGGCTGACCGGCGGTAGTCTGTCCGTTGAAGGTGGTCCTTCGGGCGCTTATGTCGATGCGCTGCCGGAGGCGGATTACTTCACGGCGGATGCCGCGCACGCAGTCCGGCACCCCAAGTTCCGGGTTCGGGACAACCTGCCTGGGAGCCGCGATTTCTGCCCGCTCGTGCGACGCGATGCGCTGGCGGATGGACCGTCGCTGGACGAGCTGCTGGATGAGGCGAGCCTGACGCTGGAGCGGGTCACCGATGCAACCCTCTATGAGCGCGCGGTCCGCTACCTGTTTCTTTCCGAGACCCGCAGCAGTTACAGCATTGAACGCGAAACGCCCAGCGGCAACAAGGGCGAGCGCTTTGTCCAGCTTCTCGCCCGGGCCGGCGAGGAAGAGCGAATTACCGAGGACTGGCTCATCGACCTGCAGAACGTGATCGTCAGGGATGCCTACGCCCAGGAAGCGTCGTACCGGACGAAACAGAACTGGCTCGAGGATGGAACGGGACGCGTCACGTTTTTCCCGCCACCGCCCGATGACCTCCCGCGCGCCATGCAAGGATGGGGGGCCTTCATCAACGAGCAGCCCGACGCTGGCGGATACCGGTGCGCGAACGCGCTTGTGCGGTGTGCCTGTGCAGCCTTTGGATTTGTCTATCTGCATCCCTTTCTGGATGGTAATGGGCGTATCCACCGCTTTCTGATCCACCATGTGATCAACGGTGCCAGGCGATTGAAGGGCGGGGCCATCGTGCCTGTTTCAGCCGTCTTCAAGCGCCATGAAGACGCGTACCTTGATGCGCTGAACGGTTTCTCCCGCCCGACCACGAGGCTGTGGCGATACTCGCCCGGCGAGGACGCGCCGCACATCATTTCGTCACCGGGCGGGCGGCCGTACCGGTTCTTCGACGCGACAGCAGAAGTCCGATTCCTGCACCGCATGCTCATCGAGGCCGTGCGGACGGAGTTGCCACGCGAGTTGCACTGGCTGAGCGGATTTGACTCCGCGTTTGAGCAACTGAACGGCGAACTCAATCTTCCCCGCCCGGATCTGTCGGCACTCATCCGCATGGTGCACTCGAATAACGGAAAGCTGTCGTCGAACAAACGCAAGTCGTACCCGCATCTACCCGATGAAGTCATTGCGCGTATCGAAGAGGTGGTCCGTGAGGCATTCAATCCGACATCGGAGTCCACGGGGAGTGACGGCGAGTTTTCCTAGCCCGGGGGACGGCTTACCAGGCCATGCCTCTGACCGCGATGGTTTTTCGAGAATGAGGCGCCGATCGCGAGGCGGATTGAAAAGATTTCGAGCAAAGCGACAGAATTTCGCGAGGCGGCAGCGATTTCGAGGTGAACGAACTGCCCCTGTCTCAAGCCTGCCTGCGTTCGAGTACGCGTAGCGCAGTCTCGCCGAAGGCTGCGGCTATCTGAGAGTCGCGAGTCGCGCGGTAAGTCAGAACGAACCTGCTGACGTTTGCGTATTTGCACCTAACCGCTATGCGCAGTAGGCATCCAGGGCATCCATTGGCACATGCAGTTTGGTATCTGCAGCGAGCGCCTCCAGCAGATGTTTCACCGTAACCTGCACACGTGGCGCCACGAGTGCCCGATGGGGGTACTGCATCACCATCTCGTAGGTTCCAGGCTGATGGGACTGATGGAGAACGATCTTCAACGCGCCGGATCGCAGACGATCCCACGCAAGATGCACCCCGACCTCAGCAATCCCCACGCTATCGCATGCCGCTTGAACAAGCGATTCTGGTGCAGATAGTGTCATCATGGCTCCGCTCGCAGGGTCCAGTGTCGTGATGCTTCCGTCCTCCGCCTTGAAGCTCCAGGGGGCAACCTGACCGCTCAGGAATCGTCGTGCGATGAGCCGATGCGCGTGCAAAGCTTCAGGCGTTTGCGGCGCGCCGTGGCTCACCAGGTACTCGGGAGATGCGACCAGCACCGTATTCAGGCGACAAACTGAACGCGTCACAAGGGCAGAGTCAGGTATGTTGCCGCCCCTGACTGCAATGTCATAGCCGTCCCGGACAATATCGACGACGCGATCGTCAAAATCGACTTCGACCGACAGGCTGGGATAGCACGCCAGCAGTGCGGGTAGCGCCGGCAGCACATGGTTGTTGCCGAAGGCTGAACTTGTCGAAATGCGGACCCGCCCGGCAGGCATCGCGCGCTGTGCGGCAACCGTATCAACCGCAGCATCAAGTGCCTCAAGGGCGACGCGCGCTTGCCGAAGAAATGCCTCGCCTTCTTCGGTGAGCTTTAGCGTGCGGGTCGTGCGATTCATCAACCGCACACCCAATGCTTTTTCTAGCCCTGCCACATTCTTGCTCACGGCCGCTGACGTGACACCCAGAAGTCGCCCGGCCGCCGCGAAGCTTCCTGCATCCACGGCTTGAACCAGCGAAATGATCGCGCGAACGCGCTGTGAAGAATCCACGCCATCCTCTCGTAATTGAGTCATGCGACTCGTTGCTGTACGAGTGGATTCTAAACTTTTAGTTGATGGTGTTTCAACCCAGTCATAACTTCTCGTAACGATTGAGGGTGGCGACAATGCTGGAATATGTCCCACCTCGAAAATGTGCGAGAGCTAAATGCTGATTTCCGTCCTCTATGACAGTGGCTACGGCCACACCGCAAAGCAGGCTCAAGCTGTCGCAGACGGCGTGCGGCGAGTGCCTGGCGCCGAAGCGCAGTTGATCGCCGTTGCGGACGGCGAAGCGCCCTGGGCGCAACTGGCTGCGAGCGACGCCATTGTCTTCGGTTCGCCGACGTACAACGGCACCATCAGCGCACGGCTCAAAAAGATGATGGAGGATTCGACGCGGTCGGCGTGGATTCCCCAGTCATGGCGCAACAAGGTTGCCGCTGGCTTTACGAACTCCGGAGCCATGCACGGCGACAAGCTGAATTCCCTGGTCACAATGGCCTTGTTTGCCGCACAGCACGGCATGATCTGGGTCGGTCTGGACATCTTCCCGGGCAAGTCGCCGCAGGAGAAAAATCGTGTCGGCGGTTGGCTCGGCGCAATGGCGCAATCGAATGACGAGTCGCCGGAACACTCTCCCATTAAGAGTGACCTGGAGACGGCTGCTTATCTGGGCCAGCGCGTCGCCGAAGTGACCGCGCAATTTACGGCAGGGGCCGGACGATGAGATTGCTTTGTCTCGACATCCCTCTGCCGGGTGCCAGCCCGGAAAAGTATCAGCCTCATCTCCTGGAAGAGGTGCGCCACGGCTGGCAACTCTATAAATCTGGCTTCGTGCGCGATATTTATTTCCGGCAGGACCGCGCTGGCGTCGCCATCATTGCCGAAAGCGATTCGGTCGATGCCGTAAGGCAAGCACTGGCCGAGTTTCCACTTGCCAAGGTGGGCCTCATCGATTGGGAGATTATTCCGCTCGGCCCGTTCGTCGGATGGGAGTCGCTTTTCGCGTCTGGCGATGCTTGAGCGGTTCAGCAGGGTAGATCCCAACGTCAGCCCGTGTTTCGGGTGGGGCGATTGAATACGATAAACCGTTAATAGTCGGCTCTGCGCCGCATGTCCGTCGCTGTGTCGTCACTGCAGATGAATGGGGGGATGATGGAATATGTCAACCTCGGCCGAACAGGTCTAAAAGTGTCACGCCTTTGTCTTGGCTGCATGAGCTATGGGGAGCCAGACCGCTTGCCGCAGCCCTGGTCGCTGGATGAAGAGGCGTCTCGCCCGTTCTTTCGGCAGGCCCTCGAAGCGGGCATCAATTTCTTCGACACTGCCAACATCTATTCGGGTGGGAGTTCCGAAGAAATCACGGGGCGCGCGCTCAACGACATGGCGCGGCGCGAAGAGATCGTCGTTGCCACCAAAGCCTTCTTTCCCTGGCGCAACTCGCCTAATACCGGATTCCTCTCCCGCAAGGCCCTACTGCAGTCGATCGACGACAGTCTCAGTCGGCTCGGGATGGATTATGTCGACCTCTATCAGATCCACCGCTTCGATCACGGCACCCCGATCGAGGAGACGATGGAGGCGCTGCACGACATCGTGAAGGCGGGCAAGGCGCGCTACATCGGAGCATCATCTATGGAGGCATGGCGCTTCGCCAAGATGCAGCACATCGCCGAGCGCAACGGGTGGACACGTTTCATCTCCATGCAGCCGCAGTACAACCTTCTTTATCGGGAAGAGGAACGCGAGATGCTGCCGCTATGCGCCGATCAAGGCGTCGGCGTCATTCCATGGAGTCCGATGGCCCGTGGCAGGCTCACGCGCGGTTTGAGCGAAACCACCCGCCGCACGCAGAATGATGCATTTGCGCAGAAAATGTATCAGAACGCGGAAGTCCAAGACCAGAGGGTGGTCGAGGTCGTGGCGCGTATCGCCGAGGTTCGCCAGGTGCCGCGGGCGCACGTTGCGCTGGCGTGGCTGCTGTCGAAGCCGGGTATCACGGCACCGATCGTCGGGGCAACGAAGCCCGAGCATCTAGCCACCGCCATCGGCGCACTCGACTTCTCGCTGACGCAGGACGAAATCTCCGCGCTCGAAGCGCCCTACGTCCCGCATCCGGTGGATGGGATTGTGCCGCCGCTTCCGGAACAGCCGCCGACGATCACCCCGCCGCGTGCCTGAACACTTTGAACGATGGGCTGTGTTGATGTGCGCGTTGACGTTGTTGGTCGCACACCGAAGTAGCTATGCAAAGGAATCCGATATGTTAGTTCGTATCTCGGAGATCGAGATATTTCCGCAGCACCTTCAGGAATATCGAAACATTCTCAATGAGGAGGCTGAGGCATCTGTGCGTCTCGAACCTGGCGTCCTGTGCATCTTCCCTAGCGTTCAAAGCGACAACCCGGCGCAGATAACGATTCTGGAAATCTATGCTAGCCGCGATGCGTACGATTCGCACATCAAGTCACCTCATTTCGAGAAATACAAGACCTCAACGTTGGCGATGGTGAAGTCACTGCGACTCGTGGACATGCAAGCCATGGACACCATGGCGATGCCGCTCATCTTCAGGAAAATGAGCGGTCAGCCGTAACCAAAGCTGGGCAGGTTGCAGGAGTGGGGCATCGCTTCCCGCACAAGTCGCCTGCACCGCAGACATGACGGCTGGGGACGATAGCGTTTCCAGGAAATGATCGACCGATACTGGCCGACCTCGCGCAGCCTCCAGCAAAGTAACGCCACCCGGCCGCGTTGCAACGCAGCGGTTCCACGCTTGCCCAAAGGGATACTGGCTTTCGCAGGTCGAGACGGCCGCCACGCGGAGTTCGGCTTCAATATCGCCGTGCCAGGATTTTTCGGTGACTCGATCAGGGCAAGTTGACATGGCAACTGAATTCGTAGGGCTTTTCCGGGTAACAACGGTTGTCAGCCGACAGCCGAGCGGCGTCTGGTATGGTCGGTACGCAGTTGTCCGCTGCGATGATCTGAACGGTGTGCCGATTTTTTTGGGGCAACGCCCCGGACTTTAGCCGGCTTTGTCGCCGTAAGGATCGAGTGGCGCGGGCGATCGATATGCGAAGTACGGCTTATTTTGCGAGGTTGTAGAATTGATCAGCGACGGACAGATGGGCTCCTTGAGCGGACTTCATCTGTCCTTTCATGATCATGTGCATCGATGCCGGCCAGAAGGATCCGGGCACAGCGAAATGTCTTGAATCCCAGCATGGGCCGCGTTCGTCGCTTGATCGCCCGATGGTCCTGCTCGATCAGATTATTGAGATATTTCGACTGACGGATCTTGATGGGCGCTTCAAAACCAGCATTGATCGATTCGAGCGCGGCGAGATTGGCGCCGCTTTTGTCGATGGTCACCGTCTCGGGCGTCCCGTGCTGGGCGATCGATTTCTCAAAGTAACGCCGGGCTGCAGCCTTGTCCCGATGGGCGCGCAGCAGAAAGTCGATAGTGTTGCCATCCTTGTCGACGGCCCGGTAAAGATATCGCCATTCGCCCTTGACGCGAATGTACGTCTCGTCCATGCGCCAGCTCTTGCCAACCGGCCGCTTGCGCAGGCGAAACGCTTTCTCCGGAACCGGCAACAGCTTGATGGCCCAGCGATGCACAGTCGAATGATCGACCGCAACACCGCGCTCAGCCATCATGTCTTCGAGGTTCCGCAGGCTCAGCGGATAGGCCACGTACCAGCGCACACAGGTCAGGATCACGTCCAGCGGATAGTGCAGGCGTTGGAGCACACGGGCCACCGTCGGATTCAACGTCTTCATCGAGCTTTCAGTTTCGTGTCTTTCCGCACATCATAGCGGAACGCCTTACCGCAACAGAACCGTTGTAAGTCGGTGGCCAGCGACTGAACTCCAGTAAGGTGGTGAACGCGCAGATCTGCTTAGGTGACTGAGGGATAACAAAGGCCCATGTGCCTGGTTGCTTCGACTTTTTCCGTCAAGTAGATACTCTGGTTGCTGTTCTAAACCCGCTAGCTCACAACCTTTGAGAAGTCCTTGGTCTTTGCCTGCGTGCCGGAGTCTGGAAAATGTTTGTGCAAAGGCATAAGCAAGATCGGGCATCGGGCGCTGCGCAGCACCCTTTCTGCAACACTACCCAATACAAGGCGTCTGACGCCGCGCCGCCCATGTGTGCCCATCACTATGAGATCTGCATTGAACTCTGCGGCAACGCGGACGATGCAATGTGCGATATCCTCTGCTCCCAAATGCACCTCAACCGAACGGGCTATGCCTTGCACGCCAGCCGCTAGCATTTTTGCCTGTGCGTCTGCGCATAGGAGTCTCCCTTCCTCGATGTAGGCGTCGCGCACGATCGATGGATCGAAGCCTGGTACATCGTAGGCCATCACAGGCAGGTCGATTACATAGAGTGGCATCAGCACCGCCTCTGAATCCAGCGCGAGCCGCATCGCCATGTCGAGCGCGTGCGAAGCCGTTTTGCTGCCGTCGATTGCAACCAGAATGCGAGAGTACATAAACGGCTCCATGGCGGAGGAAGCGGCGCGTAGCGCCATGTGAAGGGTGCTAGTGGGACATCAGTACCGGCAGTGTCGCTGTCAACAGGACGGAGCGCGTCGCGCCACCCAGTACGAGCTCCTGCAAACGGGCGTGACCATATGCGCCCATGACGAGAAGATCGAATCCACCGTCAATTGCGAAATTGAGCAGGGCGTCTCCCGTGGTCTCTGCAGCATGGCGGTCAAAGCGCGCAATGTCGACTGAGGTAGCGCCCTGGCGCGCGAGCATTGCTGCCAGGTCGCTCAACGAGGCCTGTGATGGCGCAGGAGCAAATGTCGTCGAAGACGCTGCGATCGTGACGTGTGCGGAACTGACGATGAAGGGGATTGCGTCGTGCACCGATCTCGCAGCCTCGCGGCTGCCATTCCATCCGATAAGCACGCGCGTGCCCACAGTTTCGAAATGCCCGGTTTTCGGTACGAGGAGTACAGGGCCTCCGGCACCCAGAACGACTGTCTCGTCAAAGTGATCGGCGACAAACGTTTCTGGATCATCGAGATCCGCCTGTCCAATTATCGTCAGATCCGCGCTGCGGCAATGACGCATGAGCGACGCAACGGGATCGGTATCAGTATCTGCGTCTACCAGTGAGCCCGCGACTTGAGCCCGCGCCAACTCAGCCCTGAACAGTCGCTCGATGGCGGCACGCTGCTCTGCACGCAGCTTACGATGCGCGTCGTAATAGTCTGCAGTCCCGGCCATGACGTAGAACTCCCTCGGATGTGGCTCGAAGGCGGCAAAGACGCCGTTCAGATGCGAACCGAAAGAGCGCGCCAACTTGAGCGCGAGTGAAACGCGTGTGTTGGCACGTGTACTCGAATCCAGATGAACCATCAAGGTTTTGTAGCTCATTACGGATCTCCGCGGGGAAGGAGGACATCGCGGCCCGGCACAGGACAGACAGCGAGTTGATCTGAGTTTAAAAAGTGGCCTCTGTTTGCGGTTGACCTGGATCAAGCGACGACGCGTTATCCATCCGTCGCTGCTGTAACCGACGAGAAAGACAATTGAGGTAGATCAATCGCAAAACGCGATCTGTTTTTACAGTGAAAGAAGTGCGTGAGAAAGCACGCAGCTCGCAACGTGGTCCGAACTCCTGCTCATGGCGCGGCCCGTTTGTGCTCAAAGGAGAGGTGAAAGATGAACAATCTGACCCGTTACGATCCGTTCGGGATCGAGCCAGTTTCTGATCTGTTTCAAGGGCTTTTCCGCCCGTTGCGTGGCACGCCAGCGGCAGAGGGTAGCGATCTGTCGTCTATCCGGCTCGACGTGACAGAAAGTCCACAGGCATATCTGGTGAAAGCGGAATTGCCTGGCGTGGACAAGAAGGACATTGATGTAAAGGTCGACGGCAACACGGTCTCGATTCATGCGAAGGTAGAGCGCAAGACCGAGCAGAAGGAGGGGGAACGGTGGATCCGGAGGGAGCGTTATAGCGGATCATTCGCGCGCACGTTTTCTCTTGCGAGCGAGATCGACGACTCCGCAGCAAGCGCCCAGTATCAGGACGGCGTATTGTCCCTGAACCTGCCAAAGAAGGCACCCGTCACACAAAAGAGCGTGCAGATCGATTGACGCATGGTGATCGCTAGGGGAGCAGCGGGCACGGATTGGTTGAACGAAACCACGACAACAGGCGGGATGCTGAGCGGTCAGCACACTGCCGGCGAGGGAGGCCTCACGATGGGACTGGGAATGCAGATGGTCTATCTGGGTTTCGCGGGATCTGCCGCGATCGAGGCGGAGGCAGGCGTTCAACTGTTGCGGTTGGAGCGCTTCGGTAGAGTACTGAAGTCCTGTCATCTGGCGATCGAAGAACTGCACGGACTCGACTCGTCACAGTCTTATGATGTGCGTCTCGATCTTGTCACCGAATCGAGCGGCTTTAGTCCGGTTGAGCATCATTACGGTACTGATCCTCTCGTCGTGATGCGAGAAGCTTTCGACGCAGCCGAACATGAGCTCGAGACGAAGTCGGCATGATGTGAAACATGGACGTGCATTCCTATGGCCGGCGTGTCGGCGATAAAAAGCGCTCCATCCCGGAGCGCTGAATGCACACACACTGTAACTGTAGCGGCAGCTAGACGTAATGCGGCACCTCTGGATGTTCTACAGCTGCTTTTAAGCTTATACGCGCGCGAGGGCCTGCGCATCGACGATATGGATCTGCTTGCCTTTGGGTTCGACCAGACCGTCTCGGTGAAAGCGCGAAAACATGCGGCTGACCGTCTCAAGTTTCAGTCCGAGGTAGCAGCCAATCTCTTCGCGGCTCATCTTCAGATTGAACTGTGCGCTGGAATAGCCTCTTGCGCGAAAACGCGCCGCAAGATCCAGTAGAAACGAGGCGAGCCGCTGCTCTGCGGTCATCGTACCAAGCATCATCATCAAGCCGGACTCGCGCACGATTTCACTGCTCATCAAATTATAAAGATGGCGTTGCATGCGTCGGCTTTCCCGGCAAAGCGATTCGAACTGGGCGAACGGGATGATGCACACCGTGCTGTCCTCCAGCGCGATGGCCTCGCAACTATGGGTGCCAGAGCAGACGCCGTCGAGCCCCAGCGGTTCGCCAGGTATCTGGAATCCGATCACCTGTTCGCGCCCGTCACGGTGCATGACGATGGTCTTGAAAGATCCCGTGCGCACTGCATAGAGACTCTGGAAAACATCGTGCGTACGAAAGAGTGCCTCGCCGCGCCGTAAATGACGTGTTGTGAGTACGACGGTATCAAGTTGCCGGAGTTCGATGCCGGAGAGATCGGCTGGCATGCAGACCGCACGCAACGAGCAGGTCGAGCAGCGCGTCGGCAGACACCCTAGGCCGGGCGCGGGATGCACTGGATGCACCGGGATCGGCGTTCCTTGCGCGGATGACGGCATGGGTGAAGGGGCATCGCATACGGACTCGGCATACATGATCGTCTCCAGTTTTAACGCGCGATGTACGTGCGTTAATAGCGAGGTCCACGCGCGGTTTCGGCCGCGGCGGCTTGACCTGCATGTGTCCAGTATCGGCATCGCCATCCCAGAAATAAATCGGCGGCGGTGGAAACTGGTGTACGCAAGAAGGAAGTCATGTAGGGCAATTCCTACATTGATGCGACGCTCTGCCGCGTCCGGCGATGCTCACGCGTGGCCGACGCCAGTCTGGGCGACGGCTAGACCTCGTCCTGATCGTCGATCAATTTGTGGCGCAGGGCATAGCGAACCAGGGCCGCTTCGTGAGGCATCTGCATTTTTTCCAGAATGCGGACCTTGTAGGTGCTCACGGTCTTGCTGCTCACGCACAAGGCGTGGGCGATTTCGGTGATGGTCTCTCCGGACGCGATCCGGCGAAAGACGTCGAATTCGCGATCTGAGAGGCGCTGATGCGGGAGCGTGTCGGCTGGCTCATTCAGACTTAGCGCGAATCGCTCTGCCATTGACGTGCTGACGTAGACGCCACCGGATGCGACTTTCGTAACGGCATTCACCAGTTCCGCGCTGGCACTTTCTTTCGTGAGATAGCCCGAAGCTCCAGCCTTGAACGCGCGCACGGCGTACTGCTGCTCAGCGTGCATGGTCAGGACAAGGATGCGCAAGGCAGGTTTTTCATCCTTGATCTGCTTGATGAGGTCCACGCCGCTGCGACCCGGCATCGACAGGTCGAGCACCAGCACCTGGGCGGCCTGATCACGAACAAGGGCAAGTGTGGTCGCTGCGTCCCAGCCTTCTCCGGCGACTTCAAAGTCGTGTGCGCTTTCGAGAATGCGACGCAGACCGTCACGCACGAGTGTATGGTCGTCAGCGAGCAGTACCTTGATCATGAAGTTGTCTCGTCGGATTGAAGGGCATCGAGCTCAAACGTGATGGAGAGGGAAAAGCCTTCGCCAGGCGCAGTGTCAATCTCGACGACACCGTTGAACATGTGGGCGCGCTCGCGTATGCCAAGCAATCCAAAAGTTTTGTCGTGTCGTGTCCGATAGGGAGCGTCACCTCTTTCGCTCGTTGTACCGCAGCCGTTGTCGGCAATGCGCAAGATGCAATGCTGCGCATCCGCTTCCAGACTGAGATCTACCCTGTCTGCCTGCGCGTGGCGCGCCACGTTGGTTAGCGCCTCCTGCACGATGCGAAACAGCGTGGAGGCTGCCGAGCTGGAGAACACGACATTGCCAGTCTCCAGGCGCTTGCGCACCCTTATGCCATATCGGCTGGTGAAATCATTGGCGAGCCAGTCGATGGCCGATACGAGCCCGAGGTCGTCGAGCATGACGGGGCGCAGATCGGCGGCAATGCGGCGTATGCCCCGAACCATCGCGTCAATAAGCTTGCTCATGCCTGCAAGGCGGGTCGCGATGTCGGGCACCATCTCAGGGCCCAGGCGCAGCCCCAGTGACGACAGGTCGATCTTGAGCGCGGTGAGTTGCTGACCGAGGTCGTCGTGCAGTTCGCGCGCGATGCGGGTTTTTTCGGCTTCACGCACGCTTTGCAGATTCGCCGAGAGCTCGCGCAGTTCTTCGCGCGAACGCTTGAGCGTATTCTCGGCACGCAGTCGCTCGGTGATATCGCGCAGCATGACGGTATAGAGCCTGCCGGACGCCTCGCGGATCTGTGAGATCGACGCTTCGATCGGGAACTCCTCGCCGTTCGCGCGCAAACCGTAGAGCACACGGTGCTGACGGCCCATCTGGCGCTCCGTCACCCCTGTAACGCCGAACTGGTCGACATGCTGCGCATGTGCAGCGCGAAAGCGCTCGGGAATAAAGCGTGAAAGGGGAGAGCCTATCGCCTCCATGGCCGTTAACCCGAATACATATTCGGCGGCCGGATTAAAGATGACAACTGTTTGTGTCTGGTCGACCGTGATGATTGCCTCCATCGAGGAGCGGATAATCGCCATCATGCGTGCTTCGTTCAGGCGTGCGTTGGTGCTGCTTATCGATGGCGTCAGGTGCGCCGCAGCAAGCCGGTATGCCAGCCATGCGCACGCCGCTGCGATGAGCGCTCCCACCAGGAGAATCGCGGCGGCACTGGTAGCCGCACCCGTGAGCAGCGGACTGCCATCCGCGCGTGTCTCAATCGTCAGTGACGCGCCGCCCGCGAGCAACTGATCGCGTCGCTCAAACTGCCGGTAAGCGAGGATTTCGTCCGCCTCAGCTGGCGCGCTCCGGTAAAGCTCGAATGGCGGGTGATGCGCACGCACCGTGAGTTCTAGCCCCGGTTGGGCTGCGAGGAGCGGCGCGAATAGCCGCTGGACATCGAGCGCAGCCACCGCAAAGCCGACTGGATTTCTTGGATCTCGTACTTCTGCCGCTGATTCTTCGTAGACGGGAAGCCATAGCGTTAGAGGCGCCACGGGAGTGGGACCAGGCGTGGCCACAGCCAGCACAACGTCATCCGGTTGAACCGGGTCAGCATTATCGGGGCGGGAGGGCAAATTGCCCGAACTGGCTGCGGGCCCAGTCCAGAGCGTGACACCGGACGCGTCGGGGGCATAGCCGAGCGCGACAACCGCAGTGTGTGAGCCATCCAGGTTCAGGGCAGACACATAGTGTGCCCAGCTGGCGGCGTCGGGCAGCGGCACACGGGCGAGATGCGCCCTCGCACTCCGAAGCACGGTTTCGTTGGCGATCAACGAGAGCTCAATGGATTCGCGCAGAGCCGCCGCGCGGCGGCCGAAACGCTGCTCGGCTGCGCTCTGCCATTGTTGCGCGACGAACACGGCCACCGCGCCCGCGAGGGCGAATACGGCAACAAACGCAACGACCGCTGCCACTGCTGGCCGGCGGATTTGCGCCTTCAGTGGCGGGGCGTCAGTGACCAATGCCATGGCAGTCGTCGGTAACGAAATGCTCGTGGGTGGGCGAGTCGTGCGTTATTCGTTTGCAAACAGGCAGTGCCAGCGAGGCTGCCCGGTGCGTGAGCGCGCAGGCTGCCCGTCTCAATATTATGTCCCCAGGATCAGGGGCGCCACGATCTCCCGGCGGATCAGTTCGCGGTATCCGGGATATACGTTGATTCGCAGGGCGGGCAAGGGTGTTCACGAGCAGGATCTTCCGGGAGTTCCACCGTATCGCGATATTCCGGCACGCAGCAGTCCCAGTGGAGCGTCTCGACGATCCTGCGACGCAGCGCGTCGGCCGCAGCCGGCTCTCCGTGTGTAACGAAGGTACGTACTGGTGGACAGTTCATGCCGGCCAGCCAGCGGATGGTCTCGCGATAGTCGGCGTGCGCAGACAGCGATGAAATCGAGGAAACCTCGGCACGCACGCGCACATAGTCGCCGTGCAATTTGATCACCGGTGCATGGGCTTCCAGCGCCGCGCCGCGTGTGCCGGGCGCCTGATAACCGACGAGCGCGATTGTATTGCGCGGGTCGGGCGCATACAGGTTCAGGTGGTGCAGCACACGGCCCCCCGTGGCCATGCCGCTGCCAGCGATGATGACCATCGGCCCACG
The DNA here is from genome assembly GCF_905220265.1 of Paraburkholderia sp. J67. NCBI lineage: Bacteria > Pseudomonadati > Pseudomonadota > Betaproteobacteria > Burkholderiales > Burkholderiaceae > Paraburkholderia > Paraburkholderia sp. J67. Next base: position 24,461 of record NZ_CAJMZK010000021.1, read on the forward strand.
GCGCGAGGCGATCGACTTCGAGTCGTCGACCGTGCGCGCCATGAATGCGGCATGGTCGATCGCGTGCATCTGGGAGACCGTCAGGCGGTGCTCGCCCATGTGACGGCGGTAGAGGTCGGTGACACTGATCGCCATCGGGCTGTCCAGATAGACGGGCACGTTCGGCATGCGCCCACCCTCTTTCAGCCGGGCAATGTAGTAAAGAATCTCCTGCGCGCGGCCGACGGCGAAGCACGGCATCACCACGATCCCGCCGCGTGCGAAGGTACGTGCGAACATCGCGGCAAGCTCGTCCTCGGGATCGAGTGCATCGTGCAGGCGGTCGCCATAGGTTGATTCGACCACCAGGTAGTCCGCATGCGCGGGCGGCGCGGGCGCGCGCATGAGCGGATCCTCAGGGCGGCCCAGATCGCCGGAGAACGCGATCACAGTGTGGCCGCAGCACAGCACGACGCTGGCCGCTCCCAGAATGTGTCCGGCAGGCAAGAGCCGGAAGCCTAGCCGGTTGCTCAGCGCCATGGGCGAGTCAAATTCGCGTGGCCCAACGAGGCGCAGCGTGCTCTCCACGTCCTGGGTGGTGTAGAGGGGCAGGGCAGGATGATGTCTCGAGAAACCGTGACGGTTGGCGAACGCGGCGTCTTCCTCCTGTAACCGGGCGCTGTCGCGCAGCATGACATCGCACAGGTCAGCGGTGCCCGGGGTGCAGTACACAGGCCCTCGATAGCCGTTGCGCACGAGGACCGGTAGATAGCCGCAATGGTCGATGTGCGCGTGTGTGAGGATGACGGCGTCGAGCGTGTCTGCTGCGAAGGGCAACGGTTCCCAGTTGCGAAGACGCAGGTTTTTCGTTCCCTGGAACAGGCCACAATCGATCAGCACCCGCTTGCCATCGGCTTCCAGCAGGTAGCGCGAGCCTGTGACTGTCTGCGCCGCGCCAAGGAAAGTCAGCTTCATCATGTTCTCCTCGTATGGCGCCACGCGGCGCCCGTGAGGTCGATTGGAGCGCGGTTTGAGAAAGGGCTTTTGACCTGTGTCAGAGGGAAGGTGTGCATGTCGCACATGGCGAATGAATTGAGCCAGATCAATAGCTAGCGGGCCGCCCCTTGTACATTGGGGCACCGGCCGAATCCGACGCGGCCGTGTTCTTGTGGGCACCGACCATGGCTCTCCGGGCGCAATCGCTGAATTTGCCGCATGCTTCACGCGCGCTTTCCCTTGTGCTGGCGCTAACGCTGGTTGCGTGTGCTACTGACGCCAGCCGCTCCGCGTTCCGACGCTCCGAGGCAGATCTGGAGGCCGCCCGCGAGCAGGCCCAGGTCGAATGCGCCGATTCCCAGGCTTGTGCGCAGGCGTGGGGCCGTGCGCGTCTGTTTGTTCAGCGCCATTCCGTGACACCGATCGAGCGCCTGGACGATGACACCATCGAAACCCGCATGCCTCACGAGTTTGGCGTGGCCTATTTCTGGGCGACGCGTCTGACGGCGGACGACGGGACAGCCGTCATCCGGCTCAAAGGGTTGTGTCGCGGGATGTACAGTGATGATGGCGGTCCGGGCTGGACCTATCGGACTTGCGCGGCGCAACTGCGCGAGGTCCAGATCGCGTTTGCGCGTGAGGTGGGATCAGCGCACTGAGCGACCTGCGGCACCCGTCACAAGGACAGCCTTGCCCAGTTGGTGGAGAAACGGCATGCTCCTGGCTATCTGACCTGGAAGTCATGCCCCCATTTTGCACACTGGCGCCACTTTATGTCCATCGACACCCCGGCTGTGCCCTCGACTCGCGACTACTCGGCGAATACGGTCCTGCTCGTTTTTCTGAAATTGGGAATGTCGAGTTTTGGTGGGCCGATTGCGCATATCGGCTACTTTCGTCGCGAATTTGTTGAGCGCCGTCGCTGGCTGGATGAGCGCACTTTCAGTGATCTCGTCGGCATGTGCCAGTTTCTGCCTGGACCGGCGAGCAGTCAGGTTGGTTTTTCCATTGGTCTGCTCAAGGCCGGCTGGCGCGGCGGCCTCGCCGCATGGGTCGGCTTTACGCTGCCTTCGGTCGTTATGATGCTCGTCTTTGCGGCCGCAGCGCCGGACCTGGGGGGCTGGGCGGGCGATGGCGCTCTGCATGGCTTGAAGCTTGTCGCGGTGGCTGTCGTCGCGCAGGCGGTTTGGGACATGGCGCGCCGGCTCTGTCCCGACGGCCGGCGCACTGGCATCGCGCTGATCGCGATCGTGATGCTCGCGGTACTGGCTACGGCGTATGCGCAGGTGCTGGTAATCGCTGTGGGAGCGCTTCTGGGCCTTGGCTTGTGCGGCAGGATCGCAGTAACGGCCTGTGAGCCCGGGACAGAAGCCGCGTCTGTATGGCGAGGGGCGCGCAGCGTGTCGGTCGTTGCGCTAGCGCTTTATCTGGGCCTCCTTGCGGGCTTGCCGGCGCTCGGCGCTTCGGGCGGCCAGGGATTGCGCCTTTTCGATGCCTTCTATCAGTCAGGTGCGCTGGTATTCGGCGGCGGCCACGTTGTGCTGCCTTTGCTTCAGCAGCAGACGGTCGCACCCGGGTGGGTGTCGCCTGCGGCGTTCCTCGCAGGATACGGCGCTGCGCAGGCGGTTCCCGGACCCTTATTCACGTTCGCCGCCTTTCTCGGCTGGGTCAGTCAGGCGGGACCTGGTCGTTGGTCCGGCGCAGCTATAGCGGTCATCGGCATTTTTCTGCCAGGCCTGCTGCTCGTCGTCGCGGCGCTGCCGTGGTGGCAGGCGATGCGTGCGCGTCCTCACATGTTGGCGGCGCTTGCTGGAGTCAACGCTGCCGTGGTGGGCCTGCTGGCGTTTGCCTTGTATTCGCCGGTCTGGACGAGTGCAGTGCGCTCGCCTCTTGATTTTGCGGTCGCCGCATGCGGGTTCGTGGCCTTGGTGAGGTGGAAGGCGCCTCCGCTCGCGGTCGTGCTGTTTTGTGCGCTCACAGGAATAGTGGGGAACGCGTTGCGGATCTAGGCGCGCTGGGCGAGTTCATGTGCTCTCGCAGGCGAGCGAGATGCCTCAAGGCAGCATGCGCTGTAACACGCCGTCGCCGAGCACAAAGCGATGGTAGAGCGCGCCGGCGATGTGCAAGCCGATCAGCACCAGCAGTACCCAAGCGAGCACACTATGCACATCGCCCATTGCATGCCCGAACGACGAGCCGGGCGCTGAAAGCGACGGCAGCGCAACGAGGCCGCCCAGTTTGACGACCCACGTGCGCGACGACGCGTTGATCCACCCAAGCAGCGGCACGGCGAGCAGTAGCACATAGAGCGCCCCATGCGTGAAAGACGAGATGGCGCGCAATGCTTTGGACAGGCTTTGCGATGGCGGCTGGTGAGTCGCGCGCCAGACGATACGCCATGCCACGACGGCGATGAGCGCGGTTCCGACGCCCAGATGCCAGGCGATTTCACCAATGGGTTTCGTATCGCGATGCACGTCGGGCATGGTCCAGCCAATCACGAACTGGGTGGCGACCAGTATGACGACGAGCCAGTGAAGCAGACGTGCAGTCTTGTCGTAGCGTGCATCGGCGGCAACTTGCATGGCCAGTCTCTCCAGGGAAAATAAGCCAGTTGAAAAGGGCGATTCTAGAAGGCCTCAACTTAACCCGAGATTAAGCGCCTGAAATTAAGCGCCTGACTTGGTCAACCAGAGACCCTGTGCGCCTGGCACACGAAGTTCGGCCACTATCGCCGTCCCTGCTCCAGGTGCGCTCTCGATCGAAAGTGTGCCGCCCAGTTGCAGCATGCGTTCCCGCATCCCGGTGAGGCCGAACGCGTCGGGGCGCGCAGCCGCACGCGAATCGAACCCCGTGCCATCGTCGCGAATTTTTAAAGAGATGGTCCCATCGTTGCCAGCCAGCTCAAGCGTCACCGTGTGCGCGCTCGCGTGTCGAGCGATATTGGTGAGCGCTTCCTGCGCGACGCGAAACAGCGCGGTTGAGGCGAGTTCGTCGAGCTTTGGCAAATGCGGGTCCAGATCACACTGCACTGACACGCCGTGACGATGTTCGAAGTCATGCGCCATCGATTCGAGCGCGGCCTCCAGACCGAAGTCGTCGAGGAGCAGGGGGCGCAGGTCAGCGGCGATGCGACGCACAGAGACGGTCAACTCGTCGATCTGCGTGGAGATTTCGCCAAGTGATGCGAGATGTGCTCCATGTGCGTCGGGCCACGCTTCGCGAAGCTCGGCCTGATGACGGACCAATGCCATCTTCAGGGCAACCAGCCGCTGTCCGAGGTCATCATGCAGTTCGCGAGCCACGCGTTTTTGCTCGTTTTCGCGAGCTTGCTGAACGAGTGCCGACGTCGCGTGGGAGCGCTCAAGGTCGTCGAGCCTGCGCCGTTCCGTCAGGTCGCGGGTAATCTTGGCGAAGCCGACCAGCGCGGCATGTTCGTCGTAGACCGCGGTGATAATCACATTTGCCCAGAAGTGGCTACCATCCTTGCGCACGCGCCATCCTTCATCCTCCACGCGTCCCAGCCGCGTGGCAGTCTCAAGCAGTCGTGCGGGTTTGCCTGCCGCGATGTCTTCTGTTGTATAAAACAGCGAGAAGTGCCGGCCAACGATCTCGTCCGGCGTATAGCCCTTGATGCGCTGTGCGCCCAGATTCCAGCTGGCTACGCAGCCGGTAGGCTCCAGCATGAAGATCGCGTAATCATGGACGGCGTCGATGAGTAGACGGTAGCGATCCTCGATCGCGATATTGCTGTTGTTGCGCCCATACCAGGACGCCGGCTCAGCTGTTTGCATGAAGCGCTCCGGTGACAATGGCGGCAATGCGGGAGTCGACATGGTTCGCGTGTCGACAGTGCAAATAGTAGGCCAAAGTCGTGGGGCGATCGTTAGCGCCCGATAGGCAATCACTTTGCGCTTCACGCCAAGGGGCGGTGCTTCAATGCGACATCAGGACTGGCAGGGTCATGGATTCAAGCAGGGTGCGGGTGACGCCACCCAGCATCCGTTCGCGCAGATGAGAGTGAGCCCACGCGCCAGTGACCAACAGGTCGGCGTTCACATCACTTGCGCGGCCAAGCAGGGTCACGCCGCTTTCGAAACCATGCTCGCAGACGCTCTCGTGGAACGAGGCGCTAACGCCGTGCCGATCGAGCCATCCCGCTGCATCGATAGCGGCGTCGGTCGCGCGTGCGAGATCGGCGCTGCCTGGCGGTGCAACGACTGCGATCGAAACGTACTGCGCGCGGACCAGCAGTGGCAGCGCGTCTGAGGTGGCGCGCGCCGCCTCGCGGCTGCCATCCCAGGCAATCAGGATGTTTTGTGCGAATGAGGAAAATGCGCCGGTATACGGGACGATGACGACGGGACGGGCACATGTCATCAGCAGGTCCGTAACGAAATCCCCAGTGACATTGATGGACCGGTTGCGCGGGTCATGTTGACCGAGCACGAGCAGGTCGGCGTGACGTGCGTGGAGGGTTGCGCCTGGCAGGTCTGCCGGTTCAGGCGCGCGCCATTCGACAATCCGGCCCGCGCGCTCGGCTGCGCAGAGAAAGCTCGCATGGGCAGTAGCCCGGCGTTGCTCCGCGGGACGTGCTTCATTGGGGCCGCCGATAGCCGAAAAGGGCAGATAAAGACCGACGAGATGCGCGTCGAAGCGGTCGGCCAGATCGAGTGCGAGCGCGACGCGCACAGCGCATCGTTCGGTATCGTCGAGATGCACAAGCAGACTCTTGTAATCCATCGCCATTTCCCTCAAGACGTTTGCGCTGATCTGGCTGATACGCTCAATGCGACATCAGAACAGGCACAGGCATCGACTCCATCACTGCGTGCGTGACACCGCCAAGCAGAATCTCCCTCCACCGGGCGTGACCGTACGCACCCATCACGAGCAGGTCACAACCCTCCCTTTGCACACGCGATAGCAAGGCAGCTTCAACGGAAGACGTCGGGGGCGGACGCAGCGCGGCCACTTCGACCGCAATGCCGTGACGGGCCAGCACGAGTCCAATGTCGGCACCAGGAGTACGGTCACGGTCCTTGTTCTCAAATGTGAACGTGACGAGTGAGGTCTGTTGTGCATGCCGCATGAAGGGCAACGCATCGTAGAGCGCGCGCGTGGCCGACTGGCCTCCATCCCATGCAACCACAATTCGATTCCCAATGGTCGGGAATCTGCCGGTGAACGGCACCCATAAAACCGGCCTGCCCGCCGCCAGGGTGACGCGGGTCTGAAAGCGGTTGCCCGCTGATGCATTCGGATCCTCGGGATCGCTCTGACGCAGCACTACCAGGTCGGCCAACCGGGTGCGCGCGATCATTTCCCGCTCCGCGAGCTGCTGAGCTGTGTGCCAGTTCCCAGTGAGTTTTACGTCTGCGAGCCGCGACAGGAAATAGTGTTCCAGTGCACGTCGACGATCGTCTTCTTCACGAATCTGCCGGTCCCAGTATTCGGTTCCGAACGTGAACGCGTAGTCGAGCCGGTGTTCAATCACTGCCGGTGCGTATAGGGCGCTGACGTGCGCCCGGTGTTGTTGTGCCACCTGAAGTGCGACATCCACGCAGGCTCGTGCTCGTTCGCTGTTATCGAGGTGAACAAGAATGCTGCGGTACTCCATGATCGACACTCCCAGCGAAAGAAAGACCAGCGGCGTACTCAGCGCTCTACTTTAAGCGTCGATGCGCAACTGCAATTGACCTGCATCAAACCGGCGCGTGCCTCTCGCGTTGAGCGACCCATGGTGGCGAAATGGGCCAGCGCGATGACGGAGATTGACGCAGATCAGTTGCAAAAAGCCAACCCATGCGACGCTCGGCACGTAAAACCGGCATCTGTCGGAACTGACGGAGGCAACGATGAAATCCGATCTGCAGATCAAGCAGGACGTTGAAGCGGAACTGGACTGGGAACCCGGTGTAGCAGCATCCACTATCGGCGTAGAGGTCGAGAATGGTGTCGTGACGCTCAAGGGCCATCTCGCGAGCCTGGCCGAGAAGATCGCCGCCGAAGAGGCCGCCCAGCGCGTCGGAGGCGTTCGGGCTCTGGCAGTCGAACTGGTGGTGCGTCTGCCGGAAGAAGAAATTCGAGGCGACGGCGAAATCGCAAACTTTGCGCACAGCATGCTGCGCTGGACTACGGGCGTGAGCGAGGGCGCGGTGCGCGTGCTGGTCGAGCATGGCCATGTGGCGCTCAAAGGCACGGTCGATTATGCCTGGCAAAGCCGGGCGGCGGCGCGAGCGATCGCCCAGATGCGCGGTGTGACCAGCGTTTCGAACCAGATCGAAGTCAGGCATCTAGCCGAGCCGGAAAAAATCAGCAAAGACATTCTGAACGCCATGCACCGTCATGCGGACCGTGAAGCACGACACATTCGGATATCGGTTCGAGAGGGAACGGTGACGTTGTCAGGCACCGTTCATTCGTATGCGGAACGCGCCGTGGCGCGCGGTGCGGCGTGGGCCGCACCGGGTGTCGGCGCAGTGGTCGACGACTTGACCGTGGAGTGAACCTTCCTGGAGGAGAGCCGATGGATCTTGAGGACGCTCCCCGGCCCGGCATCCTGAAGGCGTGTCTTGACAGGCTGAAGTCGCATCCACTTGCGAAAGTCGGGCCGGGACTGATCACGGGTGTGGCCGACGATGATCCCAGCGGCATCGCCACGTATTCCCAGGCAGGCGCGCAGTATGGTCTGGCGATGTTGTGGACCATGCCGCTCGCTTTTCCGCTGATGGCTGCCATCCAGTCGATGTGCGCCGATCTTGGCCGGGTCACGGGCAAGGGGCTGGCTGCCAATATCAAGGCTGCGTTTTCGCCGCTTGTGCTTTATTCGGTAGTGGGGCTACTGCTCATCGCCAATACGTTGAATATTGCCGCCGACGTCGCGGCAATGGGCGAAGTCGCGGAACTGGTCACCGGCATCAACCGTCACGCGATGACGGCCTGCTTCGTGTTCGCCACGCTGCTGATGCAGGTTTTCATCCCTTATCACCGGTACGTGCACTTTTTGAAGTGGCTCACACTTTCGCTGCTCGCTTACGCGGCAGTGCTGTTCACCGTACACGTGCCGTGGCGTCAGGTCGCGCTGCGTACGTTCTGGCCGAACTTCACGCCCGATGCGTCCTCGGCAGCGGTCATCGTGGGGGTGTTCGGTACGACAATCAGCCCCTATCTGTTCTTCTGGCAGGCCGCGGAAGAGATCGAGGATATGGAAAATGGGCACGATAGCGCGCCGCTCTTGCGTGATCCCTGTGCTGCGCCGGTTGAATTGCGACGCATCCGGTGGGACACATGGAGCGGCATGCTCTATTCCGATCTCGCGGCGTGGTTCATCATGCTTGCGACCGCCGTAACCTTGCATGTCGCCGGAATGACGAGTATCGATACGGCGGCGCAGGCCGCGAGCGCGTTGCGCCCACTTGCCGGGGACTTCGCTTATGCGCTGTTTGCGGCCGGCATATTCGGTGTCGGCATGATCGGGGTGCCGGTCCTGGCGGGCTCCGGAGCCTACGCGCTGTCTGAGGCGCTGGGCTGGAAGGAGGGGCTGGAGCGCAGCGTGGCGGATGCCCGCGGTTTCTACGCCATCATCGCGGTGAGCGTGCTGATCGGGCTCGTTTTGCAGTATTCGCCGGTCAGTCCCATGCGCGCCCTGTTCATCAGTGCGGTGATCAATGGCGTCGTTGCTGTGCCGCTCATGGCGGTCATCATCCTGCTGGTCTCGAAACCGTCCGTGATGGGCGAATTCACGGCGGGATGGCCGGTTCGGGCCTTGGGCTGGCTGGGCACTGCGGTGATGGGTGTTGCCGCCATTGCGATGCTGGCCGCGCACTAACGCTCCTGGGCGAATCGATTGATTGAGGTCAATTGCAAAAGAGGGCGGGTCGCTACATTGGGAGCATAGCGAACCCATCGACCCTCGGAGAATGCTCATGCAAGCCTCGGACATCATGACAACGGAAGTCGTTTCAGTGCCTATCTCGGCGAGCGTTTTTGACGCGGCCAACCTGATGGCAACCCATCACATTAGCGGTCTGCCGGTGATTGGAGAAGACGGAAAAATCGCCGGCATGGTGAGCGAGGGGGACTTGCTGCACCGTGTTGAAACGGGCACAGGCAAACCGCAACGTTCGTGGCTCGCGGAGTTTCTCTATTCGACGCGCCGGCTCGCGACGGAGTATCTGAAGGAGCATGCGCTGAAAATCAGTGACGTCATGACGGAAAATGTCGTCAGTGTTCTGCCGACAACGCCTCTTGCAGAAGTGGCCGATCTCCTGCAGCAACATCACATCAAGCGGGTGCCTGTCGTCGTCGACGGCAAGGTGCTCGGGATCGTGAGCCGTTCTAATCTTGTGCGAGCTCTTGCGCAGTCTGCTCACGGCCGGTCAGATGCGCTCGCGTCAGACGAAGCGCTGCGCCAGCACGTCCTGCAGATGCTCGACGGTCATCGCTGGGCGATGGCCGCGGAAAACGTCGTGGTCAAGGATGGTGTCGTTCATCTTTGGGGGACGGTGACGTCGGAAGAAGAGCGCCGGGCAATCTGCGTTAGCGCTGAGCGTGTGATGGGCGTCAAGGGCGTGGAAGACCATCTCGGCTATCCCACCTATTTCACGCCGATGTAACGGGTAACAGGGTCAGGGTATTGCCCGCTCTCCCAGTGGCAGCCGGGGCGCCGGAGACACGTAAGGGCTTATCTCTCCATGCGGGAACCGGTCAATGAATCCGTCCATCGTCAAGCGAGGATCAGGCAACTCATGTCTGAATGACTGTGTGACCGGCTTCTGGATCTCGAGCGCCGGGCGGCCGATTTGATGGTCGATCTCGCAAGACTCGCGACGCTTTCCTCGTCAGGCAAGCCATGACGGAACATTCGTGCGCGGGCAACTTGTCTTCATGCCGCTGACGTGATGATCGTGTCGCAATCAGGAGTGGACTCCCATGAAATCCGACCTTGAACTGAAGCGTGATATCGAGGCTGAGCTGGCCAGCGATCGGTCTATCCAGCCTGCTGCTGTCGGGGTGGAGGTGTCGAACGGCGTTGTTACGCTGTCGGGCCATCCTGCAAGCTATGCGGCAAAACTCGCGATCCAGCGGGCAACGGAACGCGTGGCTGGCGTGCGCGGTATTGCCGTCGAGCTGGAGGTGTGCATCCCTCGAGATGAAGCGCGCAACGATGAAGATATCGCGAATACGGTGCGCGCGATCCTTGAGTGGACAGTTGGCGTCAACAATCAGAATATCCAGGTTGAAGTGGAAAAAGGCCAGGTGACCTTGCTAGGTGAGTGTGACTGGGGCTATCAGAGCCATGCAGCAGAACAGGCGATCGGTCATTTGCTCGGCGTGACATCAGTGAACAATTGCGTCCACATTCGAGGCGCGACGTCTGCTGAAGACATCGCGCGCGCGATTCGTGCCGCGATAGGGCGACACAGCGAACGGGAAGCGAGGCACGTTGAGATCAGTATCGACGGCAGCACGGTTACGCTTACCGGCAACGTTGCCTCAAATGCCGAGCGCCAGCTCATCCACGGCGCCGCCAGATCGACGCAGGGTGTTCATACGATTGTGAATCTCCTGAGAGTCGTTTGAAACCGCGAGATGTTTCATGTACCGCTTCTTTTTTCGCTTCGAACGGTTGGCGTTCGGTATCGTCACGGCTTCTGCGATCGTTTGTGCCGGCGTGCTAATTATCCATCGCTACGGAGATTTACTGCCTCTGGACACCCTGGCCCGGCACGCCGTGCCGGGCATACCGTCTGGACTGGTGTGTGGTGCGGCGAATCGGACTGATTCATGCGAATACCTGATTGCCAGGCGGAAAGCGGGGAAATGAAGAGCGCCGTGCGTGGACCTCTTGTATTCGCGCATTGGGCTTTCCTCACGGGCTGTCTGATTGCCATTCCGGCCTTCTATATCGAACTCCTTGCGACATCGCGTACCACGCTGTTTGTCGCCCGATCGCTCTATGCTGCGATGGCAATAGCTTGCGCTGCAGCCCTTGTCAAAGCTGCAAGGTCAGGTCTCGCGCACGAAAGGTCACATGGCCAGGATGGGCTGGATCTCGCCATCGTTTGCGGGGCCATTCTCAGCATGATCGGTGGCGCGACGCCGTGGTCATCCTTCGAATGGATAATCAGGCTCGCGTTCATGGCAATGATCGCGCTGCGTATTGCTCTTGCACTGCGCATCTACATCGAACCGAACCGGCTCGCATGGTTGCCGGTAGCCGGCATGGTTGTCCTTCTACTTGGCGGCGCCGGCTTTTACGCGTTGGAACCACGTGTGCACAGCTACGCCGAGGGACTGTGGCTGGCATTCGAGAGCAGCGCTACGGTAGGGTATGGCGACATCGCGCCCACGACGCCAGCGTCACGCATCTTTGCCGTTTTCGTCGTACTGCTTGGTTACGGCATGTTTTCTCTGGTCTTTGCCGGACTTGCAGCATGGCTCATTGGCAAGGAGGAGCGGCTGCTCAGGCACGAGATGCATCGGGACATCAAGCTGCTCCATGAGGACATTCAGGCACTGCGCAAGGAGTTCAAAAGCCTGCGCGCAGCGGTCTCATCCAAGCCAGGCAAAGCATTGTCTCGCGACGACGTCGAAGTTACGCCAACCGCGTGCGTGAGACAAAAGGGGATGGAGCGAGGCGACTAAATTCGGCGAAGGAGCGCTGGCGGCACGGACTGTCATTTGATTGGACAGCTTCTTCGAACGTGCGGGTGCTTGACCAGGATCAATCGAGCAGTTTCGTCGACGATCATCATTAGTCAGGTGCCGTGCTTGTGACGCGCGCGCAGGCGGCAGCAGTCGCAGCGGCTGGATTCCGGATTTCCGTGGAGGGAACATGAGAGCACTGGTCTACAACGGTCCGGGCAGCTTTGCGCTTCAAGAGCGCCCGATTCCCGTCCTGCAGGGACCCGGTGACGCGATCGTCAAGATGTCGAAGACGACGATCTGTGGGACCGACCTGCATATCCTCAAAGGCGATGTGCCGAGTTGCGAACCTGGTCGCATCCTTGGCCACGAAGGCGTTGGTGTAGTGCACGACATCGGCAGTGGCGTATCGACGTTCAAGGTTGGCGATCACGTACTGGTGTCCTGCATTTCGAGTTGCGGCCAGTGCGAATACTGCCGCCGCGGCATGTATTCGCACTGCAAGACCGGCGGCTGGATCCTGGGCAATCGCATCGACGGAACACAGGCTGAATATGTCCGCACGCCACACGCGCAGACGAGCCTGTACCGGATACCGGCGGATCTGGACGAAGCGGCGCTCGTTATGCTGTCGGATATTTTGCCCACGGGCTTCGAATGCGGCGTGCTCAACGGTAAGGTGGAGCCAGGCAGCACGGTCGCCGTCGTTGGCGCGGGTCCGATCGGATTGGCCGCATTGCTGACCGCGCAATTCTATTCGCCATCTCAGATCATCATGATCGACATGGATCCCAATCGACTGGAGTGCGCCAGGCGATTGGGATCCACAGCATGCCTCGATCCGCGCGCGGGCGATGTAGCGGATGCCGTGATGAAACTCACGAACGGTGTGGGCGTGGATTGCGCGATTGAGGCCGTCGGCGTGCCAGCGACGTTCGAGCTTTGCGAACAGCTCGTGGCTCCCGGCGGGGTCGTCGCTAACGTGGGGGTTCACGGCGTACCGGCGTCGATTTTTCTAGACAAGCTCTGGGATCGTAACGTCACGATCACCACGAGGCTCGTCGACACGGTCAGCACGCCGATGCTGCTCAAGACGGTCTGCGCCGGACGTATCGATCCGGCGCGGCTGATTACCCATCGATTTGCATTCGAAGACGCGGCAAAGGCCTACGAGACTTTCTCCCACGCTGCCGACACGCATGCGCTGAAAGTGATCATCGAGATGTGATGCGCGAGGTTGTGATCGCGTGCTCGGCAAGGAGATCGTTACTGTGACACTCAATGGACATATCGACGCGACGGGCTGGAGGGTGGACGCCCGTACGTCACCCGCGCCCGCAGGCGGCTTCTCGTGCGAGATCGTCGTTTCGCATGACGCAGCACCGCAACGGGCCACGCATACATTCACCCATCACCTTACTTTCAGAACCGAGCGCGATGCCTTGCTGGAAGGGCTGCGTGAAGGGATGGTGTGGGTCGATCTGAGATTTCGCCACGCATTCGAAACGTAGGCAGCGTGCGTGCCTAGCCTCCGCCCTGACATGATGGATGCGGCGTTTGACGCAGCGGGGCGCAGGCTTGTTGCTGTCGCGCGCGGACTCCGCGCTGGTCGAGATGCTTGACTGGCTTGTATCGCTGTCGTTCCTTATACACCGACAAAAGACTGCAGCGAATTTCATCGGCACACGATGCAAGACCGTTTCTTCGGGACTGCATCGATCCTCACTGTGCAACTACTGGCCCAACACCCACTGGACGAGAGTGTGCGCGTCTTCGGCGGAAAGCGGGCCACCGCGATCCGCCGGTAGTGGCATGGCCATATCTCCCCAGTGCGCCTTACCGCCGTGCCGGAGTTTGTCCTCAAGCATGAAGCGCGCGTTGGGCTGGTCGCGGTACCGTTGCGCGATCTGGTGAAACGACGGAGCAAGAAACGGCGCATCCGAAGTGTGGCAGAACATGCAGTGCTGCTGATCGACGAGTTCGGTTGGCTCGGGAAGCTGTGCGTGTGCGGTGCCCCCATGGCACGCCATCGCGAACGTCGCTAGAGCGTGAATGAGGATCAAGGTCGCACGTGGCGGGAATGACAGCGTAGCCGGAACCGTTGCAACCGTAAGCGTGGTGGATGACATCGATCATCTCCCTGGAAATGGATAGCGAGACTGGACTGACAGTTATTAGCTCATGGTCTCAGGCATTGGCTCCGCGTCATTGATATATGTCAAATGGCCATGGCCCGGATGCGGCGCGCCAGCAAAAAAAGACGGCGCCGGACCGGGCGCCGTAAATCCACGCGTACCTCAGGGCCGAGGTGCACAGTACCAACACCTTTTGAGCAGCGGATAGGTCGCTGCCCTGAAACGGGTTCTCGTCTGACGCCGCACCTCACGCCGAGATGAGGCTCAGAGGCCGTCGCCGTCGGTCTGCCCACGCTTTACGTCACGACTTCGCTCAACGGGCGGCGTGGGGATGCCCCATCGGGTGTGCCGTGACCGATACGCAGCAGGATCTGTGGAAAGGCTGGCTTAGGCAAGCCGAGCAGTGCACTTAACTGTGGGCGCAGTTCAATTGCTTCGATCGGCTGGTTCAGATAAGAAGCGCAAAGTCCATGCGAGGTGAGGACCAGTAGCACGCGTTCCAGAGCCTCGCCGGCTGCGAGCCATGCGTGTGCGTCATCGATGCCAGTCGCGATGCACAGTAAGAGAGGCGATCCAACTGCGAGGCTGCGATGGGTCGCAGCGACGCCGTTGCCAACATCGAACGTGCGAATCGCCGACGCGACCAGTGGTGTGGCGAAGTCGAGCATCGAACCCAGTCCTGCGGCATACGCAGGCATGCCGTCGTCCGTGCGGCGCGGATGGATCCAGCTCGCCAGTTCGCGTCTAAAGCCTGGGCTGGCGAACTGGCGTTTATCGCCTTCGGCGACGAGGTCTGCAATTGCCTCGCGCGTTTTTGCATCACTCGTACCCGCGACGTCGACGCCTTCGGCGAGCGCGGCTTCGATCAACGCATTCTCCACCTCTTTGGGGACGAGTTGCGGAGAAAACGGATGGCGCGTGGTGACCCGAAGCGCGATGGCACTGGCAAGCGGAGCCAGTTCGGCACCGATGGTTCGATCCTTGATTAGACGCACGTCAGCAAGCAAATCTGGATCGAGGCTCGAAGGAAAAAGGGTGATCGCATAGCCGATGCCGAGGCTCGCGAGGGCCACACGCAAATTAAAAAGCGCAGCCCCACAACTGATGGTCAACTCGCGATCGAACGGATCCACGACTGGCAGCGCACGTAGCCTGTCGGCGCACAGCAGGATCCGGTCGTGATCGGTAACGAAGCGCCACGGCTGGCTGTTATGGCTCGACGGGGCGAGTGTTGCCTGATGCACGACGCGACGGAGAAGGTCGTCGTCGAGCTTGTCGGGTGCACGGTCGGTTGGGCACACTTGCGTAGTATCGAGCATGATGACCGGAACCTCTGTGATGACGCGGGGTGCGCCACGTGAATGCGCAGCGCAATTGAGGCGTCCAGGATCGTCAAATGGGGAAGCGCCTTCTGCGTGCGAACAAGTGTAGGGTCGATCGACTCATTGCCTTTGATCTGCGTCAATGCAGTTCGGCACGCACACGCGGCCTGATGCGCGCGATATCAGTTGATGCACATCAAGCGCTGGAGAGGAACGGTTCTTATAGTGGACTGATATCTCGCTCGAGCCGATTCGCGGCTGGGCTATCGTCCGAGAGGAGCGCGCGATGCGAAAGGACCGGATTGCTTTCATCAGCGGCGGCATGGGAGGGCTCGGAGCGGCCATCAGCCGCAGGTTGTACGACTCGGGTATGACCGTTGTCGTGTCGCATTCGGAGCACAACGATCATGTCGCGACATGGTTGCTTCACGAACGGGAAGCGGGGCGCACGTTCCATGCATTCGAACTCGATGTATCGAGTTACGACTCGTGCATCGAGTGTGCGCGCAAGGTCGTGGCGCAGTTCGACGGCGTCGATGTTCTCATCAATAACGCTGGCATCACTCGCGACGCGAGTTTTTTGAAGCTAACGAAACCCGACTGGGACGCGGTGCTGCGTACGAATCTCGACAGTCTTTTCAATCTTACGAAGCCATTTCTATCTGGGATGGTGGAGCGGGGCTTCGGCCGAATCGTCAATATTGGTTCCGTGAATGGATCGCGAGGCGCGTTCGGACAGACGAACTACGCTGCGGCAAAAGCGGGTATGCATGGTTTCACGATGTCACTCGCCCTAGAGGTCGCGAAACGCGGCGTGACAGTCAATACGGTCTCGCCTGGCTACCTCGCGACTGCAATGGTGGAGGCGGTCCCGCAGGACATCATGAGCACGCGGATCCTGCCGCAGATCCCGGTAGGGTGCCTTGGACGGCCTGAAGAGGTCGCCTCGCTGATTGCCTACCTCTGTTCAGACGACGCAGCGTTCGTGACGGGAGCCAATTTTCCTGTCAACGGCGGTATGCATATGCAATAGCGGTCTGTGCGACGGCATGGACGAGGCGCGTTTCACTGAGCGGCTCAGCGCGGGCACGATGCCTCTAGCGCATCGCGCAGTGCAGCGGCGAAGCGCTGAAATGCCGGCAATGACCCTGCGACACTCTGGTATTTTTCGCGCCCGATCTGCCCGTCCAGCGTGACGAGCATGCCGGCATTGCGGGCAAGCGCGAGCAGGGTTTCGGAATCGTCAGCGGCAAGGTTGGGCAGCACAGCAGCGTTCAGCAGGAGCATCTGGGCGGAGGACATGTCAACACTCCTTGAAGAGGACGGTTTACACGGGGTGTGGGGCGACGTTTCCAGTATGGGATGCGTCAGCGTGTCTTCCAATGAGCCGCGGCTGAAACTGGCGTCAGCCCAGTTCATGATGTGTAGGGGAATGCCTACACAAGGGAGGTAAGGTGACCGCGATCGTGACGCTCACATTGAACCCTGCCGTTGACGTGTGGACGGCGGTAGAGCGAATTGTCGACACGCATAAGCTGCGCTGCGACCCCGTGCGTTGCTACCCCGGAGGCGGTGGCATCAACGTGGCGCGGGTGGTCAGACGCCTCGACGGTCCACAGGCACATTGCCTCGCGCTCTACCTTGCAGGCGGTGCAGTTGGAGCGAGGCTTGAACAGATGCTATCGACCGAACGGATACAGAGTCGGCGCTTGCGCATCGCCGGCGAAACGCGCGAGAACTTCTCGGTAACTGAGCGCGCAACTGGCCGCGAATTCCGCTTTGTTTTGCCGGGCCCACATGTCAGCGAAGAGGAATGGCAGGCAGCCCTCATGGTGCTTGATGCGCTCGAAGCCGCACAGGGATCGTCGGGTTCGCCTGCCTATTGGGTGATGAGCGGCAGTCTGCCGCCTGGATTGCCTCAGCAGGCCTATGCCGAGCTGGCCCGCGACGCGAAGCAGCGAGGCATGCGTGTGGTGCTGGACACCTCCGGGCCGGCGCTCTCTCTCGCGCTCGATGCGGGCGTTTATCTGGTGAAACCGAGTCTTGCCGAACTGGCGAGCCTGATCGGGAGTCCATTGCGCAGCGAATACGACTGGCTGAAGGCCGCCCGGCAGATCGTTCACGACGGCCGGGCGCAGATTGTCGTTTTGACCCTGGGGGACCGTGGCGCGCTGCTCGTTTCGTCGGATGAGACGATCCGTCTGCAGGCGCTTTCGGTGCCAGTAGCCAGTGCGACCGGCGCGGGCGACAGCTTTCTTGCGGGATTGCTGGTCGCGTTGCGGCGCGGCGATTCACTCCAGGATGCAGCGCGTCTTGCTCAGGCGGCTGCCTCCGCAACGTTGTTGTCGAGTGGCACGGCGCTATGCGACCCCGACGAAGTGGCACGCCTGTTGGCCCTCACGCAGAGCGCCAGTTGACGCGACGATGGCAGTACAGAAGCGATTGTGCGGGGCCAAGTCCCGCGAGGAGACCGATATGTACGAGAAGATCGAATTGGCTTATGACGGCAGCGAAACGTCGAAGCAGGCTTTGGCTGAAGCATTGAAAATCGCACGCCTGTGCGGTGGGCACCTGCGGATCGTACACGTCCTGGATGTCGTGTCACTCATGAGCGTAGGCACCGGACTGACTTACGTGCCGGCGGAGATGATCGACGCGTATCGCGAGGACGCCCTGAAGATGCTTGATGCTGCCAGCAGCGAGGCGAGGGCGGCAAGCGTGCCCTGCGAAACGGGAGTGCTTGAAGTGCAGAACATGAGCGACGGCGTGGCGCAGAGTCTGGAACGCGATGCTTCGAGCTATCGCGCGCAACTCGTCGTGCTGGGCACGCACGGCCGGCGTGGAGTCAAACGCGCTTTGCTCGGCAGCGTCGCCGAGCAGTTCGTGCGCATCGCTCAATGCCCGGTGTTGCTCGTACGCGATGTGACCAGGTGACGGGCGCAACCTGGGCCAGGACACCGGTGAATGAGATCCGGTGTCCTTTCACATCGTCGCATCGGCTGCGGCCTCTGCAAACCATGGCACATCGGCCGTCAGGGCCGCGCAATAGAACTCCCACCCGGCGTCATAATCGTCGAAAAGCCATTGTCTGACCGGGGAAGCCAGCGCACTGCGATTGAGTCTGTCTTCGAGCAGGAGTTCCGGCCACCGACAAAACGCATGCAGTGCGCGCTGTTCGAGTTCGCGCAGCGACATCGTCTGGGCGACATGGTCGAGTAGTGCCATCTGTGCGAGCGACGGATACTTGCGGATCAGTTCCCCGACAAGCTGCACTTCATACTCATGTTCCTTCACGTTGGCCAGCATTTCCAGGACGCTGCCGAGATGCTGCAGCAGCGCCCGGCGCTCAAAGGCATCGTTCATGATCGATTACACCACGGCAATCTCATTTCGCCCGACGGAAGTGCTCGCGCCCGTGTCGGCGAGCGGTTCATGACCTCGGGCTATCGGTCACGGGATGAGTGTTCAACTGGTCGTATCCGACGTGAGGCGTAACGTTGGCAACTGGCCCCAGCCGAGCGGTACGTAGACCATTCCACCGGCTAGTTCGACCAGTTCCGTAAATCGCTGCAGCGTCACGCCCGCCATGATGTGAATGGGCGGCCCACGAAGATAGCTCTCGGCGCGCAGCCACGGCGCTGCTTTCCTGTTGATCTGCTGGACGCTGTACGGTTGAGCATGCTCTCCGGTTTCGGGGTCAAGCATCGGCGCGTCGAAGGCGACTTTGAGGAGTTGGTCGGGAGCGTCGGAATAGGGCAGGTCGGCCTCTCGCGTGTACGGCGCGCGCTCCCAGCGATCTCCCCATTGCTGGTCAAGTGGGATGCGCGTGAACCATGCCCAGGGCGTGCGGACGTAACAAAGCCGATATACGCGTTGGACGGCGCTCAAATCGACGCGTGCGATCATCGTTGTTCCGCTTCCCGGCCTACGCCGATTCGCCTCATTTCAGTCTGCGAACTCAGTGCGCCACCGGCTTGCCGACTGTCTGCGCGAGGAGCGGCGTTTCATCCTCGTTCAGGCGCAACGCATCGGCGAGCAGCCGCGTATTGATCCAGCCGCGTACTACGGTGGCGAGTCCCTCGGATGCACAGTAGAGCGACACGTTCTGGCAGATCGCCCCCGCGGCGACGGCCGCGAACCGTTCGCGCTGTTGCGGTGGCGTCGCGAGCACCTGCGAGCCCCGAAGCACATAGACGAGGTCGAGGGGTGCCTTGCTCACGAAATCCTGATAGCCGGTCATGTTGCGCGCGTCCGCATGATGCTTGAGCACGAGATGATGAAGCGCCGGCTCGTAGCGATACACACCTTGCGGGAGCGCAGCATAAATGTCGATCTCGTGGTAGCCATGCGCCGACGGCGCGGTATGGCCTCCGGTCTCGGGACGGTTGATACCGTTCGCGGCCCATAGCAGTTCACCAAGTGTCTGGAGTGACATGGGCGCGTCCGCATAGGCACGCGTGCTCTCGCGGCGGGCCAGAGCAGTCATGAGAGGGGCGCCGCCATCGAGATCAGGGGGTGGCAGGATGATGAATTCCTGCACTTCGCCGCTCGCGTGGGCAGGCGGCAGCAGCGGCAGGGGATCGTATTCGATGCGTTGAATCTCGGTCATGGTGTGCTCCAGTTGTTCGGGTTCACGCAGTGCGTGCAGCGGCGAGATCGTCGGCTTTCGCGTGCACGGGTGCGCCCGTCGGCAGCACGCTACGGCCGTGGGTTTCGTTGATGATCTCCGCCGCGGAAAGGTAGAACGCGACGAGCGCCGTAAAGAGGCCGCCATAACCTCCGGCATGATGGATCAAGAGCGAGCCTGTCCATTCGCTCGCGGCCAGCAGGAAGAACGTGATCCACAGCGCGAGGAAGAGCAGTTGCAGGACCCGCGAGGCGCGCCAGGTGGCAATCCACATGTAAAGTGTGAAGACGCCCCAGAGCAGCAGATACCAGCCGACAAACGCCGGCACGACGTGCTCGTGCAGATACATGAGATACAGCGCAAGCGACCACCAGAACGCGCCATAGGCGATGAAAGCCGTTGCGCCGAACGTGTTGCCGCGCGGGATCTCAATGAGGCCCGCTATGGCCTGCGCGCTGCCGCCGAACGCTAGCGCGCAGGCCAGCACGAGACCGAGCGCTTCGCCGCCGAACCATCCGGCGTTGATCATGCTGAGCAGCCACGTCGTGAGGGCGAACCCGGCAAGGCCGAGCGCAGCGGGATTGGGTGCGGAAGTTTTCATGGTGAGTGTCTCCTGCTTACGCAGCCTTGCCGAACTGGGCAATGACGCCGGGGTTTTCGACGGTTGACGTGTCCTGCTCGATGGCTTCGCCCTTCGCGACGGAGCGCAGCAGGCGGCGAACGATCTTGCCGGAGCGCGTTTTCGGCATGGCGTCGCCGAACCGGATTTCCCGAGGCTTGGCGATCGGGCCGATTTCGTGGCCGACCCAGGCGCGCAATGTGTCGGCAACGCGCTGGACTTCTTCCTCGACCGGCAGCGGACCCTTGAGCACGATGAACGCAACGATCGCCTCGCCCGTCGTCGCGTCGGGACGGCCTACCACGGCGGCCTCCGCGACCAGCGGATGCGCGGCCAGCGCTGACTCGATTTCCATGGTGCCCATGCGGTGGCCGGAGACGTTGAGCACGTCATCTACACGGCCCGTGATCGTGAAATATCCGGTTAGCGGGTCGCGAATCGCGCCGTCACCGGCGAGATATAGCTTGCCGCCCAGTTCTTCCGGGAAGTAACCGGCACGATAGCGGGCGGGATTACCCCAGATCGTGCGCAGCATTGAGGGCCAGGGCCGCTTGATGACGAGCAGGCCGCCCTGACCGTTTGGCACATCGTGTCCCGATTCATCGACGATAGCCGCCTCTATGCCGGGCAGCGGCAGGGTGCATGAGCCCGCCACTAGCGGTGTGACGCCAGGGAGCGGCGCGATCATGTGGCCGCCGGTCTCGGTCTGCCAGAAAGTGTCCAGCACGGGGCAGCGGCCCCCGCCCACGTGCTGCGCGAACCAGCGCCAGGCTTCCGGGTTGATCGGCTCGCCTACCGTGCCGAGCAGGCGCAGCGTGCTGAGGTGGTAGCGGGAAGGATGCACCTCGGGCTCGCTGTCCGCCGCCTTGATAAGCGAGCGGATGGCGGTAGGCGCAGTATAGAAAATCGAAACCTTGTGGCGCTCGATCATCTCCCAGAAGCGGCCGGCATCGGGCCAGGTCGGCACGCCTTCGAAGATCACCTGCGTCGCACCGGCGGCAGTCGGGCCATAGCAGATATAACTATGGCCAGTGATCCAGCCGATATCGGCTGTGCACCAGAAGACGTCGGAGGCCCGGATATCGAAGGTCCACTTCATCGTGAGCGCCGCCCACAGCAGATATCCGCCCGTGCTGTGCTGCACGCCTTTAGGGGTACCTGTGGAGCCCGAGGTGTAGAGAATGAAAAGTGGATGCTCCGCATCGACCCACTCTGGCTCGCACTCAGCTGACTGGGCTTGCTCAAGTTCGTGCAACCAGACGTCTCGGTGCGCGTTCCAGGGAATCGGGCCGCCTGTGCGGCGATAGACGATCACCGTGTGCACGTTCGCCGCGCCACCGATCCCCAACGCTTCGTCAGCGATGGTCTTGAGCGGCAAATGGCGACCGCCGCGCACCTGCTCGTCGGCGGTGATGAGAACGCACGCGCCGACGTCGGTCATGCGTTCATGCAGCGATTTGGCAGAAAAGCCGCCGAACACGACAGAGTGCGGCGCGCCGATGCGAGCGCATGCCTGCATCGCGACCACGCCTTCGATCGACATCGGCAGGTAGATCATCACGCGGTCGCCGCGCCGCACGCCGCGTGCGCGTAGCGCGTTTGCGACCCGGCATACGCGTGCATGCAAGTCAGCATAAGTGAGCGTCGTGACCTTGCCGTCGTCCGCCTCGAAGATCAGTGCGGTGCGCTCGCCGGAACCGTTCGCGAGATGGCGGTCGAGGCAGTTGTACGAGGCATTGAGCAGGCCGTCGTCGAACCATTTGAAGAACGGCGCGTTCGATGAATCGAGTGTGCGCGTGAACGGTCGCTTCCAGTCGAGGTGCTCGTGCGCGAGACGCGCCCAAAACGAATCGGGGTCGCGCCGCGCTTCATCGACGAGCGCGCGATACGCTGGCATGCCGTCGATGGCGGCACCCTTCAGCATGGGAATTGGGGACGGCGCGATGCCGGTGGGCGGCGGGTCGGATTGGGACATGGTCTCCTCGCATACACAATTCAGTGACAAGCACGGCATGGCTTAATGTGTGTCGTGCGGCTCCAGTCTCGTCGTCCTGTCCCGGAGCGAGGTTGACTCAGATCAAATAGAGTTTGAGGTGAAGCGGGACCATCGCGGACATGCGTTCGCTTCGCAGTCAATTGACGGAGATCAGCCGATGCGGGAGCCGACTGCGTACCTTGATACGTCGTGCTTGATTCGAGGCGCATCGACCGTGCGGCATGGAGACCGTCAAATGCCAAATCCCACCTATCCCATCTATCCCGCCTATAGCAAGATCCTGCTGGCAGTCGACGGTAGCGACTCGGCGCGGTGCGCTACACAGGAAGCGCTCGCATTCGCGAGGCTCGCCCAGGCGCACTTGCACGCTGTCTATGTCGTGCACAAATGGGGCCTTGCGCCTTACTCCGGCTACTACGATCCCGATGCCCTCGGCAGGGTGCTCAACGAGGACGGTCGCCTCACGCTCGACGCGGTGCGTCGGACCATGAACGCGCACGACGTCCGGCTCTCTGTCGAGATCTGCGAGACGGACGGGAAATCCGACTCGATCGCAGAGTGTCTGCAGCGCTGCGCGAAGCTTCAGGATGCGGATCTCATCGTAATGGGCACACATGGAAGGCATGGAGTGAGCAGGGCGGTGCTCGGCAGCGTCGCCGAAGGCGTGCTTCGAATTTCTTCCTGCCCGGTGCTGGTTGTGCGCGCCTAGCCCAAGGTCGCTTACGGTCCGCGCCGTGCGAACGCTGCGTGCATCGAGGAAGGCGCCGATGCAGATGGGAGAAGCCTTTCGCTGCGCCCCGGTCGGGATAAGGACACTGTCGCTCAGACAACGAGCGGCATGGATGTGTGGAGGCTGTGAATGCAAGCAATGGTTTTCGACGGCGAGAGTTCGCGGCTGTATGAAGCCGATTTGCCCGATCCGGCGCCCGGCGCCGGTGAACTGCTGATCGATGTGCATGCGTGCGGCGTGTGCCGCACCGACCTGCACGTCGTGGACGGCGAACTCGATCATTCGAAAAAGCCCGTCACCCGGCCACGAGATCGTCGGCAGGGTCGCGGCGCTCGGGGCCGGCGTGACCGGTTTCGCGCGAGGTGACCGCGTGGGCGTGCCGTGGCTCGGCCATACCTGCGGCCATTGCCGCTTCTGTGCCGACGGGCGCGAGAACCTTTGCGACGCGCCAGGCTTCACGGGCTACACGATCGACGGAGGCTACGCCACGCGCACCGTCGCCGACGCCCGCTATTGCTTCCACCTACCGAGCCAGTACAGCGACGTCGAAGCCGCGCCGCTACTTTGCGCAGGACTCGTCGGCTATCGATCGCTCGTGATGGCTGGCGATGCCCGGCGCATTGGCCTGTACGGCTTCGGCGCGGCGGCGCATATCGTCGCGCAGGTCGTGCGCCACCAGGGGCGCACCGTCTATGCGTTCACGCGTCCGGGCGATGTCGCGGCGCAGCAGTTCGCGCGGCGGCTTGGCGCAGTTTGGGCCGGCGGAAGCCATGAGCGGCCGCCCGAGGAACTCGACGCGGCGTTGCTGTTCGCGCCGGTCGGCGCGCTTGTGCCCACCGCGCTGCGTGCGCTGACGAAGGGCGGCACGGTCGTGTGCGGCGGCATCCACATGAGCGACATTCCCTCGTTTCCTTACGCGTGGCTGTGGGAGGAGCGGCGCATCGTCTCTGTGGCGAATCTCACGCGTGAAGACGGCGCGAAGTTCATGGAGATCGCCGCGCGCTACAAGCTTGAAATCGAGACTACCCCTTACCCACTCGAGCGGGCGAACGAGGCGCTGG
The DNA here is from genome assembly GCF_905220265.1 of Paraburkholderia sp. J67. NCBI lineage: Bacteria > Pseudomonadati > Pseudomonadota > Betaproteobacteria > Burkholderiales > Burkholderiaceae > Paraburkholderia > Paraburkholderia sp. J67. Next base: position 48,576 of record NZ_CAJMZK010000021.1, read on the forward strand.
CCGATTTGCGCGAAGGGCGGCTTAGCGGCGCCGCAGTTTTGACGATGTCGTAATGCTTGCTGCGCCTGAACCGCCGGAGCGTCGCGCCGCCGACCACCGGCTCAGTGCTCGGCAAGAGATTGACACATTGCCGGCTTTGTCTGCGCAGGCGGAAACACGCACCATGAACCGTCGTTGTGGCGGAAGAAGACGATTGTGAGCGCGCCACTCGAGGTGCGGCGGTCGATCCGCACGAAGCGGCTACGCGTGGCCAGTAAGCGACCCACTTGTGCCACGTGCGCCGGCGCCGAAAAAGTGGGCGCCAGCCACTTGTCCACGAGCGATCGGAGGGTAACTTCGCTGCCGCTCATCGCATTCTCCCGATTTCCGTCTCGCTGCGCCGACGAGGCGCGGGTCGAGTACGTGAAACCATTATTGTTCGCGTTCTGCGCAGGCGAAAGCAGTCCGGTCTGAAAGTGTCGTAGTCGTATGCGCGATGTTGTAGGGGTTTGCCTACACGTCGCACAGAAGCCCCAGCCCGTTTCGATTGATCCACGTCAAGCGCCAGGCTGTTCCGGCGCCGAGAATTCAATGGTATGCAATGCCGTGCCCTGACTGCGGAGACAGGGGGGAGCAAATGCGTTCGATAGAGTTGGGTTCACGTTGACGCAATCCGCGCTCGCAAATTCGACGCATTGAAGTAAGGCCGCGCGTGCTGGCGAGAGCGCAATTTCGCGCACGTCGCGCAGTCAGTTCTCCTTTCGGAGTGACCGTCGTGTTCCCAGCCTATATTTCCCACCCCGATTGCGAACGTCATGAGATGGGTGCCATGCACCCGGAGTCGCCCGACCGTATTGGCGCTATCCATGACATGTTGCTCATGAAGGGGCTCCTCGACTACATGCGGGCCTACGACGCGCCGCTTGCCAGTGAGCAGCAGCTTGCCCAGGTGCACTCCGTCGCGTACATCCGCAGCCTGGCGAGCATGACGCCGGTCGAAGGGTATGTGTCTGTCGATCCCGACACCCGCATGAATTCTTGTACCTATATCGCCGCGTTGCGCGCGGCAGGGGCCGCAGTGCTCGCCGCCGATCTGGTGATCGGCGGCGAGTGCGATTCGGCATTTTGCAACGTGCGGCCCCCAGGGCACCACGCGGGCATTGCCGCGGCTGGAGGGTTCTGCTTTTTCAACAATGTCGCGGTGGGGATTCGCCATGCACTGAACGTGCACAGCCTATCCCGCGTGGCACTCGTTGACTTCGACGTGCATCACGCGAACGGAAGCGAAGATATCTTCCATGACGATGATCGCGTCCTCATGTGCTCGATTTTCGGGGATCAGCTTTATCCCTATTCGGGGCACACTGCGCGGGGCAGAAACATGGTGAATGTGCCGCTGCCGCCACGCTCCGGCGGAGAAGCCCTTCAAGCCGCGGTCATCGACAAGTGGCTCCCCGCGCTGAATGCCTTCAGGCCGGAGATGATTTTTATCTCGGCGGGCTTCGATGGGCATCGTGAAGACGACATGGGCAACCTCTGCCTGACTGAACGCGACTATGCCTGGGTTACGCAGCGCATAGTCGAAGTCGCCGGGCAGCATGGGGCGGGACGTGTGGTGTCGTGTCTGGAGGGGGGCTATGCACTGTCGTCGCTGGGGCGAAGCGCTGCTGCGCATGTAAAAGCACTGGCCGGAGTCGATGTTGCTCTTGAATGTTCGTGAGCCTGTGACTCAACCTGGGTTGACCGTCGGCATGAGCGGCGTTTTGCGTTGGCGAAGATGACATCGAAGAGTGGCGAACGGCTGGGTGCGACCCATCACAGCCGTTCATATCTGCACGCGAGCAATGGCCGTTAGCCGACTACAGACTGATGCGCTTTGTATGAACCAAGAAGATCTTGGGTGGCTACGTCGCGATCAATCTATCGGTTCACGGTTTCGGACGTGCGCGGGCGCCAGCGGTGAGCTGCCGGCGGATGTGGCTGATGATGCCGCGCGAGACCGTCCTCGAGCACGTGATCGAGGTAGTGCGTGACGGCCTCGCGCGCAGCGCAGCGAGCGACGCCAGGTCAGGCAGCGCGGCGGCCAGGGCAGAACCTGGCAGGACGCCGGAGCGCCGCGTTACCTTGATGAAGCGCTGGTTGAAATGCCCGCGCTAGCGATCGCGCGAGTGCAACTGGAGCTGGCCTCGCTTGGCAAACAGGTTCAACTGCTGGTAGAGCATAGCGCCGCGCTCCTGGTTGAGGACTCCACGCAGGCGCTTTCCACCGTGACGAACGAGGACAAGGCGGCGGACTCGCTTGCCACTGCCATTCTCACCTATGTAGGCAAGCATCTCCGATGCGGTGCACAGCGATGACGAAGGTCGGCAACTCGTGGATCTCGCGCGCATTGCGACGTGTCTCGAGGCTATCCGGGAAGTCGCCACGACGAGCATGCTCGCGCTCAGTCAGAGACGTGCCGCGCAAACCGCGGATGTGAGCGTGTTGTTTAACAACGGGGAACTGCTGCAATTCGGGAGATCCGCGATCGAATATTTCGCGCTTGCCACGCAGACGATCATGCACCCGCAGGCGGAGGTCGTGACACGCGTGGTCAATGCCAAAGCAGAGATCGAAGCGCAGTCCGACGCGGCCAGGCATCGCCTCATGTCGTAGCTGCAGTTGCGTGACGAGGGCGCGGCGTTTATTTTTCGTTTCGCCAACGATGTCATCGAACAGCTCAACGAAGTGGCGCGACTATCCCGCGCGATCGCCAAGGCCTCGCGCTGGCTGCATGATGTGAAGATGCTTGAGAACCAAGCTGAAGAGGTCGAGGTTGCCCTTGGGGTGGAAGGGGCGGGGTGAACGTTCGCCCGCCGCTACGATCGCCTGTGAGCGAGTGTGGGGGCGAATGAGCGTTTGGCTGATCAAGCGCCCACGTCCCAGAAGCCGCCGGCGCACCTCTTGTTTGCGGCTTGTCCAGGTTGGAAGGGTACAGGGGATTACGTGAACAGACTTCGATTGTGACAGAAGGGTGACCGTCGGAGTGGGGGCCAATTGGGACACTGGGTCGAGCGCCGCCTCAACCGCAGGCCATCGCGCCGATCCGATCGGTTGCCAACCCTCCGGGAAAAATTCTGGCCAACTAGAACATTGGAAGGCGACCCGTGCGGTGGACGGGTGGCGCGGTGGAGTTGAGATTGGGCTTCGTACAGGTCAGATCGACATTGCCCGGTTCGTCCCGCGGAATCGAGCGTTCGCCGCCGCGGGCTTCATGAGTTTTGCGCCGCTTCATGCTGTTGCACCACGCACACCCTGTTACGTCCGAGCCCCTTAGCCTCGTACAGGGCGGCATCGGCTGTTTGTACAAGGTTGGCGGCACAGGTGGACGTCGCTATAGCCGTCGAAGATACGCCAACGCTCACCGTTAGAACCCCTGTAGCCGTTCGCGAATGCGCGATCTGCAGATCAAAAACCGCGGCTCGGATTCTCTCCGCGATCAGGATCGCGCCGGCGGGATCCGTATCCGGTAGTACGACGACGAATTCCTCTCCGCCGTATCGAGCAACATGGTCGCCAGGTCTATCGATACACCCGGATATTTGTTTCGCTACTGCTTTCAAGGCGATGTCGCCGGGCTGATGCCCATAGTGATCGTTGTAGGCTTTGAACCTGTCGATATCGATGAACAGAAGGGAGAGAGGCACACCATCGCGCAGTGCGCGTTTCCACTCCATTTGCAGGACTTCATCGAAGGTGGCACGGTTTTCCAGCCCGGTTAGCGAGTCGCGATGGGCCATGCGCTCAAGCGCGGCTTCCGCACGTTGCCTGCGGCGAAGCTCTCGCACGAAGAGCCACGTCCCCGCTGCCTTAATCATGGTGATGACCAGAATAAGCGCCCCGATCCACTCCACCCTTGACCACCATTCTGCGTAAACGCTACTTAGCGCAGGGGCGACAGCAACGATCAGTGGCAATCCGGGCAGACGCTTGTAGACATATAGTCGACGCACACCATCGAGACGGGCCGTGCCGACGAAGTATCCTTCCGTGTCTGCCGAGAGGCGCTGAAAAACCGGCGTGTCGGCGAAGTTTTTGCCAATAGTGGCAGAGCTTTCCGGCAATCGGGCAATCAAGGTTCCGTCAGTTTCAGCCACAACTACCGAGCCGTTCTCGCCAATCGAAAGGCCATCGGTGAGAGCGTTGAAATAGTCGAGACTCAGACTTCCCACGACGTGGCCGAGAACACTTCCGTCTGGGCTATAGATTACGCGGGCAAGCCGGATGGCCGGTGGGCTGCTGCCCGACGGATAAGACGTAGGACGACCGATATAGAGACCACCAGGTGTCCGTTGGCGATCGCCTGGCGCAGTCGCAGACACAGTAGGGTCATCGCGATCGGTGGGGTGAAGCGCCGAATCGGCAAGCAACCTGCCGTCGCGGTCCCTGACGGATATCGAGCCGAGATAGCGCGCCGTGGCCGCACGGTCGAACAGGATCAGATTGCGCTCATTGACCGGCAACGACATCACCCGGGTGTCGGCTGCACCCTCCGCGACGGCACGCAATGAAAGATCGTATAGATCGATGTTTCGCTGGATATCGCGCTCCAGTACCAGCGTGAGATTGCGCGAGTTCTGCACTGCGTGGTTAAAGGCATCGACGCGCGAGGTCACCAGTGTGGCGGCGCCCATGCTAATCGTAGCTAGCCACAATATCAGGCTGCAGCACAGGATTCCGTTGGGCGAGACGACGGAGTGTCCCAGCAGGTTTATGTTATGACGAATCCCTTTCGTGAAGCGAGCCGCGTATATAGGTAAATTTATGGCGGTGGCATCGCGCCCCGTGCCTTCTCGTTGTGCCATCGACTCACTAACCAGTAATTTTCTCTTTACCTTGGATTATGACGGGATTTATGCACAACGAATGCGGTGCGCACGCAACAACCGTCTGGCGCAGTCGGGTTTAGTGCGTGCAATGGCGAACTGATAGAACGTTGATCTGGATCAGAGAAGTGCATTCCGTAACTGGCGCGTTACCGGATAGGAGTCTGAACGGCCCACGTGCGCGAGTTGTATTCCCGAACGGGTCCGCGATTGAACGAAGGATGTTGTCGAAGTGCGAACCACGCGCCGTGCTCGGCTAGGGGGACGGCTCGAACAAGACGAGCGACAGGGAGTGACATCCGATTCAATCGTTCGTTGCCTGAAGCGTTGCGCGCAAATGCGGGAATCTGGTCTGGCTGTCATGGGAGCACGGGGTGAACAGGGTGGTTCTGGGAAGTGTTGCCGAGGAGTTTCTTTCCATTTCGCCGTGTCCAGTGCTGATTGTGCGTTGCTAAATCTCGTGACGCTGGGCTCAGGAGTGAATCATGAGAGCGATGGTCTTTGATGGCGAGAGTCCTGTCCTTTGTGAAACGCAGTTGCCGGATCCCTCGCCACGCGAGGGGGCAACTATTGATCGACGTGGCTGCATGCGGTGTATGCCGCACCGATCTTCATGTCATCGCCGCAGACCTGGAGAGCCCGAAGCGACCTTTGATTCCCGGCCACGAAATCGTCGGTCGGGTCGCAGCACTCGTACGTGGTGTAACGGGTTTCGCTGTTGGTGATTACGTGGGCGTACCGTGGCTCGGCCATACATGCGGTCATTGCCGGTTCTGTGTTCATGGTCGAGAAAACCTTTGCGACGCGCCAGGGTTCACTGGATATACGATTGACGGCGGCTACGAGACACGTGCTGTCGCGGATGCGCGTTATTGCCTTCACTTACCGCGTCGATACAGCGATGTTGAGGCCGCGCCATTGTTGTGTGCCGGGCTGATTGGCTTTCGTTCGCTCGTGATGGCGGGTGACGGTGAGCGTATCGGCATTTACGGTTTCGGTGCCGCGGGCCACATCGTGGCACAGGTAGCGCACCATCAGGGCCGGAACGTCTATGCTTTCACGAGTCCCGGCGCCGTCGCGGCGCAGAAATTCGCTCGTCGGCTCGGCGTAGTCTGGGCAGGCGACAGCGATCAGCGCGCGCCCGTCGAACTCGATGCCGCGCTGCTGTTTGCCCCGGTCGGTGACCTTGTGCCGGTAGCATTGCGCGCGCTCGCAAAAATGCGGATCTGTAGTCTGCGGAGGCATCTCTATGAGAGACATTCCGTCGCTCCCTTATGCGTGGCTATGGGGGGAGCGGCGGATCGTTTCCGTTGCCAACCGCACACGCGAAGATGGCATTCGATTCATGAACATCGCCGGAAAACACACGCTCTCGATACAGGTAACGGAATACCCGCTCTCCAGTGCCAATCAGGCGCTTGCTAGAGGCTGACCGGCGCGGCGGTACTGACGATGGATTGAGCGTGCTGCGTTTAGCCGTTGAATGCGTGTGTTGTGTGTGCCTTGCGCAAGTGGCCTGAATTCAGGTTAGTGCTCGATGGTCCAAGCTGCCCAGACAGCTGCGACGATGAATATTTGACTGGATATCACGATCACCGCGAATTTGCGGGTGCCCAGAAAAATCGCTACCGCACATTTCGTCAATGCATTCGACGTTACCGTAATGAGAACGGGGAGAACCGCCTCTTTTGGCGTAATCAGCGATTGAGCCGCCAGAGATGCAACGGTGGCTGCTGTGGAATGGGCATCTGCCAGGCCGCCGACAGCTGCGGTGAGAGCAATCCCCGTGTTACCAAGCCAACGCGTTAGCAGCACGCTGGCCAGCGTAAGCATCATGAGCGATGTAGCGAGGATCAAGGCGGCCTTGATATCGACTGCGCGTCCAACGACCATTGCCTCCTGGGCCGGACTTCGGGACGCGAACCATGTCACGGCAAGACCGAAGACGAGCGACGCAATGGTGCCGGCAGCGAGCGACGGACCGAGTGGGAGCAGCAGGGGTTTGAATACGACGCCGACGACCGCGCATAGCTGGGTGAGTGTTGCTACGGAGGACAAAGCGGCTGCAGCAGCCATTGGCAATGGGGTGGCAGGAGACGCTTTGGCTCGACGTGCCATTGCGGCGATTGTCGCAACGCTGGAAACAAAACCACCCAGAAGCCCGGCGAACGCGAGACCTATGCGCGGCCCCATGGCAACCTGGGAAATGTGACCCATGGTGCTGATCAACATTACCAGCACAGCGAATCGCCATACGGTCTGCGGGTTGATGGCGCCGAAGATGTCGACAGCGCGATCGGGCAGCATCGGAAGGATAACCAGGGCAGACGCGGCGAGCGTTAGCAAATCGAAGACTTCTTCACGTCCCAGTCTGGACGTTACAAAATCATGCAGTTGTGAGCGGGCGGCGAGCACGATTGTCAGGATCACTCCCAGCGCCGCCGCCAGTGTGGCGTCGACAACGGCGAGCCCGCCCAGCAACAACGTGGCAATCATTGCTGATTCAGTTGTGAGTCCCGGATCGTCGCTTGGTCGTAGGTACGCCGCTGTACTGAGTGCGCTCAACGCCAAGGTTGACGCGACCGTGAGCAGCGTGCCGCCCAGGCGCATGCTGATCGCACCCACTACGGCAACGACAACGAACGTGCGGATGCCTGCAGCCGCTCGCGTTGCCCCGGTCCCCTTTCGACGTTCCCGCTCAGCGCCTACGAGAAGACCGATGCCGAGTGCAACCGCAAAAGGCATGTATTCGGCGTTCAGCGCGTTCATGGCGTTGCTTTCTTTAGTCGCATGCGACTACGTTTCTGGCGGTACAAGCAACATCGGATTGGAAGTTAGCCTTGTCATGCGCTCCGCGACACTGCCGAGTAACCAGCGCGTCAAACCACGGCGCCCGTGTGTCCCGACAACGAGTAGCTGTGCGTTCCATCGCAGTGCTTCACGCTTAAGTGCGTGCGGGATGTCATCAAATGAACTGGTAGTTCGGAGTACGGCAGTTTCAATATGCCATCCGCCCTGTTGATAGGTAACAAGCTTGGCGTGCGCGTTTGCGATGGCCACATTTCCGACCTCTCTGAGCGCTTCCTCGAGACGGGTCTCAACGCTTCCTGTGCCAAAGGCCAGAAGATGGTCGACTACGTAGATTACTCGCCAGTTTGCTCGCCGTGTAGCAAGTCGAGCCGCAATTGGGAGAGCAGCGAGCGACTCGTTGCTTCCATCGGTGGCGAACAGAATGCGCGAGGGTCGCTCATCGGCATTTGGTTCGTACCCTGCTGGGATGATTAACACGGGCCAGCGCAGCAAATGCGTGAATGGTGCGCAAACTTCCCCGAGCACCCAGCGTATCAGGCGTCGATGCTGGTGACTGCCGAGAACGACCAGGTCGACCGCGTAGCGCTTGGCGACTTCATCGAGTACCTCGACGAGGTTGCCGCCTTCCTTGCAGAGATCAATGACTTCTCCTTCGACGCGCGCGCCGCACTGATCCAGTGATGAGCGCGCTGCGTTGACAGACTCTTCAGCATCCCGCCGCAGTTCGCTTCTCGCAGAGTCTAAAGTCTGGCCCGTCCATGATCCAAAGGGGGCGAACGAGCGTGGGTCTTCGGCCACGCTCACGATATGCACGGTCATATTTGATCGCAACAGCGAACGGAGATACTGAAGGGCGGCAGCTGATGCTGGCGAGGCGTCGACCGCCACCAGGATGTTTGAAATCACTGGTAGCGACATGGAGTCATTCGCATGGGTGGTCATCGCTGTCTCGATCGGTAGACAAGTCGTACGTCTACATTGAACGCAGATGCCGCACCACGATTGACAGAGGTCAACTGAACGCTTTTTGAGTGGTCGATTGCTCGATCGACGGATATAGGGCGAGTTTTTGCGCGCGGCCGACTTTAAGCGTGGCGTCAAAATGATTCGCTCGGCGCTGGGACAGACGTGCTTTTGGGGTGTGGCAAAGGGAATCAAGGCTGTTTGGGACATGCCTTGTCGGCTGTGTTAGGGGCGCCGTGAGTTATGGCAGAGGATGCGCTAAAGTGAGCTTCCTCTCGGCGACTGGCCGCAATCTGCAGCAGATCGGCCCCTAAATGATGAAAGCAGGATTGTGAATTTTGAAAGTGATGTACGCGACAGACGTTGCCCAGGTTTTGACGCTGTCTGTGCCGGTGCGGTGTTCGATATGCCAGCGGGGGAGTGCATTCGCCATCTGAGCGGGGCGCCATCCGCCGTGACCGGGGCCGTTGTCGGATTGAGATTGAATTCGATTCAGTCCTGATGGTGTCATCGAAGAAAACGAGAGATCATCGGCGGAGGTTCAGGGAGGGAGTGGCCATGAGCGCCGACGAAAAACGAGATGGGTCCCGCTGGTCGGGGCGCCGTGAGCATGCCGCGCGGATGCTGGCTGCCGGGAAGAGCATCGCACATGTCGCCGCGGCACTGGATTTGAGCGCAGCGACAGCACGACGATATGCGAGCGCATTTACAGAGGGGGGCGCGCAAGCCCTGGCGCAGATGGGTGACGTCGGGCGCAGACCGCGTCTCACCGCTGAGGACCTCGCACGCGTGATTCACTCAATTCGGCAGCGCCCCGACAGGGTTGGCCTTGCGGGGGATTGCTGGACAAACACAATGGTCCAGCGGTTTATCGAGCGGGAATTCCAGATCTGCTATTCCTATTCCCATATCAACCGCCTGATTCGCGATCATGGGCTTCAGCATTGGATACGCCAAGGGGCAGGGTGATCTTTCTGCGCTCTGGATCAGATTTAAGGTCTACGTTTGCTTCGCAAGGTTGAGGCAGCGGGTCCGGTGGGCGGGGATGCAAAAACCGACGTGCGCTTTTTGTGCCGTATCTCGAAGGGCCAATGGCGCTATGTCATTGCCGGCAGATGCGCCGTGACCATATGTGCTCGCTGTATGCCTCGCCAACCGACGTGGTCGAGTAATTTGCCGCGCTGTGCTCAACAGGACTGTGGCCATGAGGTTTCACGGCCACGAGATCGATGGCAGTTCAATGGCAACGCTTTTCCCAATGATGATGCACGCGCACCTTGTGTCATACAGGGTGATGATGGTGGTCGTAGGCATATGCAGGAGCTATTGCTGCGAGCATCGCGACGGACGCCATGGTGGCAAGAATGATCTTTTTCATACCTGAGGGATCCCGTTTGTGGAGGAAGGCAAGGCGCGATGTCTTGCCTCAATTGCCCTAACGCCTGAGCGTAGGGCCGCGATGACAATGTAGGGACTAACCACAAATGAGCGGATCGCTCACAGCTTCATACGCTGGACGACGCGGTCGCGAAGAATGTGCTGATGAAACAGTGCCGCAGCCAGGTGCAGCCCAATGAGGGCAAGCATGTGCCCATGTAGAAGCGATGGGGTGAGCAACAGGAACACTCCATATTGGCCTTGCTGCCCTTCAGTCCGCGGTAGCGACGTCCGAATTCGGGAAAGCCGCGAGCTTTGACACTTCGGCTGCCAGTTGAAATCGACCACGTGTGTGAAAAGTACAACCGGGCAAGCGCTCCCACAACCTGCGGGGCAGGCCGCAACGTGTTTTGCGGTACATCAGCGATGCCTGCTTCATGCCTCCGGAGTCTGCGTCGACGCTTCAGGTCAAGAGCCCACAATGCGACCGAATGTACGGACTGCTGACCAGCTGCCGTCCAGCGGTTGATCGTTGGGCCATTTAATCAGACATATTCGCGCGGAGTGCGGGTTGCAAAGATTTAGCACAGTGATGCAATTCGCGAGCTCGATTGCTGTCCAGCCACGCCGTCAACAATGAGCGGCGATACGCGTGAGCCTGAGACTCCAACTCGTCGAGGCACGGCACTTCGACTCCCTGTCGCTACGGTCTGTGCCGGCATTGGGTTGAGCCGGGCTTTGAGTATATGGCCTATGCGCCGTCGCTGACGCCAGGGAGGCCCGGTGCGCCTGAAGACAGCTCGTTGCCAGGCAATCGAGCTGCTGCGCGTGCCGGATCCTTCTGACCGGCATCGAAGTGAGACACATGGGGGGCGATAGGGCGGATGAAGCTTGCTTGCGCAACACAACCGTGCGTCGCAGACCAACTCCGCGACTTCGCAACATAAGTGGTACTTCCCATATCGACCGTACTTGATTCTTGTTTCTGAACGCGTCGAAGCTCGGCACAGCCCCGCATTTTCGTGCAATGCGGAAACTTCAGAATGGGATGTTCTGAAATGTGCGGAATCGAATAGAGTGCATAATTGATCGGATTAAAATACACATGTGCAAAACGTATACTTCATGTTATCTTCAATCTTCATTTAATTGATCGTTAGTTAACGCTCAATGGATAGTTTTGATGAGGGGCGCGAAAAAGATACGTTTTCGCTATGTTCAGTCGGGTCGTTTTTTTATCTGCCAGCCGTGGCCAAAAGCTACCGGAGATAGCGCTGGCAAGGCTTTGGTGGCGATAAGTTGAACCTGTTAATAAATGAATAGGCCCAGACTCTATTTTTTTGTGCATCAAAGCAGTTACGTTTTATAAATTCTCGAATCTACATTAGAAAGATCGTGTATCAATCTGAATTCAAATAATTTAAACGGTCTCGCCATCTGCTGAAACGGGTGCAATGCCCATTTCAATGTTGCATTTGAGAAACAAAAGGCTCAGGTGGAAGCGTTTACACGCGCGATCATATACCCGCCAATCAAAATTTCCCTCGTTTATTCAATGATTTGTGTGCGTGGCACTGCCTATGCAACTGGGGCGGCGGATTGGTGCACGTTGCCAACCCACCCCCGGCTCAACAGGAGGTTCCTATGCGCAAGACAATACTGGCGTCCGCTGCGATCCTCGCCTTTGGCTTCAGCGGCTACGCAATGGCAAACCCATGCCAGGACGGTTCTTCGTCCTGTAACCAGAGCACCGATATCGGATCGAACTCGTCGAGCATTAGCGCGTCGTCAGCGCAGCAAAGTACTACAGGCAGCAATGCGAACGAAGGTGGAATCGCGGACGCATACAACAGTACGAAGGTTGTTGCGCTCAGCAGACTGGACGGCGCAGTGTCCGGCGTCTCGGTTTCCGGCATCGGTAACGTCGCCCAGAATTGGGGTAACGCCAACGGCGGTAAAGGCGGTCGCGGCGGAGACGGCTACGGCTTAGGCGGCACGGGCGGCAACGGCGGCTCCGGCACTGGCGGTAGTGGCGGCAGCGGTGGTAGCGCGAAGAACGGCAGCGCGACCGCGGGTGCCTCCACGAATGGCAGCGCTACGGCTGGCTCCGGCTACGCTGCTACGGGTGCCGATGGCGGCAATGCTTATGCTCACACCAAGGGCGGCTCTGCTGATTCCTCTGGTGGCAACGCAACAGGCAAAGGCGGTGGCGCAACGTCTTACTCGGTCGGCATGGGTGGTGGCGCGAGTGGCCGCGGTACGGGCAGCGGTTCGGGTTCAGGTTCGGGCACGGGTGGTGCGGGTAGCTCATCAGCGAGCTCTGGCACGGCTGGCCTTGGCGCGAGCACGGCGACCAACACAGGGGCCGGCGGTGGTGGTGCCGGCTCCGGCACCGGCACAGCCCTCGGTAGCGGTAGCGGTAGCGGTACTGGCGGCGCGGGCTCGGCGGGCTCGGCGACGGCTTCTGGCGGAGCAGGCTCGGGCACCGGCGGAGCAAGTACGTCCACCGGTGGTGGAGGCGGCACAGCAACCGCCAATGCCGGCAACGGCGGCGCGGGAGGCTCGGCAGTTGGCGGCAGCGCTTCCAATGGAAGTTCGTCGACATCGGCCAGCAACGGTAGCGCAACCGCCGGCAGTGGCGCGCTCGGTGCAGCGGGCACAGGCGGCGCGGGCGGCACCGGCAACGGTGGCACCGGCAACGGTGCAGTTGGCGGCGCAGGTGGCGCAGGCGGAGCTGTAACTGTCGATGCGGGCTCGTTCAACATGTCGAACACCATGGGTAGCGCCGCGTCAGGGGCAGCAGGCATCACGGTGATGAGCCAGAACAGCGGTATGGCCTCGCTGATCCAGCAGGCAGTGACCGTTCAGGCTAACCTGACCGTCGGCCATTAGGCGGGATCGAGCTTGTTGAAGTAGGTCGTGCGATTTGCCGTGAGGTGCGCAGTTGCGCTTCACGGCAGTCGCTCCGTTGTCGTGCCGACGCGGCTAGCCTGATTTCGCTGAAACCGGTGCTGCAGTTCGCACGACGAAACAAGCAGCTATCAAACCTTCTGTGCCGCCTGCGTTGCGTCGCACCGAGGGCAAGGAGACAACCATGCAAGCGCAAAAATGGTTTGCGCAGCTGGTCACGCCTTTTGCGGTTGTGCTGTCTGGCCTGATTCCTCATGTGGTTGCAGCCGAGACGCTCGAATCGCAGTCGCCGCCTTTAGCCTTAAATGCCCGCGAGCCGGGTGCAGCGCTGGTCGGTGCGACAACCTCAACTCAAGCGGCTGCGGATAGTTCCTCACCGGTTGCTCAAGCGGCCTTGACGACGTCAACGACGGCCACGCAGCCGGGTAACGACGCGAGCTTCGGGGTTGCGTTGAATTCCGATCGGTTAGACGGCCTGCGAGGCGGCGATGCGCTGATCGGACAGAATTTTCTGAACGGCACGGTTGCGGATAACGTGGCGAACCGTGTGGTGACGGGATCGAACACGATCAGCGACGGATCGTTCGCGAATTCAAGCGGCCTGCCGACGGTCATCCAGAACACGGGTTCGAATGTGCTGATCCAGAACGCGACAGTGTTGAATGTGCGCTTCGGGAACTAGGCGATGAAGAACGTTGTAGCTTTTCTCGCCATCGCGTTCAGCAGTTGTTTGCTGGTAGCGCGTGCCGATCCCATTGACGTCACTGACCCGTCGGGCGGGTATTACTCACTGCATGTGACGAGCCTGAAGGAAGCCCGATTCAAGCGGACCATCAGGCAGCAATATGACTTCAGTTGCGGTTCGGCGGCTGTGGCAACACTGCTGACGTATCAATACGAATATCCGGTGACTGAGCAGCAGGCGTTCATTGAAATGTTCCAGAACGGCAATCAGGACAAGATTCGCCGGGAAGGTTTCTCGCTGCTCGATATCCGGACTTTCCTGATGTCGCGCGGCTTTGAAGCTGATGGCTATGAAGTGCCGCTTGAAAAGCTCAACCAGACGAAGACGCCTGCAATCGTTCTGATCGTCGAACACGGCTACCATCACTTCGTCGTCGTTAAAGGCGTGCGCAATGGCCGCGTGCTGGTCGGCGATCCCGCCACCGGCACACGCGCGATGTCGCGCGAAAGTTTTGAGGAGAAGTGGCAGGATCATATAGTATTCGTCATTCACAACAGGCATCAAATGGCGAGCTTCAACGATGCACGTGACTGGCATGTCGCGCCCGAGGCGCCGCTTTATACCGGCATTCCGCATGACAGCCTGTTCAACGTGGTCGTACCGAAACTCGGTCCAGGTGAATTCTGAGGATAACGATGAAATCCGGACACCTCAAACTGGCCGGCGTTGTCACAGTATTCTGTGGCAGCATGTCTTCGCTCGATACATGGGCAGCCGTCAGCGATTCACCGGCAACCGCGACTGGTCAGGTCACGACGATACAGGACGAGCCGCAAGACGTCGCGCAGGCAACGGATGACGAAGTCCAGCCCCTGCAACACGTCGCGGCAATGGAGCCGCAAAACACGCGGGACGCGACGCAGTCGGATGATCCGGACGTCGTGCCGCCCGCGCGCGAATCCCGGGAGGATGTTGCCGATCCGGCGTGGGCGTCAGCCGATGTCGTCGCGGTGAGCGAGAACCGGCTGGACGACATGCGTGGCGGGTTCGACTTGCCGTCCGGTCTGGTTGTATCTTTCGGCATATCGCGGGCGGCGTTCGTGAACGGCAACCTCGTCGCGCAGACGAGCTTCAACATTCCGGATATCGCCAACATGACGGCCCAGCAGGCGCAAATGCTCGCGAGTGCGAATACCGGAGCGCTTCTTCAGGTCGGACCACACAACTCCGTTCAACAAGGGGCGCTGCCAGCGTTGACTGGCTCGGTGATCCAGAACTCGTTGAGCAACCAGCAGATACAGGCGCTCACAACCATCAATGCGGGCGTGAACTCGCTTGGCGCGTACAAGGCGATGAACTTCCTTTCGACGATGAATAGTGCGCTCGCCGGCGCGGTGCGTCCTCGCTAGTCGCGCTGGCGCATCGTTGTCGCGGTGGCGTGAGTTTCGACGTGGTCAGAAGGACATCGGCACACGCAGCGTGAGCGTCAGGTCCGGCGTGTCGCGTGTGAGGCCGGCGCCGATCGAGAAGTTGAGCGTGGTCTTCGGCGAAAGGCGGTACGAATAGCCAATCAGAAGCGTAGCAAGGACGACGCGAACCGAGCCGGGAACAGTCTGGCCGTTCTGCGAGGTCGGCAATACGATGCTCTGGTCGTAGCCGATACTCACCGATGCCTTCTCGTTCAACGAGAGGCCCATGCCGATATTGAATCCCCAGATGTCGCCCGGCTGAATCTTGCCAAGGGCCTCCGTCACACCGTTGAGCAGGGTGAGACTTTCGTCCTTCCCGAAGCTGTGCAGGTAGCTGAAGTTGCCGAAAAACACGACCGGGTCGGTCGGGAATAGCCATGTGAGGCCTGGCTGGATCGCGAGGAACCCTGAGCCGGTCGGTTGCTGTAGCGGCAGGCCTGTGTTGGCGGTCGTGCTTGCAACACACGACGCGACGCAATCCGTTACGACGTCGAACGGGCTCTTGCCGGTAGCCGTCTTGAAGCGTAGCCAGCCAACGTAGTAGAACTTGTCCGGACCGCCTTGATTGAACTGATAGCGCAGCGTCATTTCGACATCGCCGATGTCGTGTCCGCTGCTGCTGATCGCGGTGTTTGCAGCGGTGCCGGCGAAGGGCTCGCGCGTTACAACGTCGTTGGTCTGGTACACGTACGGGACACGGACTTCAAACTCCATCCGGTTTGTGATCCCGTAGCGGAATGCGACGCCGCCGGTCAGTGTCGTGGTCTTCACCTCATTGACGTTGATGAGTCCGATCAGGAGCGCAGGAATGATCGTGTACCCAACGAGCGAGATCTGGTTTTGCGACGCATAGCCGAACTGGAAGTACGGCTCGACGACGAACGAATGGCGTGGCGTGAGCACGCCGGGCTGGTCGAAGATCGGCGCGACAGCAGGCGGGCGCGTGTCCGCGACGGGGGCCTGGCCGACCGGCGTGGCCGGAGTGCCTTGCTGGGCTGCATTGTTGGCATTGGAGCCTGCATTCTGGTCGCTTTGTGCGGCGGCGTCGGCCTGTACAGCCTGCACGGCGGCGGTCGCGCCACCCGTTGCCGCAGTTCCCACTGGCATACCGTTGACATCTGTGCCGCCTGTGGCACGCCTGGTGTCAAGCTGGCCAGCATTCAGTCTGCGGCTGAGTTGCTGAAAGTTTGCCTCTTCGTCGGCAAGCTTGCGCTTGAGCGCTTCGAGCTCCTTGAGGCGCTGATCGACTTCGTTGCGCAGAGCTTTTATGTTCGCCTGGTCAGTGTCTGCGGCCTGTGTTTCAAGCGACTGCCCATGTGTTTCGACGCTGCATGCCAGGAGCGCAGCGTAACTAATGGCGCGTATGTGTCGAAATTGCATGCACTTCATGGGGTTCTCCATGTCAGGCTTGCAGTTCTACTGCTATTCACTTCAAAAGCAGACCAACGCCAACGACCAGACAGGCTATGTCACAAGTGCTGGGGAGGGGCAAGAACCCTGAAGACATGTCGCAATGCACCAGCGTTGAAGAACGACCAACCCGTGTGCGAATGCATCGGCAAATAACCCGTATCTTGCTAACAAGATCCTAGTGCAGGAGCGCTCTAATTTCCAGCATCCGCGATACCCCGAGGAATCCGAAACTCTCACGTTCGCGAAGCCACTGACACTCGTCGCGATGGTGTACAAGGGTTCCGTAAAAAGTAAGACCAAGGATTCATCGTGCGCGATGTCGTCTGTGGGCATCGGCACGGTTCTCAAGTGTCCGCGTCATAGCGGTTGCCGGCGTCCCAGGAAGGAGAGCGGTTGGAGGGCGCTGTATTTGCTCTATACGTGTGAAGGTTGGCCCCCAGTTTCATTGATCAGGCGATGCTCCCCCCATAGCTGCATTCGTTAAGAGCTGGTGTGGTGAGTGTCTGAAGAAAAGGCTGGGTAGATCCCGCAATTTATGTGGAGTGAGGCAAACGAAAGCGAACCTGAGAGGAACTGTCGATCATTGCAATGATGTCAAAAGCGAGGCATCGACAACGTCCTCGGGATAAGTTTGCGGCAACCTGAATGTGATCCTGAAGGCATCCGGCATCAATGTGACGCGACTCCGTTGTGCAGGCATGGATAGAGAGCTTGGGAATCGTTCATCTCGGTGTATGGGGAGGCGCTCAAGTGGTGAACCAGTGGGAGCCTGTGTATGGGTGCAAGACTCAGGAGCGAATTCGTGGGTTCCGTCGCGATAACGATTGCAGGTTGAGAAATTCTTGATATCGATAGGATTACTTATTCTGTTGATGAATAGGAATATCTGGCGAGAGAGACTGGATTGACATTGTGCTTCATCTAGTTGTCCGCAATCTTAAGATCCGTTCCAGCGGAAGCCACCGCACCGTTGGAGCATAACGGTGTTCCCTTAACAGCGACGGGGCAAACGACATGGAGTCTCCCGAGCCGCCGCACCTGACTGGGAACATCAGCGCAGCGCCTCTGGCAATCAACGGATAGTGACAGAGCCAGATTTCACGACGGCACCTCCCGCATAACGACATCGTGCTCCTCTTGCGGTCCAAACAGCCAGCGACTTGGTCGTATTACACAGTGAACCGCGACCATCGGAAAATGATGGGAGACTGCGAGCACACTGGAACAGCTACATCACTGGCACCTGGTGCCTGACGTCAAATTTGTCGCCCCACGTGTTTCACCTCGTTCAACGCGCGCGAGCCCCTTGCCAGGACAGCGCTGTTGGAATCTGACGCACACTGCGAAGGCAGGACGTCGGAATGATGAGCCGGAATAGACGGGAGACTTGAACACGCAGCGATTTGCTTCAGGGCTTCACGGTATGCTACATCCCCTTGAATCCGTCGCGATTCACCCGGCCTGGCTGTTTGTCTTGCGCGATTCGATACAGCGGACGGCCCTTGTAGGTCAATTGATGTTTTCCGTCACTGGCAGCGATAACTTGTCAATCTGGGTTCTCTTTGTCGTATGAATCCGCGATGACGGCAGGTCAAATCGAGACAGAGGCTCCAACGCAGGCGCTTTTTTTCTGGGATCGATGTCCCGGAGCCCGTTCTGTGCCTCAACCGTCAGGCGCCAGCGCCAGTGTGGGCAATGAGCCACCATGAGTGCGGAAACCGGAAAGCATGAAAGAGAGAGCAACCATTGTGTGCTGGCAATACGGAAGGATTCTTCTCGTCGAGCGGGGGCGATCGCGGTGGTCGCTGCCCGGCGGTACGATCCATCGTGGCGAGACGCCAGTGGACGCGGCGCTGCGCGAACTCGCGGAGGAGACAACACTCAACGGCAGCGAATTTGGTACCTGTTCCAGTTTGGCGGATTGAACAAGCGTCACCACGTGTTCTTTCCAGTCTTGCCTGGCGATGCCCGGCCGGTGCCCATAGCGCAATACAACGATGCCAGTGGTTTCGTCCCCGCAAGGTGACCGCGCTGGTGACCAGCGTGCCGACCCGTGCGATCGTCAATCTTCTGTTCAACCACTAGATCACCCCTACGCTTCGCGATCTGGCCTCGACTGGGCAGCAGACTGATGGCTTGCGGGCTATGCAAATCAGGTAGCCCAGCAGGCACAGGCTGCGATCGATAGCCATTGTGTTTGAGCGTCGTGCTCCAACCAGTGCGTGGCGCCGGGGAGCGTCCTGAAATGATCCATGCTGAACGGTTGCTGCCGAGGCCGGAAGTGCACAGTGGAGCAGCTCAACGGGTGGGGCATCTTCCTGTGAGACTGGATAAAAAGGCCCGCAGAGGCAATCGCAAAGCGCGTCCACTGCCCAGGACGATCGCCCTTATTCAGGTCGCTTCTGTTCCTTATGCGGACTGGATTCGTTGTCTTGAATTGGTAAATGTACTTAAGGAACAGATAAGGTTTGCCGCTATACAGTTCTCATTCTTCCCGGTTACGGCGCCTGTACTTCAGGGGAGTGGCGCCATATCTCTCAGGTTCTGAACCGGCCCTCACATTCAGAACCTTGGGCCGCCTCGCGCGGCCTTTTTTTCCATGCTGGCATCGGACAGGCAAATGTTGCTTGTTTATCCGGATCATCGGTCGAGACATCAAGGAAGCGAGTACCTACGAGCATTTTCTGTCCGCACCCGAAGGAAGCTTCAGCGAGACGGTGTTGATTGACCACATGCGCCGCCTGTACTGGTTTTCGAATTTTCCGCACTATTCGCTGATCATCCTGGTGGCGGCTGCGGAGCAGGACGTCTACGCCGCGTGGTGGCGTCGGACAGTGTTCATCGGCTCACTGATGCTCACATTTGGATCGGCTTTTGTGGCGTTATCTATTCTGCTGGGCGTCCAGTTGCGTCGGCGTATGCGAGCAGAGTCCGAGCTGCAGTTACTGGCACGAACCGATGGGCTCGCTGGCCTGAACAACCGGCGCAGTCTTGGTGAGATACTCCGGCACGAATGGCGCCGCTCAAGACGCAATCGCAGTGTGATGTCATTGCTCTTTGTCGATATCGACCGGTTCAAGGCCTACAACGACACGTATGGTCATCAGGCAGGCGACGATGCGCTGACCGCAGTTGCCCGCTGCATCAGCGGATGCATCCGGCGACCAGCAGACACAGAGGCGCGTTATGGCGGCGAGGAGTTTATCGTCGTATTGCCGGAGACATCGGCGCCGGGTGCAGCCGAAATCGCAGCGCGCATCCGTGGCGCGATCGCAGGATGCGGTATTGAACACGCGAGCATCAAATACGGACGCGTCACGGCCAGTATCGGTGTGGTCAGCCGGATGCCAGGAACGGAAGATGATCTGGGTGCGGCGATCAGGGCCGCCGATGAGGCTCTGTATTACGCAAAAGCGGGCGGCCGCAGCCGGGTGTCGCTGTATGAGCCACTCTGAGGGCATGTGGCACACGGGACTGTCAACGCAACGTCGCCTTGAGCATTCCGAGCACTTCCTGATGATCCTGCAGAAGTGCCAGATTGCGGACGGCGATAGCGCGATCCTGAATTGACGATTTCAGTTCATTGGCAAGGTGCAACTCGGCGTTGTTGACGTGTGCGATGTCGTCGAGTTTGTCATTCAATTCAGACAAACCATAGAAGCCAGTCGGGCAACGGTGCCCGGATCATTTGTTATCCTGAAACCGCCCATGTCTCGACGTATCGATATTGGGCTCACTCGGGCCCTCTCGCTGGTCCTTCGAGCAGTAGCCTTTGCTTTTTCCCATTCGCACGCTCGTCAGCGTGTTCGGCCGTGTGGCCACTTTCCCGTGTTCGTAGAAGAGGTGGACGGTGTTGCCGCGGAACGGGCCCTTGTCCCGAATCCGGATGAAGATTTCCCGGGCTCACGCGATTGCGCTGCAATGCGCATTGCCTGCTCCCAGCGTCGACAGTGGCGGCGTCGGCACCGTTATACAGTTTCAGGTCCTCCGTTCCGCCGCTACTGCGGTCCCGTTGCGCCGGCTGCGGTCAAGTCCCGAGGGCACGCTTCGTAGCGTCTATCACGTAAGCGCCGTGGCGACTGGCGCAAATGACACGTCCACTGCTTGTACTGTGCGCGCGAACTCCGGACGGCAGCGGCCCGTCGGAAGCAGTCAATCATTCGTCTTTTGCGGTAGGCAATTGATCTTCTTACCCGCACAATAGATGCTGTCGCGACGCCGGACCGATGAGGTAATCGGCGGTGCTCAGTCGGGTTGACCATGCCCCGCGCACCGGGCGGCACTCTGGCAGATTGTGCACCTGACTGGATCACAGCCATGTGCGAATTCAGAAGATCCTATTCCGAATGCACTTTCTGAGGGGCAATCGGGAGCGGTGCGGACACAAGCGGTGCGGACATATAGTGTCGCCAGCGGCGGCGCAGCGAACAGGTAATCAGGCCGACTACAAGATGATCCGAACGCGGACGAACCCGGACAACCATTTCGCATTGCGCTTCCAGCGCATGCTATCGACCTCTTCGTTGATCGTCGGTGTCTGTGCTGCAATTGCGATGATCATGGTAGGGCTGTGTGGGATCGTCCTGTATCAGGGGCGGCAAGATGCAATGGAGCACACGCGCGACACCTTGCGCGACATCTCCCTGATCGCGCAGCGGGACATCGAACGCAATTTTGAGTTTTATGAACTGTCCCTGCAGGCGGTCGTTGACGTCCTCAGCGATCCGAACGTGACGGCGTTGCCTCCCCGTTTGCGACGACTGGTACTGTTTGACCGCGCGGTGAGCGCCAAATATCTTGGGTCGATGCTCGTCCTTGATGCTGCGGGCAATATCGTCCTCGACTCAGCGCACGATACCCCCCACAAGGGTAATTTTTCCGACCAGCCATATTTTGTCGTCCACCGGGATCATCCTGATCTTGGCCTTTATATCAGTGATCCTGTGCGATTGGGGGGCGGGTCAAGCATCGCCCTGACAAGAAGGCTATCCCACTCCGATGGATCGTTTGCCGGGATCGTGCTGCTGTCAATCAATATCGAGTACTTCCATAATCTGTTCGCTGGGTTGTCACTTGGCCCGCGCGGCACGATGTCACTCACCAGTCGTAACGGTGTAATGATCATGCGGCAGCCCTATGACACCCGGAACATTGGTCGGAACGTCAAGGGTGCGAGTACATTCGCCCATTTTCAGACTGCGACGGAGGGAAGTTTCAGTGAGACTTCGTCGATTGACGGGACGCGACGTCTCTACTGGTTTTCGAATTTTCCCCACTATCCGTTGATCATCACGGTCGCGGCCGCCGAGCAGGATATCTATGCCGCATGGTGGCATCGTACGCTGCTCATTGGTTCGCTGATGCTCACATTTGGCTCTGCCTTCGTGGCACTGTCGATATTGCTGGGTATCCAGCTGCGTCGACGTATGCGTGCAGAATCCGAACTGCAGTTGCTGGCGAGGACAGACGGGCTGACTGGCCTGAACAACCGACGCAGTCTTGGCGAAATACTTGAACGGGAATGGCGTCGTGCGAGGCGAAACCGCAGCGTGATGTCGCTGCTGTTTGTCGATATTGACCGGTTCAAGGCCTATAACGATACCTATGGCCACCAGGCCGGGGATGATGCACTGACAGCGGTCGCCCGTTGCATCAGCGCAAGCATCCGGCGGCCTGCCGATACTGCGGCACGTTACGGCGGTGAGGAGTTTGTGGTGGTGTTGCCTGAAACGTCGACGACGGGTGCCGCCGAAATTGCGGAAAGAATTCGAGGGGCGATTTCGGGCTGTGGCATCGAGCATGCAACCAGCGAGTACGGGCGGGTGACGGCAAGTATCGGTGTCGTCAGCCGCGTGCCGGGTACGAATGATGATTTGAGTGCGGCGATCAAGGCCGCCGACGAGGCGTTGTATTACGCAAAATCGCGTGGCCGAAACCGGGTGTCACTCTCGGAAGAGACCTGACACTTCAACTCCGCAACTACGCACAGGTAACCGTGCCCGTTGGCTATCCAATCGCGTAGAACGACGAAGCGGAGTCAATTGGCCTGACGCCCGCCGTTTCTTGCTCGCTGCGCCAGCATATTCAATCCCTCCACCAAAGCTGAAAATGCCATCGCCGCATAGATGTAGCCTTTGGGCACATGCGTGCCGAACCCTTCGGCGATCAGGGTCATGCCGATAACCAGAAGGAAGCTTAGTGCAAGCATCACGATGGTCGGATTCCGCTCGATAAAGCGCGAGAGCGGCTGGGCGGCGAACATCATTGCACCGACAGCCACAATGACGGCGGTGATCATGATCGGCAGATGCTCCGTCATTCCGACAGCCGTGATGATGCTATCGATGGAAAATACGATATCGAGCAGGATGATCTGACCGAGCGCTGAGCCGAACGTCAGCGCCTTTTGTGTGGAGACCGAAGGATTTCCTGGGCTTCCCTCATGAGCGGATGGCGTGACCTGATGGCGAATTTCCGTTGTTGCCTTCCAGACGAGGAACAAGCCGCCCGCTGCGAGTACAAGATCTCGCCATGAGAAGTCATGATCAAAGACGCTAAATGCCGGCTCGGTGAGGCGCGCAATCCACGCGACTGTGCCAAGTAGTGCGAGCCGCAGTGCGAGTGCGAGAAGTATCCCGATGCGCTGGGTGCGCGCCCGTTGTTCGCGTGGCAGCTTGTTCGTCAGGACAGAGATAAAGATCAGGTTGTCAATGCCAAGTACGACTTCCATCACGACCAGCGTCACAAGAGCAGCCCAGATTGCAGGATCTGCCGCAAGCGCGAAAAGATTCTCCATGACTCTCCCCGGATGTGAGACGCATCGATTCTAGATAGCAAGACGAGCGAGGTTCACAGGTCAAGCGCATCCGACAGGCATTGCGCGTTTGTATTGCGGGCAAGCCACACCATTTTAATCTCCGGCAGCTTCTCAGAGCGCACTAACCACGAGGAGATTCATCAGAGAAGGTGAATGACGCAGACGAGACTCAAGGCGTTCGGTAGCTTCAACGATTGTACCCAGACGGACTGCAAGCAATTGCCGCTCGTGCTCGTTGACGGTTGCAGTCAGCGCGCACATCAGGTCGCTCGAAAACTCATATGTGCAGTCTGTAGGTGCTTGTTCGAGCAATGCTGCCAGGCCTGCTTTCGCCATGGCGATATCACACGAAAGTGACTCACGCGCTGTGGAATGGCAAAGGAGTTCTGCAAGCAGTGTGGTGTAGACCAGGCAATGTAGCGTTGCACGGTCGGCGTTTCCCTTGCGTGCGCGTTCCAGCGCAATCCGGATTCGTAGTGCCTCTCGATTCGCGCTAGTTGAGTCCAGCGGCAGATAGAGCCGGGAAGATTGCCGTGTGCGTCTGGACAGTGCTTTCTTCGGTTGTAGCTTACGCGACCCCATGTCGTCCTCCAACGGGAGTACCACGGTTTCCTGGAATGGAAGAACGATGCAATTATGAGCCGGTGTGAGGGCATCACAGCACCGCCCAGGTACCTCAGCGAACGCCATTGTATGGGAGCTGTGTGGCTGTTCCCGCATCGGGCACACCGAAACTGTGGAAGTGCGATTGCCAACCTGTCGAGGAGGCTTTTTATGCGATATGGGTTTAAATCGTTCGGAATCTTGTCGCAAACGTTTGCAAAAGTACGGGACTATTCTTTCATGTTGAAAGGGATCGAATGTTGAGCTACTGTGGTCTGAGGAATTCAGTTTACAGCCGAGCTAGAGCAAAACTAAACCTGAGAGAAGGCGATGGGCATCGACAATGCACGCCTGAACAACGTTGAAGCAGTTTTTTCATGCGTCCTGGATGAGTCGGAGGTTACGGTTGAAATTCGAAGTGGTGAAGGTGTTACAAAACTGAGCGATCTGGATGGCGTTCAAGCCAGCGGGGAAATTCACGTCATGGTGCTTAGTTTCGTTGGCGACGTGGAGCAACAGTTGGGCGGCCAACTAGCCCGCGCGCGAAAGGGAGATCGCTTCATCATTTACGCTCCCACGGCGCGGATACGGCGTACCGCTATTCAGATTCTGGGGACAAGATACTCGCGCAGTGAGCACCGATCGGATGCCAGTTCGTAAAGCTGATTCGAGTGCGATCGCCGCAATTTGACCATGCTACGATTTCCGCTCTTCGAGGAGAGGAGATCGGTATGGCAACTGAGATCGTGGGTCATTTTCAGGTGACAACACTCATTGGCCGGAGATCAAGCGGCGTCTGGTATGGCCGCTACAAGGTTGCGCGAGCCGACGATCCGAATGCGGTCCCTATCTTCGAAGGCATGTGTTCCAATGCGCCTGATCCTGGCCTCGCAAGCGTCGCCGCCATGGCAGTCGGCAAGGAAAAGGCGGAAGCGCTCCATCCTGCGATGCGCTCTGAGAAATAGTGCCGCCCAGTAGTTCAAATTTCTCCTGTCATTCGCCTGTGCTCTCCATGGGCAGCCACGTGGTTCCCGGTGCGCGCGGCGAGGCTTGCGCAGGGCGAACGCGTTTGTGACGTCATCGCGCCGACGAGTGTGAAGGGCGTGCGTTCGTCGCCGAGAAAGACTTGGCGCGGTTGAGGACAGGGTAGAGAGAGGTGGTCGTGGCGAATGTGGCGGAGATGGCTTCGCGGGTGTGCAGGATCGCGTCCGCCGACAGGGTCAATGTGGCGACGCTCGATGAGCCTTCTGAGGCGAGGCCCCCATGGCGGTCTGATTCTCGCCAAACATGATGCGGAAACGCACCGGACGTGCTTTTGCAGGCGCCCTCGGAGGTCAGGTTTGGGCGTTGCGATGGAGCGACTGGCATTGCGCGCAAGGTAAGTGGCACGGTGCAACTCGATGCGGGGCGTGCGACCTTGGTTGGATCTGCGACGCGGTTCCTAGCGGCGCGCTTGCCGCGGGAAGTCGGCTTTTAGTGGCGAGCGAAGCGGGACGATGCCGTAATCGAGCGCAATGTCGGACTCCAGCATATCAGCCAGGTGGCTTTCGCTTATGGCGCATGCGCCTCGGCGCAGGTGCTCGCGAAATGGATCGAACGCGCCGACTGGCGACTCACCCTCATCGCGTCATACGAGCAGATGTTTTTCCACCATCCGGGACAGTTGGGCTTCCGGTGTCCTGCGCGTCGTCCTGGATTGCTGCTGCATGTACCCAGACGGATTATCTGAGATGTCTAGATTCGACAGGCGACCAGGTCGACACCGTGTAGCCGTTCATGATGTGGTGCAGGGGGGCTCATCGTCTAAACAGCCGACCCTCAGATGGGTCATATCGACCCATCTGAGCCGTTCGTTGCTGCACACTAGCAATGGCCGGTAGCGGAGTAGCGCGGTCGTTCCTATGGCAAGTCTGTCCGCTCGCTGAATGGCAGGTTGTCGCCGAGCACTACCTAGTGCCTGCTTCTATCGACCGAGTCTCAATCATCTGTGAACTGGACTCTCCTCGATCGGTGTAACGATAAGTCGAGTTCAAACTTTCGTCTCACGGAGAATCTCCCTTGCAGATACCACGGAGATTCGCTCAAAACGAAGTGGGGGCGAGCGATCGCGCAACGGTGTCGGGCGGGCGCGAGCTGGCCGACCTGAGCATAAAACAAGTCTCGTTCATTGGCAGGCCCACGAAACTTGCCGTGAAATGCAGTGTGGGCCGATTCGGTGGTCAATCGAAGCCAAAATCCGGGTTGTGACGACTGAAAGACGTCGCATCCCAGCTTCGCGGCTCGATGTCTTCGAAGTGAATGCGTTCCAGCAACTCTCCGCGTTCATTCCACGCGATTTCGTCACATGGCCATGTGTGAACAAGATCGAACAGAAGCCGGACGGTTTGCGCGTAATGGTTGGGTGGACCCGATGTCGCGGACCAAGTCCACGCGAGCAACCTGATGCCATTCATCGTGATTATTTCCACATGTGCGGGCTTTTCGGATAGTCCTTCTTCACGAAAGCTGCGCGCATCGTGCTCAATCGTGCGCGTGACGAATTGCAGTCCGAAATCTCGCACGCTATGGCGCGACTGGGCACGCGCAAAGATGCTATCGATCGGGATTTCGGCCGAGATGATTCGCAAGGGGCCGCCAGGATGCCCCAGGAGCGTATCCGGGGCGCGCGTCTCATCGTAGAGGATTTCCTGGCCGGCGTGCTGCCCATCGGGAAGCCATCTGGCGTAGACCTTTCGGGGCGTATCCTCGTAGCGGATGTCAACATGATCCGCACGCTCGGGCCAGTGGCCAGATATACGCTCCTGTCGGCGCATCCTGTATTCGTAGGTGTTGTTCGGGATCATGCCGGATCGGGCGTACTCGACGAAGGCATCAGGTTTCATCGCCGCCATGAGCGACAGAATTTGCCTGTCTGATAACGGTAGCAAGGCGCGGCCCTCAATATCGGCTTGCAGGGCCATTGCCTGATCGTGTGCAGTCAGGCATCTGAATTGATCCGCGTGCGTGACAAGCGACGGGTGTTCCAGGATTGCACCGCATTCGCTGGTCGTGACCGGTTGGGGTGCTGAAGCGTGAGAGGATTGATCGGCAACGCTTGAAGGGACGGGAAAGGACATTGCGAGCAAGACCAGCGCTGTTCGCCAGACGAGTGTCAATGCGCGACCCGATTCCTTGCCTTCGTGCAGCCGGTCGGACGGTTGTCGATTACGAAGTTTCGGCACGTGGCGTCATCACGGAAGATCGGAGCGAAGAGGCAGCGGCTCGGCCCTTGCCGACATGACCCCGACGATGAGTAACCTGTACGAGTGAACGTTGGGATTGTCCATGTCGTGGCACAAAAGGCTCAACGGGTAAACGGACTAAGGGCGATACCTATTCCGTGTGGTCAGCAAGGTTCCTTCGTTCGGGGCAGTGTGGATCCCTGTCTGTTCTGGCGGACTACGTCATCTCCGTTTTGTTAAGCCTCAAGCGGCGTCCTTATCGCGGTAGTGTTACTGAAAGAGAGCCATGCAACTATGGTTCGCCGATCACAGCGGCTCAGGCGAAACGCAACGGGCCTGTTCACCCATATCGAAAAAGCCGAACAAGTGGGAGGGGAGGGTATGAGGGGCCAAGCAGGTACCGTGGCGCGCCAGCGCCGCTACCCCCCGGCCGCGATGGCACCGAACAGCCACGGCAGCTCGGCCCGGCTGATGCCGTGATGCTCATGCTGTGTACCGGGTGAGCGCAGCCGCCTGAGGATGATGCCCACCCCGAGGCCGCTGCCCAGATAAAAAAGCCCGGCGACCATGAACGGCGACATGGAGCCAAGCAGGGCTTTGGCAAGCGGTGTCGCGCCGCTGACGAGGGAGGCCGCGGCAAGGGCGATGAAGATTGCGCTGAATCGGGTCGTTCATAAAATCGCTTTCTGCAGGTTGGGCATCACAGACCGCCAATGTACCGAGCGCACTGGCACGACCGGATGACATCGACTTCGCTTGTATTCGGCATCGTGCTCGTAAAGTTAACTTGTAGATTTCGCTACATGAAAGTAGCATCTTCTACATGAAAACCTTGATGACCTGGTCTGTTCTTGTCCTGACGCTCCCCACCGGGAACGCGACCGCCCGCATGCGCTTCTGGCGAACTCTGAAGGCGAAAGGTTGTGCGGTATTGCGCGACGGTATCTATCTGCTGCCTTACCGCGCTGAAGGGGAAGACATGCTGCGCGAGCTCGCCGCGGCGATCGGCGAGAGTGGTGGTGCAGCGCACCTTCTGCGCGCTCCCAGTCTCGATGCCTCGCAGGATGCGGAATTCCGTGGGCTCTTTGATCTGGGCGACGAGTACGACGGTTTCATAAGGGCACTGGCCGACGCGCGCAAGACCGTTTCCGGGCAGTCCGCCAACGATCTGACAAAGCTCCTGCGGCGCCTGCGCAAGGATTACGAGACCATTGTCGCGATCGACTTTTTCCCGGGGGAAGCGACCGCGCGCGCGGAGGTGGCCTGGCAGGATTTCCTGGCCCATGTCGATACCGTGCTCTCGCCTGGCGAGCCTCACGCGGCGGACGGCGCAATCCGTCTGCTACCCATCCAGGACTATCAGGCGCGCACGTGGGCAACCCGCCGCCGGCTCTGGGTGGATCGCGTGGCAAGCGCCTGGCTGATCCGGCGGTTTATCGATACGCAGGCCCGCTTCATCTGGCTGCCGTCGCCCGACGATTGCCCGAAAGACGCGCTCGGCTTCGATTTCGACGGCGCAGCGTTTACGCATGTCGGGGAACGGGTCACGTTCGAAGTGTTGCTGGCGAGCTTCGACCTGGAGCGGGATCCTGCGCTGATGCGGCTTGGCGCGATGATTCATGCGCTCGATGTGGGCGGCGCGCCGGTGCCGGAGGCTGTGGGTTTCGAGGCGATCATGGCGGGCACGCGTGAGCGGGCGGCTGACGACGACCAGTTGCTCGATGACATGAGCCCTGTCCTCGACTCGATGTACACGCATTTCGCTGCGACCGAGAAAGCCCGCGACACGGGAAAGCGTTCATGAGCACCACGACCGCGCACGCGCCTGATTACAGCCTGGGCCAGATGGCGCTCTACATGCTCAAGCTCGGCACGATTGGATTCGGTGGGCCGGTCGCGCTGGTCGGTTACATGCGCCGCGATCTGGTCGAGCAGCGAGGCTGGATTACCGAAGGGGACTATCGGGAAGGACTGGCTCTCGCGCAGATGATGCCGGGCCCCCTTGCGGCGCAGCTCGGCATCTATCTCGGCTTCGTGCACTACCGGTTGCTGGGTGCGACGATCGCCGGTCTCGCCTTCGTGCTGCCATCGTTCCTGATGGTCGTGGCGCTGGGCTGGGCCTACGCACATTTCGGCGGTCTGTCGTGGATGCAGGCCGTGTTCTACGGTGTCGGCGCGGCCGTGGTCGGCATCATTGCGATGAGCGCATACAAGCTCACGACGAAGACCCTGGGAAAAGACCGGCTGCTCTGGGCGATTTTCCTGATACTCGCGGCAGTGACCGTCGTGACCGAGTCCGAAATCGCGTGGCTCTTTATCGCCGGTGGCGTCGTCAACTGGCTGCGCCGCGCGCCGCCGCAATGGCTTGGCAAAGGCGGCGTCAACGCGCTTGCCGCGACACAGTTGCCGGCACTCGCTGGCCCGCTGAGCGGGATGAATCTGCCGCTGCTTGGTGAGCTTGCGCTGTTTTTCACGAAGGCGGGCGCGTTCGTGTTCGGCTCGGGCCTTGCGATCGTGCCTTTTCTGTACGGTGGTGTGGTGACCGAGCACCACTGGCTCAACGAGAAACAGTTTGTCGACGCGGTGGCCGTCGCGATGATCACGCCGGGGCCGGTGGTCATCACGGTTGGCTTCATCGGCTATCTGGTCGCGGGGCTGGCCGGCGCGTGCGTGGCCGCCCTCGGGACGTTTATCCCGTGCTACCTGTTCACCGTGCTGCCTGCGCCGTACTTCAAGAAGTATGGGCGGCTTCCGGCCATCAAGGCTTTCGTCGACGGCATCACCGCCGCCGCCGTGGGAGCGATTACCGGCTCGGTCGTTGTGATCGCGAAGCGCTCGATCATCGACTGGCCAACCGCGCTCATGGCGCTTGTGACTGCGCTGCTGCTCTGGCGGGTGAAGAAACTCCCGGAGCCGGTTATCGTCGTGGCCGCAGCCCTGACAGGTCTCGTTCTCTATCCGCTTGTCCATCTGCACGCCCACTAACCGCGTGCGCCCACGAAAACTGTGAGGATTGCAAATGAAGACGCGTCGCACGTTTCTGCATGATTCCGCCGCAGTGGGGGCAGGCATGATGCTGGCCCAGGCGCAGATGGTTCACGCTGCCAGTACGCCGGGCTTTACCGACCGACTGGTCAATGCAGACGGTAACTACGCCGCGGCACCGTTGCCGTTTGCGTACGATGCACTCGAGCCGGTGATCGACGCCCGTACGGTGGAACTCCACTACAACTTCCATCACAAGCCCGCCGCTGCGGCGGCGAACAAGGCAGAGGAAGGCCTCGCTAGGGCGCGCGAAACCGGTGATCTTGCGCTTGTGAAGTTCTATGAGAAGGAACTGGCGTTCCAGCTATCCAGCCATATCCTGCATACGATCTACTGGACGAGCATTTCCGGCAAGGGCGGCGAGCCGGGCGGCGACCTCGCCAGAACGATCGACCGGCATTTCGGCTCGTATGCGAAGTTCAAGGCCCAGCTTGCTGCTGCGACCATTGCGACCGAGGCTTCGGGTTGGGGCGTGGTCGGCTATCTCCCGGCGACGGGCAAGCTCATGATCCTGCTGTGCGAGAACCACCAGAAACTCACCGCGTGGGGTATCCAGCCGATTCTCGTGCTCGACGTGTTCGAGCATGCCTACTACCTGAAGTACCAGAATCGCCGCAACGAATACGTCAACCAGCTGTTCAGCATCCTCAACTGGGACAACGCGGCGCTGAGACTTCAGGTGGCGATGCAGTCGCACGTCGCTGCGTGAGCGTCACCGGGCGCAGATGCAGGAAAGGAGGCCCCGCTGGAAGGAGAACACGATGACACCCGCGCGCGCACCGCTTTCGGCCTTGTTGTGGCCCCCCGGCATTGACCGAAGCGCAGGGTTGCTGCTCACCGCGCGTGGGCTGCGCGGAGTCTGCGACGGCTTCGTTGCGGTGCTGCTCCCGGCTTATCTGCTTGCGCTCGGGTTCGGCCAGCTCACGGTTGGCCTGATCGGGACGGCTACCTTGCTGGGATCGGCCCTCGCCACAATCTGGGTCGGCCTGCGTGGCAGCCGCTATCCACACCGCGCGCTGCTGCTCTTCGCCGCAAGCCTGATGGGCGTGACCGGTCTCGCGTTTGGCGTCTTTTCATCGCTGTGGCCGCTGTTTATCGTGGCGTTCGTCGGCACGCTCAACCCCAGTTCTGGCGACGTGAGCCTCTTCCTGCCGCTGGAACATGCGCGTCTGGCCGAAGCGGCGCAATCCAATGCGCGCACCGCGCTGTTCGCGCGCTACAGCCTGATCGGTGGTGTGTCGGCGGCGCTCGGTGCGCTGCTGGCCGGGTTTCCGCAGTGGTTCGCCGCGCACTCCGGGCTATCCGTGCTGTCTGCGATGCGCGCGATGTTCCTCATCTACGCACTGATTGGCCTTGTCGTCTTTCTCCTGTATCTGCGCTTGCCGAAGCCGCAGGCGCATGCAACGAGCGCGCCCGCGCCGCTTGGCCCGTCGCGTGGCATTGTCATGCGCCTGGCGCTTCTGTTCAGCGTGGATGCATTCGCGGGCGGGTTGCTTGTGAACTCGCTGCTGACGCTGTGGCTGATCCAGCGTTTCGGGTTGCCACTTGCCGCGGCCGGCCAGTTCTTCTTCTGGGCAGGGCTGCTCAGCGCCGGCTCGCAACTGGCCGCAGCGCCAATCGCACGCAGGATCGGCCTGCTCAACACAATGGTCTTCACGCACATTCCGTCGAGCATGTGCCTGATCGCCGCAGCATTCACGGCCTCCCTCCCGCTCACTTTGACGCTGCTGCTCATGCGCAGCGCACTTTCGCAGCTCGACGTCCCGACGCGCAGCGCGTTTGTCATGGCCGTCGTGACCCCGGCGGAGCGGCCGGCCGCCGCGAGCTTCACCGCCGTACCGCGTAGTCTTGCCGCGGCGGTCGCACCGTCGATCGCTGCCGGGCTGCTTGGAGCGGGCTGGCTCGCCATACCTCTA
This sequence comes from Paraburkholderia sp. J67, assembly GCF_905220265.1. NCBI lineage: Bacteria > Pseudomonadati > Pseudomonadota > Betaproteobacteria > Burkholderiales > Burkholderiaceae > Paraburkholderia > Paraburkholderia sp. J67. The sequence continues at coordinate 80,650 of NZ_CAJMZK010000021.1, forward strand.
GTCGCTTGCGGGACGCTCAAGATTGCCTACGATCTCGCCGTGCTGGCTGCCTTCCGGCATATCCGGCCAGATGATGGAGGCGCCTCATGATCCGCTGCGATCCGGCCTGCGCGCGACGTCGCGGGCTGATGCCCGTTCTCGCCCTGATGCTCGCGGTGACTGCGTGCTGGGTTTCAGATCAAGGCGTCCGTATCGTGACTGGCTGACCGCGCGCTCACCTTCACACCGGCCTGACAGGCCGACTATCTCTCAAGATTGAATTTGATTCAGCTTTTGTGGCGTCAGTGACAGAAGCAGGGGATCATCTCCACTGGTTCAGGCAGAGAGTGGCCATGAGCGCCAACGACAAACCAGGTGGTCGCCGCTGGTCAGGGCGGCGTGCGTACGCAGCGCGGATGCTGGCTGCCGGAAAGAGCATCGCGCAAGTCGCTTCTGTGCTGGGGTTGAGTCCAGCGACAGCACGGCGCTATCAGAGCGCTTTCGCAGTCGGCGGCGCGCCAGCGTTAATGGGAATGGGCGACGTCGGACGCAGGCCGCGTCTCACCACCGAAGATCTCGCGCGGCTAATTCAATCCATCAGGCAGCCTCCGGATAATGTCGGTCTCTCGGAAGCGTGTTGGACGAACGTGCTGGTTCAACGATTTATTGAGCGGGAATTCCAGATCTGCTATTCCTACTCCCACATCAATCGCCTGATTCGGGACCATGGGCTTCAACATTGGATACGCCATGGGGTGCGGTGATACTCGTACCAACAGCACCGATTTCGGCACATCGTGCATAGGCTGTTCCCAAGGGCAGCTTTCGCATCTGCATCGGATTTTCGAATGTCTGCGACCCCACTCCAGCGAGCGGCCGGAACTGGCCGGCTACCGCCAGATGCGTTTCGCCTTGACCAAGGCGGCATCGGAATGCGTCGTCCGACTGAGAGCGCCCCTCAGGAGCCGTCCACGGCAGTGAAAGACCAACGCTCCAAATGCAACGCGTAACGGTCATAGCTCTACCGCGTCCCATTCGCCGGTTCCATTGATGACCATAAACACCAACATCGCTTCCTTACGCATGGCGTCGATCCACGAGAGGACCCACACCGGTCATTTTGGAGTGGTCCCTGCCTGCGAAGAATCGATGGTGCCTGCGTTAAATTGGATGCCCGTCGGTGAAGAGCGGGGGCGATGATACAGCCACGGTGGAGTTGTGATCACGTGAGACGTTCAGCTTTCGAAGCTTGCGCCAAGCAGGAGGTCGCACACGTTGGGAATGTCGAGACCAGGCACCAGACGGCGGCCGATGTCGGCCAGACCGGTTCCGATGGCGGTGTGTGGTTTCCGTCTGGCGACCTCGGCAAGTGCCTCCGTGAACGCCTTCTTGAACCCGAGCCGCGGATACAGTGCAAGGGTATCGTCGATCAGTTGGGGAGGAATCTCGTCCATCCTGAGCCCCATGACGTCTACGTGAGCGCCGAAGTGGACGAGCGCGACCTCCGGCTCCCTTCGATCGGCAATGTCAGCGGCCGAGTGAAGGGCAATGGCGTCCCAAACGATTTCGATTTTCGCCTCGGGATAGTCGTGGGCGTGTAGAAACCTGCTCGCAGCGTCCGCGCCATCGACTTCGAAGCGCTTATCCGCAGCATGATCATCCGACAATCCCAGGTCGTGAAGCAGCGATGCGAGATAAACCAACTCGCGGTCATACTTCATTTCCCGCTTCTTGCCGATAAACTCCGCGAACCACCATGTCCTGTGGACATGATTGAGGAGCGGCCTGGAATGCGCCTGCGCGGCGAGGGCCGCCGCTTTGCGGGCGAGTTCAGAATCTGGTGCGACCAAGCCACCGATAGTGACAGCGGATTCCATAGCGTTTCCTCTATGACGACTTCTTTGACGAATGACGTTGTTGCCGCAACGAATTCTGAGGTTCAGTCTTACGACGAGCGCATCGACACGTCGCCGATGACCACCCCTCTCAAGCCTTCTCGCAACGCCGTAACGTTGTCCACACCGTTCAATTGCTCGAACTCCCGTTGCGCTGCCTGCCAGAGAGGAGCTGCCCTTTGATGCAGATGACGTCCCTCCTCGGTGAGTTCGACAAGGCGGCTCCGGCCGTCGGTGGGCGAGGGCTTGATCGTGACGAAACCGTCGCGCTCCAGGAAGCCAACCATTTTCCCCATCGCCGTTCTTTCGATATCGAGCCGTTCGGCAAGGGCGTTGACCGGGGTACTTCCCACTTCGTGCAGTGCTGCCAAGGTAAGGAATTGCGTGATGCGCAAACCCGCAGGCTCAAGATGGCTATCGTAGAGTCGGGAGATCTGCCTGCTCGCCTTTCTCACGGCGAAGCAGTTGCATTGATCGATTCCGAGCGGCTGGTTAACGGGCAACATCTGTTGCACTCCTGATTTCGGTTAATTGCGCGAACGCCAGGCACGCGTCGCGCGAAAGTACGGCAGTATCTACGATGAATGCCGGGAGCGCAGCGTTGGCGTACGATCTGTGCACCTTGTGCCTCTCTGCCGAATCCGGCCCGTCTCAACTGCGATCCTCAAAGCCCAGCCGGCGGTGTGATGTAGCCGGGTATCTCGGCCGCGAGCGTGCTCTTCAGTACCGCTGTCCCCTCGTCGGCCATGACCTCGCTCTTGCCGGCGGCAAGCGCGTCGTAGGTTTGTCGCACGACGTCCTCTGGACTGGCTTTGGGCACGTCGATGCCGTTGGTCAGATCGGTATCCACGAACCCGACGTGCAGGCCGAGAACCTGAATGCCACGATCGCGCAGGTGAAAGCGAAGCTGGTTCGTGAAACTCCAGGCGGCGGCTTTCGACGCGGCATACGGTGTCAGATAGGGCCGCGGGAGCCACACGATGTCGGACAGCACGTTGATGATCGCGGCATACGGCTGATCCACCAGAGCCTGTTCGAAGGCCTGTGTGACGCGCACCACGCCATAGTAGTTCGTATCGAACAAGCGGGCGGACTGCGCTTGCACGTCGGCCGCCAGGGGCCCGTCGATCAGAGCGGCAATGCCCGCGTTGTTGATCAGCAGATTTGTGTCTGCCGCCAGTTTCGCCGCCTCGGCGATCGATACCGGATCCGTGACATCGATCCTTACCGGCACAATGCCCGGCTCGTCGAAACCGCTCGTGTTGCGCATACCCGCGTACACTTTCGCGGCTCCGCGCCGAAGCGCCTCGCGTGCAAAAGCGAGGCCCAGACCGCGATTGGCACCTGTGATGAAGACGGTGGCGTTCTTGATATCCATGACAAGCTCCTTTTTTAAAAAGCCGCGTGCCGGGGGAGTGTCGACTCCATCCACGAATGCACGGGTGCCTGGTTCAAAGAAAGACGTGTTTCGGCAACTGGTTCGAAAGCGACTTCTGCAGATGAGTCGCGAGAGTCAGTACTGCGCCAAGCGGGCTCATCCGTACGCTGACTCGGGGCACCGAGCCGTCAGCATTGCGATCGACGACCACCACCGCGCTCAACGTCTCGCCGCTCATCAGAACGGCCTCATATTCGAGAAATAGCCGCGAGTCGACGACTTGAACAAACGTTGGCGTCTGTGCGACGTAGAAGGTTCCGACTGCGTCGACGGCGAGCCGGATTTCGTCGCGCCCGATCACTGGCGCGCGTATAACCGAGCTGACCAGCTCGGCGTCGGCCGTCAGATCATCGAGAAACGGGTGACGCTCAGGTTGGGTGGGTGACATTTTTAAACCTCCCGATTCGTTTCAAGGATGTGCTCACACGAATGCGGTCCGATATCTCGCGACGAACTGCTGGACCGACAGCGGCGGCTTTCCGGTGATCTTCTCGACGGCGTCGTTTGTGCCCGAGAAGACGCCGTCGCGGTAGTTCTGCGCGACTTCGACCAGATGCTGCGTGAGGAACTGCGGAAACTTGTAAAGGGTTTCCATCTTGATTCGGAATTCCTCGATTGAAGTTGGCGCATATTCGATCCGGGCGCCGAGCACCTCGCTCATCGCGGCTGCGATCTCGACGTGGTTCATCTCGACGGGGCCGTGGAGTGTGTAGGTCTTGCCCTCGTGGCTTTCGGGGTTGGCGAGGATGTGGGCGATCACGCGTCCCTGATCGTCGCTGGCGATGGGCGCGTGACGACCGTTGCCAAACGGAAATTCGATCTTCTTCGTGGCCCATATCTCTCGCGCAAAATGCGTATAGACGAGCCAGTCGGCAAAGAAGGTCGGGCGCAAATGCGTAGTCGCGACACCCGACCAATCGAAGACCCGCTCGGAGACCCAGTGATCCTGTGCCGCGTGGCTCAACGACTCCCGGCGCGCGGAAATCTGCGACATGTTGACGATCGCCGTGACGCCCGCTTCCTTTGCTGCTTGCGCGAAATAGGCGGCAGCCCCGACGATTCCCGGCGCGATTGGATGAAGGAAATACGCCGATCGGATGCCTTCCATCGCTGCCCGAATGTTGTCGATGTCGGTGAAGTCCCCGACCGCGACCTCGACACCGCGTTGCCTCAGGGCTGCCGCCCGATCGTCATTTGTGCGCACATAGGCCCGCACGCGTTTGTTCATCTTGAGCAGTTCGTCAATGGCAATACCTCCGGTGCGTCCGGTTGCACCGCTCACAAGAATCTCAGCCCCGTTCATCGCTTCGCTCCGTTCGAAAGTAAGAGCATATGCTCTATTAAGACGAAGACTAGGAGCATATGCTCTCATTGTCAAGTTTTATTGGTTTGAGCGGCCAGGATAAGAGCACGCTCGGTCCGCCTGACTGGGCTGACCGCATTGTTAGCGAACATCTACGGAGCGCTGCGTAGGTATCCCGCAATTGAAAGCGCCAGAGGTGTCGAAATCGTCCTTGCTCACCAGGATGGCGGAAAGTTCAGTGTCTGCTCACATTGAGAAAAGAGGTGGGACCGTGCGAATCGACGCAGCGATTTACTGTGGTGTGGCGAGGGCGTTGAAGAAAATCAGTAAGGGCCCCGAGTATTCGATATGCCCGCGGGTTCGTACCAGCTACAAACCGCAAATTGCTATTCGCGCTGGTCATCTCTAGCAATTCGCTGACCGACGATGCTAATGATCAGCGAGATATGTAACGGGCCGCTACAACCTTTGGCGCAGACGCTTTGAGTGTCCGTCCACGGGTGTGAGCGAACGACCTAAACTGGCCGACACCGGCATTTCTTGAGCGGCGACGGACGACTTGGCGCGGCTGCTTCTCGGCCTTTCCGCGCTCGCGCGAGACAGGCGACATTTATTCCGACACCAGATGCACTACGAGGCACGCTTGGTAGTCGTTCATTTCACGCAAAAGCCGAATACAAACGAACGTTCGTGACTACATTGTCTTTTGTATTAACCGGCAATAAACAAAATGTCGCTAACCCTTCAATAACCCTTCAGAACTCTGCGGCGTTGTCGTAACTAGTTGGGTAAACCCCATCCATGCAAGGCCCATTGTTTAGAATTCGTATGAACAATACAAGATTGTCGACCCGCCTGATTGCAGGCTTTTCCTTGCTGACGTTGCTGCTAATTGCGGAGGCTGGGATTGCTTTCTACGGTTTATCGCAGCTGAACAGTCGGCTCGATGATATTGCGCGAGTCAATAATGCTGAGGCCCGACTCGCCAATGTTCTGAAGTCGTCGATTCAGGATCGCGCCATCGCGGTTCGCAATCTGGTGCTTCTCGAAAATCATGACGAACTGCTTGCTGAGGTCGATCGAATCAAGGGCCAGGATATGGTGTATGCCGATGCGGCCAAAGAGTTGCGTGACATGTTCGCGCACGAGGCTGGCACGACAGATGGCGAGCGCAGGCTGCTAGCCGAGGTCGACCAGCAGGAACTGGTCGCGGTTCCCCCAATGAAAAAGGCGATTGAACAGGCGGTTGCAGGCGATATCGTCACGACGACCCGGACGATCTTGCATGAGGCCCGTCCGCCGCAGCGCGCATGGCTCGCAAAAGCCGTCGCGCTCGCCGACCGCGAGGACGAGGAAAACGCCGAGGCTCAGAAAGATGCGGTGGCCACTTACGCCAGCATTCGCATCCTGGTTGGCTCGTTGGTGGCGCTCGCCATCGGCGTTGCGATCGTCACAGCCGTGCTCATAACACGTAGCGTGCTGCGTCAGTTGGGCGGCGAGCCGAACGACGCGCAACGGATTGCCGGTGAAATCGCCGCAGGCAATCTGCAGGTTTCCATTGCTGTCGCGCGTGACGACGAGCGCAGCCTGATGGCATCGCTCGAAGCGATGCGTGCGCGTCTGACCAGCATCGTCTCTGGCATCAAGCATTCGGCTGAATCGATTTCGGTGGCGTCCGCCGAGATCGCGCAGGGCAATCTCGATCTATCGCAGCGCACAGAGGAGCAGGCCGCGTCGCTCGAACAGACTGCGGCCAGCATGGAAGAGCTGACGTCGACGGTCAAGGCAAACACAGACAACGCGCGTCAAGGCAGCACGGTCGCCACGACTGCGTCGCAGACAGCGGCGGCCGGTGGAGACGTCGTGCAGCGCGTCGTCAGCACGATGGCGGACATCTCGTCGAGTTCGTCGAAGGTCGCGGAAATCATTTCTGTAATCGAAGGCATTGCATTCCAGACCAACATCCTCGCGCTGAACGCGGCGGTCGAGGCGGCGCGCGCGGGTGAGCAGGGCCGGGGTTTCGCAGTAGTTGCCGGTGAAGTGCGCACACTCGCGCAGCGCAGTGCCACGGCCGCCAAAGAGATCAAGGATTTGATTGAAACGTCGGTCTCGCATGTTCACGACGGTTCGGCGCTCGTGCAGCAGGCCGGAGAGACAATGAGTGAAGTCGTGCGCTCGGTGCAGCGGGTCACGGACATCATGGGGGAAATCGCGTCTGCATCTGTCGAGCAGAACACTGGCATCGAACAGGTCAATGTGGCTGTGACGCAGATGGACGAGGTCACGCAGCAGAACGCTGCGCTTGTCGAGCAGGCGAGTGCGGCCGCGCAGGCAATGGCCGATCAGGCCGAAACGCTGCGCGCAGCGGTGTCTGTTTTCAAAGTGGGCGAGGCAGGGCATTCGGAGGGCATGGAGAACGGCTCTGGTTTCGCGACACGTGCGTCCGCTGGAGGCCGGCAAAACTTCGTTGCTTCACGCAAAGCGACGGGCGCCTCAGAGGCAAACGGCCCACACGACTGGCAAAGCTTCTAACGCCGCGAAGCAGGCACACTGTTCCCTGTTCTATCGAAGCGCTCACGCCCGCCGAAGCCCTGGCAGGCACGCAGCGTAGCGTCGAAGTGAACGTCTCGGGCATCGACGTCACACGCCGCACGATCGAGCAGGACGGTCTGAGTGTGCTGCTCGTCGTTATCAAGCCGCAGGGCGCGCGCGACGTGTTGCCCGTGTTCATGTTCTTCCACGGCGGCGGCTGGATTCCCGGCTACTACCCGACGCATGAGCGTCTCGTGCGTGACCTCGTGGTGCAGTCGGGCGCGGCGGCCGTGTTCGTCGAATACACCCCTTCGCCCAAAGCACGCTATCCGGTCGCGATCAACGACGCCTACGCCGCAACGAAGTGGGTTGCCGCGCACGGCGAGAAAACCGGCGTCGATGGCACGCGGCTCGCGGTCGTGGGCAACAGCGTGGGCGGGAACATGGCCGCAGTCGTCAGCCAGATGGCAAAGGATCGATATGGCCCGGCTATCCGCTTCCAGGGCCTCATGTGACCGGTGATCGACCACGCATTCGACAACGCCTCCTACGACGCATGCGAAAACGGCTACTTCCTGAGCCGCGACATGATGAAGTGGTTCTGGAGCGCGCATACCCAACACGTCGAATTGCGCCGTCTGGATCAGCGCAGGCGGCAAGCCCTTCAACTCGTCGAGCGTGGCGCGCAGCGGCGATGCGTAGCGCTGGTTGCGCTCGCCTGCGTCGGGCGGATACGTCCGAATACGAAGTCGAAGCGCTTGTGCCGTCGACGGGGAAAATCTACCGGCAGATGTACGCCGGGCGGCTCGTGGCGTGCGACGGCAAGATCGAGCTGTTGCGCGAGGCGCTGGATACCGTGACCGCGGCCAAGGCGTTTGCGATGGATTCGCGGCACTAATCGCGAAGTTATCTTAATTTCTGTAATGTCCAGATTCGATCGGCGAACATGTTGACGCCACGTGACGGTTTATGCAGCGTCGCAGGTTGCGTTTATCGCCTAGCCGCTAATAAGGTGGCCGGCGGAGGCTGTCGTTCGGCCGGCCGCCACGATGCCGAACGCGCCAGGGTGCAGGTCTTGATGCGCCCGCGCGCGTGGCTATGGATCGCCGATTCCTCCTTCACCCACTTGCAGGACGACCGTGTCATTCCTCGCCGCAAAAACGTAGTAACCGTTCGCTGCTGCGTAAAAATCAGCAGCGGACGTGGTGACGCACGTTGCATCGTATCGACCGGATGATGAATGACGACGAGATAAGCCCGATGCGGGGCGTCGGGGGTTGTCCGACCAGATAATCGAATACCTTGAAGCTTTGATGAATAAGTCGGACGATCTCAGGCGGCAAATCTGCCTTATCCGGGTACTGGGACGGAGCCGCAACACAGGTGACTCCGTCGCGATAGCCGTTGCGCAGGCCAGTCACGCAGCGCTGGCGAATAGCGATACGAATGTCTTTTCAGCACCGCTGAACCTGGCAAAGTATTAAGTTTAGTTATCCGACTGATAAACATCGCCGTCGTACCTCCAGATTGCATCGGGTGAGTCAGGTACGCTGACGCGAATATCACGCCAGCCATGATGATGCGTCTTGAGTGGTTCGGCGTAGCCCGTGGTTGATAGCACCACTCGCCAACGTCGGTCGCGGTAAGCCAGCACATCGAGCACGCAGAATCGGCCGCATCCACTGGCGAGGATGTATTCGGGACGCCCGTCGCCGTCCAGGTCGACGCGTGAGATCGTACCGAAACCGGAAGTGCCGCAGTCATCAGAATCTGCATCGCAGTCGACCGGGTTGGGAATATCGTCCTGGTGATCCGCCACATCGGCCAATCTACTACGCAGCCAATCCTCGCGAACGTTGCCGGTAAGAACGGCTGGCGGGGCGCCAGCGTCGGCGAGCAGATGCACGATATCGTCGCGGTCAAATAGCGCTGCAATACCGCGCGGAGCGGCGCCTGCTATGGGCGCTGTCGCACTTGCACCATGAGCAAGGAGCCATTGCAGGATACGAATATCGCCTCCATTGGCGATGGGCCGTTCGGGCGGAGCCAGGCTGGCCATGAAGCTGCTCAAGTCTGGCGCGGTTCCTTGCTGCAGCGGCGATCCATCGACGCTGTGGATGGACACCTCGCTTAGCGCAATAAAATCTTTGTCGTCGCCGCCGCGAGCAAAAGTACGCAGCAAACTATTGCGACTGTCTCCTTGATCGATATCGATACCCCGCGTCATTGCCAGTCGAATAAGATCCGTCGCTCCACGCCTGGCCATGACAGTCCACGGATCGGCAATTTCAATCGTTCTGTTGATCGCCTTTGCATCGCAGCGTTCCAGCGCCCAGCGTGTTGCCTGAACGAGGGAGACGGGCGCTTGGGGACGGGAGTTGTCGTCATCGTCATGGGAGAGATCCACCCAGGTGTCAAAAATCGCCACCATCGCATTGTTAGCTTGACGGCCTCCCGCGCAGGCCTGGTCGTCGGCCTGATGTGCGTTGAGCGCGGCTTGCCACGCAGGGTTTTCGCCTAGCGAGAATTGCACCGATGAAGCCCCCGAGGAGGCGGGGCTCGCGGCCATACGCAATAACGCTGCGAACAAGGACGTATCGAAACCCTGGCACATCGGTTCCCAGACTACTGAACACTGTGTAGCCACCACGCGATCGAGATCGCCCTGGGCCAGAAGGTGCGTGACGGTGGCGCGAGCCGCCGGGGTATCCGGCCAACGCCTCAGCATTTGCAGTAAAGCGTAGCCCGACGGCTCGAAGCCTGCATCGAGCAAGTTCTGCGTGTGGGCGATTCGATCCGGCGATTCATCAAGATAGAATTCGGGAGCGAGAAAGACGTTGCTGCAAGCGCTTGAGCGCCGTTGCGCCGGTTGGATGCCTTGTAGCAAGGCCCGCATACCTTGCCAGAGCTGACGACGCTCGCGCTCCTGCGCCGGCCCGGTGCCACCCGGATAGGGATAACCCATGCTGGTCGCGACGCCGCAAATGGCGTCAGCTGGCAGAAGCGCAGCCAGCTGGCGTGTCAGCGCTTCTTCCCCCGGCATTGTAGCGACGCTGACTAACGTTCCGGGTGGTTCGACGCGCAACATTCTGGCCATCGTGTCATGACTGGCATTCGATTGCGAAGGTGAAGCGGCCACGAGAGTTCTGACTCGGGCAAGCAAAGAGGTTCGAGCTGCGGGTTTATCCGCGGACGAAGCCACTGCCAGCGTGTGCAAATCCGGATCAACCTGGGCCATTGCATGACCCGCACCGGTTAGCAGGGACGTTATTAACAGGAAGCGGAACCGGGCATGAAGACAAGGCCGTGGCGCTACGCGCGGCGTGGTTCGCGAGATACGCGAGTGCGGTGATGGGGCGTCGATGGAATATTCATCGCCGCGCCACGCAACGATGAATATGCATTTCCAGCCTTCAAGCAATCCAGCAAGCCATTTGTTGAACATTGATTGTTTGTCTTCTCTAGAGAAGGTCTTGATGGGGCTGCATATGCGAGCGCTTCTAAAAATCTGCAATCGACGGGTCATACGAAGGAAACTTCAGGCGGACCAAGTAGGGGCCGTCCGCTATAAAGCTCTGTATCTCCGCGCGAAACGATCGAAAGCTCGAGACAGTCCCAACCCACATACCGCAAAAAGTAGCGTTCCATGAGCCGGGCAAACGTGTAGATCGGGTGGCCGGCGAACGCCGTCTCATCAATCGTGAGGGTGATCCGGAAGCCGGGCACTAGCACCGTAGTCGGAATCGGATCGACATGCATTGCACGCTTGATTGACTGCGAAGTCACTCGGATGATGCCGGCGATGTGGCGGCCAGCGTCGGGAGACGCGGACTTTGCAAGCTGGTAGAGCAATTCACGCAGTTCAGACAGACCCGACGGCGAGAGCGATACCTGATTGGGAGACAACGCTGAGATGAGCCGCCATAGCGCCAGGTCATCACGCGCTGGCTGTGCTGGTGCGGTCGGTGTCACGAGCAGCGTGATCGGGCCACCGAGATTGAGCGCTTCGCTTTTCAGGTCACCAGCCAGCTTGCCGATCTGGATCCCGGCCGGTGTCGAGCCGTTTGTGCAGGTCAGCTCGACAGCAATTTTGCTGGCGCTCGGTGTTACGGGGCGGCCATCGATGTCGACCATCTTGATGGACGTCTCGTTCCCGGCTATCCGGGTTGCGTCCCAGTTGGCCTGATCGGGAAGCCAGAAGACATTCGTCTGCCTCCAGTGCTGTAGCGACCGGTAACGAGGTATTTCCGTGCCGGTTGCGGCACGTTCTGCACCGTTCACCATGTACACAGCGTCGATCGAATGGATGACCAGCTGCGGTCCGTCTGTTTCCGGCAGCGATACCGGAAAGCGGTGAGCGTCGGCTACAACGTCAATCGGCTTCGCGTCTTCGCGAAATGCATTGACGACAGGCGAGCAAAATAGCTGGAGATTGTTGGCGTTGAGCTGCCTGAGCCGCTCAACAAACCACGGGTGAGCGACATGGGACGCGACGGGCAGGTGCAGCGTCAGTTTTTCGCACGGACCGGTGGTGCGCAGGAGTGTCTCAAGATCGACGTCGACGAACCGGAACTTGGCCGGGAACGCCGCGTATTCGATAAGCATTCTCAGGGCGGATTGCTGGATGCTTTCTGTCCCAGTCAGGAGCGCCTGAGAGTCGTCGAAGCCGACCGGCTTGACAGGGTGTTTCTCGAGTGCATGCCACACGCGGTTCGCATCGGCTTCCACAAAGGCAGGGTGCGGGCGCAGCAGCATCGTATCTGTCAATCCTGCTGCCAGAAGCCTGTCGGCATGCAGGTAGACCCGTAGCGTCCTGGGCAGAAGTTCGCTCTGCGCGAACAGTCGTCGGCCCGGCGAAGCCAACTCAATTGAAACGATGCCCGCTATGTCACGGGACAGCCGTCCCGTCCCGAGTGGTGGTGCATCCGTCGGTGGCAAGAATTGCGCGCGCGTGATCGCGAGCGGGGCGAGCGTGATATCCCAGAGGGTTTGGAAGCGACACAGTGATTGGGGATGTTCCAGCTCGGTGTAGCTGGTAACCTCAAACGTGCGTGTCAGCCCGTCAAACAGGCGTCCCGCATCAAACCGGGCGATGGAGCACGAGGGGAGCGGCCTGAGGTAGGCGGGGAATAGGGTTTCCACGAGTGCTTCTGCAAACTCGGGATAGTGGTCCTCAACGCGACTGGATGCCCGCGCATTCAGCCACGCCGCTGATTGCACCATGCGTTCGACATGTGGATCGTCGGTCTGTCCGCCCGACATTGACAGCCGCGCCGCTGCCTTCGGGTAGGCGCGCTCGAACTGCAGCAGGTCTTGCCTGAACTGCGCGAGCTCTCGCTCGAAGAGCGGCAGGAGCTTTTCTAACTCGTCCATGGATAACACTTGTACCGCTCATCGGGGATTGAAGCCTAAGTACGCCGGTTCACTGGCGGGCGTCACGCTCGCGAGGTCGGGCTTGACGTATCAGCCACCACGCAGTAATGCCGATCACAATGAAAGGCGTGAGAAACGCCATGAATACGGCAGTTTCCTGCAGGCCGTCGCCGCTTCCAAGCCATGCGCCGATCCAGTCGGCTCGAATCAGTCCCAGGTAGTAGCGCAGCGTGAACGCGATCGCGATAAAAGCGAACCATATCCATCCGCCGATGCCCATCTTGACCGGCGCCCTGCGTCCGCCAGGACCCACGTTCGAGCGCATAGGCGGCTCCCACTCGGAGGGCAGGGAGAGGGGATCGAGCCATCGTACACGCGCAAATTTGCGGTAGATGACGATGAAAGCCGGTATCTGGAATGAAGCGAAGAACAGAAAGATCCAGATAAATGCGGGATCTCGAGGCGGACTGCCAGCAGCGCACCAGACCGCGCCTACTGCGCTTGCCGCAAATAGGCACACGCAAGCGTGGGTGTTCCATCGGAAAAGTTTGACTCCCCAGAGTTTCCCGCGACGTAGCCCAGTACCGATCAGAATTAACCAGACCGAGACCACGGCAATTTCGACGAGCATATACTGCTCAAAAGTGAATCCGGCAAAGTTTGCGAGGCAGGTATAGGCTTCCAGAAGCGTGCCGCCACCGGCAAGAAAGAATGCACCAAACGCAATCGCAGCCCCCCAGGGAGCGTTCGGCGGACGGTCACCCGGTCGTTCGCCCTTGGCCAGGAGAGCGCCTCGTGCACGGTCAGCAGCGTAGCGTTGGTGTTTTACCGTCTTCATCGGCTCGCTCCCGCTTTCGGGCGCACCGCGACCTGGAACTGCATAACGGGTTGTGCGCTCCCTGCGACCTGTGGCGCGGACTGGGATGGCACGAGCAGATGCGCCGGATGATGTGGGTCGGGCGTGGGTGTGGGTGGTGCAAATCTGTCATGCCATGCTTTTTGGGTCGCTTGCAGGCCATCAGCCAGGCTGGGCGGATCGATGCTGTAGGCACTCATCCCGTAGATCGTGCCGGCGTAGGCTGGCAGCCCAATCGTACGCAACACGACGAGTTTGCGACTGGCCGCGGCGAGCTTTGACTGGGCACGTAGCAGATTCTTGTCCAGCTTGTTGGCTTTTGCCCGCATACGCTGGATCTTGGTCGTAATATTGGATTGATCGAGCTTTGTCGCATGCGACTGGGTATAGGCATCGATCGCATCACGCTGGTCTGCCAGTCGAGCTGCCGTCGCCTCGATCCGGTTCGAGGCACCAGCGACGGTCCGCGCAGTTTGCCCCGCTTCGCGCACGGTTGACAGACCACTGACGGCGAGATCAGGAACCGCGAGCCACGGAGCAACGGCTTCGACCATCTGATAGTGCCAGGTACTCGCAAGCTCCTTTTTGCGGAGTTCGTTTCCCGTTATCTCGTAGTAGAACATACGGCCATCTTCTATCAGCAGTGCGGCTGCCGCTACACCCGCAATCATGCCCAGTATCGCAGGCGCAAATGCGACTGCTCCGCCAGCTAAAGAGAGTCCGGCCACAATGCCGGACAGGACGCCGAGCACGTCGACGGCGGTGGCGACGCCATCGAACGCTGTTTTGTGATTCTCGATAAATTTCGCCGCAGCTGTCCGGACTTGACCTGCCTCGGCCATCAGGCTCTCGCCTGTCTGGATTACTGCGTTCAGGCTGCTACGCTGGGTTGGCTGGCCCCCTCTGGAGCCGGAGCCACTCGCAAAACCCACGGGGAATAGCGGAGGGCGTTGAACCGACACAATGAGGTCTGTGGTGTCGCCATCGGAATCGGGGAGTGCGCTCTTGAGCCGCGTCGCGCCGGACCCGTCATAGAAAATGACGCCAGCGTTGCTTCCGAGCACGTTGCCAGCGAAGTTTGACAGATGGGACGCGGCATCTGGCCTGTGACAGTATGGCTCCCAGCGGGAAGGCGCATTCGGCATAGATTTATTCAAGTCGACACAGAATCAGAGAGCCGCCGCGACAGACTGCAAACCAGTAATCGGCGTGCATATGTGCGCGGGAGAGGACTGGAATATAAGCGACGACACTGGGCTGAGACAATGTCTGTGTTGATAAATGCAATAATTTCCTTAATATTGAATTACAGGAAATAGTTTCCGCATCTTCGAGGGCGCAAATTTGCAGAATATTGAATCAATTCGCATAATCAATCTGAATTTCGATTTTCACATAGTCTCATGAGCTTTCTTTCCGTTAATATTGCGCGATTTTCCTCCGTGGCATTCCGGGGCATCTCATGCAAATGTCCGATCTCTCCAGCTTCGTTCAGCTCCAGAACAATCGCCTTTTCACGATCGACACTTCGCTAGGAGGCCTGTCTGAGCTCGCGCTTGTCGATTTTCAGGGCACAGAGGGAATTTCACAGTTATTTGACATTCACCTGCATCTGGCATCGCAAGATGCGAATATTGAGCTCAAGAAAATGATCGGCCAGCCGGTCACAGTCACGTTGCAGTTGACTAGTGCAGTGGCCAGTTCCGAAGAGCGTTATTTTCACGGATACGTCACAAGCTTTTCGCATCTGGATACAGATGGCGGTCTCGCAACCTATAGCGCAACGATCCGGCCGTGGCTCTGGATGCTTTCGCGCCAGCAGGATATCCGAATATTCCAGGAGCAAAACGTTCAGACCATCCTGTCGAGCGTATTCCAGGAATACGGTGCACTCGCCTCGTTTGATTTCAAGCTATCAAAGGAACTCCCGACGCGAAGCTACTGCACGCAGTATCGGGAAACCGACCTGAATTTTGCGCTGCGGCTGATGCAGGAAGAAGGCCTGTTTTTCTACTTCGAACACGCGAAGGGTGGCCACAAGCTTATCGTGACCGATAGCTCGACCAATGCCACAGCGATCGATGGCACGAGCGCGCAACTGGCTTATTCACAGGGCGATTCGCTGGAGGACGTCGATGTCATCACGTCCTTCGTGTCGACGCGCGAGCTGGCGCCAGGAAGCGTGGTGCTGAAGGCGGCCGACTACAAGGTGCCGGGCGCCAGCCGGCTTCAGTCGAGCAAGACGAGTGTGAATCAGGGCGACGTGCCGTCGTATGAAATCTACGACTATGTCGGTCCGCAGGGATTCCCCGATAGCGGCCGGGGTCGTGAGCTCGCGAGCTTCCGAGCAGAAGCGCTCGCCGCTAATAGCAAGATCTTTTCCGGTGCGAGCAACAGCCGGCGGCTGATGCCGCTTCGCTACTTCCAGCTCGAAGATCACTACGATCACGACGATACGAAACCGGAAGACCGGCAGTTCGTGATTCTCTCGGTCAACCATTCTGGCCAGAATAACTATCAGGCAAGCACGGGGGCGGCGTCCTACGCCTGCAGTTTTACCTGCATGCGCAAGAAGATCCCGTATCGCCCCCTGCTTACCGTCGCTCGGCCGACGATCCCGGGCCCGCAGACGGCCGTAGTGGTCGGACCGGCAGGTGAGGAAATCTACACGGACTCGCTGGGCCGCGTGAAAGTGCAATTCCATTGGGACCGGCTTGGCCAGAACGACCATCGCAGCTCGTGCTGGGTGCGGGTCGGACAGCAATGGGCGGGCAGCGGATTCGGGATGATCCAGATTCCGCGTATCGGCGAGGAGGTGGTCGTGCTGTTCCTCGACGGCAATCCGGACCGGCCCCTGATTATCTCGCGCGTCTACAACGCGCAGAACATGCCGCCTTGGGCATTGCCGGCGAACGCGACCCAGAGCGGGATGCTCAGTCGCTCGAGCAAGGGCGCCACGCCCGCGAACGCCAATGCGATTCGCTTTGAAGACAAGATGGGGCAGGAGGAGGTCTGGATCCATGCGGAGAAGGATCAGCGCATCGAAGTGGAGAACGACGAGTCGCATACGGTCGGCAATGACCGGGTCAAGACCATCGACCACGACGAGATGGTTCAGGTGAACAACGACCGCACAGAGACTGTTGGCAATAACGAGACGATCTCGGTTGGTGTGAACCGGACAGAGACTGTTGGCGGGAACGAAACCCTGTCCGTCGGCGGGAACCGGAGCGAGACGATTGATGGCGCGCAGAATCTGCTGGTGGCACTTGCCTCCGCAGAGACGATCGGGCTGGCCAAGGCACTGACGGTTGGCGGCGCATACGTTGTCACTGTCGCTGGAGCGATGAACACAGCCGTGGGACTGGCCAGTGGCGAAGAGGTTGGCCTGTCGAAAACCACTCTGGTTGGCAAGACGTACACGCTGAATGTCGGTGACCGGATCGAGATCAAGGCTGGCAAGGCGAGCATCGTGATGACGAGTGATGGCGACATAGTGATCAGCGGCGCGAATGTGAGCGTAAAAGGCTCAGGCGCATTGACGCTGAGCGGTAGCACCATCAACACCAACTGACCGATTCTTGATTTCGTACCGTGAGCGCATCAATAGCTAACGAACGCATGCATGACCCGTCAGGTGAGCCATCAGCGCAATCAGCATCCTCGATGCTCGTTGGCAGTACGGCGGCAATGCTGGCCGACCATCATGCCGATCTGCTCGCGTTGGCCTGGCGCCGAAGGCCGCAGCTCCTATTGAATCCGCTGATGGATTTCGCGGACCTTGAAACTGCGGATGATCGACTCCTCGCGTCAATCGATGCGCTTGCGACGTTGGGTGCACCTGCGCGAAGCAATCTGCAGGACAGATTAAAGGAGCCGTTGCGGCCCGAAGACATGTTTGTCATTGCACTCTTTGCGTTAGCGACGCGTGACGAATCGCTCTTTGAGGCCTGCATGGCGATTCAGGCAGTACTGCCTGACCTTGGTAGTCCCTTGATCGATGCTTTCAGATGGGCGCCCGCATCGTCAATGTTGCGATCGTACTTGGAGCGCTTCCCACTGGCGACCAGGCTACAGCTGGTGGGAGATCGTTATCGGGACTTCAGCGGTTTGGTGTCACGAGTGCTGGAGGCGATGAAAGCGGTCAACGAGCCTGGTGAAGGCGAAATCTTGTCTGCGCTCGATGCAGTCAGTTTTTTCGGGAAAGTTGAACTGGCGGTGGCGGCATTGTCGTATCTAGAACACCGGAGCGAGGCTGTGCGATTCGCTGCCGCAGAGACCTTACTCGTTTTCGGGCCTCCCAATGAGGCGCGGCGAGCACTGGACACGATGTCAGAGCTTGCCCGTAGCGGCGACGCTGTGATGGCTGAATCGGTAGTCCGTTGCTTGGCGGTTCATGCGCCGGATCAGGTCTCAGAGATCGCAAGTTCGCTCGATGGCCGGGCATCGAAACGAGCCCAGATTCAGATATTTGGCTGGACGGGGCGTCCTGATGGCATTCCGGCTCTTGTCGGCTATCTCGATGACCCGCAACTTGCGCGGCTGGCTGGCGCGTCACTCTTACTTCTCACCGGATCAGACCCAGCGCGTGACGGTTGGCTGGCCAGCAGCCAACGGCGCATTGAGCCTGAAGGAGGCGATGACAGCATGCCAGCGCCGGACGTAGATCGTGCGCTTCCGTGGCCCAACCCCGAAGCGTTTCGTACCTGGTGGCAAAAGAACGAAATGCGTTTTGACTGCTCGCGACGTTACATCCTTGGGCGCCCGATAGAAGAGGGCTGGTTGGCGCAGGTCATCCGCCGCGGCCCACTTCCGTGGCGGGGGCTCGCTGCCGAACATCGGCACCGCCTCGCGAAGTCGGCGTTATTTCCCGTGCATCTGCCTGCGCGCGCTCAGCGCGCGATTTTCTCTGAACTAGACAGGAAACTGACGTCATGACCAAAGCGCTCGAACTGACGCTGCCATTGCCCGTAGCCGTACGTGACGAATCACCTGAGGGCACCTTCAATTCCGGCTTGCAGGCGCCCTTGGAGCTGGAAGACGAACTGGTGTTCGAAGCGCGTCAGAAGATCACGTTGCGTTGCGGTAAGGCAAGCATCACGCTTTACCCGAACGGCAAGATTGCTCTGCGTGGCGAGTACATTGTGAGCGATGCGGCGGGCATAAACCGCATTGCTGGCGGTCAGGTCGAGCTCAATTGATCCATGTGGAGCATCGAGAATCACACGCCATTTGCGGCTGACCGCACGTGGTTGCGCGACACGAACGGCGCTGAGGTCTGGGTGGTTGCCATCAAAGCGACCTATGACATCCTTGCGAACGGCACCACCAAGCTTGCTTCGGATCAGGTATCACTGAACGCTGGACCCGTGCAGCATGAGGGCCTGTCAAGTCTTAAATATGACACCGATTTTGGGCCATCTAAAGCGGCGACCGATGTCATCCTCAATGGCCATGCGTGGACGCCCGGTGGCAAGCCGGCAGGTGAAATCCTGGCGGGCTTCACGGTGGCGAATCTGGACAGGATGGTGCGGGTAACTGGAGACCGATACTGGCAAAGGAAACGTTGGTCCTGGCACGCCGGAGAGCCCGAACCGTTTGTCAGCATGCCAATCGTCTACGAGCGTGCGTTCGGCGTCGACATGCCGGAATTTCCGACGGCAAGCCGAAATCCGGTTGGCCGCGGTGTAGCGTCAGATGCTGAAGGACGGGTATGGCTGCCGAATATCGAGTTGGTGGGCCAGCCTGTTCGCGGTCGTGATGATGTAGCACCTGCGATCAGCCTGGGGGCAATCGCCGGCCACTGGCCAATGCGTCGGCAGTTCGCGGGAACTTACGACGACAACTGGCTGGAGGAGCGGCACCCATTGCCACCGGAGGATCTTAACCCTCGTTTCTGGCAGATCGCCCCCGAAGCCCAGCAGGTAACGGGCCACCTAAAGGGTGGAGAGATCGTCACACTAATCAACGTCACGCCGCCGGATGTCGTTCCGGGTGGCAGGCTGGTGTTCCGGTTGCCGAAAGTTACGCTCGTCTGTGAGACGTTCTTCTTCGACGGGAGCCGTGAGCAGACCCGACCCGTGATTCATACGGTGATTCTGGAGCCCGATGAGCCACGCATTAGTGTCGTACATCATATGACACTCGCCTGCCACGCCAAGGTTAATCAATTGGATCGAACCCGGATAACAATGAAGCGGCGGCCATTGGACCGACCCGATGCGCCTGTGTTTGACGCGCGCGAAGCACCTCTTTCAAATGCGAGGTCGGTATGAGCGGCGCCCCCGTTATTCTTGCCGCAGCGTGTACATTTCCCTCAGGCCCGACGATCGCGCTCGCTGACGCCGCAGTGCGAGCTCAGCTTTCTTTGCTGCAACGTCATCCTGATTACCTCGACCAGGCCGGTGAAAGGTGTCGTGGAAGTTTTTTCCCTCTCGATTTGCCGTTTGACGCCGGGCGTTGGGGAGTGCTCGCCAAAGCCGTGCTGGATCAACTGGCAAACTCCTTGGGCGACTCTCTCCCATCAAGGGGGCGACCGCGACCGTGCGCGCTGTGGCTCGTCCTTCCTGATGTCGACAATCGGCCGGGTATGCCTGCTGATCTGCTCCAAACCGTAACGAGCAACGTACAGGAAGGCCCCTTCCGTTGGGAGCGCGTTGTGCAGTGCCCGGGTGGCCACGCTGCCGGAATCGCGGCTCTCCACGAGGCATCGGGGTACCTGCGTGCGCACCCACAGTCGCTTGTCGTGGTGTTGGGCGTGGAATCCGGCCTCGCCCGGGAGGCGATGTTCTGGCTCGACATGCAATCGCTGCTGCACGGAACACGTAGCGTACACCGAGGCGAAACGCGCACGCAGCCATACGGACGTGTGCCGGGAGAAGGCGCGGCGGCGGTCGCGCTGACAGCTTCGATCGAGCCTGGTACAGGCTGGGCCAGGCTTCTTGGCACAGGCATCGCCGATGAGCCCGCGATCCATGCTTCTGGCGATGTCTGTATTGGCGCTGGCTTGTCGAGGGCGGCACGCGACGCGATTGATCTGGCGGCGAGCTACGGCCCGGATCCTATCGGCTCGATCATGGCAGACCTAAATGGGGAACCTTATCGCGCCGACCAGTTTGGATTCACGGCGATGCGATTGTCCAGGCGCCTCGCGCCTCAGTGGCGACGAAGCGTCCCAGCGTTGGCGAGCGGCGATCTGAACGCTGCAAGCTCAGTCGCGCATGTCGCGCTCGCGGCCTACGCCGCCCGCAGTCAACCAGGGTCTTCACCTCAACTCATCCTCGCCAGCTCGGACGATCCACTGAGGGCCGCTGCGGTCGTAGGGGCTTTTGATCTCATTCCCAAGCTGCAGGAGGCGTGCGCGTGACGATCAGCATCAATATCAACGGGCTGACGCTGTGTCATCGCGGCAGCGGAGGCGTATCGCACAACACACTGCCAGATGTGTGCAAGACGCCGGGAAACGGTATACCTATCCCGTATCAGAACGAGGCCTACTCTAGCGATCTGGTGAAAGGCTCAACATCGGTGTTCGCAGATGGTGGAAACATGATCGCGATCGACGGAAGCCAGTTCTCGAAGAGCGTGTTCGATGAGGCAGGTTCCATGGGCGGCGTCGTTTCGGGCACGCATCTGGCTGAAACGGATTGGATCACGCACTCATTTGATGTGTTCATCGACAAGAAGCCGGCGTGCCGTCTGACCGACAAGCTCTTCATGAATCACCGGAACACGGTGAACATGGCAGGGCTGAAGCAGCGGGATCTGCCGAAGAAGGATCAGGATTTCTTCGATAAGCTATGTAAATGGGCCTGTGATTGCTTAAAAGAGTTAGAAGGGAAGCTTCCGCCGGGAAAAACCTATCAGGAATGTGTACAAAAAAAGATTGACGAAGAGTATTACAAAGATGGTTACCCGAAGTCCGATGCAGAGATGTGGAGAGAGGTATCCTATGAAAAAGGTAGCTGGACACTGAAAGGCAGCAAGGCGAATAGCGATATTCCGAGTTCGAACATGCTCTGGCCGAACACCAGACGGCTCGATGTTGTAAGAGTGGAAGATGGCAAGCCGACGAAATTCTTCGACATGAAGTTTGGGGACGACTCCTTAACGCCAGAGGCCGAAAAAGCGTATAAGAGCATTGCCGCGAAATACACTGGCGACGAGGACGATTTCGATGAGTTTCGCATTGACGAAAAATGCGACTGCAACGACGATTGGCCGCCAAAGGCGCCGGTATCGGTTGGCGCACCGGCTGCGGAGCAGAAGAGCCTCTTGGACAAGTTTGGTAATGCGCTGGCGTCAACCACGGGAGTGAGGCTCACTGGTGCAGCGCTCGTGACGGTCCTCGTCATCTCGGAAGCCAGTAGACTTTTCCCTCCGCGTAATCTCGTTCCGGTGCCGTGAGTTGCCATACACCTTCTGAACTAACACTGTCGAGAATTAAGATATGAACCCTGAAGAAGTAATCGCTGATCTTGTCCAGTCGCATGGTGGTCCGTGTCTGTTCGACAGACTGCATGTGCCCTACGATCGGCCAAGTGCCGGGCCTGCCGCGAAATTCGGTTTGGGCTGTGAGTTGTATTTGCCGAATTCTGATAGGGCGGCTCTGCGTGAGCAGGCTCGACAATTTCTGCTTGACTATCATCAGATGTTTCCCACACGGGTTGTGGATTTTCTACCACGGGATGCGCGGCGTACAGTCAAGATCGGTGGCGACCTTAACACTCGCATCATCGCAGATTACGAAAAGAACCCAGAGATCGACGGGGGATACAGCACAGCACTATTCGGTCCAGTCGATATTGGATTGCCGAAGGATGATGTGCCCCCGTATCAAGCCCAGGTCTTGCTGAGCAGTAGCAGCGACCACGACCTTTCGTTTGTTGATGCGTATATGCCTGTGTGTGGAGACAATGCAGAGCCGCAGTTTAGTGCGCTGCTCGAAGCTGTCTTGCGATGGAGCGCCATCTGTCGACCAGTGCATGGGAGTGCTGGGTTCACGCTCATATACGGGTCGGGCATGTCTCAGAATACGACATACACGTTGCCTTTGATGAAGCGTTTTCCGGGATTTGACTTTATCCACGGTGTTGACTTTTCACTCCAGGCGGGTGCCGTTCACAATCGAATTAAATGCGTAAATTGGCTGACCGTACTGGGCGACGAAATCATAAGCGAGTTGGGTGGAATCGCTCCTATCCGGGACGCTCTTGAACCCGTGTGCAGAATCCACGAGTATCCAGGCGGAGTCGTAATCCAGGCGGACGAAGGCCCACAGCTGGGTGACACCTATCGCAATGACGTTCCAGAGGCATATCGCGCGGTTGCGCGGTACACGAAGCCGGTTCGTTTTGAAGCATACCGGAGCCGGCTATTCAGAGTACCGCAGAACCTCGATAAGAAAGAAGAAACACTGGCGTGGATACGCCGCTTCGACTGACTTTAGGGATATATCTATCATTGCCGAGAATCATTTGTTCCAACGGGCCATTAGGCGCAGCGATCTGGCGAATTTCCACTGCAAAATCTCGTTCCGATTTCGTGACTGCTCACGTCGCTCCAAGAACTTTGAACCAAGAATTGAACGATGAAGCCTGAAGAAGTTATCGCCGAGGTTGCTCTGTTGCGCGTTGGTCCGTGTGTACTCGACAAATTGCATTTACCCTACGATCGGGCGAGCGCGGGACCGGCTGCCAAATTTGGGCTGCGTTGTGAACTATTTCTGCCAGACGTCGATCGTGGTGTCCTGCGGGAACAGGCACTCCAGTTTCAACTAGACTACCAACGGATGTTTCCGGAGCGCGTCAACGAGTTTCTGCCGGAGGACGCACGACGTACCGTCAAGATTGCAGGTGATCTCGAGGCCCGGATTCGGAAAGAGTTC
This sequence comes from Paraburkholderia sp. J67, assembly GCF_905220265.1. Classification (NCBI taxonomy): domain Bacteria; kingdom Pseudomonadati; phylum Pseudomonadota; class Betaproteobacteria; order Burkholderiales; family Burkholderiaceae; genus Paraburkholderia; species Paraburkholderia sp. J67. Next base: position 103,912 of record NZ_CAJMZK010000021.1, read on the forward strand.
GCCCGTCACGCAGCCGAAGAGGGTTACAGCACATCCTTGTTCGGTGCCGTAGATATCGGGTTGCCGAAAGACGATGTTGATGCGTATCAGGCTAATGTGCTGGTGAAATACAACGAATATAGAGAGTTGTCCTTTATATCAGCGAATATGCCGGTTTGCAACGACAAAGGAGAGCTAAATTTCAAAGTGCTTCTACAAGCCGTTCTGCGGTGGTGCGAGATTTTTCGTCCATCGCATGGTACAGCAGGTTTCGCGCTTAACTTTGCATCTGGTATGTCACAAAATAGCAAGTATGCACTACCAATAATGAAACGGTTCCCGGGTTTCGATTTTGTCGATGGTATTGATTTTTCCGCTCAAGCTGGCACTACGCAAAATCGAATCAAATGCGTAAACTGGCTAACTATTCTCAATACGGAAATTGTTGACGAACTTGGGGGGATTGAGTCAGTGTGTGCGGAGCTCGAACCAGCCTGCAAAATTCACGAATATGACGGTGGAGCAGTTATCCAAGCCGGAGAAGCCCCACAATTGGGTGACACATTTCGCAATGATATTCCCGAAGTGTATCGCATGGTCGCCCGCTGCACGAAGCCTGTTCGTTTTGAGGCCTACCGAAGCAGACTTTTCAGGGTGCCGGAGAACCTTGACAAGAAAGAAGAAACGCTGGCTTGGATCCGCCGCTTCGATTGAATCACGGTAATTTTCTCGTCGAGGTTCCACTATGCCAACGGACCACAAGGCCGGCACGCATTGCGCGATGTTGCATTCGATTCTTTCCACTTTTCCCAACAGAGCCAATTTGCCGACCAGTGCGTCGACGCTCGACGCGCAGGGGAACAATGTGCCGTTCTCACAAGTTCAATCGGACTCTGCCGGGTGCTCAATGCTGGATACCCTCGGCTATGACACCACGTGCTCATGCTGGAGTCACAATCAATTTTTCACACTAACGGATCAATACACGGGCAAGCCACTTGCCGACGTACCCTATGAAATCGTGACCGCAGAAGGGGAGAAGCTGGAAGGTCGTACCGATGCGCAAGGGCGAACCAGAAAAATTTCAGATGATGCAGCTTCTTCTGCGACGATTTACGTTTATGAAGAGTACACCCCTCTCAATCCTGATTGGGATAGAACAGCATGACGACCAAGAAAAAGCTGGTAAAAAAACAGACTGCCCAACTGACCAAGCGTAGTGACACCGAACCGGTGGCGGTGTCCATTGACGACTCAGCACGCCTGAGGGAGATTCGCGAGATCGTCAAGGCAAACAATCATTCGACGCTCAGCGATGACCTGATTGTCTGCCAGGTCTATATGGAGTCGCGATTTGATGCACAGGCTTCAACCAGCGGCAGCACTGCGAAAGGACTAATGCAGATGACGGCAACCGCGACAAAACAGGTCTACAAGGAGCGCCTGAAAAAGGACCTCGGACATACCCCGAGTGACAAGCAGTCCCAGGAGGCTTTTCATGATGCGGCTGCGTTTCATTCTACGCCGCAAATATTTGACGAAGCGACCAATATCCAACTTGGCACGGAATACATGCAATATTGGGTAGAAAAGAATTCGACGGTGGAGGATGCATACAAGGGTTATCGGGGGCTTTCAAACGGGATCTACTATCAGAAAATCAACGCCTGCGCGACGAAACTAAAGGATGATCCGGATTCGATGCAACCGTTGCGAGACATGGTCAAATGAGATTCCTGAATATTTCGCTTCTATTTATCTCGCTCGTGCTCATAGTCGGCGATGCAACCGCCGGCGAATCTAGAGTTGAGCCGCTGCGAACGATTAAGTCATGCACCATGGCTGACGGCACCCCTGTAGCGCTAAAAGCAGAGTCGCATGGAGAGGATGGAGTTGCGCTTTACGTTGACGAAGGTGGCAAGACGCAGCCAGCGTTTACCGATATGCCCAACACCGATTTGTTCGGAAATGTGGCTCTCGCGCAATGTGTTCATGGTGCATTGATCTTCGCGCTGGATTACGGGCCGCCATACCGGAAGGGTGCGGTGATCCGCAGAAATCTCCAATCGCACGCCGAGGAAAGAATTGATTTCGCAGAAAAGGCGCTCCCGCGATGGCTTTATCTGAGCGATCACGAAATGCTCGTTGTGGTTCCGAACCTTGGTGGCGAAACTGACAAGAAATATATCGTCTATCAATTTATCGCTGGTAAAGGGCAGCTCGAAGAGAGCATGGCAACGGACAAGCTGCCAGTCCCTGGGCATGAACTTCTCCCAGTGCGACCCCGCTAACTTTACGGAGGCAATTGCTTCATTTGCGTGATTTAGCACAGCAAAGAACATTCTCCGGAAACACCCGATCTCCTCCCTCTGAAAGAGTTGAGCTGCCGCGATGCAGGACAAAATGGACTTCGAGATTCGTAGCCTTCTCTGTGAAGCCTTGAACCGCACCGCACTTTCGGATGCTCCGCGCTACGAACGGCTTCCACCATTTGTCCGTTTTCGGGCGACTGGCGCGGGCAGAGTGTGGGAGGCATGGCGACAGGTCGTTGAAAAAGGACCTAACAAAGTCTCCGAGATGCTGCGCACGCGCTCGATCGTGGCGCTCGTCAATCAGTTTGACGAACTCGCCAAACGGCTTCTTCCCTATGGGACTGAAAGTCTCGGACCAGGGGAGGCAGGGACCATAGCGGCGCATAGCGCAATCTGGCAAGCCTTTGAGGTTCGGCGAGGAGTGATTTACGAGCCAACGCCGCCTCTGCATCGCCTGCTGGAGGATACCTACATTGCGGACGATGTGCCGATCGGTGCCGTGCAGTTTCCTGCACAGACGCTTTGTATTGTCCCGGAGCCGTCATCCTGGGGAAATGGCGAGAAGAGCGACGCCACCGTCTTCTTCAGGGGAGCTCAGACGTTGGCGTGTGTCACGTGGGGCATGCATGGTGAAAGAGGGCAGCAGCGCGGTGTCGTCGAGGTGGTGGAGCTACCGTTGGATAAACCCGATCGGCCGATCGGCACATTGCTTGATAAGGTCTGCGGATCGTCGGAGACCTATCGGGAAATTCGCTCGTATTTGCGCGACTCCATCGACTACGCGGTGAAGATGCTTCTGTATCTTAAAGCGCGGGATGCTCAGGTAGCCATCGAAAGACCATACTCGGACGCGCCGCGATCATTCAGCCGGCTTGGGCAGCGCCGTCGTGCAGAACGGCTCGCTGAAATAGAGCTCCTCTATGATCGCCATGTCGTCGGGCCAGCGATCCTCGACGCTGAGGCAGCGAGTCACGGCGCGATCGGCGCCAGCGGTCATGAGGTGACGGGACATTGGCGTCGGCCACACTTCCGCATGCAGCCTTATGGCGTTCAGTCATCGCTTCGAAAACTGGTTCTAATCGGTCCCACGATTGTGCGACCAGATCGCCTGCGCGCGTAGTGTCTGGCCGTTCAAGCTTCCTATCCGTTCCGAATCTCGTCAGCAGGACGCGGCAACCCATAATGCGACCTCAGACGCAGGTGTTTTCCTGCCCGCACTGCACCGTTACATGCGCAACGATTCACCGCGGGCCAATGCGAGAGACACCTGCGTCGGCCGACGCAGCTTGGCCAACCTGGATAGTCGTACACAGACGTGGCCTGCCAGCACAACATTTCCATGTCGCTACCAGCCGTTCGAGAAGCCTGCTGTCTACCGTCGATAGCCGAAGACCTTTAGAGTTTTGCCGATTGACAGGGGCGCGCGAGATCGCTACCAGTCGATGCGATGCTTCTTTACGGTTTCCCGATGCCGGCGATCATCGTCGGAATGCAAATAAAGACTAGTGGTCGATAGCGATGCGTGCCCCAGGTTGTCGCGGATGAGCCGCACGTCGATGTTCGCGTCGGCCATATGAGTACCCGCGCTATGTCGCAGCCAGTGGGCAGAGGCATGGTCAAGCAATGCCGCAGCCGCGGCGTACTGATCGCCGCGCAGGCGCAGCATTCCTGCTGTTCCGGTAAAGATGCCCTTGATGATGACGTGTAGTGCTGAGCGTGTAAGCGGCTTCATCGAATGGCCTAGCGGCAAAGCGAGCGGTGTATCCTCGTGAGGCACTGGCACCGGGGGCAAACGGCGTGCGCTCCGGTATCGCCCTAGTTCCGCCATCATCTCGGTCGATGCGGGCACCAACCGCTCCCTATCACCCTTGCCGTTGATGGCGAGCCACCATCGCTCGTGTCCATTGACGTCACGCCGGCAGAAGAAATGGCCCATGGTGTTGCCGCTGACCTCGGAGATGCGCAGGCCCCCTAGGTAAAGCAGCGTAAGGAGCCAGCGCGCGCGCCAGTAGCGTTCCCGTTCGCGGTTCGTCTCACGCGGTAGCGAATTGATGTAGACCTTCACTTCCTGCCATAGCTCGCGCTCAAGGAAACGTGTCAAACGCGGCAATGCACGACGCGCGCGTTGACGGGAGAGCGACAGCGGGTTGCCGGCAAGGTAGCCTGCGCCGACCAGCCACGAAAGCAGGGCGTTGAGGATCACCATGGCCTGGCGCTGGCTCGGCGCGGCAAGAGGGCCGTGGAACGGCCTCCAGCGAGGATCGGACCGTGGAAACTTGTGCTCGGTTGCGACCCAACGTCCGCGCGGTTGCGGATCGGCGAGAAAGCGCTGGTACCGAAGCAGATCCTCGTGCGTAAGCGACGACAGCGGTTTGCCGAGTTCGACGATTGACCACAGCAAAAGTCGCTCAACTTCCTTACGATAGTTTTCGAATGTCGTCTTTGTGCCCGCCACCCGGGCGAGCCAGGCGCGCACGGCGTCGAGATCGTCGTCGGCGGCGATCTGGCGTCGGCCGCTGGCGCGGTTTATGCAGTCGCTGCCATCGAGGCCGTCGGGTAGCGCGACCCTGTCAAGCGGGCAAGGCGTCAAGAGGACGGTTTCCATGGAAAACTCGGCAGTCTTCGGTTACCACCGAGATGCAGCAATTCCCGCGCCCTTTCTGTAATGTCTAGATTCGACAGGCGAACAGTTCAACGCCGTGAGCCCGCCAATGGCGCTACGTCGGGGAGCCGGTGAACACCCGGACGGCGGGGACGGCTATGGATCCGAACGTCGAATGGGTCATATCGACCCGCAGCGCACTTCCCTGTGTCAGCTCGTAAATGGCCGCTTACAGATTGCAGCAGCCGATAGCGCCGACGCGGATCGCTGCTCATTGTCCTTTTAGAGAGACGCGACAGAGACTGAAGCTCTTGCCTCAATCACCCTATGCGATCCGAGCAACCGGCGCCCTAACAGCGGATGGCTAACCCAAAATGAGTAGTCTCCCGTCACGCTTTGGGAAATTCTCCATTGCTGTCGAAACCACTATCGCGGTCGCTTGCCTGCTCTGAATCTGCGCACCAGAAGCGTTAGAAGTAATCTGAGTCGAGATCGGAAGTTTTTTTTTTCATCCAATCTGGGCGATTGGCAGCACGGCGGAGCATTTCACTAGCGAACGTCTTCCAGTGACGGAATCGACGTACAGCATCTAGCATTTCGCGCAGGGAAGAGTTTGGGTCGTCAAGCTGACCCCCGACGAGATTCAATATCTCTTTCGCATAGTCCGACGCGGAATTCGGACGATAGCATTCTTTGATAAACTCGGGCCGAATTTGCTCGCCCGCGTCCAACTGAACTAGGAGTGTCAGCACCACCGTGCGACCACCAACGTCCTTTCCGGCCTCGAGTGAGGCAGAAAATATAGCCTCGTCGCCCGCTTCTAGCCGGGCGTACTGCATGTAGAACACCCTCTGTTCCCGGCCGGGCTGAAAGAGTTCCTCCGGGATGCCCAACGTGAATGCTCTCGGGAGCTTTGCCAACGAGAGTGCCTTATGCAATGGCTCGGTGGTGTCTCCGAGGTCAAGTAACATGGTGCCCGTCTGGGCTCTGTCGGGAAGAATCCAGCTGGTTTTCATTGCTGTTTCAGTTGAGCGATGAGAGAAAGCGCGCCAGCGAAGTACTCACCGAACAGTGTCTCGTGGCGCGTGCAGATCGGCGTAACTCCCGTCACGCGTGACCCTTTGAACTCGCTTCCTAGCGTCTCTTCCGTCAACTCCTCGATTAACCTTACCAGATCCTTCATTGCCTTGTCCGCGGATGCTGCACGTAGATCCGGCCCGAAGGCAATGTCGATCTTATTTGCAAGCAAGTGGACTGAGACTGTGCGCTTGCAGTGACGCAGGTTTGCCCTCAGCCATTGCATGTCATCCCGGAAACGTTGGAGTGTCGCCTTCTCGTCCGTTTTGAACCTAGCGGAGTCAAAGAGATAGAAGATCACGTCGGCCTCTTCGCAAGCTTGTAGCCAGTAGCGATCGCGCTCGTCTGCCTCGCCGCCGATATTTAACGCTCGCCTGCATTTGAACTCGACGAATTCGTCACTGCCTGGGAGCGTCCACTTGAAATCAAAGTCCTTGACCTTCTCGGCACCGCGAGTCTGTATATGTTCTTCGGGTACCGGTTGATGCCGCAGTTGGTTGAACATACTGTTCTTGCCTGATGCGGTCGGGCCGATGATAGCGATCGTTTTTCCCGTCCACCAATTCTTGACACTGGAAAACCACTCGGGAAATTTCTTCATAACGTAGCCTGCGATCGCCAAAGCGGCGGTATGCGCGAGCTTGATGAAAAACTTTTCCCATTCTGAGATTTTGTCAGACACGATGTTTCCCCGGAGGTCACGCGATCACTTTTATCGGGCGCCGGCGTTGCAAAATGTTTGCGATTCGACGCCCACGAGATGCTAACACTGCTGGACTGCAATGGCTGAACGGAGCGAAAAGATACGGTCCGGCTCGTAAGGGCTTGGCCGCCGGACTCAGGACTGTCGAGCACGCGCGGCTGGAGCGCCCGAGCGATTTGCTAATCGCGGCAGTCCCCCTTGTCGGGTGTCAACAGCGGGCCGTTCGAACTGAGCGTGAAGCGTCGTGTGAGCTTTGACGGAGAACCTGCCGAGTATTGGGCTGCTGACAGCCTGCAAAGCTAAGCCACCCGGTTGTACCGCGCTGCTGGTCTCGGAGCTGGATACAGTAGTCATTCAGGCCGCAGGACGTTCGCGGCACGGTCGGTCGCTAACGGGCACCCTCTCGAAACGGTCCAAATTCTCCTGGGCCATTCAAATCTGGATCATGTCGCGCCTTATTTGGATGTATCGAAACGCGATACGATTGAGGCCGTCGCGAAGCTCGACCTGGGTATTTGATGCTATACGCATAAAAATAGACGGTTAAGAACCAAAAATATACAGGCTCGTAAAATTTTGCCGATATGAAGAAGGGAAGGTTGGCGTTCTTGGCCCGATCTGAAAATCGGATAGCCTGACGCGACGGGCACCTACATGGTGGAATGCATTTGGCGCGCGAGCGTCCCGCGCCGGCCAGTAGCTGGAAAATACCGGCCTAGCCGGAGTCAAAAAGCGCACGGGGAATAGCGATGGAGCAAGCACCAGGCGTTAAGCCTAACCAAGTCGTGGGTCCGCAACAGCCGGCAGTACCTGGCAGCAAGGAAAGAGAAGACGCATTCGGCCTCGCTAGGGCAGCCGAGAGCTTTCGACACGGGTTCGTTGATTCGACTCGCATCCGCGAGCAAGAAAAGACTCTCCGCGAGGGAAATCTTCATCAGCAGAAGATGCTTGAGCTGTCTCATGCGGAAGCGGAGCGGAAGAGAACATTCCGCTCCAATTGGATAATTGCCGTTGGCTTCTGTCTTTTCCAAGCCGTGATCGCCGCGTACGGTTTGAAGACGAACAACGTCAGCTACATACTTGCTGCGGCGAACGGCTTCGGTGCCTTCTTTGTCAGTCGTAAATTTTAATAAATCGGAATCAGCAATGCACGACGAAGTAACAACAGATGAGCGTCTGGAAATTGATCGACGTCTGTACAAGGCACAGCGTCATTTTGAAGACGCGCGGAACATGACACTCCACGACAAAGCCAGGCTTGGCGAGAAATTTGGCGGGATGCTGGCGCATGTCACCCGCTACGACCTGAGCGAAGCCGAGGAGTTCTCGACCAAGCACGGCTTCGGCCGGGATGCAGCTGCGCAGTCGACCATGGCCACGGACGAACCGGCGGACGATTGGACGAGCGTCCATGACGCCCTTCCGACCATCCCGGAAGGGCACGACAGCGCCAAGGTCTATGTTAAGCATGCTCCCGATGACTTGGTGTCGAAGGCGTTTTATCTCCGCCAGGTTGGCCTGGAGGGTTATCCCGGCCCCGGCTTCGCACTCGATGTTCCGATACTCGACTTCCAAAATCGCGTCCTTGGCACCGGACCCGTTCCCCCGCTCACGCCAACACATTGGCGCTTGCGGGACGCATAAGACACGGATACCGAGGAGGAAGATGAAGGCATCGCTTGTTGGCGCGACTTTGCTCGCCTTAGTCTTGACAGCAGGTCCCGCGCTGGCTGAGCGACCGGTAGAGCCTGGGCACAAGCGATCGCCTGAGGCAGCTTGGTGGTCTCGTGGTGTCGTCCTCGAACGAAGGGCGGCTGACGGCACTTGGGCCGTTCGATGGTTTGACGATCTGACAGTGCGCGGGGCATCGAAGGCCTACGCGGGAAATGAGAAGGAAGAGCCGCTCGTCGAGATTGCTGCGCTTCGCTCCGACGATGATGCCATTGCCTCGCGTGCGATCACCGTCAGCTGCGTTGGCAATTACGAAAAGCGGGTCATCGTAGCAGCCGATGTGGTTGATGGCGACGAGCTTAAGCAGGTTTGGATGCAGCAGTTCAGATGCGGCGATAGTGAATGGCGAGTGAGTACTGCCGATGCGACCAGATTGCCATCGACCGACCACTGATAACGGAAAACAACATGTGCGATGCGGGACTCATAACGCGGCTCTACGGCGAGAGGCTTTCGACGGTCGGTTGGATTAGCGGACAAGGTTGGTTCATCATCAAGCTTGTCGAGCAACGGACTGTGATGGAGTGTCTTGAACTGTATGAGCACGGGACTGATTCGAGGCGTCGTTGCGCCTACAGTCAGACCCTGACTCTCCACTAAGGCCAGCAGATGCTTGAACAAGTACGGGTCCGCGCCGAGCGTTACGATGGGCTATTTGTCATCTATTGCTTTCGGTTCGACAACGGACGCTCAAAAATTGGGCTTAGCCGCGCACTCAAGAGCCGCGCCCAAAGTTATCACATGCACGGCATCACCGGCTGTACCGGTGTCGAAGTCGTGGAGTGCTATGACGCCCCCCACATGCGGGAGGCTGAAAAGGAGGCTCACCGTATCTGGGCCGCTCTAGGCCACTCCTACGACCGTGAGACGTTTCAGACCCACGGCAGCCCCACAGACGACCTCGCGCGTCTTGTCCAATCGATGCGAGCGGCCTCGACGCCCGACGCCGCTCGCGAGATGCGGGAGCGGCAAGCGCAGCAGGAAAAACTAGAGGCAAGAGAACGGCAGGCTGCTCGCAACCAATCAGCCCGCGCCGAGGTTCGGGAGGCTCAGGCGGCGCAAAGGCGTTGGGAACAACAGCAGGCGCGGGCCGCTCGAGCCGAACAGGCAGAGGAGGTGGCGTACAGACGGCGTCAACGCCAGACCGAAGCCGACGCACAGACAGAGCAAATTCGCGAAGCCGAACACAGACGTTGGATGGAGCGACAATCTTTCGCTCTCAAAGTGAGTGAGGCCAAGCTGCAGGAACGTTTGGTTGACCGCGAAGACCAAGAGCGGCGCCGCGTCGATACACGCCCCCCGGCGCAAGAGCGCAGACGCGAGCGTGCGTCATGCTTATCGCGCGGCAGGGCGCGTGAGCCACGCCGTTCGCGCGCCAAGTCCTGGATCAAGTTTTGGGTCGTTACGTTTCTGGTCTTCATCGGGGGCGGCATCTTATCCGATGGCATGGCAGCCAACAATCCACATGTCGACAAGGGGGCTGTGATCCTGACCCCATTGTTCCTGTGGTTAGCCTACGCCGCCTGGCGTTCAAACCGGGGCATGATATACCGCCTCAGTGTGGCGGGTCTGTGTCTGGTATTGGCCGTAGCAGGGGGCCACGATGGTTTCAAATGATGAAGTTCCCCACAGTGGGAGCGCTTCAGATCTCCACGTCACGTTCAAACACCCAAAGGAAAACAAGGAAAGCGCTCACATGGAGATGATTGGGGATATGGCTGACGGCATAAAAGCAGTCGGGCAGGTCGCAGTAAAGCCACTGCTTGCCATCGCGCTCTATAGCGGAGCGCTTTTGTACGCCCCGGCGCACTTGGTTGTTGGTGCAGGTCTCACAGACTTTGTCGCCAAGTATCGAACGTGGATAGGATTGACGCTGATGGCTTCCTGTGCGTATCTCGTCGCACACGGACTGTCCTGGCTCTTTAACGTTATCGGGTCGCTGTTAGACGATGCGCGGATGCGGAAGGTCAGGAGGAAATGGCTCACTACGCTGACACCGGGCGAAAGAACAATTTTCGTTCCCTATATCCGCGACCAAACGGCGTCGGTCATATACCGTCTTAATGACGGGGCTGTGCGAGGATTAGAGGGAAGAGGCGCGCTCTAGAGCGCATCATCTGTTTCCTATGGCCTTGGGTTTCCGTTCAACATGCAACCATGGGCTCGCGAGATCCTCTCGGCCGAGCCCGAGCTTTTGATGTAGGAAAACGCTGGCCTCGCCGGCACCAAGAAAATCGAAGGAGAAGATGATGTCGGGCATTCCACGAGAAGTGCGCAGTGAGTACAGCACACAGGCTGAGGTCGATGCGGAGCGATTCGCGGAATCCCCAATTGGTCGCATGATCGCGGCGGTTGGCCTGTACGCGGCGGGCCGCAAGAGTGACGTCGATCGCGGAGCTGAGACGCCCGCGCTGGCGAGCCTCATGATTAATTCGGCTTCGGCCTGATGAAGGCCGCCGATGTGCTTGGCCTGCCTGGTTCGCAAATGCTCGTAGCAGAGGTCGATCGTATCGTGGTCGAAATCAACCCGCAGCATTGTGAACATCAGCAGTACCGTTGGAATTCGCGGCCTGCCGGTATGTCCGTTATCGATGCTGACGGCACGAACGCGCGCAGCGCCTAGACCACAGAAAACAGGAAACTCATGACGTCCGCCAAAGAGGGAACTGTAAATATCGATGTGAGTGCACTCAAGGCTGGCGACTCTGTGAATTTGAGGGTCAATTTTGCGCCAGATGGTGGTGAAGTATTCACTATATTGCCATGGGTCCACGCAACTGTAATGGGGCCGACGCACTTTGCGCTGAATTTCATGGATATAAGTTACAGCGGCTTCCAACTGAAAGTCACAGCAATTAACGAAGAATTCACTGACGTCAGAACAGTTCGCGTCGTCTGGGCCGCAGGCGTATGAAAAGAATGAAGCGTCTAATGCTTGCTTTATGCATTTTCACCGGATTTAGCGGCTGTGGCGCAGCAGCCGCACCGTGCCGCGTCGTATCGGCGGGACTGAAGATATTCTCGTGATCGACCACGTTGCGGCAGCACCTACAGACGCTTGCGCCGCTGCGATCGACTGAAACAGGAAAACGAGGGCAAGAAATCTATGTCGGAGACGTTCTTCCAAAACTTGGTGAACCTGTCGACTCCTGATCTGCTGGCCGTTCATAGCTCGGTGCTTAATGAGCTACGCCGACGCGGCGTCGTTCGCTCGAGTAACAATCCGACCGGCGATTACGCCGAGTGGTTGGTTTCGTCACGGCTCGGGCTGTCACTGGCGGACAAGTCAGTTAAAGGTTACGACGCGATTGACGGGAGGGGCGTCCGATATCAGATAAAGGCTCGGCGAACTTCACCCGACAACTCTTCGACGCAGCTCGGCGTTATCAGGAACCTTGAGGGCAACGATTTCGACGTGCTCGTCGCGGTTGCGTTCGACAGCGAATGGAACGTTTCTATGGCGGCCTCAATGACTCACGACGCCGTAGGGCGTGTTGCCATTTTTCGGAAGCACGTCAACGGGCACGTGATGCATCTGCGCAAATCCGTTCTGTCGGTCGCTGGTGTCAGAGACATTACCTCCGACCTGAGTGCCGAAGAGAAGTTGGAAAGTGCGCCATGCGCGAACGTTTTGAACGTTTTCGGTGACGCTTCGCAACGAACCAGTGAAATGCTTTCTCTGGATTTTGCATTTGACGTGAACGGAGTGGACGATACCCAACGACTCCTGTACTTATGGGAGATACACGATGCATCAACCGGTGTGTTGTTGGCCAGCTACGTAGGCAAGGCGGAAAATGGAATCGCCCGTCGGCGGCGGGAGTACTTGGGCAACGTCAGACGGTTGCTCGCCGGCCTTCCATACAGAAAGGGAAATCCGGAGGGCTTTCGATCGATACATCGCGCGCTCGCGGACGCAGTGCGATTCAATCATCGGATCACCCTCCGTCTGCTGAGGAACGTCCCCAGCGAGGAAGATATCTACAAGGCAGAGCGCGAAATGGTCCTTGCGTTGGGATGTTTGTTGAACGGGTAGGAAACCTATTGACGATCCACCGGTCCGTCCGTAGGCCGGATGCCGACTGAAACGGACGTTTCACGCGGTGCACTGAGCATTGCCGCCGCACGTGCAAAACAACTATGCTTGAGCGACTCAACAGAGCAGCGCCCACCCTATGCCATCCAACATCGTAGTCGGCCTCGTCGCCGCAATACACCTCTATATCGTCGTATTGGAAATGGCCCTGTGGGACAAGCCAGCTGGCCGGCGAGCCTTCGGCACCACGGTCGATTTCGCGCAGCAGACCAAGGTTCTGGCGGCGAATCAGGGGCTCTACAACGGCTTTCTCGTGGCTGGGCTGATCGCCGGCCTGATCCTGCATTCGCCCGCTTTCAAGATTTTCTTTCTAGTGTGCGTGCTGATTGCGGGTCTCTTCGGCGCGTCGACCGCGAGCCGCAAGATTCTTTATATTCAAGCGCTGCCTGCGGCGGTCGGCCTGTTGTTGATGGCCGCAGGTATCTGACGCGCCACGTCACGGCCTGTTCACGCCGATGACGTGCTTGCGGCGATCAATAACGCTCGCGCTCGATGCCGGGGCCACATAGGAAAACGGGAAATATATGACCAGAGTCGACTTTAGCCAGCTACTTCCTAATAGCGAGTATCTGTCCGATCTCGGATCGGACGTATGGCTCATGGACGATCACCGGTGGGCGTTCCTTGTTTGGACGCGCGTCGGCTTCGAACGCGGCATCGGTCCGTTTTCTCTTGTTCACGCAGATTACCACTGGGATGGCATCAACGACTTCAACGAGAACGACGAAGCCCGCGACGATCTTCTTACGGCGGACCTTCCAGAAATCGAGACGATGGTTCGCAACGAAGAGGGGGTCCAATTTGACTCATTCATCGCGCCGGCGGTGCTACGAAAGCTCGTTACAGAGGTGCACTTCTTCTGTAAGCAGGCGGACACTGAACCGGGCCTTGACGAACAATTGCTGATCGAAACCGGAGCCCGCCAATATATGCATGACAATGCGGACCAGCTCGCGAAACTGGACTTTGACGGGCCAGTGATCTTCGATCTATGCCTTGACCTCTTCAATCGAACGGATAGGTGGGCGACTGGGGATCTTTGGGGGGACGACGAGATTCAAGCCTTCCTTCAAAGCGTTCGGCCCGTCATCGAACGGGCCGCGGTCGTAACGGTGTCCCTTTCGTTCGATTACTCCGGCACCGAGGCCGACACGCGTCATCTCGCTGAACTAGTTGTCCCACAGATCATGCAATGGCGATCCGAACGCACCTGACAAAATGAAGACTTGCGATCACGTCAAGAAGAGGTAGGAAAGCAACTGGCGCGTGTGCGTCCCGTATCGGCTGGTAGCCGTCTAGGGTACAAGGGATGAAGAAAATGGCTTGGATTACCGGGTCGACACTTACGATGCCTCAGGAACTGGATTCGCTGTCGTGCTGAATTACACGCAGAAATGTGAAAACCGAGACCGATTTGTAGTCAAACTTGCCTCGAAGGCTATCGTGAGCACGCAACAGGATGCGGAGTGGAGTGGCAAGTCTGATGGCGTGGGACGCATTGACGCGAAGCGACGTGAATCTGCCGCTGCCGAACGGTCTCCAGCTAACGACGCGCGCAACGGTAACCAGCTATGTTGGCTGGCTTGTTGCATTCGTCAACGTATTCCGCAAGTCTGAGGTCTCCACATGCAACTTCTATTGCGAACACGGCAGAAAGTCGCGGGGGCGATGCGACGCTTTATCGATCACTATTCCGCGCGGCAGAAGTTCACTTCTACCAACATGCTGAACCGGGTACCAGACACTCGCCTTGTCCGATTGAAGCCGACGCCATACGCGTTCGGCTCCAAATCCGTATGACCGCGGCGAGCCGTTGGGAATGGCTGGATTTCGATGAGGCAGAGGTGAAGCAAGTTCGAGATTTTTTAAGCCAAGATGTCGACGGCGAAGGTGTGGACGCCCTCCGGATCGGTGCGTCTGTACGTGATTTGGTAGCTGAACAGTTGTTTCCCGGCACCTCTACGCAGTACAAACGTCTTCGGTACGTCATCCTGGTTCCGGCGGTCCTTCGCAAGAAAGGAGCGACGGTCAGTAATATTACGCTGAGTCAAACCGCCCTCAATTCGGCGCTTGTCAAAGCCAACCCCAACGAGACAGGCATCATTGGTAGACGCACGCCCGCGCGGGACTTTGTGCATTTGTACTGGACCGCAATACGTACTTGGAAGATGCTTACGCCTTTGAGCGCGGACGTGCGGGACGTCACCGTAGCCAATGGCCTCGCTGCCATGCAATCCAGGATCACAACGGACGACGAGGGAAATCCGTTGTTGCAGAATCGCGTCAAGTGGCACCCTCAAGCGACGAAGCTTGCAGATCAATTCTGGTTCGACAAAAAAGGCGGGGAGTGGCCTGGCATTCACTGCAGCAAGGCTGAGGTGGATTTCATTCTTGATCAATGGCTGGAATTGCCCGACAAACCCGCGCTTGCCGTTATTGCATCGCTAGTGCGTAGGGGAGGAACCCCATCGAAGGCGACTTTCCCATGGCAAATTCACGTCGACAAAGAAAGTGGCGCTCGTACGGCGCTCGATCGTGCCAAAACAGTCAGCCTTATCTGCTGGGGTGTGCAGCTTGCTTATAACTTCGCGTTGCTCAAGGAAGCCAGGAAGCTGGACGCTGATGGCGGAGACACCTCGTGGAAGCAGAAAAGCCAGGATCTGGGTGTGACAGAGGAGAAGATCGATTTGTACTTCGAGCAGTGGAAGGAGGCGTTCGAAGCGGAAAAACAGTCGCTCGCGCCATGGGTCAAGCCCACCACGTGGGAGCCACTGGGTAGTGAGGTTTCGCGTGCGTTCCTCGCAAGCGCAGCCAGGAAGCTCGTCTCCGGCGAGATCAATCTGGGATCGAATCAGTGGTTTAACCTGGTCTGTGACCGGGAAAAGGTCAATCCAGCACCGAAACTCAGCAATCGCAGCCATCTTGCCACGTGGTCTGGCACGCCAGAAATGGCGCGGCGGTGGGACTTCCGTTGGGGCGCCTGCGTCCGCCATCTTGTGCGGGACGCGGAGAATCCGCGTGGCTAAACGACCGATTCCCCTCGATCCGCACGGACGATCCACGCTGCGCGACGTCTTAGCGCCACCAGAAGGCTTTCAGCTTCAGCACGCTCTCGGCACAGCGTACAGCCTCGACGCGGAAACGCTCGTCACCATTCCGTTGTTCGCGGCCGGCATGGGCGCTGCCGATATCGACAAATCGGTCGGCGTGGCGAGAATCTATGAACTAGGCACGCGCCTCACCCTGCTAGTGCAGGGTGATCGGATCTCGATTTCGAAGCGATGGGCTAATTCGCGGCCATTGCTGCGGCTCGTCGGCGACGCTGTCGTGCCGTGCTCAATTAAGGACGGATCCTTTCATCCAAAGCTTCTCATTCTGGAATTCGCCTCCGTCGAGAAGGCTCGTGAACGGTATTTTCGCGTTGTCATTTCGACACGGAATCTTACGGCGGACAACTCGTGGGACTCTTTGGTCGTCCTCGATCAGGAGCGCACTGGCGTGTCAGTTACCGGACTGGCTGAGACGGTCAGCGGCCTCGCGCAATTCGTCAACGATCAGGCACATCCGGCCGTCGAGCAATGCAGGCGAATCGGAGAGGCACTGAAGGATGTGCGTTTTCAGCCTTTGCACGGTGTCGCGGATATTGAGGTGCGTTTGTTTTACCCGAGTTGCCAGAACGCCGAGGAGATTCACAGGAAGATCAAGGGCGATGATCTGCTGGTCATCTCGCCGTTCGTGCGTCGAGGGTTTCTCGACGGACTTGCGGCGCAAGCTGGCGCCAGCAAGGAGCGTCGATGGCTCGTGACCCGGCCAGTCGACGTACCCACCTCAGCCTTCACGAAGTATCAGGTGTTCAAAATATCCGATGCGGCCGTGCCGGCTCACGAGTCGCCCGATGCGGAGAGGGCACAAGGGAGACTGGTCGGGTTGCATGCGAAGATCTACCTCGCGTCGTCTAAAAAGGGGGGCACGCGACTCGTGGTGACGAGCGCCAACGCCACGCCGTCGGGATGGACGCACAACGTCGAAGTGGCTGTCACCGGTGTGATTAAAGCCGCAGCGATGCAGGTGCAAGCGCTGCTCGCTGACGATAGTTCAAGCGAGCAGCGCAGTTTCCGGAGCGTGCTCGAAAGGATCACTCCAAGTGCGGTTGAATGCGAGGAACCGGAACCCAAGTGGGTTAAGCGTGTGCGCAGGATTCTTGCGGGCGCCGCCGCGGTAGGACGGATTCGCAAGGGCCCACCGCAAATCATCGGCGTGACGCTCAATTTCATGGCAGACCGGGGAGATTGGCCCGATGGCGTCGTAGTCACGATGCATCTGGTTGGTTATCAAGAGCGTTGTGCACCTCTGACGCGTGATAAGAACCGCATGTGCGGTAGCCTCGAAATTGACCCAAGCGCCGAACTCACGCCGTTTGTAGCCTTAACGCTTAGCTACGGTGACGACGCGCCTGTGGGGGTTGTGCTTGCGATGTCGCTCGAGGGCGACATCGACTGGGACCGCGAAGCGGCACGCAAGGTGCTAGCTCACGCCGCTCGGCCGGCCCTCTATCAGGAACTATTGTGGTATTTCGGCGTGAAAGGCAATAGCAGTGGCTCTACCGGAGGTCACGACGGCAAGAAGCCGTCGAAAGCCCGCAAAGCTGGCCCCCAGCTTCCTATTCTCGAAAAGGTACTCCAACGCGTGCACGGGCCCAACGCGAAAGAAGAAATTACTACGATCGATAGCTTGTTGGCAGGCCTCTCGGATGCGGCCGAAGACAAGCAACTGGCCACGATGTGGCGTCTTGTGAAGGAGTCGTTGAAATGAGCGCGCCCGACCTGCTCGACGATTTGCACCTGCAGGATTTCCAGAAGCGCACAGTGCGACACGCTTATACTCGCATGTTCAAGGACCGCCAGCGTCGTTTTTTGATCGCTGACGAGGTGGGTCTTGGAAAGACCAAGGTGGCACAAGGTGTGATTGCCCGGGTGACTGCAGTACAGTCCGGCCGCAATGTGGTGTACGTAGTCTCCAGCGGTCATATCGTCAGTCAGAACCTGTCGAAATTGCAGACTCGTCGACTGACGCCGGAATCCTTCGGGTCGCTATGTCTACTTGCCGAGAAGGCCTACAAGAACGGGATTCAAGGCAAACTGATCGGACTGACGCCGATAAAGGACCTACGAAAAGACCACTTTGGTTCCGTGCGGGAACGGGCGCTTCTGTTTAGGCTACTCATGCCGCGCCATCGATCTCTCATGAACGATCCTGGCGTACGTGAGTTTTTCAAGGGAAGTCGAGTCAGCGACGCAGTATTCGACCAACTTGTTGAAGGTTCGTTACCGCGCGAGCTGCGGAGCGATTTCGAACGGAATCTCGGATCGGGCATTATTGAGCAGCTGAGCAATTCCCAGATACGCAAAACGCACAAGCGCGACATCGTCGGCAAGCTACGGGCTGTGCTGGCCAAATGCGTACTTGAGAAGCTCAATCCGGTCTTGGTCGTGGTGGATGAAATCCAGCGATTCTCTGACACGTTGCTAACCGACGATCCTACCCCGCAAGTCGGGCATTTGCTCAAGCGACCGATCTTGGTCCTTTCAGCGACGCCGTACCAACCAGGCGATCCGGATGATCATTCTGGTAAAAACCCCAACCAAGGCTTCATCGAGCTGGTTAGCTTTTTGAATCCCGGCAAGCAAGAGAAGGTAAACGAGGTTAAAGAGGCGCTTGCGACAATGCGCGCGACCTTGCTGGCACCGCAGATTTGCAAAGCCGCGCTGCAGCGAGCCGTGGAAAATCTCGGCAATCACCTACGGGATTTCATGGTTCGTACGGAGCGTCCGTTTGATGCGCATGTCGAGCGGGTTGCTGTAGAAGCGCCTATTGATGAGCTCGACCTTAAAACCCTGTCCCAGACAATAGACCTGCTGAATAGCGAACCATCTTTCGCGAAGAACAGGCGGCGTCGCTTTGCCGAACTCATCGAGCTCTGGAAGTCCACGCCTTATATTGTTAGCGCACTGGGTCCGCGATATGTCACTGGCAGAGATCTCAGACATGCGCTTCGCAAGCGTCGCCTGCCGACGCCCGCGGCTCTCAACTGCTCACAGCTCTATCGTCGAGCGTCGCTACCTGGCCCTGCGCACCCCCGTCTACGGGCGATGATTGATGAGATGGGAAAAGATGCGGAGGGGGGGCGACTGTGGCTTCCGCCTACGCGACCGTACGTTGAACACCCCTCTCGAGCGGGTGAAAATTCGCCATCCAAGACTCTCGTCTTTACCTCTTGGGGGGCCGCGCCGCCGGCGATCGCAACAGCACTGAATCTGTGCTGCGAACCACGGCCCCAGTCAAGGCGGGAAAAGGACCTCGAGTTTTCCAGGGCCAGTAAAGTCGGTGGCCAAAGCACGCCTGTGCGTTCCGTTTATGTGATCGGCGCTCCGCTTTGGCGATTCGCCGAGGACAGCGATCCGTTCGAGGCGGTCCGCAGGGTTGGAAAGGCCTTGTCGCCGAAGGACATGATTGCCGAAGTTCGTGAGCAACTAGTCAAGGCGGGCCGACTTAAGATTTCGCGCCTTGCGCGCCAGCGGAACCTCGTTGACGTTGCACTTGAACTCAATGCGGATCCTCATTATCCGCAGCCTTCGGTGCGCTCCGCCTCCTATTTGACGCCAGCCCGCGATCTCATAAAAGATGTCAAGCAAGCTGATGAGGCTACGGTATCGGCCTCTGATGCTAACGATCTCGCGGAACTCGCTGTCGCCGCGCCGGGCACGTGCGCTTACCGAGCGCTTCGGCGTACCATTCCGGGATTGGACAAGAGCAACAGTGCACTGTTCGAGGCTGCCATTGCCATCGGTAACAGTATCACGCGTTTGTTTCAGCGGCCCGCAGCCGTTGCAATCGTGGAAGGCGTTCGCTCGCGCAAGAAGGAGCCGTACTGGCGCCGTGTGCTTCGATTTTGCCTGGAACATGACCTTCAGAGCGTGCTAGACGAGTACGTGTTTCTCCTCGTGCGTGACAGTTCGGAAAAGGACGCAGCGAAGCTTGCACATGAGGTAGCGGAAGCGATTCATATTGCGCTTAGTACGGTGGGGACGCTGCAGGTAGTGCGCCCAAGGCCCAAGTTGAAAGCGCCTCCATTTGGTGCAGCGATGTACGCTCGCGCGCTCGGTGAGCACGACAGTTCAACCGACGACGACTCGAGCGCGTTACAGAAAAGCAGCAAGTCGCCGGGGAAGCCGGCGCGCCGGAAGGGGCAGCATGCCAACCCGCTGCTGACGGCATTCAATTCCCCGTTTCCCCCTTTCGTGTTGACTACGACGTCGACGGGCCAGGAGGGACTCGATATGCACCGCTACTGCAGGCGCCTCGTGCATTGGAACCTCCCCAATTCACCTCTTGCGTTGGAGCAGCGCGAGGGAAGAGTAGATCGTTACCTCAGCCTAGGTGTACGGACGAACATCGCCAAGCTAGGCTTACCGCGGGATGAGCAGGACATGGCTCGCCCATACGCAAACGCTTGGGAACTTCTGTTGGAAGCGGCCAAGGAGCAGACGGCACAACACAACAGCATCCTTGCACCTTTCTGGCATTTCGGTGAAGGTCAACCCATCAAGGCCATCGCGCTCAACGTTCCATTCTCCAGAGAAGAGACAGCCTGGGAACGGTTGCTAGAAGAAGCGAGTTGGTATCGCTTGTTGCTGGGGCAGCCTGATCCACATGCGCTGCTAGAGCGCTTGTCCAATGGCAGCGAGAGCAATCGAAGGGAGATCAACGGCGTCAGACTGGATTTGGCTCCGCGTCACGGTCAATGAGTATTCTCGCTTAATAGATCACTTCGATCTTCGACAGGAAAACAGTCCGTGGGGGCGTTCAATTCGCAACATTCGAGCTGTAATGTCGAAATTCGTATCGCGAACATTTATTGGGGGTGGCATCCGGCGGTCAGTTTGACGCGAGGATCTTTCTTGGCGTCGTCGAGTTGAGATGGTGAAGCACGCGCTCTCATTGATGGATATTAGCGTGTGTTAACTTCCCCGAGTTTTAGCCCGGCGGGGGCGACTCGGCGAAATCAACAGCTCTTTTAAATCGTGCTCTCGATCACCAGTCAACTTTGATGTGGCATGCCCGCGCTCAAATCGAGCGGTCTTGGCCGCCCGATGCGCGAGACGAAAGCGATGTCGGAATGGAGTTGGATCCCGCAAATCCCGTCGTGGGCGGCGGCCAGGAAGCAAAGGGCTCAAAATTTTCCTTGGGCTTCGGTCACCTCTTGTTACAATTGTTTCATCTGTAAGATAATGGCGCAGCTCCGCGACGGAACTTTGTGGCCTCATGCGCGCGATTATGCGACAGCCGTCACAATAGGACGTCTTCGAGTTGACGGACATGCTAGGGCGCAGCGAGCGATTATAATTTCGCGCCGAGGAGATCAATCCTGATCGGAAGAAACAAGCAAGGCAATGGCAAAGATACCATCGAAAAAGGTCGTGCACGTCAGCACAAGAGAAGCGCTTTTGAAGCGCAGGCTACGGCGGCATCTTTCGAATCTGGGTTTTCGTCGCAAGGAGGGGGGGCGCCTTGAAGCCCCTGGAACAAGTAAAGAAATCATCCGTCATCTGCATGCTCAGCAGAGGAAGGAGCTACTGCACGGTGAATCTGAATTCATCAAACAGCAAACTCCTCGTCTGTTAAAGTTTTTTGCCTCGGGGAGTGATATTAATCCAGAACGCATATCGCCGCGTCTGGAGCGTGTCGCGTCGGGGACATGGCAGGGTGAGCTGTTTAGACTTGCATCACTGACATGGTCTGTTCCTGTTTCGAGAGGTTTTGGTCGCCGGCTGCGTTATCTCGTCTGGGATGACAGCAATGGGAAGCTGATAGGCATTTTCGCCATCGGGGACCCGGTGTTTAACCTCTCGGCGCGGGATAATCATATTGGCTGGGACGGCGCGGCGAGGACCGAGCGCTTGGTCAACGTAATGGATGCGTACGTGCTGGGAGCGTTACCACCTTACAATGCACTTCTTGGCGGAAAGCTTGTCGCTTGTCTCATACGTAGCAGAGAAATCTACGACGATTTCGCCAGCGTATACGGCGATTCTTGTGGGATTATTTCTGGTAAAAAGAAGCAGGCCCGTTTGCTTGCAGTGACTACGTCATCTTCGATGGGGCGGTCGTCTGTCTATAATCGACTCAAACTGGATAGCCTCAGATATTTCACGAGCTTGGGGTATAGCGGCGGTTGGGGACATTTCCACATCCCCGAAGCACTGTTCTCGGACTTGCGTGAATATCTGCTTGATATCGATCATCCATGTGCTAATACGCATGAATACGGAGATGGTCCAAATTGGCGTATTCGGACTATTCGAGCGGCAATGTCCACCCTTGGGTTCAAGGGCGATGTTCTGAAACACGGCATTCAGCGCGAAGTATTCATATCCGACCTCGCAGTCAATGCATCATCGATCCTGCGAACCGGACGAGGGCGTCCACAGTTGGCATCGCTACGACCAGTGTCTGAAATCGCATCCCTCGCTATCGAGCGCTGGGTAATTCAGCGCGCCGTATCGAGGCCCGAGTACCAGGAATGGTCTTCAGCGATGTTGCCGGAATTGATTAAATACTCATACACGGCCAGGCACTTGACCAACGACCAGCGGGCGGCGTAGTTCTATATCGGTCTTTGAAATGCTGTGGCGGTGGCTTCTGGGGGGGGCGTGTGAAAGAGGCTCGTAGTCGGCTAACGGGGCGATATGTCGACGCAGAAGACGCCCAAGATGGCCAGTTTCTATATCTTTGTCCTGAATGTGGCGCGCCCGTCTCCTTAAGGGCTGGGCGCTCTAAGCAGCCATATTTCGCGCATCTACCCGGAAGAAGCAGCAAGGATTGTGAACTATATGTCGAAGGCTTAGGTCTCGGTAATGGTTCAACCGCACTCAATTTGCACGACCCTAACCGTGTCACTGAGCTGACCCTCGGACTCAGGCTGGCCGAAAGCGGGTACCCGCGTCGGTGGGGTCTTGAACTATCGGTTCCGACAGCTCAATTTGCAGGCAGTGAAATCACTGTAGATGTAGGTGGTGGACGAACGCTCACTATCGACTGTAAAAGCTCTGGCGCGGACCCCGTGCGTCATACCGTTGCCGAGCCTCAAAGCGCCAACTATCGCATATTAACTGTCGCCCCACCGCTACCGACCGCACGGAATCGCGTGGCGCTCACCTGCGCGGGGCTCTATACGGAGCGGGCAACTGTTTTTGGCGAAGTCAGTTTCCTTAACGGGCGCATCGCTCCGCAAGTAGCTGAACTGAAGCTTGGTTGCACTTATGTATTCATCTGGCCAAGTGTTCTCACTCCATCTTTCCCGGAGCGATTAGAGTGGCAAGCTTTGAAAGGGCGGGTTGACTGGTCAGCAGCCACGGTCACACTTTCGACACCACTTGAAGATAGCTCTGTGGCGTGGCTGCGAACCTTCACTGGACTGTCGGTAACCACTTCCGCGACAGAGATCATTCCGGTGTGGCCTCCCCACGTACGAAAGGTCACGGCCGAGTCAGTAAAGGCGCAGCAGAACATCGACATGATTGTCCACGGTGGCCAATATATGCCAAGCGGTATACAGCCCGTGCGAGGCATGTTTGCCCGGGGACGTTCCGGCACGATTGGAGCTGATGCCGGCGGACTTGCTGATGCATTCTTTCGCCTTGCCCCAGAAGTGGAGCCACTTGTTGAATTAAGTTGCCCAGAGGCTCAACGAGCTCTGCTCACAATCGAATTTGCACCGCCTGCCTCACATTGCGAAAATGTCGTCGAGCTCGGGATGGTCGACGCTGACGGAGTCGAGCTTACTGCACCGCTTCATGATGTATCCGCAGGAGCGCTGCTTTCTCGGGTGCGAAATGGCGAGCTTATATTTTCTCGCCTCGCCTTGCCAGCACATGTGAAGGGCATGCTGTTTACCGGACATGACGGCATCTGGAATGCGCGTCTCGCGCTTCACGCTTCCTCGTTTCAGGCGAAAGCCGGGAGTGAATTAAGGTTACTGGCACCTAATACAGCCCACGAGCTAAGAGAGCTCATCTTGGACAAGTCTGCTGACGTTCTCTTGGATTTCGGGGCATTTGGGCGGGTTCGAACTCGAGACCGTGTCGTGACTGCGCCCGCAACCTTTCGTCTACCGACCGACCTCCGAAGCAGGCTTCTTGTGTTTTTATTTCAATTACAACGATGCTCGTCGTCAACGAAGCATGCATCGACCATGACAGATGCGGAGCTTTTGGTGGCATTCTCGACGGCTAGGCAACGGGGCATGTGCGACGCCACTTGGCGTACTCTTAACCACGCACTCAAGCAAAAGCGCATAAAGCAGTGAGTTGTCGATAAGCAGGAGACCACATGATTTTCAGTTTTCCCTACGAAGCAAGAAAAAGAATTGCGGATATGGGTACCGCAGAGATATCGGCGTTCCTGGACGAGACTCCAATTGTTTTGCGGCGAAAGATATTTGCGACGCTGCCAAAAATAGATGGCTTTAGAAAAAACACGGACCCGGGATTTAGAAAAGACAGCGAGCGACTGGTGAACGCGCTCGCCCATGCTCCCGCTTCGAAGACAGGGACTTCTTCGAAGGATTGGAAGGCGTTTGAGGCGTTATGGAGTGCTTGGGGGCATGAAAGGTTCGAAAATGCGTTTGCGTCAGCTCTCGAGGCTTACGAAGCAGCAGGCAAAGAAGACGCTCTCCTCTTCCTTCGACAATTGGTAGCGCATAGCGCTGACGGTTGCGCTCAGGAAGACGTGCGCCGATTGGTTGAGTTCGGTGGCTTACTTGCAACTGATGGTGTAACAGCGTTCGTTGAGGCGTTGCCCACAAGAGAGGTTCTCGAGCGCGACCGCACTATCTCGAAACTGCCGGGGGACGTTAAGGCCCTACAGGAGGGCATGGAGGGTTTTGCACTTACTATTCGCGAGCTTGGTCGACAACTCCGTCAGGTATCCGCCGATGTATCAAATACAGCGTCGGCCGCCTCGGCCTCATCGGAGCTGAGCGCCGAGGTGAGTCGAAAACTCAACGAAATGGAGCACCGCCCACCGGGTGTTACATCTGCGGACATCGAAACGATTAGGGGGCAAGTATCCGGGCGCAGTGAGCAGTTAGAACAGAGATTGGCGCAGTACGTCGAAGCGTCAACGACATCGAAAGAGTCTCATGAGCGCGACATCGAAACTCTGCAGATGACGATTGCGAAACTCACCGGCGACATTGACGCCATGCGCTTGTCTCTCGCAGTCGCGGAAGAGAATTATCAGCGCGCGATGGACGAATCGAAAATTCAACTAGCGCTCCTATCCGAGCAGAAAATAGCGAGCGTGACTGATGGAGAAGCCAGTAATCGGAAGCCGCTTTCCGGACTCGTGAAATGGTCGACAACGAAACCAACTTCGGAAACGCATAAGCTCACTGATACGCGCGCGATCTTTGAGTTTGCCAAAAGCAGTTTTCTCAAGATTGGTTTAATAAAAGCCGACGCCGATAAAGTTGCACGCGCTGTAGTCGCTGGAGTACTGTCCGGGCAAATGGTGCAGTTTCGGGGGTCTCTGGCGGAATTCGTGGCCAAGGCTTCGGTTCGCGGTCTGGGGGGGGAGCGCACACTTTCCTGGCAAGTTCCGCTAGGCCTTTACGATAGTTGCGATGCGGACGCTTTACTTGAGCAAGCCGAAGCGAAGACCGAGCACTATCCTGGTGTTTTGCTGCTAGGTATCAATCGCTCAGCATTCGAAATCTACGGAAGCCCCATTCGAGACAGAGTTTTAGAGAGTCACTTTGTAGGAACCGGCCGATTACCCTTGGGGGTGGCCTTGTTCGCTACTTGGGTCGATGGTCCTGCTACATTGCCAGGTGACCGAGCTCTTCTGGAGCTAGGTCCAATAGTTGACACTGACGACCTGACGTGGAGTCAGGATGCCAATTGGGACATGTCTCGGTGCGCGGCGATTTCATTTCAACAGGATGAGGTTCGTAAGCTGATTGCCAATACCAAGGAACTAGTCAACGAATCAATCAATATTGTCAACGCACTCGATTTGCCGCGAAACCGATTGTGGCGCTTCGCCTTTACCAGATTTTTGGGGACGCTTTTCGCATTACCAGATGCTGACTACGAGCGTGATCTGACGATTGCACTGTTGAGTTGGGTAATTCCTTGGGCCCGTGTGAACGGCGTATCTCGGGAGAATGTGGAGCGGGCGATTGGTGAGTTCTCCACGGACCAGTTGCAGGCGGTCTCTGTGAAGCAGGCATTGAGCGAGCTAGCGGGAGACGCCATACTGTGAGGATCGAAGCAATTTCGCGGACACATGTCCTGGATAGGCTCGAGAAGGAATTTGGCTTCACGAATGTCGTTGACACGACGAAAATCGCAGCATTGAGCGAGCATGTCAGAGCAGCAATTTCCTTCGGAAGTCATCCTGACAACAGCTTCGCGTCCGAGCCGGTCGCGACGGCAACAATTACGCGCACAGTTGTCCAACGACTCTCTCCTATCTGGCCAGACCTTAGGGAGAGCTACGAGCTACCGCGCTCGCCGGTTGTGAACGTAATTGAGAAACTCGCGAAGCTCGGGGAATTTACAAAAACTGATTCATATCATTGGCTCCCTGCACCTTCTCGTGTCGTCGAAATAGATGCAGATACGGCCTTGCTAATTAGTCCGTCGCCACTTCTAAGCCTGCCCCTGAGATATCGTAGGGCAGTGCAGGTCGTGGGTTCTTGCCGACTCGTTCAAACGAAACTTACCACTCCAGGAAAATCGTTACCCGTTCAAGGACTGGTTGAGTGGCTAGGTCTACCAAATGACGATGTTCATATCTGGCTAAAAGAATTTTTGGAGCGCAATACATCTGCAATGATGCCTGTTCAAGACTTGCAGGAGCCCGAGATTTTTGGCGAAGGGCGGTGGACGCCATGTCATGAAATTACAAACGTGGATGGCATCCAATTGTGTAGGCGGAAAGTCTTGGGGATCGCTATGCGCGAGTACGGTTTATGCCGGCTCAAAAAATCAAATGCCGGCGGGAGTGAAATCGCTTCATTGATTGGAATATCGAGACAGGACGCGCGTCGTATCCAAGGAGCCCTTTCAACCAAACACGATAGAAGCCGGAGGGTTAGATATCGTCGCGAAGGCAACACGGTCACCTTATTTGCACCACGTCCATTTCCGGAGCCAGAAAATGTGTTCCTGGAGTTGGGTTGGCGGTCCGCTGAACAATCTGCAGCAGACTGGCCGCGGCGATACACATTCTCAGCAAGCTTGCTGCCGCTCATCGAGCGAGCAGTCGGGCTGCTCGGACACGAACTAGTCGAACAGACAGACGGGGTATAAAAATGGACAAAGACAAGAATGCACAACGTTATGGTGTGCATGACACAGTATCTGGATTGCACGATAAATTGCGACAGTATATTGAAGCCCAGTATCACGTTAAGGATGAGGGCCTGCTAGCTGAGCGACTCGCGCTGTTGAAGGAGCCCGGGGTAATTGCACAAAAAGCATTTGTCGAG
This sequence comes from Paraburkholderia sp. J67, assembly GCF_905220265.1. NCBI lineage: Bacteria > Pseudomonadati > Pseudomonadota > Betaproteobacteria > Burkholderiales > Burkholderiaceae > Paraburkholderia > Paraburkholderia sp. J67. The sequence continues at coordinate 130,966 of NZ_CAJMZK010000021.1, forward strand.
GCAACGCCGGTCTATGAGTTTGGCGAACCGTATAACAAATTGCAGATTCCTGAGCGTGCCAAGAGCGTACTGACGAAAATTGCGTCTGTTCGTGATGACAGTGGGTTATATCCCAGACCTTATCGGCATCAGGCCGACGCACTGGAGGCGTTTCTCGGGGGCGAAAAAAAGGAACTTGTAGTTGCGACAGGGACAGGCTCTGGAAAGACGGAGAGTTTTCTGATGCCTATCGTCGCGTCTCTTGCAATTGAAAGCACTGAACAAGAGAGCTCGCGCTTCCTTCCGGGGTGCCGGGCAATTCTTCTGTACCCTATGAACGCGCTCGTGAACGACCAGGTAGCACGTATCCGTCGTCTTTTGGGGAATACGCGCGTCAACGCATTGGTCAGCGAAGGACGTGGGAGGCCCGTTAGGTTCGGAAGCTACACTGGACGTACGCCGTACCCCGGTCCGAGAAAGAGCAACCGTGACCGAACCCGTATCGCGCCGCTGTTTGACGATTTCTACAACAAAGTCGAAGAGAAGCCCGCACTGAAGGAGCAACTACAGCGTCTCGGGCGATGGCCTAGCAAAGACCTGATTGGCTTTTACAACGCTGGCGCGAGTCAAACTAAGACGTGGGCAACCGGCAAAAAGGCGGGACAGAACTATAACGCTTCTAACTGGAAATATCGGCTGCTCACGCAGCCTACCGACCGGGAGTTGATGACCCGTCACGAGATGCAAGAGGAATGCCCCGACATCTTGGTCACGAACTATTCGATGCTTGAGTACATGTTGATGCGGCCCATTGAGCGGAACATTTTCGACCAAACTTCGGCTTGGCTTGCTTCCGATGCGAAAAATGAGCTGATCCTCGTCCTCGATGAGGCACATATGTATCGTGGTGCCGGAGGTGCCGAAGTGGCGCTCTTGATTCGAAGGCTAATCGCGCGGTTAGGGATAAATCGCTCGCGCGTCCGATGTATCCTAACTAGCGCCAGTCTAGGCGAAGGAGATGGCGCAATTCGCGATGCAGAACAATTTGCTATCGATCTGACAGGCTCCTCCGGCGAGCCAACAAACCGGTTTCAGGTAGTGATCGGTACCAAGGAGAAAATACCGGTAGGTCGTCCAGCTACTGCATCGGAAGTTGAAGCACTTGCTTCGCTGGAAATCGATGCCTTGAGCAATATAGTGGAGGACGGGGAGGCGGCTGCTGGCCAAATTCGTCGACTTGCTACGCAACTTGATTGGACGGCTCCGCCCGAAGACGTCGCGGCGCTCCGGGACTATTTGTTTGCGCATCTTTCGGATTTTGGGCCCGTGAACCTGCTCATAGAGCAGATAAGCGGTCGCGCCACGGCGCTGGAAGCCTTGACGCAGATGCTTGCTCCACGTGTTTCGTCAGAGGTTTCGCATCGCGCCATCGATAGCCTCTTGTCGCTTTGTTCTCAGGCACGGCGGCAGAGCGACGGCCGCGTCTTGCTTCCCACCAGACTTCATCTATTTCACCGGGGATTGCCTGGTCTTTACGCTTGTTCGGACCCGGGTTGCTCCGAGCGGAGGTCCAGTAGCGAGCCCCCATCACTTCTCGGCAGATTCCACACTAAGCCGTTGCTCTCGTGCACGTGCCGCAGCAACGCGCGTGTCTACGACTTCTATACCCATCGAGACTGCGGTGCGGCATTCATAACGGGCTGGATAGATGAAAGGTGCGATTTCGTCTGGCATGAACCTGAAATTGGACTTACGAGAAATCAAAGCAGGAAGCTCTACCCCATCGAAATGCTGGTCGAAGCAAAAGCACACACGTCTAGCCGTCACTGCGATGCGTGGCTTCATTTCGAGACCGGTAGGCTGACGCGGAGTCGTCCTGTTGATATGTCGGGTTTCCGGCATGTGCGCATACCCGACAAGGATGTTGTCCTTGAGGGGGAACTGCGCTTCGACAACTGCCCCGTCTGTTGTCGGCGAACTCGGGTAACTAAAACTGACCCGTCAAAGATAATGGACCATGTGACGAAGGGCGAGGCGCCGTTTGCCACCTTGGTTCGCGCACAAATGTTCCACCAACCAGCCAGCCGAGAAGAAGACCCCGTCTTTCCGAACGCAGGCAGAAAGGTGCTCGTGTTCTCAGACGGCCGCCAGAAGGCTGCTCGCCTCGCGAGGGATATGCCCAGAGACATGGAGCTGGATTTATTCCGCCAAGCGATTGCCGTTGCGACTCAAATGCTGGGCGAAATCGGTAGGGAAGCTAAACCTACCAAGGCGGTGCTGTACCTCGCGTTTCTCGCTGCGCTGTCGGAGAGCAACGTTTCCATGTTCGACGGCGTCGACGCCAACACGCTTGACCAGCATATTGTAGGTTTCAAAAACAATGTTGACGCAGACCTTTCGCTCGCTTTGTCAGAGAACTACGTTCCCGGCGAGCCCCCATGGCGTTATAGACTCGCACTGCTCAAACTCTTATGCAGCAGCTACTATTCGCTCACCGGAACAACCGTGGGATTTCTCGAACCGTCAAAGTTGGCGTTGAAAAAACTGCAAGACGATTTTAGCAAGCAGGGAATAACGGTGTCTGCGGAGAATGCCCGTGTGCTCTCTATCGCGTGGATTGACGGATTGCTCGGCGAGTTCGCATTCGATGTGGAGTTGGCGCCTACGCTACGTGAGCAGGCCTATGGGTTTGGCCGGCAGAGCTGGGGGAGTAAGGGGCAGTTTAGACCGCAGTTCCGAAAGGCCTTGCTTACCGGACTTGGGTTTGGAGATGCCGATGTTAAAAAGCTTGAAAAAGCAATGGCTGATCAATATACAACTACCGCGGAGGGATACTTTCTCAATCCCAACGCGCTTAAAGTTAGCATTGATTTATCGCGTAGCTGGGTGCAATGCGCCGATTGCACAAGCTTGATGCCATTTGACTTCGGTGGCGCATGTCTGGCTTGTGGATCTAAAGACACGCAGTCTCTGGATCCGGCGGTGGACCCCTATATGCGGGCGCGCAAGTCATTCTGGCGTCAACCCGTAACGGACGCATTGGCACATGATGGTGCACTGCGAAATATGTCGGTCGAAGAACACACAGCGCAATTGTCTGGTCGCGACTATCGCAATGTTCATTCGACTACTGAGCTGCATGAGCTTCGATTCCAGGACATCCTTCTCGATGAAGGCGACCGGCCCGTAGATGTTTTGAGTTGTACCACGACCATGGAGGTCGGCATTGATATCGGATCCCTCGTGGCCGTCGCACTGCGCAACGTTCCTCCGCAGCGAGAAAACTACCAGCAGCGTGCTGGTCGAGCTGGCCGTCGAGGGGCATCGGTCTCGTCGGTTGTCGCTTTTTCACAGAATGGCCCGCACGATAGTTTCTATTTCCATAACGCTGCCCGAATGGTCAGCGGGCCGCCACGGACGCCGGAGCTGAAGATTGACAATCCAAAAATTGCAATCAGGCACGTCCATGCATTTTTAATGCAGACCTTCTTCCAGGATTCCTCGACGCATGGTTCATGGGAAGGCTCAGGTACCGCGATTCTTCAGAAGGCACTTGGAAGAACGGCTGATTTCTTTTTGTGTACCACCGAGGGTCCAAATATCGATTCCTTTTCGAGTTGGATTGAGCGACAGGTTTTGGCGCCTCCCCATCATCTCGCGAATCACATCGCAACTTGGCTTCCACCCGGGCTAAACATCGATGAGGAAAGCCTTTTGGTTTGGGTACTTTGGGTCTCCTCTGCGTTCCTAGAAAAGTTGAACGAGCTTAAGGAGTCGATTCGACGTGAACTTGTACAGATGACTTCCAGGAAGCATGACGAGGAGAGCGACGAAGATGAAAATGACGATGAGGATACCTACCAAGACCTTGAGCATGAGGATTTGTTGGAATTTCTTTTTTTCCACCAATTGCTCCCGACCTATGCTTTTCCAACAAGTCTTTGCAGCTTTTTAGTCGAAAAATGGACTAAGAATTCAAAGGGAATATGGGAGCTTAAGCTAGAGCAGCAACCACAACAATCGACTGCACAAGCACTTAGCGAATACGCGCCGGGTCGCCTTATTGTTATCAACAAGCAGACGTACAGGTCAGGTGGTGTCTTTTCAAGCGCTCCGTCGCTAGGGGGTAATAGAGCGGAGAAGCTCTTCGAGGCAAACAACGCGAAGTCCCTTGTGATTTGCGACGCATGTTCCTTTGTCCAAGACCCATACGGTGGTGCGAAACCGCTCATTACGTGCCCCGTCTGCTCGGGGGAGCTAAGGACACAGTTAATGATTCAGCCAGAGGTCTTTGGTCCAGAAAAGGCTAGGGCTCTTTCGGAGGAGGACCGTGAACAAGACATCACGTACGCAACGATGGCTCAGTATCCACAACCGACGGACGGGGAGACCTTTGACTTCCGGGACAATGGTCCATATCTTCGCGTTGCGCACGCGACGGATAAGCGATTGTTGACACTCAATAAAGGACAAACGCGCGACGGCGAGGCGCAAGGATTTTCTGTTTGCAATAAGTGTGGTTGTGCCGAAGTCTTCGATGCGCCGAAATCTGGGAAGCATATTCGCCCATATCTACTCCCGCGTTCTGCGGCGAGCACCACGTGTGACGGGGAGTTCATCCAGACATTCTTGGGCTATGATTTTCGGACTGATCTGTTGCTATTGCGGCTTAAGATAAGCACGCCATTGGTCACTGATATTGGAAATCCGCTTGTAGTTCGTGTTCTCGAAAGCGCTGCTCACAGCTTGGCAGAGGCGCTTCGGCTAGCGGCAAGCCGGCACGAGCAACTAGACCTTGATCCGACCGAGTTCGGCGCGGGTCATCGAATTTTGCCGATTGACGCAGAAGGCACTGTTTCGCTCGATGTGTACCTCTATGATACGCTGTCCGGAGGTGCTGGATACGCTGAGCTAGCGGCGAAGTACTTTGAGAAAATTGCGGAGGACACGCTCGATCTCCTCGAAGGTTGCTCGTGTGATACCTCCTGTACGGAGTGTCTCGATCACTTTCACAATCAGCATCTGAAGCGTCTGCTCGACCGGAAACTGGCAGCCTCACTGCTGCGCTACGGCGTCGGCGGGATACTGCCCCAGAGTAAAACGCCGGAGGCACAGAGCACTCTCTTGCAAGCACTCGCGAGTAGCCTGGAATTGGATGGCATAACGTGCAATTTGGCGGCGGTGGCATGTGGCCAGGTGATACCGTTGATCGCAACCTTGGGTGCAAGAAAGTTGTTGATTAATGTATTTCCTAGTCTGCTTGCTGACTCGGATGTCACCGTGGAATGCCAACCAACCGACTGCACATACCAACTAACGGACTTGGCACTGCGTAGTGACCTGCCTGCTGTGCATGCGGAAATTCGGCGTAGATTGGTGGCCTAGGTTGGCGGATTAGAGCCGAACCCCCAACAACTTGGAGGTTCGGTTTCCTGTGCAAGATTGTGGTGATGCAGTTGGCATAAGTGATGTGGCGAGGAAATATTCATATCCGTACGACTTTGCAGTGGGCTTCCGCGAACATATCACTCGCGCGGTCACTACCGGACGACTCTGTTGACAACCAACGTAATGGGCTAGAAACTAATCCGGATGTTACTTCAACATATGTCGTCGAAATCGACCGATTAAGCTGATTCTGTGATTCGAATATTGGTTTTGTCATCGACGTATGCTATCTTCATCGCGGTCGAGCGCAATCATTTGCGATAGTGGCGGTTCACAGAAGAGGCATGTCAATGTGTGGCATCATGAGAACCTATAGAATATTTAATTAAAATTAACGTCAACGTAAAAAGATGAGTATTCATGCGCAAGGTTGGCAGACTGTCGGGGCGGTTGGTGCCGCTGTAGTCGGCGTTTGTGTTCAACTATACATAGCCTACCGAACTCGCCAGCAAACAACAAAGCAATCGCAAGATACGTTAAAAATACAGCGTACTGTCACGGAGCGTAGCGCTGCGACTTTTATTGCAGAAAAGCGCCAAAAGTGGATTGACGAACTTCGCGCAGACATGGCGGCGCACTTGGCAATTTCATCGGAAATCGTATGGAAGTGGGATGCCGTACGTAGTCGAGAAGCTACGTTTCAACAGGAAAGTTGTATCGATGTTCTTCGCATCGTTACAAATATGTTAGTAAAGAAGGAGATTTCTGGAGACTCGGCGATATCATTTGTGGCAAATTTTAAAAAAGGCGTTGAAAAGAATAACTTCAATCTGATCACATATTCTATCGACATTAAAACGCTTATTGTAGAGCAGCCATCAAGTAGCTCCCTCCGGGATTTGAATAATATATTTGAACGCGCAGTCGATCAGTACACGACTTCTTGTAGAGATCGGATTCTATCACTGCAACGCGAGTTTAGTGAAAATGAAAATCGCCATCTCGCAGGACATACGCGGATAAAACTTCGATTGAACAGAAACGAAGCCTCTCACATCGAATTGATGGCTTATCTTGATGGAATAAGAGGCGATATTAACGGGATAAGATCAGTAGAGCCATTTTCTGATTTGCAAGTTTCGATAAAGTTGAGTGAATTTCAAGCATCAGCGTTCAAAAATATTCGCGACGCTGAGAATATTATGATCAGCATATTGAAGGGTGAGTGGGAGAAGGTAAAGCAAGAGGTTGCCTATCCAGACGAACTGCTCGCCCTGATTCCAAAGCCAAAGCAGCCCTGAGAGATCAATGTTAGCGTTATGTTTCTTCTAGATGCACAACTAAAGTCGAATTTCGGCCTTCAGCGCGCATAGTCCGGAATTCGCCGATGAGCTTTGGAGCGACATCAAAGGTAAGAGGTGGCCCTTGACTAAAAAGGTTCTTTGTTAGACAGAACCGAAACTTAGCCGATGCGGCCGACCGGCACTCGCAAATCGAGCACCGAGCGAGAAGTGAGACGACGAGGAACCCGCGAGTAATGCACAGCAACCGCGATCCAAAAGTATGCTCAGGGTTCTGCGCCTGTAGCGCTTGAGCGCGACCCTTGAAAACAAGCGCTGCCAGCCTCCACGCGAGAGAGCGCGGATATGAACTGGCGGGTTCGTCGAACGTCACTCGGTGTCTGCGATCTGTTGTGCGGCCTCGACCTTCACTATTACAGCATCGCGAATCTCGCCACGAATTTCCCGTGCGTTCACTTGGAGGACGACAGGAATTCGCTCCGTCACCGCGCGACTGAGTACTTGGCGAGAGTCTCCTGTTATGGTTTCATTTTGAAGCGCCGCGACTATAGTCTTGTTAGTCTCTGGGTTCCAAAGCGTGACTCGATATGCAAGTGGATCCGTGTTGTCTAGCTTCTGAACGCGATATTTCCCGTCTAGTCGAATTTCGACAGCCTGTTGGCGGGGATTCGCAACAAGAGCTCCAGCTTCTTCGCCAGTCAGCGTCACACCGTTAATTTTCGCCTGTTCTGAGCGTCGCGCGACACGTGTCTTGGCATCGTTAGCATCGTGGGAAGTCGCATATACATTGGCAGCTGCTGGGCTGGTCTTGGATGCCTCGATGAGTAGCTTTACGTTCTCGTTCCCAGTTTTTCCCGCGTCTAGCATCCCCTGAATGATTTGCTTCTGCTCATCGTTCTTCGCCTGCTGAAGCTTTACTTCCTTTTGAGAGTCGAGGTAGTGCTCGTACGCAGTGTTTCCGAAATATCCGAGCGCGAAGATCAACGAAATTACGATCCAGTGCTTCGGTTCCATCTTGGCCCCCACGCCTTTGATGAATTCCTTAACGATTTCGACGACGTTGTCAGGTTCGAGCAATGACGAGCCGGGTCCAACCGTTACCACCAGTTCCAACCGCGCTTTCTCGTCGGCGGTCAGGGATTTGATGTCCGGGTTGCTGTAGCGCGCTAGTGCGAAGCCACGGTAGATCGCGCGCTGCAACTCCACGATTTCCGTCATTACCGTCGGTGTAACGCTTTGATGAAATTTTGGCCCCTTCAAGTCCATCTGGAAAGTGGGCCATCCATCGAAGACTAAAGACTCTACTTCGGTTGCTTTTCCGTCAAGAACGGCGCGAAGCGCTGCAAATGCATCATCTTCGCTTGTGATTCTCAATGCTACTGACATCGTTGGTCTCTCTGTTATCTGTATGCGTGACGCTTTGCGCGTACGCAGACGCATGTTTTTCTGATCCTGATCGCATTTTAGCGCGGGTCAGTCGTTCGAAGCTTGAACAACGCACACTTGAGAGAGCGATTTTTGACAGCGTGCAGAAGATGCTGAATGCATCATTGTAGGGCTTAAGACTGCTGTCGCTGTTCAAAGAATTCTCGGGCAGTCGGCTCGCCGTGTTTAAGCGTCCAACGGGCTAGGGAAATCTCTAAGGCAGACAGCGGATGGTTTTATTCGAGAGAGGTCAAGGAACGAGTGGGCAACTGGCCACAGGCTGGACTCGGTAGGAGTTCACATTCGTCAGCGCCAGGCAAAGAGGATCTTGTCGAGCGGCTCGTCACGGGACCCCGTCTTGCTTTGGGGCGGCCGTGGGATTCGCTAAACCGCAAAGTGACAAATTTGCTTCCACCACAGTAACACTTTTATTGTGTTCTACGCTTGATCGACGGCGGCACTCGGGCGATTTGCAACCGCCGGCTGCTACATCCGGACTGCCATGACATTGCCCGCGCTCGCGGGTTCTTAGTTGCACAACGTGGTCCAGCAAAGGCACTTTGAAGGGCTTGAACTGAGTGTGGTGAAAGTCACACGCTCCGTTCTTTGGGCGGCGGCGCAGCAATGCGTGGCTGCTACCCGACCGGCCTGTGGTTGCAGAAAGTGAAGAACGCCTCACATGCCGGCGTTCCTAGGCGGTATCTCAGTCGATCAGGAATTGGGTTCTGTCCTTGCCCGCGATCCAGGCAGGGGGCTTGCCACGCCCGCTCCAGGTTGCCCCTGAGTTTGGGTCGCGGTACTTGGCTGCGACAGGGCCACGAGCGACGCCGGCACCGGAACCGCGTGGGGCACCACGGCGAGCACGCGTGAATTGGACTTCCTGATGCAGGTCGAATTCATCCACGAGCTGTCGAATCTGTTCCAGGGCGTTCGCCACTTCCTCTTCGCGGACTGCCGCGATCTGTGCTTCCAGTTCCGCGCGCTGCGCCAGCAAAGCGTGGTATTGAGACATGACCTTTTCGGCAGGCACTCCTGTTTTGGACTTATCGAAAAGTGTTTCTGCCTGCGCTACTGCATTCTTCTTCGCGGTTGCCATCGTCTTTTCCGTAAGTGGAAGTCAATGAACCCCGCAACGCGGGGTTCTGGGTTTCAACTGGTCACAAATATGAAGCTGTAGTTCCAGGCACTAAAGTCGACCGAGGGCATCCTTCGGACTCGGCCTACGAGGCCGTACTGCTGCACGTGTACGAAAGCGCAACTGCTGGCCCCGTGTGCCCCGTCGTCTCGTCGGTGGCTCGGACCATCAGATGGTCCAGATAATCACTGGCTTTCGCAAATATCTCAAGACGAACCACGGCAAGCATCCGGTCGTACTCGTTCACGACGCTCCTCAGGTCGGCGAGCAGCCTGTCCGATAGCTCGGCCCAGATCCCGGTTCTGTCGAAGTCGATCAATGTCTGCGCCAGTTCTGTCTCGACCACATCGAAATGCTCCGTCGGTAGTCTCGCGTAGCCCGCGCAGGCGACGTATCTGCTGAGGATGCAGACCTGGGCGAAATGATTGATCAGCCCCCGGTCAATGTCACCGCGCAGCGCGCGTTCCAGAAACAGGCGCGTGCGCAGGATCAGGTCTGACGCCCGGTCGCGGCCCATCGGGAGCAGCATGGCCTTTGAACGTCCGGCGGGCAGGCGTGAGGGTGATCTGTTGGGCATGAGGGCGTCGGGAGTGATCGGGTTTCGCGCCGAGGTGGGGGCGACGCTGCGGGTTTCAAGTGGGAGCGCGGCGATCATCATGGGCGTATTGCTGGCCCTGCATTCACTTCCGCCCGGAGAAGGCATCCCCGATCTGGCGCGCTCTTTTCACTTCATCGCTGTGCAGATAGATCGACGTCGTCGACACCGAGGCATGCCGCAGGTTGTCCCGCACGGTCGTCAGCTCCGCGCCGCGGCCGAGCGCGTGGGGGGCATGCGTGTGCCGCATCCAGTGCGGACTCGCCCGGCGCAGCTTTTCTGCGAGTGGTGCGTGATCCGTCTCGATCGCCTTTGCGGCCAGCAGGAAAAACGGCGCATCACCATCCACAGGCGCACGCTGCTGATGCTTGTGTCCGCTGCGCTGGCGCTATCCGCCTCGAGGCTGCCGATGACCGGCGTGTCCGGCCGCCAGTGCATCTGCGTGACTGGCAGCCCGCGTTCGGCCAGATAGCGCGCGAGCGCGTCCCAGGCGAGCGGCGGCAGCGCCACGCGCGCCAGCTTTTTCCCGTTGCCCGTGACCCGCAGCCAGTAATCCCCGCTTGGATCCGTCTCGACGTGGCCGAGCGTGGCACTCACGAGTTCACTGGCACGCGGTCCCGTCGCATACCCGAAGTCCAGCAGAAAACGCAGCCGCTGCGCGGCCGGTGCCGACCAGCGTGGTGCCCCCTCACGTGGCCACTCGAGCCCGTCGGCGATGGTGCGAACGAGCGCCCATTCGCCTTCGCTGAAAGCGTGCGACACATCGAGGACATTCGATCCCGTCGCATCGCGCACCTTCACTCCCGCAAACGGATTGGCGAGCACGTAACGCTGCTCGATCAGCCAGCGGAACAGGGCACCCAGGATCGACAGTGCGTGCGCGACCGAGCGTGCGGACAGGCTGCCATTGAACGGCCGCCAGTCGGGCGACGTGCGCGGGCGAACCGGGCCGACCCAGCGGGCGTGCGGCGAGGGATGGCGCAGGAATGCGCGATAAGCGATCGCGTCTTCCGTCGTCAGCGACGACAACGCCCGGCCGCGCTCGACGATGGCCCACAGGATCAGCCGTTCGGCTTCCTTACGGTAGGTGCGCTGCGTCGCAGGTGATTCGTGCAGGGCAAGCCAGGTCTGGACAGCCTCATAGTCATTGGACGCATCGAGCGTGCACGTGGCGGCGGGTGCGCGGAAGGTGCCCGCAGAGCCATCGACCTCATGCGGCAGACTGATCGACTCCCACGGCACGATGAGATCTTGCCGGCTGGCCACGATCAGTACACGCGCCTTCTCGGTGAGTGTGGGCCATGCAGCGAAGAACGCCTCGATGGCGCGGGCACTGGCCGCACCGAGGCCCGGCACGACCTTCCACCACCGACGGCGGCGTGGGATGCGGACGATGAGATCGGCGAGCGTCGAGATGCCGTACGCCTGCAACACCCGCACGGCACGCGCGCGAACCACTGGGCGATGTCGTCGGCGATCCTGGGTTCGGGCGGGCGTGTTGTGCGAAGCGCCTCGATCGCCTGGGCAACGGCCTTGGCGTGCTGCGCGCGCTCGTGCGCAGGATGTTTGAGAAGCGCGGCCAGATCGTCCCGATGTGCCGCGCGAGCGAGAGACGCCAACCTGCGACGGAGACGACCGAGCACGCCGCGCGCTGATTTCCCGTCGCCCAGTGCCGAAGGCAGGTAGCGCTCAACGGCGGCCCGCACGGCCACGCCTGCGTACCAGGCACGTAACACGGCGAGTTCGGCGGCATCGGGCAAGCCGGACGAATCGTGATCGTTTGGACGGGACGGAGCGGGCAGGGAGGTGTGACGCGTTTTCATACAACTGAGTTTGCTAAATAAATCGATGCATTATGATAAGAAGGATTATCATAATAGTCTGGTCGTGCATTGATTTCTCGGGAAAACTTCAGCCGCGTACACAACTAGTTGTTGCTATCCACTTGATCCGCCCCGAATGCCCCGTCAAGCTGCCGCGACGCGTTCCGCGTCGTCGCCGTGCAGGTAGACGATGTCGTTGCAATCGCCGCATGGCGCAGGTTGAACCGCTGACGTATGCGGCAGCACGACGTGACACACACGCGCTGGTAGTTAGCTATGCACGTCCGTAGCTTCGCGATGTCTTCAGACGGCCTTGCCGAGGTCGTTTGCAGGTGGCATCGGCTAGCCGCGCAACGAAGCGCTGATTGGTGGTGCGGTAAATCAAGGGCCAGAGGTGCTTGTCCTCGAACCCGAGCACACGACGGCGCCGCAGATCAAGATCCGCAGGGGAAGGGGTGGCAATCATTGCCCAGCCCTTATCGCGTGTCCACGCCAGGCAAGCGCCAGAAAGGCTTGCTAGCCACGCCGCTCCGCGCTACATCAGCGTGCGAATGTGCATGTCCCGTCGTTCGTCGGTCCTGGTCTACCACGGTACGTCGATCAATGCCGTGGTCAGTCGATTTACGAAGGATGTTCCAAGCGACGTTTCCCTCGCGAGCCAGATGCAACTGCTCCACGCTGCGAGGGTGTCGGTACCCGAACGTGTAGTCAGGGCGTGCCAGCATGGCCCACGCTCACTCGCGTGGACAGCATTCGTCCTTCCCGTGCGACCTTGCGCGCGCCCTCGTCCCAGTCAGGTGCTGCGCACATGAACAGGGTCTTGCCATCCTCACCGCCGAGCGCCACAGCGAAGACCCCGTCTGGCGCAGTACTGACTTCGTCCAGAATCTTTCCTCCCTCGGCGACGCGCACCGCGCGTCGGTTAATGGTGTCGGCAAACCAGACAGCGCCTTCTGCGTCCAGGGCGAGGCCGTCGGGGATAACCTTGGCGCGCTGCAGGCGAATGCCCACGTCGGGCTCGTCGCCCAGTTCGCCGAAGTTGGCGAAGTCACGGCGAGGTCCGAGGGTGCCGTCAGGCCGGATATCAAACTGCGAGATCCTGTTTCCGAAGAGTTCGTTGACGATGAGTTTCTTCCCGTCAGGCGTGATCACGGAGCCGTTCGGAAAGGCGAGCCCCTCGGCAACCTTTTGTGAACTGCCGTCGGGGCGGATCAGCACGAGCCCTGTGTCTTTGTGACTGGCGCCGCCCATCAGATCGAATCCGAAGTTACCCACATAGGCGTTGCCGTTGCGCGCCACAACCATGTCGTTCGCGTGACCGCCGCAGTGATCCCAGATATCCGCATGCACAACGAGTTTGCCATCGTTCTCTAGGCGCATAACCCTACGGTCCTTCATGGACACCACGAGCATGCGTCCGTCGGGCAACCAGCCTAAACCGGAGGGCTGCTGTTCAATGTCGACCACTTTATTTACCGAACCATCGTGTTTCATGCAGTAAACGCCGTAGCTATAGAAGTCTACGAACCACAGCATGCCTTTGTACCAGCGCGGGCCTTCCAGATACGTGAAGCCTTCTGCCACGACCTTAATCTCGGGTTTCGTCATTTGAACTGTCTCCTTGCGTTTTATGATTCGAGGGCGAAGTTTCCGCAATAGTTTGGCTGGCGGATGCAGATTTGCAGAAAATCTGCGACTCGCACCGATGCTCACAGCCTAACGTAAGTCAGGTTTTGTAGATTGATTGCCAGGCATTGTTGTGGTTGCGGGTCTCCGTACCAGATACTCGACACGTTGGTAAAGAGGTTCGGTTTGCGTATCGGATGTCGAACTGCTGTTGGCCGATCCTCCACGCTCCCGGGGAAGCGAGCAGGACCGGGGGGCGCCTCGTTTAACGCAACCCTTATGCCATGTTGACTTATGTGCGATGCAGCATGCGAGTAACTCGCGGAGGCTACATGAAAACCACGTTCGATCCGATGGCGATGTGTTGCGCCGCCGCGTAGTTATGAGGTGTCAGCTATTCGGACAGGTGTCCGATGCATGTCCGATTGACGGGGGCATCGGGGATGCGAATGGTGCGACGGCTTGCCGGGCTGTTCGCGGGCACGATCGCCGTGCCGCCCGCGATCAGGCGGAAATCATCGGGTGCTTCATCGGATGTCACGCGCGCGGGAATGTGCTGCGCCCTGGGCTGCTTTTTTCCTTACGTTCTGCAGCAGCCCAGGTTCAATCGGTTTTGCTCCTTTGCACCATGTGCATGGCGCGAACCGGACAGCCCATCGAAATGGGATTGTCGAAGCCACTCTGGCTAATCTACCTGAGCGCTACGCATCCATCGCGGCATGGTGTCGGGATCATTTGAGTCGACATACTGCGAGACGCTCTTGAGCAAACCCAGGTTGACGCCCGCCTGCTCAGCGAGCTTCAGGGCAAGGTGCAGGTCCTTGCTGACGATGTTGTGCGTCGAGTGGTAGTCCTTCTCGCTACCCGCCCATGCCTGATACTGCGCGCGGCCGGTTTCCGCA
>NZ_CAJMZK010000022.1:0-132842 GCF_905220265.1 Paraburkholderia sp. J67
CACAACAAGAACCACGAAAAAAAACTCAAATAGAAGTTTTATTATGAGTCCGAGAATACTCCCTGGCGACAACAAGAAAGTGCTGCACCATTTCAGGCAAAGCGAGACTTCGCCGCCAGGCGATCCCAATATCGACAGTAGGCATATCGCCAAGAATCTTTCGCACTTCGAGCCGATCCCCATCGAGCGACCACGGTCGATAAAGCACATCGGGCAGAATGGAAAGCCCAGCCCCAGTGGCAACAAGACTGCGCACAGCCTCGACGGAAGCGGTCCGCATAACCGTATTGGGCCGCAACCCAGCGGCCCGCCAGAACGCGGTGGTGTTGTCCTCCAGCTCATCCACCTTCAGCATGATCATGCCTTCATTGGCGATCTCCTGGAGCGAGATGCTGCCGAGCCCACGCAGCGCATGATTGGCGGGCAGCCATAGCCGCCACGCAGCCTGAATGAGCGATTCGGTCTCGATCGCCTGACTGTTCTCCACATTCGAGACGATCAAAACGGCCACATCCAGCTCGCCATTGACGAGCAGATGCTCGATGTAATCGCGCTGATCCTCGATCACCTGCACTTCGACCTTTGGATAAACACGCTTGTAGTGATCGAGCAGATAAGGCAAAAAGTAGCCCGTCATGAGGCTCGTGACGCCAACGTTCAGACGCCCGGTCCTGGCATCGGGCCGCGCGGACAGCGCCTGCTGCGCATTGCGCACCGCTGCGAGGATCTGATGGGCGTGACGCAGGAACTGATGCCCCGCATGCGTGAGCACCATGCCGCGCGCATGGCGCACGAAGAGCTGAGCGCCCAGCTCGCTCTCCAGTCCCTTGATGGCTTCGGTGATGACCGACTGCGAGATATTGAGCGTCTGCGTCGCGCCGGTGACCGATTCGGCTTCGGCGACGGCAATGAAGTAACGCACGCTCTTGACGGAAAGGCTCATGCGGGGCGAACTGGCGATCGGGTTTTGGGATGAGCGAAGTATAGCCCGCGCAGGCGATTGCCCATCGAGTTCAAATCCATGCGTTTTGGGTCCAGTCTTTCAGGCCGGCGGCTTTCGTGTGACCATATTCATCGCCTCGTTTGGCCCATCGAATAGAACCCGGACAATTCAGTGACTCATTCGCCTACCCGCCGTAGCTTGATGATTGGTTTATCCCTGCTTGCGGGCGCGGCCGTTACGCCCCGTGTCTTTGCAACCGAGGCTTCGCCGCTAGCCGATCTAGCCGATATCGAGCGTCTCCACGGCGGGCGTCTCGGCGTCTATGCCCTCAATACGGGCTCCGGCCGCACGCTCGAGCATCGCGCCGATGAGCGTTTCCTGATGTGCAGCACCTTCAAGGGCCTGCTCGCGGCGCAGGTGCTCGCGCGCGTCGATGCGGGCACCGAACAGCTCGATCGCCTCGTGCGTTACACGGCGCAGGACCTTATTTTCACGTCGCCGGTCACCAAGGCGAACGTCGCGCGCGGCGCGTTGCCGGTCAGCGCGCTCTGCCAGGCGATCGTCGAACAAAGCGATAACACCGCCGCGATCCTGCTGATGCGCAGCGTAGGCGGTCCCGCCGCCCTGACGCAATTCATGCGGAAAATCGGCGACAGCGTGACGCGCTCAGATCGCTATGAGCCGGATTCGAACCGGTACAGCGGCGTGCTCGATACCACGACGCCGCGCGCGATAACGTCGGCGGCGCGAGCCGTGCTGTTGGGCGATGTGCTGAGCGAGGCGTCGCGCTCGCAACTCGAGCGCTGGATGGTCGCCTGCAAGCCGGGCCTCAATCGCCTGCGCGCCGTCTTGCCCGCCGACTGGCAGGCCGGGGATCGACCCGGCACGAGCGTCGAGGAGGAGACCAACGATTACGCGCTCGTGCGTCCGCCCGGCCGCGCGCCTTTGCTGGTTGCCGCGTACTACGATGCGCCCGCCGTCAGCATGGATGCGCGCGAGGCGGTGTTGCGCGAAGCGGGCAAGGTGTTCGTGCAATGGGCCACGGCGCAGGTGTGATGCGCGTCGTTTCGCGCACGCCCGGTGGCGCGCGCAATGCCCCATTCGAAACCGTCATCAAGGGAGGCCAGTCTGGACATCACGCTCGCATCGAAACCGCGAACGCCGCTCGCCTGGTATCGCGCATCGTTTCCCTACGCCGAGGCGTTGGCGGTCGGCGCGCTCGTGCTGTTCGTGCCCGCGGTATTGAACGATCCCGATAGCTGGTGGCATGTGGCGGCGGGCACGTGGATGCTCGCGCACCTGAGTGTGCCGCCGGTCGATCCGTTCTCGTTCTCGATGGCCGGGCAGCCGTGGGTGGCGCACGAATGGCTGGCCGAAGTGCTGATGGCGCTCGCCTGGCGCGCGGGAGGCTGGAGCGGGGTGGTCGCGTTGTTCGGCGCGGCGGCAGCGCTGATGACCGGTTGCCTCGCGCGTTATCTCGCACGGCATTTGCGTCCGCTGGCTGCGACCGTGGTGCTGCTGATCGGCGTATCGTGCGTCGGGCCGAGCCTGCTCGCACGGCCGCATCTGCTCGCGCTGGCGCTTCTCGTGCCCTGGTTGACCTCGCTATTGAGTGCGCAGGAAAGACGCGAGCCGCCGCCCTGGTCGCTGCTTCTGCTGATGGTGGTCTGGGCGAATCTGCACGCCAGTTTTATCTTCGGCCTCGCGCTGATCGTGCCGATCGCGCTGGATGCGGTGGTTGATGCACTGCGCAGCGCGGATCAAAAAAGCGCGCACGCCTGGCGCGTTGCACGCGGCTGGGCGCTGTTTCTTGCTGCGGCGCTGGTGGCGGCGCTGATCACGCCGCACGGTATCGAGGGCTTTCGTTTCCCGTTTCAACTGGCTGGCATGAAGCATGTCGTGAGCATCGGCGAATGGCGGCCGCTCGATCTGCACAAGCTGCATCAGATCGAGATCGGGCTCGTGGCGCTTGCGTATGTCGTCGTCACGCGGCGCGTGCGGATAGCGTTGCCGCGTGGGCTGATCGTCGCGGGGCTGGCGTGGCTTGCGTTTGCGCATGGGCGTCACGAGATGCTGGCGGGCATCGTCGGGGCGGCGGTGCTGGCCGAGCCGCTGGGCCGTGCGTTCGGTAGCACGCCGCAGGATCCTGCGCGCCTGTCATGGCGCGCGGCGGCATGCTGGATCGTTTGCGCTGTCTTGCTGCTGACGCTGCGCTTCGCGAATCCGGTCGTGCGCGGCGACAGTCCCACTTCACCCGTTTCCGCGCTTGCGCACGTGCCGGCCAGCCTGCTCGACGAGCCCGTGTTCAACAGCTATGAATTCGGCGGCTATCTGATCTTCCAGCATGTCAGGCCGTTTATCGACGGGCGCGCCGATATGTATGGCGACGCATTCATGTTCGCGTATCTCGATGCGATGAGGTCCGACCGCGCGGCGTTCGAGCGTCTCGTGCAGCAGTACCGCATTCGCTGGGCGTTGCTCGATGCGCGCAGCGGTATCGCCGGGATGATCGCGACGCTGCCGGATTGGCGACGGCTTTATGCGGATGGGACGGCGCAAGTCTACGTTCGCACCTTGCCGTAGATATCGCTCGCAGCATCGGCGAATGCAAATGATCCGGATGATCGAGCCTATCGGCGACGAGATGCAGCGAGTCCTCCATCGCGAGCACGTCGCCTGGTCCACCCAGGCAGATTCGCACGGCGTTGGGCGGATCGCCGTCGGTGCTGATGCCGCGCCGATCACGAGGGGCTATCGCACTGGTGCTCGATCACACGTGCTTCGGACGGCAAGCGCATCGCCGATACCGTGACGCACAAGCGCTGGTCGCATGAGTGAGACGTGGTGCTCAGTCTCCGTTGTGCGGAGCCTTTCGCCACGGCGCGGTATTGAGCGCATCGGCCTGATAGAACGACTCGAAGCGTTCAAGCTGGCGCTGCGCTTCGTCTCGATCGACGCCTTCGGCCAGCACCGCGCTGGAGAAACCCGTGCGTTCCATCTGCAACAACTGGTCGGCGAGGACGTCGCCTGTTGCACGCAGGTCACCCTTGAAGCCGAGACGCCGCCGCACGAGATAGGCCTGGCTGAACGCGCGTCCATCGGTGAAGGCGGGAAAGTGCAGTTCCACACGCACGGCATTGGCGATGGCAAGCGCATGGGCGAGCGGATCGGCATCGTTCGGCAAGGCGAGGATAGCGTCGCCCGTATCGACGGCATGATCGCGCGCGCTCAATAGACGGATGCGTGGCTTCATGCGATGGCCTCCGCCGTTGCACGCGCCGTGTCGGCAGCCGCCTTGAACGGATCGAGCCCTACGCGCCGCACGGTTTCGATAAAGGTTTCGCAGCGCTCGCCGCATGGCTCGCGCAAAGCGAGATATTGCGTCAGCACGGCTTCCACCGCATCGCACACTTCATGCGCCGCGAACGACGGCCCGATCACCTTGCCGGGCCGCGCCTCGCCGCTGCGTGCAGAACCGTCCGCGCCGCCGAGCGTGATCTGATACCACTCCGCGCCATCCTTATCGACGCCGAGAATGCCGATATGGCCGCTGTGATGATGGCCGCACGAGTTGATGCAGCCGCTGATATGCAGGTCGATTTCGCCGATGTCGTTGAGCTCGTCGAGGTCCTGGTAGCGCTGCGTGATGCGCTCGGCGATGGGTAGCGAACGCGCATTGGCGAGCGCGCAAAAGTCGCCGCCGGGGCAGGCGATCATGTCGGTGAGCAGATGAACGTTGGCGCTCGCGAGTTGCTCTGCCACGGCCGCGCGCCAGAGCGCGAGCAGATCGTCGGCGTGGACCCACGGCAGCACGATGTTCTGCGTGTGCGTGACGCGCGCCTCGCCGCAGGAAAAGCGTTCGGCGAGATCGGCCACGCGTTCCAGTTGTTCGGCGGAGGCGTCGCCCGGCGCCTGCAAGAGACGCTTGAACGAGAGCGTAACGACCCGCAGTGAAGGCTCGCGATGCGGCGCGACGTTGCGTTCGAGCCAGCGCGCGAATTGCGGTGTGCGTGCGGCTTCGTCAACGAGCGCCTGCGCGGCCGCCGGGTCGACGTTGCGCCGCGCAGCCGCCTGGGCCGGTACTTCGAAATACGCGCTCACGCGTTCGAGTTCGGCGTCGGGAATCGTATGTGGGCCGCCATCGCATTCGACGATCTGGCGGAACTCCTCTTCCACTTCGTCGATAAAGCGTTGGCCCTCGGCCTTCACGAGTATCTTGATGCGCGCCTTGTATTTGTTGTCGCGGCGGCCAAACTGGTTGTACACGCGCACCACGGCTTCGAGGTAATTCATGATGTGCCGCCACGGCAGGCATTCGCGCAGCACCACGCCGATGAGCGGCGTGCGTCCCATGCCGCCACCCACCGCCACGCGAAAGCCTAACTCGCCTTGCGCGTTGCGCACGAGGCGCAGGCCCACGTCGTGCCAGTCGGTCGCGGCGCGGTCCTCGGTAGCGCCGCTGATGGCGATCTTGAACTTGCGCGGCAGATACGCGAACTCGGGATGCAGCGTGGTCCACTGGCGCATGATCTCGGCGAAGGGGCGCGGGTCCGCGATCTCGTCGGGCGCGACGCCGGCACGCTCGTCGCAGGAGATATTGCGGATGCAGTTGCCACTCGTCTGGATGCCGTGCATATCGACGGTGGCGAGCAGGTCCATCACGTCGGCGGCTTTGGCGAGCGGAATCCAGTTGAACTGCACGTTGGTGCGCGTCGTGAAGTGCGCATGGTGCGTGGGCAGATGCGTGGTGCCGAGCTTGCGCTGCGCGTCGAGCGCGCTGCGGTAGACCTCGGTTTCCGGCTCGTCGTACTCGCGCGCGACGCGCGCCAGCACGCGCAATTGCGCGCTCGACAGCTCGCCATACGGCACCGCGACGCGCAGCATCGGCGCATGGCGCTGCACGTACCAGCCGTTTTGCAGACGCAGGGGACGGAACGCATCTTCGCTGAGCGTGCCGCTTTGCCAGCGCCCGATCTGGTCGCGAAACTGCGCGGCGCGGTTCGCGACGAAGGCTTTGTCGAATTCGTTGTAGCGATACATGATGACTGCGGGAAGGCGCGGGTGCCGGCGTGGTGGGATCGCCAACGGTATCGCGGCCAGCCTCGCGCTCCAAGCAGCAGTCGTTGCAAAAACGGGCGCAGCAGAGCGTTTTTTTGCGTGCGCCGGTCAGGTTTGCGCCGGCCTGTCTAACTGGCGCTCATGCCGAAGCGCCGCTCCACATAGGGCGGAATATTGGCGGGCGTGACGACGACCACCGACGACGCATCGCCAATCGCGGAAGCCGGCAAGAGCTTGTGGAAATGCAGGATCTGGTGACAGGCGTTGCGCAAGTCCTGGCGCAGATCGTGATGCAGGACCGCGCTGATCCGGGCTTCGCGCAGCAGGCGCACGTTGTCGCGGTCCAGATCGTGGGCAATGAAGCAGCGCGGCGATTTGCCCGCGGCTTCGAGCGCACGCAGGATCGCGAGGTTGCCGCCGCCCATCGAATACACCGCCGCGATGGCGCGCTTTCTGCCGATGGCCTCGCGCACGCGCGCCTCGGTCTGCGCGTCGAGCCCGTGTCCGCCACTGGCGTCCACGAGCGTCAGCTTCGGACACTGCTGGCGCAACGCGTCGCGAAAGCGCTCGCGTCGATCTTCTTCGCCGCGAAAGCGGTCGTCGCTCATCGTGACGAGCACGTTGCCTTGCGGCGGCGTGAGCCATTGGCCGATGAGCCAGGCCGCCGTCGCGCCCGCCATGCGATTGTCCAGGCCCGCATACGCGATGCGCGCCGAGCGCGGAATGTCCGTGAAAATGGTCACGACGGGAATGCCGCGTTGCTGCAACGCGTCGATTGCTTGCGCGGTTTCGGGCACGTCGCGCGCCTTGAGCAGCACGCCGTGGCTGCCGCGCCGCGCGACGGCTTCGAGCGCCTCCACCACCTGGGCGGTGGTCATGGTCTCCTGCATCGCGAAGCGTGGCCTGAACACGGCCGGGCGCAGCGCGGGCAACTCCGATTCGAACGCTTCCCGAATCTCGTCGCCAAAGCGCGCGGGCGCTTCCACCAGCACATCGACGACCAGCTTGCGGCCCGTGATCGCCAGTTGAAACTGCTGTCGCTCCAGTTCCTTGATCGCGTGCTGAACCCGCTGGCGCGTGCGCTCGTGCACGTTGGCCCGGCCGTGCAGCACGCGGTCCACGGTGGCGAGGCCGACACCCGCTTGCAGGGCGATTTCCTTCATCGGAAAACGGTGCGTCATGGCCACGCCAGTTGAGGTGTTTTTGAGGTGTTCATGGTAACGCAGCGCAGGCGAACGGCGGTATCTTCGCTGTACAACAGGAGACGCCATGAACCCGCAACGCCCCCAACAGGAAGCGCACCGGCGCAGCCGCCACTATCGCGAAGAAGAGTGCTCGCTGAGCGATTTCATCGACGTGTTGCAGCGCGATCGCGAGGCGTTCCCGCCCTCGCATGCGGACAGCGTTTGCCAGCAGGTGCCGCTTTACGACTGTTCGGCATTGCGCAGCGTGCTGGACGACGCGGCGCGCCGCACGGCGTTGCAGGACGAATGGGCCGATGTGCTCGAACACGGCGCGGGCGTGCTCGTGCTCAAACGCGCCTACGCTGACACCACGCCCATCGACGAAGCCACGGCCGTATTCGAGGCGATCATCCACGACGAGCGCGCCGCGGGCAGCGCAGCCGCCGATCATTTCGCCAAGGCGGGCGCGAACGATCGCATCTGGAACGCGCAGCAGAAGCTTTGCCTGCGCGCGCCCGAGGTATTCGCGCGCTATTACGCGAATGCGTGGCTGCTGGCGGCCTCCGAGGCCTGGCTTGGGCCGTGCTATCAGATGACGGCGCAGGTCAACGTCGTGCGGCCGGGTGGTGCGGCGCAGCAGGCGCATCGCGACTATCACCTCGGGTTTCAGACGGCGGAGCAGGTGCAGCGCTATCCGTCGCAGGTGCATGCGATGTCGCCGTTTCTCACGCTGCAAGGCGCGGTCGCGCATAGCGATATGCCGGTCGAGAGCGGGCCAACGAAACTGCTGCCGTATTCGCAGCGCTACGCGCAGGGCTATCTGGCGTGGCGGCGTCAGGACTTCCGCAATTATTTCGAGGCGCAGCAGGTGCAATTGCCGCTGGAGAAGGGCGATGTGATCTTCTTCAGTCCCGCGTTATTTCACGCTGCGGGAGAGAACCGCACGGCCGACGTGCAGCGTATGGCGAATCTGTTGCAGGTTTCGTCGGCGTATGGGCGGGCGATGGAGTCGCTCGATCGCGCAGCGATGTGCGAAACGCTTTATCCCGTGCTGATGGAACAGGTCGCGCGCGGCGGTTTGACGGAGGCCGAAATCGACGCCGTGATTGCTTCGTGCGCCGAGGGCTATCCGTTCCCGACCAACCTCGACAGCGATCCGCCGCTAGGTGGACTCGCGCCCGAAAACCAGCAGGCGCTGTTCGCGCGCGCATTGCACGAAAGGTGGAATCACGACGCGTTTGTCGCGGCGATCCGGCAGCAGGCCGGGGGACGGGAGCCCTAGAATATCAACAGTTTATATGTACAGTTTAGCTGTAGATATGTTAGGGTTCGGCCATGAACCGTTCCTCGTCTTCCGAACCCGTCGATCTCGCCGCGCTCGCCGGCGAGTTACGTGTTTCCGTCGGCAAATTGCTGCGCCGCGTGCGCGAGCATTCGCAATCCGACGACCTGACATCCGCGCAAAAGTCCGTGCTCCTGCAACTGGAGCGTAGCGGCCCGGCCACTGTGTCGGCATTGGCTCGCGCGGAGGGCGTGAAACCGCAATCCATGCGCATCACGGTGGCGGCGCTCGAAGCCCTCGGCGCGGTCAAAGGCCGTGCCGACCCCGACGACGGCCGCAAAACCCTCATTGACCTCACGCCCCGCTTCCGCAAGACGCTGGCGGCGCGCCGTGCGGCCAAGGAGGACTGGCTCATTCGCGCCTTGCAGGCGCAGCTATCCGGCGAGGAGCAGGCGCAACTCGCCGCCACGGTGGGACTGCTGCAACGTCTCGCGGACTTCTGATCTCACCCTGAAAGGAGAAACGTCTGAGATGGACGGGTTGCATAGTGTTGCGTACTTCTTTGGTGGCGCTTTTCTCTCGAACGCCGTCCCGCATTTCGTTCGTGGCGTGACGGGGCAGCCGTTTCAGAGCCCCTTTGCGAGCCCGCCGGGCAAAGGCTTGTCTTCGTCGACGGTCAATGTCGTGTGGGGTTTTTTCAATCTGGTCGTGGCCTGGCTGCTGGTTTGCCATGTGGGCGATTTCACGCTCAAGGCGACGGGCGATGTCGCGCCGTTCGGCGTCGGCATGCTGGCGATGGGCCTGTTCATGGCCCGGCACTTTGGCAGCCTGCACGGCGGTAACCGCTAGCAAAAAATTACATTCATCGGACGATGCGCTGTGCCGCGCTTCGTCGCCTGCCGTGCCGCGAAGCGGGCACGGCTTTAGCTTCTGTGTTCCAGTTGACCCCTTCGAGTCCCAGGCAGCCGCATCGGCTAGACTCGATCCGCAGGGTCGCGCCGTCATCGACGAGTGGACACAGGTGGACAATTCCTCCGATCTGATCATCGCCCGCCCCGAAGGGCTCTACTGCCCGCCGGGCGGGTTTTATATCGACCCCTGGCGGCCGGTCGAGCGCGCCGTCATCACGCACGCGCACGCCGATCACGCGCGCTTTGGTCATACCCGTTATCTCACCGCGCAGGCGGGCCTGGGCGTGCTGCTCTCGCGCCTGCCCGGCATCGACGTGCAGGGCGTGGCGTACGGCGAAGCGATCGACATCAATGGCGTGCGCGTGTCGCTGCATCCGGCCGGGCATGTGCTGGGTTCTTCGCAGGTGCGGGTCGAGCATGCCGGGCGCGTGTGGGTGGCGTCGGGCGACTACAAGGTCGAGCCTGATCCGACCTGCGCGCCGTTCGAGCCCGTTCGCTGCGATACCTTCATCACGGAATCCACCTTCGGCTTGCCCATTTATCGCTGGGAGCCGTCGCAAACCGTTTTCGACGGCGTCGACGCCTGGTGGCAGCACAACGCCGCGCAAGGGCGTGCGTCGGTGCTGTTCTGCTATGCGTTCGGCAAGGCGCAACGTGTGCTGGCGGGCGTGAATCGCGGCATCGGCCCGATTTTTTGTCACGGCGCGGTCGAGCCCTTGAACCGCGCGTATCGTGAGGCCGGGATCGATTTGCCCGCGACGCGTCTCGTGAGCGAAATTCCCGCACGCGACAAGACTGCGTTCGGCCAGGCGCTCGTCATCGCGCCGCCCTCTGCGCAAGGCAGTCCATGGATGCGGCGCTTTGGCGACTACAGCGATGCCTTTGCTTCGGGCTGGATGCGCCTGCGCGGCGCGCGCCGCCGACGCGGCGTGGATCGCGGTTTCGTGCTCTCGGATCACGCCGACTGGCCCGGTTTGCAGTACGCCATCGGCGCAAGCGGGGCCCAGCGCGTGATCGTCACGCACGGCCAGATCGAGCCGATGGTGCGCTGGCTCACGGAACAGGGCCTCGATGCCGGTGCCTTCACGACCGAATACGGCGACGAGGCGATCGAAGCCGATGCCGATGCCGCAGCATCCGCGGCGCAGCCGGAAGGTGAGGCGCGATGAAACGCTTCGCGGCGCTCTATACGGCGCTGGACGCGACGACGTCCACCAACGACAAACTCGACGAATTAATCGCGTATTTTTCTAGCGCCGCGCCCGAGGACGCCGCCTGGGCCTCGTACTTCCTCGCGGGCGGCAAACCGCGCCAGTCGGTGCCCACGCGGCTGCTGGTGGAATGCGCGCGAGAGCGCGCCGGTTTGCCGGCGTGGCTCTTCGAGGAGTCGTATCAAGCCGTCGGCGATCTCGCCGAGACCATTGCGCATGTGCTGCCGCCTGCATCGCACGAAACGGAACTGGGCCTCGCGCAATGGATCGAGTCGCGCGTGCTGACTTTGCGCGGTGCCGATCCGCTCGCGCTGCGCGAGCGCCTGCTGGGCTACTGGGACGAGTTGAACTGGGGCGAGCGCTTCCTGCTCACGAAGCTCATCGGCGGCGGTTTTCGCGTGGGCGTGTCGCGGCAACTCGTCGTGCGCGCGCTCGCGCGCGTGGCGGGCGTCGATCACAAGCGCATTGCGCAGCGCATGGTCGGATGGACCGACTCGCGTCAGGCGCCCAGCGCCGCGCGCTATCTGCGGCTGATCGCGCCCGAGGCGCAAGGCGATGAGGTTGAGACGCCACATGAGAGCGATATCGGCTTGCCGTACCCGTTCTTCCTCGCGCATCCCTTGCAGGCGGACCCCGCGACGCTCGGGCCCACTACGGACTGGATCGCCGAATGGAAATGGGATGGCATTCGCGCGCAACTCGTCAAGCGCGCGGGGCGCGTCTGGGTCTGGTCGCGCGGCGAAGACCTCGTGACCGAGCGTTTCCCCGAACTCGTCGCGCTTGGCGAAGCCTTGCCCGACGGCACCGTGATCGACGGGGAAATCCTCGCGTGGGAGCGGGGCGCGGCCGCGCCGCTGCCGTTCGCGCGTTTGCAGCCGCGGATCACGCGCAAGTCGCTCACGAGGAAAGTGCTCAGTGACTCACCGGCTGCGCTGCTCGCCTACGATCTGCTCGAAGCGCAAGGGCGCGACCTGCGTACCGAGCCGTTAGAACAGCGGCGTGCCGGGCTCGATGCGCTGGCGCGGTCTTTGTCGCAGACGCTCGCGTCGGATATGTTGCGGATCTCGCCACGGGTCGATGCGCCCGACTGGCGCGCAATGGCCGCGCTGCGCGATCAAAGCCGGGCGCGCGGCGTCGAAGGGCTCATGCTCAAGGAGCGGACCTCGATGTACGGCGTTGGCCGTACCAAGGAGTCCGGAACATGGTGGAAGTGGAAGATCGATCCCTACTCGATCGACGCGGTGCTGCTCTACGCGCAACGTGGCCACGGTCGCCGTGCGAGTCTCTATACGGACTTCACCTTCGCGGTCTGGGACGAAGCGAATGGTGTGCGCACGCTCGTGCCGTTTGCCAAGGCCTATTCGGGCCTCACCGACGAGGAGATGCGCAAGGTCGATGCCGTCGTGCGCAAGACGACGATCGAGAAGTTCGGCCCGGTGCGCAGTGTGACGCCGACGCTCGTGTTCGAGATCGGCTTCGAAGGGATTCAGGCGAGCCCGCGCCATAAGTCGGGCATTGCGGTGCGCTTTCCGCGCATGCTGCGCTGGCGCACCGACAAGTCCATCGAGGACGCCGATACGCTCGATATGCTCAAAGGCTTTCTGAACGGGGCGCAGGCATGAGTACGCCGCGCGCGCGTCGCATCCCCCGCACGCGCGCAGCGCAAGCGAAACTCGACGCGGCGGCTGCTGAAGGGTTCAGGCCCGAGCCGTTCGACTGCGACCCCGCGAAGGCGGCCCTACCGATCGAGCAACGCATTGCGCAGTGGTTTGCTTCGCGAGGCTGGCTGCCGTTCGATTTTCAGCGGGACGTCTGGCGCGAAATCGCTCGCGGCGCGAGCGGGTTACTGCATGCCACCACCGGCGCGGGCAAAACGTGGGCCGTGTGGATCGGTGCGCTGGCGGCGTATGCGGACGAAGCTGGGAACGCGCGGCGCGCGCATTTGCCTGCACCGCTCACCGTACTCTGGATCACGCCGATGCGCGCCCTGGCCGCCGATAGCGCGCGTGCCTTGCAGGGCGCGGTGACGGAGATCGGCGCGCCTTGGACGGTCGGGCTGCGTACCGGCGACACGTCCTCCACGGAGCGCGCGCGGCAGAATCGCCTGATGCCCACGGCGCTCGTCACGACGCCCGAAAGCCTGTCGTTGATGCTCACGCGTGCGAACGCGCGCGAGGAACTGGCGCAGGTGCGACTGGTGGTGGTCGACGAATGGCATGAGTTGCTGGGCAACAAGCGCGGCACGCAGACGCAACTGGCGCTCGCGCGTCTCGCACATTGGCGGCCCGGCTTGCAGGTGTGGGGGCTCTCGGCGACGCTGGGCAATCTCGCGCTTGCGCATGATGCGCTGCTGCATTCGGTGCGCACGCCGCGCGTCGTTGTGCGCGGCGCGCAGCCCAAGACGCTCGTGGTCGACACGCTGATTCCCGAGACCATCGAGCGTTTTCCGTGGGGCGGCCATCTCGGCACGCGCCAGGTGGGCGC
Source organism: Paraburkholderia sp. J67 (assembly GCF_905220265.1). Taxonomy (NCBI): domain Bacteria; kingdom Pseudomonadati; phylum Pseudomonadota; class Betaproteobacteria; order Burkholderiales; family Burkholderiaceae; genus Paraburkholderia; species Paraburkholderia sp. J67. The sequence goes on from NZ_CAJMZK010000022.1 coordinate 13,074, forward strand.
GGTTGCCGATGAAATCGATCAGGCGCAAAGCTCGCTCGTTTTTACCAACACGCGCTCGCAAGCTGAGATCTGGTATCGGGCGCTGCTGGAGCGGCGCCCGGAATGGGCGGGCCTGATCGCGCTCCATCACGGCTCGCTCGACAAGGAAGTGCGCGATTGGGTCGAACTGGGCTTGAAGAATGGCCGGCTAAAAGTGGTGGTGTGCACATCGAGCCTCGATCTGGGTGTCGATTTTTTGCCCGTTGAGCGCGTGTTCCAGATTGGCTCGCCCAAGGGCGTCGCGCGGCTGATGCAGCGCGCGGGCCGCTCGGGTCATGCACCGGGTCGGACTTCGCGCGTTACCATCGTGCCGACCCACGCGCTCGAACTGGTCGAAGCGGCGGCCGCGCGCTGGGCCATCGAAACCGGGCATATCGAAGGCCGCGACATGCCGCTCAAGCCGCTCGACGTGCTCGTGCAGCATCTCGTGACCGTGGCGATCGGCGGCGGCTTCACGCCCGCGGCGATCTATGACGAAGTGCGCACGGCCTACGCGTATCGCGATCTCGCGCAAGCTGAATTCGACTGGGCGCTGGCCTTCGTCGAGCGCGGCGGCGCATCGCTTGCGGCCTATCCCGACTATCACCGCGTGATCGCCGATGAGGACGGCGTCTACCGCGTCCCGCGCGACGATCTCGTGCGGCGGCATCGGAATAATGTCGGCACAATCGTTGCGAATGCAACCATCAACGTTTCATATCTGACGGGCGGTCGTATCGGGACGATGGAGGAGGCGTTCATCTCGCGCCTGAAGCCGGGCGATGTGTTCACCTTCGGCGGCCGCTCGCTCGAACTCGTGCGCGTGCGCGATATGACCGCCTGGGTGCGGCGCGCGACGTCCTCGCGGGGCGCCATGCCTCAATGGGCGGGCAGCAAGATGCCCTTGTCGTCCGAGCTTGCGGATGCCGCGCTCGTGATGCTCGCGCGCGCGAACGACGGCAATTACGACGAACCGGAAATGCGCGCGATCAAGCCGTTGCTGAATCTGCAGGCGCGATGGTCGGCATTGCCTGGTCCCGGCGTGCTGGTCGCGGAGAGCGTGCGTTCGCGCGAAGGGCATCATTTTTTCTGCTACCCGTTCGCGGGACGTATGGCGCATGTTGGGCTCGGCGCGTTGATCGCCTGGCGCGTCGCGCGCGATCAGCCTGGTACGTTCTCGATTTCGATGAACGACTATGGTTTCGAATTGTTGTCTGCGCAACCGTTCGACTGGCAGACGTTGATCGACAACGGCTTGTTTGCACCGGACGAGCTTGAGCATGACATTCTGGCGAGTCTGAACGCGTCCGAACTCTCCGCGCGCCGCTTCAGGGAGATTGCGCGAGTGTCGGGTCTGGTGTTCCAGGGTCATCCCGGGCAACAGAAAAGCGCGCGTCAATTGCAGGCGTCCAGCAGTCTGTTTTACGAAGTGTTCCGCAAGCATGACCGCGAGAACCTGCTGCTCGCGCAAGCCGATCGCGAGGTCATGTTCCAGGAGCTGGAACTGGCGCGTATTCATGCGGCGCTCGTGCGCATGAGCGAGAGCCGGCTGGTGTTGACGCAGCCGAAGAAGCCTACGCCGTTCGCTTTTCCGCTGATCGTCGGACGTCTGCGTGAAAAAGTGACGACCGAGAAACTGGCCGATCGCGTCGAGCGCATGCTCGCCGAACTCGAAAAGGCCGCCCAACGCCAGGACAGTCATGAGCGCTGAAACGCTGACGATCGACGTAAAGGGCCATGCGCTGTTGCTCTCGGCTGCGCGCGCGGCGTTCGACCCGGCGCTCGGGAGCCTGTTCGTCGCGGATCTGCATCTGGGCAAGGACGCGGTGTTCCGTGCACGCGGCATTCCCGTGCCCGTGGGTTCGACGGGCGAAACGCTTGCGCGTCTGGACGGTTTGATCGCCACGCATCGGCCCCAGTCGATCGTCTTTCTCGGCGATCTGCTGCACGCGCGCGAATCGCATGCCGAAGAGGTGATGAGCGCGTTGCGTCGATGGCGCTTGAAGCATCGCGGCCTGCGCCTCGTGCTCGTCGAGGGCAATCACGACCGGCACGCGGGCGCGCTGGCGGCGGAGTTCGATGTGGAGCGGGTGATCGAACCCTATGGCATGGGGCCGTGGGCGCTTTGTCATCATCCGCAGACAGTCGAAGGCGCTTATGTGCTCGCGGGGCACGAACATCCGGTATTCCGCCTGGCGAGCGGCGTCGATCGCGTGCGACTGCCGTGCTTTCGGTTCGGGCGACGCACGGGCGTGTTGCCGGCTTTCGGGGCGTTTACCGGCGGCTTCGACGTGGGTGCGCGCGCAACGGATGTCGACGTCTATGTGGTGGCGGGGGAGCGGGTATGGCGCATCCCCAATTGATTAAAGCAAAGGCCATTCTCGAATCGGCAATACTTACCGCACAGGAAAGATTGGGTAAGTAAAGAAAAGTTTGTAATTTGCCGTAAACGGGGTGAATGGTCAGGGATCGCTTCAGATTCGCGCCGCAAACATTCTCCTCGCGTCCGCGGGATTCCCTTCAGACGGTTCGTACCTTTCCCTTTGGACGTGTCGTTGTCACGTCGACGACGCTACGTCCACACGGAGAGGAGGCGCTTTGCGTCTTCGAGAAACCTGACCATGTATTCGGCAAACCATTGCCGTTATCTAACGTGTTTGGGGACAAAAAAGAAAATGAAAAAGAGAATATCCGCCGTACTGATACCCGTTGCCGTCATGACGTTGTTTGCTGGCTGTGGTGGTGGCGGTTCGGGTTCCGGGACCGTTGCGCCCGCGACGATTAAAGGCGTCGCGGCGACGGGGGCGCCGATTGCCAACGCCGAAATCGATCTGAAATGCGCGAATGGAGAGGCATCGACCACGACGGCTGCCGATGGCTCGTGGTCCATCAGCACGGCTGGCCTCGTGTTGCCTTGTGTGGCGCGCGTCACGACGTCGACCGGCGTGGTGCTGCATTCCTATATCACGGGGCCTGGCACGACCAACGTCACGCCGTTTACCGAGCTTGTCACCGCGGGGATCGCGGGCACCGCCGACACGGATACGTTCTACCAGGACTTTTCCGCTGCCAGTGTGAATACGGCGAATGCGCAGGTTTCGACGGCGCTCTCCAATACGCGTCAATTGCTCGCCAATCTGGGCGTCGATACGAGTTCGCTCGATTTGATGAACCAGTCGTTCCAGCCGACCTCGGGCAATGCCTATGACGACGCGCTGGAATTGTTGAAGGCGCAACTTGCGGCGAAGTCCACCAACCTGACTACGGTGTCGCAGCAGTTGGTGAAAGGCAATACCGGGCCGACGGGCGCAACGGGCGCGACCGGCACGACGGGGCCGACCGGTTCGACGGGCTCGACGGGCTCGACGGGCTCGACGGGCTCGACGGGTGCCGCAGGGCCGACGGGAGCAACCGGCACGGCGGGCCTCGATGGCTCCGACGGTGCAACGGGGGCGACAGGTGCGACGGGGCCGCAGGGCATCCAGGGCGTGGTAGGGGCAACGGGCGCGACTGGCACGACCGGAGTTGCAGGGGCCACGGGCGCAACCGGCGCGCAGGGCATCCAGGGCGTGACGGGAGCCACGGGAGCCACGGGCGTGACCGGTGTGACCGGCGCAACGGGCCCGCAAGGGGCAACGGGCGCACAAGGCGTTCAGGGCACGACCGGCACCACCGGCACGACGGGAGCCACTGGTCCGCAGGGCATTCAGGGCAATGTGGGCGTAACAGGTGCAACGGGCGCAACGGGCCCCCAGGGTATCCAGGGCGTTCAAGGCGTCACGGGCGTCACGGGCGTCACGGGTGCAACGGGCGCGACGGGCGCAACCGGTTTTACAGGCGCAACGGGGCCGACTGGAGCAACGGGTGCAGTAGGTGCCACGGGCGCAACGGGGACGGTTTCCGGATTGGGCACGCCCGGCAGCGCGGCGGCGGGACAGGGCAGCGAGTGCACGTTGGGCACGGTCTGGCTGGTGGCCGGAACCGTGGGCGTCGGCGTGCCGGCAAATGGGCAATTGCTGCCAATCAGCCAATACGCGGCGCTTTTTAGTCTGCTAGGCACCATCTATGGCGGCGATGGCATTACGACGTTCGCGTTGCCGAATCTGGCCACGGTGACGCCGAACGGCTTGACCTACATGATTTGCGTGGAGGGCATCTATCCCTCGCGCAGCTAGCCGGCGGGGGCGTGAGGCGCCCCCTTCCTCACAGCCCGAAGAACGCCTTGTTCGCCACGATGCGACCAGCCTCTTCGGGCGGGAAAAAATTCTCCTCCAGCAGACGGCGCAACGCAACGCGCCCCTCTTCCACGGCCCCCGCATACCAGGCGGAGACGGCGAGTTCGTCCAGCATGCGCCAGCGATAAACGGACTCGTCGACGAACAGCGCATCCGCCGGCCGTGGCAGGGCGACGCCGCGTGACGCGAACAGATGGGCGAGCACATATTCGCCGCGTTGCCGGTGATAACGCGCGAGATGATAGAGCGGCTCCGCGCGGGTCGGTCGTGCCTGGAAAGCGTCCAGATAGGCGTCGATGATCTCACTGCGTGGAGCACCGTTCATCTCGATGAGTGAAGCGATCTGATACAGGCTGTACCACCGTTCTTCGTCCCATCCGTCCATCGCATGTCGTTCGCGATACGCGCGAATGCTGTCGGCAATACGCCCGGCGTCGCGGTAGCTCTGAGCGAGATAGAAGCGATAGCGCGTGTCGCCAGGGTTGTCGCGCACGGCCTGCTCGAGCACCTGGATGTCGCGCTCATAGGTTTGCGCGTCGCGCGCACGTGCGCCGTCGCGCGACACGACGATGGTCGCGTCCGGCAAATAGTCCCAGACGTGCGGCTCATTCTGAGTGAGGTATTCATGCAGGACCCCTTCCCAACGCCAGGGATCGCGGGTGGTCACGAGCGCGTTGCGCTGATAGTTCCAGTCGCCCAGGCTGCATGAAAAGCGATAGCCCGCTGCGCCGAGCGAGGGCCACGCGAATCCAGGCGGGACGGCGAGCGTTTCGTCGGCGTCGATAAAGAGCAGATAGTCCGCGTGCGGCTTAGCAAGGCTCATCGCCTCATTGCGATTGTGTGCGAAGTTTTTCCAGGGGCGTTCGTGGAGTTCGCCCGGAATGCCTGCCATGCATTCACGGATGATGTCCTGTGTGCCGTCGCCTGAACCCGTGTCGACGATCACCCAGTGATCGATCCAGGGCTTCACGGTGTCGAGGCATCGCCGGATGACCGGCGCCTCGTTCTTCACAATCATGTTCAGGCAGATTTTCATGGGGCTCGGGAATGGGCAAACGAATACGCGCTGACGCGTACTCTATATCGGAAAGCAAGGGCCAAAACTTTATCCCGTTGGCATTATTTTTTGAGCAAATGGCGCGAGTGCAAAGCGTCGATCGAGTGAATGCCGCATTGAATATGCGAACTGCGTCATGCGTATTGGGATGTCCTGCTAATTGCCTTGAATGACAACCATGCGACAGCGTTGTATCGGTCTCACGAAGAAATAAAAAAGAGGTTTGACGGCTTTTTTTCTCGTCGAAATACTTCACTATCCGAACGCCCGAAGACGGCGCGAGGACCGCCTGTTTGTCGACGCCTCACCGTGGTCGACCTCTATCCATTAAAACGCATTAGCCGCCGCTTTGGGAAAGCGTTGTATTCGCACCAGCGTAATTCGTTCGATGTCCGTTGCCACTCGCAGTGCTACAGGAGATGTCACGATGAAATCGCTTCGCAGCGTTGCCCTTTGTGCCCTTGCCCTTTCCGTTGCCTTCTCGTTCACGCAGGTGGCGCAAGCCGCCGATGCATTGCCGTCCTACCATGCTGATCCTTCGGAGACTTCGGTGTCCGGTTTGTCGTCGGGCGCCTTCATGGCGGTCCAGTATCAGGTTGCATACTCGGCGTCGGTCATCGGCGCGGGTGTCGTAGCGGGCGGCCCGTATTATTGCGCGGCCGGGATTCTCGTCAACACGACCATCTGCATGGGGCAGGTGCCGTTCATGCCGCCCAACCCGGCGTTGATGGTCACCGCGGCCGCGACCTTTGCGTCGACGAACCAGATCGACTCCTTGTCGAACCTCCAGAAGGCGCGGATCTATGTATTCAGTGGTACCAAGGATACGGTGGTCCACCAGCAGGCCGTCGATGCGACGGTGTCATTCTTCGAGCAGGCCGGCGTGCCGAAGTCGAACCTGCTTTACGTGAACAACGTTCCCGCTGGCCATGCGTTCATTGCACCGTCGTTCGGCAATGTGTGCGCCGACAATGCGCCGCCTTATATCAATCACTGCGCGATCGGCAAGAAGAAGTACGACCAGGCCGGCGCATTGCTGCAGCAGATCTATGGCGCCTTGAATCCGCCCGCACATAGTTTGAGCGGGAAAATCCTGCCGTTCGATCAGCGCGAATTTGCCGGCGCGGCGACCGGCATGGCGGATACCGGCTTTGTCTACGTGCCGAAATCGTGCGATGAAGGCACGGCATGCAAGGTGCACGTCGCTTTCCACGGATGCAAGCAATCGGCGGCCGTGGTTGGCGACGACTTCTACGCCAACACGGGCTACAACTACTGGGCTGACACCAACAACATCATCGTGTTGTATCCGCAGGTGAACGCATCGACGGTGCCGTTCAATCCTGACGGCTGCTGGGACTGGTTCGGCTATACCGGCGCGAACTATGCGCTGAAATCGGCCTCGCAGCTCACCGCGGTTCACGCGATGGTCGGGCGTCTGCTGGATAAATCGCAGACGCAGTGAAGACCGGCATGACGCGGCGCGATCGAATCGCTAGGCGTTCGCGCGCTGCGTCATCCAGCGGCGGTACTGGCGGGTGCGCGCCATCTCGGCAAGCTGTTGCAGGAGGAGTGCGCGCAACGGCGAGACGTTCGGTCTGGTTTTTTTCCCCTCGCTCAAGCGGCGCAACTGGAACTTGACGCTCGCCATGTTGGCGAGCGAGGCGAGCGGCTTGTTCTTCCATGTGATAGGCGAGAGTGCCGGGGCGCGGTCGTTTCCGGTGCGCCATTCACGCGGCAGGTTCGGGTCGATGGCGAGCGCTGTGCCGATCCCGACCATATCCACGCCGCTCGCGACAACTTGCTCGGCAATCGCGCGGCGGCGGATGCCGCCCGTGACCATCACGGGCATCGTGGCGATGGTGCGGATGTCGCGCGCGAAGTCGACGAAATAAGCTTCGCGCGCCAGCGTGCGGCCATCGCGCGCGTCGCCCTGCATAGCGGGCGCTTCGTAGCTTCCTCCCGACAGTTCGACCAGATCGACGCGCATGTCGTTGAGCCATTTCACGACGTCGCGGGCGTCGTCCGCGCTAAAGCCGCCGCGCTGGAAATCGGCGGAATTCAATTTGACCGCCACCGCGAAGCGCGGAGAAACGACCGCGCGCACGGCCTTGACGATTTCCAGCAGCAGGCGCGCACGGTTCTCCAGTGGGCCCCCCCATTCATCGGTTCGCTGGTTGGTGAGCGGCGAAAGAAACTGGCTCAGCAGATAGCCATGCGCCGCGTGAATTTCGACGCCCGTGAAACCGGCCAGTTCGCCCAGCCGCGCCGTGCGGGCAAAGCGCTGGATCACCTCTTCGATGACTTCGCGCGTCATCGCATAAGGCGTGCTGAAATGCTTCGACATTCTGCCCAGCGCGAGCGGGACGGCCGAAGGCGCCCATGTCGGCTGGCCGAGATTGGCCCGCATCTGGCGACCCGGATGATTGATTTGCAGCCAGAATTGCGCGCGTTTCGAGCGGCCGATACGCGCCCATCGCCTGAACGCTTCCAGATGCGTGTCGTCTTCCAGCACCACGCCGCCGGGACCGGTCATGGCGCGGCTGTCGACCATCACGTTGCCGGTGATGAGCAAGCCGGCGCCGCCATCGGCCCACGCCTGATAGAGACGCATCAGTTGCTCCGATGGAGCGTGACTGGCGTCGGCCATGTTTTCTTCCATCGCGGCTTTGGCGATGCGGTTCGGGATCGTCGAACCGTTGGGCAAGGCCAGCTTGTCGAACACATTCATGGGTTCACCTCGTTTGATCGTGGTTCGACTCTAAGGTTAAAGTCAACTTGAATGTCAATCCCTTTATGACTCCCTTTGTGACCGATGAGCGATCCGCATTTCGACGCTTGACCTTCAAGTTCGCTTCAACCTTAAAGTGCCTCCATGACGGCGGCGTGCCGGGTAAATCATCGGGAAGGGGACGGAGATGGACAGGCGGATCACTCAGGTCGAATTTGGACCGCACAAGGTCGAGGTGCCGGAAGGGGGCTACTACGACCGCTTCCGGATGAATCCGGATCTGGATGAAGTGGCGCGCGATCCGGTCGTGGGGAATATCGATTTTTTTCGCAGGATTCCGAAGCAAAAGATCGAGTCGCGGGTCGGCCCGACGTGGGCGCCGAACTTCTACTATCGAACCAGCAATATTCAGGTGCTGTTTGTCGCCCCCTTGTCGCGGCTTCGGGCGATGTTGCCGACGCCGCTCGAACCGCTGCGCGCGTTCCCGGGTTATGGACTGGTGGCGCTGACTTTCTTTTCGTATGCCGTTTGCGATAACGATCCGTATGACGAAGTGTCCGTCGCGGTGGTGATACGTCGACCGGGGGCGCGAGGGTCTCATGCGCTGGAATTGCTCGACGCCATGCGGCGTCGCAGTTTCTTCGCCCATGTGCTGGCGCTGCCCGTGACCACGGAAATCGCGCGGGTGCGGGGCGTCTATGGCTATCAGTTGCCCAAGTGGCGCGCCGATATTGATGTGAGCATCGGCGCCGATGTGCGCGCGACGATTGCCGGGCCAGGCGGCGCGCCTGATTTGAGCTTGAGCGCGCCGCTACCGGCCATGCGCGAAGTCGCGCCGCAATCGCATATGGGCACGACGACGATGATCAACCGGGTCGACGGGCAATGGCATCAGGCCACCGTGCAGACCAACACACTCGCGTTCGCCCAGCGCCTGTTCCCGCGTAACGTGACGTTGATGCGCAAGGGCGGACCGCTCAGTCAGCTCCTTGACGGCCTGGGGGCGTCGACCGTGATGCGGCTGGACGTGGTCAAGGATGCGCAATTGGTGCTGAATCTGCCGACGCCGCTGAAGGCATTCGATCGCGGCGGGGCGTGAGCGGTGAGGCGTGGCGGGGGGAATCGGCAATAAAATAGCGCAGACAGGGTGAGCCCGACGCTGCGACGAGGCTCAGGTTCGGGTTGGCGAGGGAGTATGGGAAACATGAAGATTGGTGAACTTGCCGAGCGCACCGGGCTTGCCGCTTCGCGCATTCGCTTCTACGAGGACATCGGCTTGTTGAAGGCCGAACGCCTGCCTAACGGCTACCGGACCTACACGCCGCAAACGGTGCTGGTGCTCGACCTGATCGCGGCCGCGCAGCAGGCAGGCTTCAGCCTCGACGAAATTCGTACCTTGCTGCCGCCCGATCTTGGGCAATGGCAGCACGGCTCGTTGGTCGATACGCTGCGCGCCAAGGTGCAGGACATCGAGGCGCTGGAAAAGCGGCTGGCGCACAGCAAGGCGCAACTCGTCGGCTTGCTGGCGGAGATCGAGGCCAAACCCGAGGACATGGACTGCGCGGCCAACGCGAAGCGTGTGCTTTCCCGCATGCGCTCAGGGGAGCTTAAAACGTCGGCACTCCCAGCCGACGATTTGACGCCGCTTCGCAACGCCAGGCGGCGCGCGGCGCTCAAGCGCGGCCAGGGATGACCGCAGCGTCCGGGCCGGCTCTCATGCAGGCCACTCCTTCTCCAGCCACGCCACCAACGCCTTCACCCGCGCCACGTTCATGCGCCTGCGCGGCACGTAGGCCTTGAACCAGTTCTCCTGCGGCGCAAAGCTGGGCAGCAACGACACCAGCTCGCCGCGCTCCAGGCTCGCGGCGGCCACGTAGAGCGGCAGCAACGTGATGCCGAGTCCAGCCGACGCAGCCGTGAGCAGCGTCAGGTTGTCGTCCGCACGCATGCGCGCGTTGACGTCGACAGACACAATCCCGCGGCTCGACTGGAAATTCCAGTGCGTGCCGGTCGGCGTGAACACGAGGCACGGATGCGCGGCGAGGTCGCGCGGATGCACGAGCGGCCGCGCGCCGCGCAGATACCCGGGCGAAGCGCAAAGCACCGGGCGCACCGGCCGTAGCGGAATGTCGACCACGCCTTCGTAGCTCGACAACCGGCCGCTGATCGCGAGATCGAAGCCGCGCTCGGCCGGGCTCGCCGACTGATCGACCAGCGAGATTTCGAGCGTGATGCGCGGGTGCTCGTTCAGGAAGCCGCTGAACACGGGCGCAAGCTCGCGGATCGTCAGCGTAGTTGGCGCCATCACGCGCAAATGCCCTTCCAGCTTGCCGCTGTCGCGCTCGACCGCGCCCACCAGGTCCTCGAATTCCTCGACCAGTTCCCCCGCGCGTGCGTAGAAGCGCTCGCCGGCCTCGGTCAGGCTCACCTTGCGGGTGCTGCGCTCGAACAGGCGCGTGTTCAGCCTCGCCTCCAGCTGCGCGATCCGCCGCGCGACCACCGACGGCACGACCTCCAGTTGCCGCGCCGCATCGGTGAAGCTGCCGCAGCGCGCGACGGTGGCGAAGGTCTTCACGTGCATGATCAGGTCCACATTCCGTCTCCACCTTGTCGTCGGATTGATGCAAAAAATCGATTACAGATACGTCAGATTAACTTAAATGTGACGTGATTGACATCAATACACTATCTCGAAACATGAGAGCACGCGATGTCCGCGTCGCCCGCCGTCCCCAAAAGTCCGATACCGCGCAGCCTCAGCCCGTCGCGGTTGCCGCCCGGCGAGCCGCGCCCGTGCGCTCATGTGATCCCGCAATTCCGCGCCGGTGCTGGCGGCCGGCGCGATGCAGCCGTCCGGCAACGCGAGCCGGGCCGGCGCCCATGCAGCACGAGGAGACGAGATGGCAAGAAGCAACTTCAGCGTCGAGGTGACGCGCGTGAGAGAGCTCACCGGGCGCGTGCGCGAATACCTGCTGACGTCGGTCGACGGCAAGCCGCTGCCGGAATACGGCCCGGGCGCGCATATCGCGGTGCATACCGTGTCGCCGGAGCGTGGCCTGATCGTGCGCCACTATTCGCTGATCGGCGGCGATGCCGAGAGCGACGATCCCCGCCACACGGTGCGCATCGCCGTGCAGCGCGAAAGCGCGACGCGCGGCTCGGCCCACATTCACCGCACCTTCGAGCGCGGCGTGCGCCTGGAGATCGGGCCGCCGAACAACAACTTTCCGCTCGACCGCACCGCCGCGCCCGTGCTGCTGCTGGCGGGCGGCATCGGCATTACGCCGATCCTGTCGATGGCGCGCAGTCTCGCACGTCGGCATCGGCCGTTCCGCGTGATCTATGCGGGCCGATCGCGCGCAGAGATGGCGTATCACGACGAACTCGCGCGCATCGCGGGCGACGCGGTGCGCTTCCACTACAGCGACGAGGCGGGCGTGCTCGATCTGGTCGACGTCATGCGCGCGCAGCCGGATAGCACCGTGGCCTACGTCTGCGGCCCCGCGCCGATGGTGCGGGCGACCCACGACGCCGGCCGCACGCTCGGCTGGGACGACGCGCGCGTGCGCAGCGAGTTGTTCGGCGCGGCGCAGGCGGGCGAGACCCACGCGTTCGACGTGAAGCTGCTGCAAAGCGGCAGAACGATCCACGTCAGCGAGGACGCGAGCATTCTCGACGCGCTCAACGCTGCGGGCGTTCCGGTGCTGTGGGACTGCCGCCGTGGCGAATGCGGGCTGTGCCCGCTGCGCGTGGTCTCGAGCGACGGCGCGTTGCAGCATCACGACCGCTATCTGACCGACGACGAAAGAGCCGCTGGCGACACGATGTGCATCTGCGTGTCCCGTACCTGCGGACAGGAACTCATTCTGGATGCCTAAGCAGTTGCCAGGGCATCACGAAACCAGCATCACGAAAACGCTATGAACGACATGAGCCAACTCTCCCACGCCGAAGCCGGTCACGATTACGACGTGCCGGGCTTCACTCCCGGCGGTTTTGCCGATCACGCCACGCCGCTCGTGCGCAACTGCTGGTACGTGGCCGCGACGAGCAACGAAGTGAGCCGCGACATCATCAGCCGACGTCTGCTTGGCGTGGACGTCGCGCTGTACCGCACGCTCGCGGGCGAGGTCTGCGCGGTGCGCAACCGCTGCCCGCACCGCTCGTTTCCGCTCGCGAAGGGCAAGCTGGTCGGCGACATCCTGATGTGTGGCTATCACGGCATGCAGTTCGATCCGGCGGGCCGCTGCGTGAACATGCCCGCCATGCCGATCGTGCCGACCAACGCCAACGTGCGCAGCTTCCCGACGGCCGAGCGCGGGCCGCTGGTGTGGATCTGGATGGGCAACCCCGATCTCGCCGACGAAACGCTCGTGCCGGATACGAGCTGGCTGGCGGACCCGCAATGGAAGAGCGTGAGCGATACGTTCCATATGAAATCCGACTACGTGTCGATGCACGAGAATCTGCTCGACCAGACGCATTTCCCGTTTCTGCATCCCGGTGCGATCGGCACGCCGGAATATGCACGCTCGCGGCTGAAAGTGCGCGTCGAAGGCAACGCCGTGGTGATCGACCGCGAACTGCGCAACTCGCCGCCGCCGGGCGTCTATGGCGTGCCGACCGGGCTGACCGGCAAGCCGGTGGACCGCTTCTCGGACGCGCGTTTCGTGTCGCCGGCGCTGCACACGGCCTACGCGCGCATCGTCGATAACCACGATCCGAGCGGCACGCCGCGCACCTATCGCTTCAACATCACGCACATCTTCACGCCCGAGACGAACGGCAGCATCCACTACTGGTGGTTCAACAGCCGCAATTTCAATCTCGACGATGCCGACGCGGACAAGTGGCTCTACGAGGCATCGGCGAAGGCGTATCAGGAAGACGTCGATGCGCTTGAGTGGATTCTGGAAGCGGTCACCCAGGACACCGAGCCGCAATTCGACCTGAACTTCGCGCCGGACAAACCGGGCCTGCTGATGCGGCAGATCCTGCACCGCCTCGCCGCCCAGGAGGCTAGCGCCGAAGGCGCGGCGCTGACGACGGCCGGCGCGTGCGACGCCGCCGGGAAGCCCGCCTGCGCGGGCCGCTAGCGGCAAAGCCAAGCAAAACGCAACGCAAAACGCGCCGCGCTAGACGGCGTCAATCAGGAGACAACACATGGGCGCCACTGGCAAAGGCAAGGGCATCGGCACAACGGCGGGCGGCGTCATCGACGTCCAGTCCTTTATCGACGAACGGCGCATGTCGTCTTACCAGCTCGGCGTGATGGCGATCTGCGTCACGGTGCTGGTGCTCGACGGCTTCGACGCGGTGATGATCGCCTATGTCGCGCCGTCGCTCGCGGCCATCCTGCATCTTGCGCCGAAGGCGCTCGGCTCGCTGTTTGCGGCCGGTCTCGGCGGTCTGACGGTCGGCGCGTTTCTGTGCGGGCCGCTGGCCGACCGGCTCGGCCGCAAGCGCGTGCTGGTCGCGTCGGTGCTGATCTTCGGCGGCTTCACGCTGGTCTCTGCCTTTGCGCACACGCTGTCGTGGCTCGTGGCGCTGCGCTTCGTCGCCGGGCTGGGTCTGGGCGGCGCGGGGCCATGCGCCATGGCGCTGATCGCCGAGATGTGCCCGCGCGAGCGGCGCTCGACGCAGCTTGCGTGGCTCGGCTGCGGCATTCCGCTGGGTGGCGGCATTGCCGGGTTCGTCGCCGCTCAACTGATACCCGCGTTCGGCTGGACCGCGATGTTCGTGGTGGGCGGCGTGCTGCCGCTCCTGCTGGTCGTGGCGATCGCGTTGCGCGTGCCGGATTCGGTGCGCTTCCTGCTGCTGCGCCATACGGGCCAGGATGCCGTGCGCGCGATCATGCAGCGACTCGCGCCCAGCGAGGACTTCAGCGGCGTGACCTTTGTCTCGCATCAGGAAACGGCGCAGCGCGCGCTGGTCGCCGATCTGTTTCGCGAGGGCCTCGCCGTGCGCACGGCGCTGCTGTGGCTCGCCTCGTTCTGCACGCTGATGGTGGTCTACTTCCTGACCAACTGGCTGCCGATCCTGCTGCATTCGACTCGCCACTCGCCCGCGCAGACTTCGTTGCTGCTGAGTCTGTTCCTGATCGGCTCGCCGTTTGGCAGCCTGAGCGTGGGCTTTCTGATGGACCGCCTGAACCGCCAGGCGTGCATGGTGGCGAGCGCGCTGGTCGCGGCGGTCTGCCTGATCGTGATCGGCAACGTCGTGACGCAACTGCTCCCGGCCGCGCTCGTCGTGATGGCGGTGGGCGCGTCGTGCGGGGCGTGCGTGACCGGGTCCAGCATTCTCGCGAGCTTCCTGTACCCGACCGCCGCGCGGGCAACCGGCATCGGCTGGACGGCCGGATGCGGGCGGCTGGGATCGGTGTTCGGCACGTTGAGCGGCGCCGTGCTGCTCGGCAGCGGAATGGGCGTGCCCGCGCTCCTGAAGCTTGCCTCCGTGCCGTGCTTCGTTGCTTGTGCGGCGTTCGCCGGCCTGATGATGACCGCGCATCGACGCGATACGGCGCAGCCGGTCGCCGTCGGTACGGGTGTGTGAGGCGTAGGCCGCCATGGTGAACCTCCTGTCGCTCAATACGCTGCTGGCGGTCGTGGACTCCGGCAGCATGATGGAAGCCGGCCGTACCGTGTGCCGGGCGCAGTCTGCCGTGTCGCGCGCGATCCGCCTGCTCGAAGATGAGTTCGGCACGCCGCTCTTGAGCCGCTCGTCGCGCGGCACGGTGCTCAGTCCGGCCGGCGAGGCGATGATGCCGCGCGTGCGCGCCGTGATGGAGCGCCTGGCGGTCTGGAACGTCGAGCGTCGCCGGATCGGGGCGCGCGGCATTCCGCAGGTGGTGCTCAACGCGCGGCGGCTGGAGATGTACGGGCGGCTGATCCGTTGCCGGCAGATGTCGGTCGTCTCGCGGCAGATGGGCATCAGCCAGCCGGCCGTGAGCTTCGCGCTGGCGACGCTGGAGAACCAGGCCGGACGGCCGCTGTTCGAGCGGCGCACAAGCGGGCTCGAGCCGACGGATCTTGCCTACCGTCTGGGCGAGGCGAGTTGCGCAGCGTTGAACGAAGCCGCTCAACTCGCGGACGATCTCTCCGCGCAACGGCTGCCGCTCGACGGCCGCTTGATCGTCGGCGCGCTGCCGGGCGCGGGTGCGCTCGTGCTCGAACGGGCGATGGCGGTATTGCGCCGCGTGCATCCCGGGCTCGACGTCGATCTGATCGAACTGGAAGGGCGATCCACTGCGGGTCTCACGTCGACGCTGCAAAGCCGCGAGGTCGATCTGGTCGTGGGCGCGCTGCGCGATTTCCGTCACGAGGACGGTCTCGCGGTCGAGCCCTTGTTCGGCACGCCGCTCACGCTCGTGGCGCGACGCGGCCATCCGCTCCTGTCGTGCGCGTCGGTCAGCGATGGCGCGCGCGATCTCACGTCGATCCGCTGGTTCGTCGATCGGCATGAAGCGCAGGCCTTGCCGATGCTGTTGCGCATGCTCGCGGAGGCCGGCGTGACCGAGCCGTGGATCGCCATCGAACGCGACACCGCGCAGCTTGCCGCACGCGTGGCCGACGATGCCGCCGCATGCGGCGTGGTGAGGAGCGCGTGGGCGGCAGACCCGGCCGCAACGGCTACGCTCGTGCGCGTGCCCGTGGCGTTGCCGGGCACCTGGCGCGATCTGGGCGTGGCGACGCGGGCCGATCGCGCGCCGTGCGCGGCGGCAGCTGCGCTGGCGCGGATCGTGCGCGCGCTGCATGCGGGCGATGACGGGGCGAACACGCAGGCGAACGCGGGAGCCCTGGCCTGTGCCGACTCTGTACGTGAACCGCCCACAGCGATGGCTAGCCACGGCCGCCTGATCGTGTAGTCCACATCGCGTACGGTCCTCGCGTTACCGTCAGCTTGATCGTTCACTTTGGAAACAGTACCATCGCCGGATGCCGTCCCACACGCCCGCTCCCCCTATGTCCGCGTCGTCTCCGCGTCGCGCCACCCGTGCCCGCCGCAATCTGAACGTCGAGTCCGTCATCGACCTGCTGCGCACCTCCGGCCCGCAGTCGCAGGCCGCCATTGCGCGCCGCACCGAGCTATCGCCCGCGGCGATCAACAAGATCGTGCAGGTGCTCAAGGACGAGGGCGTCGTCGAAATCCAGTGGATCAACGGCCGCGAGGCGCTCGTCGAACTGGTGCCCAAGCGCGGCACGATCGTCTCGGTCAACGTCGGGCCGCAGGCGGTCAGCGGGGCGATTTTCGCGTTCGGCGCCAACCGGCGCATCGATCTGGAAATCACCGACCCGGCGCGGATCGGCGGTCCCGATCCGGTGGTCACCCTGGTGCGTGAGCTGGCGGCGCGCGCCGGCGTGGCGGTCGGCGATCTGGCGGGCGTATCGGTCGCGATCCAGGCGCCGATCGACCGCGCGAACGGCGGGATCATCGCGCCGTGGGCCGCGTTGCGCTTGCCGCGCTGGAAGGACGTGCCGATCGCGACGATGCTGGGCGAAGCGCTCGGCGTGCCGGTTGCGGTTGACAACGACGCGAACCTTGGCGCGCTCGCCGAGTGGACCTGGGGCGCCGGGCGGCGCTCCGACTGTTTTCTCTATGTGGCGTGCTCGGTCGGGATTGGCGGCGGTCTTGTCGTCGATGGCAAGCTTCACCGCGGCGCGAATGGCATGGCGTTCGAGATCGGTCACGTCGTGCTCGATTCGACCGGCCCAGTCTGCTTTTGCGGCAGCCGGGGATGCCTGTCGACGGTCGCGTCGGAGCGCTCGATCCTGCTCGCGCTACAGGGCTCGGAGAGCCAGAAGGATTCGCTCGCCGAAGTCATCGCCGCCGCACAGACCGGCGACCCGATCTGCGCTCGCGTGCTTTACGAGGCAGGGCGGCAGTTGGGCCGGGCGCTCGCCAATATGGCGAAGATCCTCGCGCCCAGCGTGATCGCGGTTGGCGGCACGCTCGCGACGGCCGGCGAGCTGGTGTTCGGCGGCATCCAGACGGCGATCGAGGAAAACAACGTACCGGCGTTCTCGTCGTCCGTGCAACTGCGGCCGGCGCAGCTTGGCGGCGACGCGACGCTGCTGGGCGGCCTCGCGACCGTCATGGGCGACCTCGGGCAAGGCCTCAGCGAACTGCCGTCGTGGATGCTCGACGCGCGGCGTGAGCCCTTGCAGGCGCTCGACGCCACGGTTTGAGGGCGGGCCGCTCCGCCTGTCCTTAGCCCTCGTTCCTGTCGCCGGATAACGCAATCCGGCGCAGGGCACACGCGTTAGTTCTCCGGGCCAGACGGCTCGACCCTTTCCCCACGCTCCATGAATCCCCTGCTGTAGCGGCGCCACCGCACGACACAGCGATGACAATTCGCACCTCCAAATCATTCAATAAAGAAATGATATGGCTGGATGAATTGAGTTAATGATTCACATCGTGTTACTTTCGGAGCCATCGCAGGACATAAAAACGATGCGCCGCACGGCGGCGCGGTCATGGAGACAGTATGAAAACCCGTATGACAACTGGTGCGCTCGCAGGCGCACTGCTGATGGGCGCGCTGCCGTTGGCCGCGCAGGCGCAAGGGTCCATTACCTTGTACGGCCGCATTGACGCCGGCATCGAGTACGCCAGCGGCATGCCAACCGGCTCGGGCAAGACCACCGGCAGCAGCAGCCGCTTTTCGGTGGAGAGCGGCGACGGCGGCGTCAGCATGCTCGGCCTGATGGGCACCGAAGACATCGGCAACGGCACCACAGTCCAGTTCCACCTCGAAAACCAGTTCCTCGCCACCAACGGCGAACTCGCAGGCGAAGGCATCTTCAACCGCTTCTCGACCATCGCCGTCGCGAACGACCGCTTCGGTACGCTGACGGTCGGCCACCAGTTGTTCATTTCCAACGCGGTCTGGGATTTCGATCCGTTCGGTCAGTCGCCGTGGGCATCGGCGTCGCTGGTGCGCGGGCGCAACTGGCCGGAGGCGAATAACGCGGTCAATTACGCGTCGCCGCGCTGGAATGGCTTCGATTTCGCGGCGCAATATTCGCTCTCGAATGCAACGCACTGGAACGGCGACGGCACGACCTCGCAAGGGCGCGGCGACGGCCTGTACGCGACCTACACGAACTCGCTGGTCGAGGTGCGCGCGATGTTCGACGAGACGCGCGATGCGAACGGCCAGATGAGCGACGTGTTCGCCTATTCGCGCGAATACACGCTGGCGGCGAACCTGTTCGTCGGGCCGGTCAAGTTGCAGGCCGCCTACCAGGCGTCGCGCACCTCGGGCGCGAGCAGCGCGGGCGGCACGCCGACCTCGACCGATTACTTCTGGGGCGGCGCAGTGTGGCAGGTGTCGACGGCGCTGCAACTGATGAGCGGCGTGTACCACGTCAACGCGAACAACCAGGGCGGCAATGCGACGATGTACGGCATCGGCGGCATCTATTCGCTTTCGAAGCGCACGTCGCTGCGCGCGCAGTTCGCGACCGTGCATAACAGCGCGACCGCCAACTTCTCCATCTTTGCCACCAGTACCGAGGGCACGACGGTCGCCTCGGGCAATCCGCCGACCGGGCACAGTCAGACCGGCGCGTTCATCGGCATCATGCATTCGTTTTAAAGGCGGCTGCGGCGTCGCGCTGTCGCGAAAACGTCCTGGCGTTTACCCCGAAAATCGGCCGAATCGAGCGTAAAAATAATTCACAAAATAAACGATCAATCTTTTGTCGTTGCGTTGATGATTCGAATAGTGCATATTTTGTGAAAACGAGCGGCGTTCGATCCAGCCGTACAGATAGTCTGTGGAGACACAACCCAAATGGTTCATTCAAGCAGTCAGGGCAGCGGAACGCTGTCGAGCGACACGCTTCAGGGACATCAGGCCGACGCAAGCGGCAGCCGCGGCATGTTCGCGCGGCTGAGCCTCATGATGCTGCTGGAATTCATCGTGTTCGGTTCGTGGTTTGCGACGCTCGGCCTCGTGCTCGCGACCAACCATCTGCCGACCATCATCGGCACCGCCTATTCGCTCGGCGCGTTCGCCGCGATCATTTCGCCGATCTTCCTCGGTGCGATCGGCGACCGTTTCTTCGCCTCGCAGAAGGTGCTGGGCGTGGCGCATCTGCTCGGCGGCGCGCTGATGTTCCTGCTGCCCGACGTGATCCACGCCGGGCACGGCACGCTCACGCTGGTGCTGATCTTCGTGTACATGCTGTGCTTCCAGCCGACCCTTGGCCTGAGCAACGCGATCACCTTCCGTCATATGCCGAAGGCGTTTCCGTACACGCGCGTGTTCGCGACGCTCGGCTGGGTGATCGCCGGGCTCGCCGTCGGCTCGATGGGCTTGTCGGCGTCGACCGGTGTGTTCACCGTTGCGGGCGTCGTGAGCCTCGTGCTCGGCGTGTACTCGTTCACGCTGCCTTCGACGCCGCCGCCGGCGCGCGGCCTGGCCTTCTCGATCGGCGATCTGTTCGGCGTGAAGTCGCTCGTGCTGTTCCGCAACCGCAATTTCGCCATCCTCATTACCTGCGCATTCCTGACCTCGATCTCGCTGGGCGTCTACAACTCGTTCGCGTCGCCGTATCTGAGCGTGCTGGGCATCGGCAACGTCGCTGGGGTGCTGGCGATCGGTCAGGCATCCGAAGTGATCTTCATCGCGAGCGTGCCGTTCGTGCTCGACGCGATCGGCATGAAATGGGCCTTGCTGGTCGGCATGGCGATGTGGGGCGTGCGCTTCGTGATGTTCGTGATCGCCGCGAAGCATCTTGTGTGGGTGGCGATTTTCGGCGTGGCGCTGCACGGCATCTGCAACGACTTCTTCCTGATCCTGAGCGCGATCTATATCGACCGCGTCGCCCCCGCGCGCATGAAGGCGCAGGCGCAGAGCTGGCTGATCATTGCGATCTCTGGCTTTGGCGCGGCCGCCGGTTCGCTGATCTCGGGCGCGATTTACGGCGTCACGGTCGCGCAACATCCGGAAGCGGGTGCGGCGGGCTGGGCGCCTGTGTGGCTCGTGCCGATCATCGCCGCCGTCATCACCGCGACGCTGTGGATCACCTGCTTCCGTGACACCCGTGGTGACACGCGCGGCGAAGCCGCGACGCCTGCCGGCTGAGCGTCGCGTTTCCTTCTCAACTCCTGGTTCATCGCCATGTTCGAAAATTTTCTGATTCGACCGGACGGCCTGCGCAACGTGACGCGCGACGGCCAGATCGTCGGCTTCTCGCTGGCGGTTCGTCATGCGAATTATCGCGGCTGCTTTCTGTCGCTGCACAACGGCTATTTCATCGAGGTCGACGGCGTCGAGTATCCGGTCGATGCGCAGACCTTCGAGATCAACGGCAAGCCGCCGCGCTCGTTCGACACGATTCGCGGCGCGGTCTACGAGCACTGGCATTACGACGACGAAGCGATCCTGCACGTCGCGGCGCCGGGCGGCCTGAAGCCGGGCGAGCACGCGGTGCGCTTCCAGCAGTCGGTGCTCGCTGCCTATGGCTATCTGCCGACCGACGAAGCGTGGGTGAAACAGCCGCCGAAACCGGGCACCGGCGCAGGCTCCGACAAGGCGCCGCAGATCATTACCTATCACCTGAAACTGGCCGCGGAGGCATGACGCACATGGCGATCAAACGAGGCGTTTCCCTTTACAGCTACCAGCAATCGCAGTTCATGAAGGATCTCGACCTGGAAGCGCAACTGCGCGAAGTGGGCGAGAACCTGCCGGGCGCCGACGGCATCGAACTGATCGACGAGATGTCGCTGCACTACCCGAATCCGGGCGGCCAGTTCGTGCGCACCTGGTTCGACTGGATGGAGCAATACGGCCTGACGCCGGTGACGCTCGACGTTGGCATGGACGTGCTGCAGTTCCGCGATCACGTGATGACGCACGACGAATGCGCCGAGCGGCTGCGCCACGATATCCATCTGGCGAAGTTCCTCGGCTTCAGCAATGTGCGCGTGCTGTCGGTCACGCCGCTCGACGTGATGTTGAAGGCGCTGCCGCTGGCGGAAGCGCTCGATATTCGTCTGGGCAAGGAAGTGCATCAGCCGATGCGCCTCGAAGGCGAGCAGGTGAGCGAAATCGTCGAATTCGCCGAACGCACCGGTACGCGGCATCTGGGCATCGTGCCGGATCTCGGCATCTTCCAGACCCGCCCGACCGAAGTGCTGATCGCGGCCTACGAACGGCGCGGCGCGCAGCCGAGCGCTGGGGCGACGGCGATCGAATTGTCGCTGTTGCTCGAAACCGGCGACGCGCCGTTTAGCGCGGCTGGTGCGGCGAAGCACACGGCCGGCAATGTGCGCTCGGCGTTCACGCGCTATCTGACGACCGGCGATTGCGAGGCCGATCTCAAGACGCTGTTCGACGGCGTGCGCCGCTTTGCCGACGAGCGGATCGATCATGCGCAGCCGCTCGATTACACGGTGGTCGCGGAAGCGCTGAACATGTCGCGTACCTCCGGCGAGACGCTGCGGCAGCTTGCGAAACACGTGGTGGGCGTGCACGGCAAGTTCTACAACATGTCGCCGGTGCCGGGCGCGGACGGGCAGTTCCAGGACATCTCGATCGACTATCCCACGGCGATCCATGCGCTGAAGGCGGGCGGGTTCGATGGCTACATCAATTCGGAATACGAAGGACAGCGTTACTTCCAGGATGGCCGGCGCGAGGATCTGATGAGCGAGGTCGAGCAGGTGCGCCGGCATCAGGAGATGCTGCAACGGCTCGTCGGCGCATGAGCGGCGCCGCGAACCCGGGCCGCGCAGGCGGCCGGCTGATCGCCTACGTTGGCGCGTATGGCAACACCACGCGTTACGAGGGCGGTGGCATCCACGTATTCGACGTGGCCGCCGATGGCACGGCGCTGACTGAGACGAGCCACGCGCGCGAGGTGCTGGAGGCGGGTTATCTGGCGTGGTCGCCGCGTCGCGCGATGCTGTACGCGGTCGATGAACGCAAGACCGACGGCCGTGGCCCGGTCGAGCCGCAAGCGCGCGTGCATGCGTTCGCGGTGGACCCGCGCGATGGCCGCCTGACGTGGCGCAATTCGCGCGTCGCGCCCGGCCCGCGCCCGACCTTCCTCGATCTCGACGACGAGGCGGGGCGGCTGGTGAGCGCGAATCACGGCGATTTTCAGCACGTCGAGCGCGTGGTGCGCGGCGCCGATGGCGAGTGGACCAGCGAATTCGTCTACGACGACTCGACCGTGATCCTGTACGGCATCGAAGCGGACGGCGCGCTCGGCAAGATCCTTGACTTGAAGGTCCTGACCGGCCACGGCATGGACCCGAACCGTTCGCCGCAGAACGGCGGCCACGCGCAGGCGAGCCCGCACGCGCATTGCGCGGTGATCGATCCGTCGCGCCGCTACGTGATCGTCTGCGACAAGGGCACCGACACGATCCTCGTGTACCGGCTCGGCGATACGCTGGAACTGGCGCAGACCTTCGTCATGTCGCCGGAAACCGGCCCGCGCCATATCGCGTTCGATGCGAGCGGCGCGCGTGCGTATGTGACGCTCGAATTCGCTTCGGAACTCGCGTCGTTCGATTTCGATCCGCAAACCGGCGCGCTGACGCTGCTCGATCGCTGCCGCACGACCGCCGCCACGCACGCGGGCCTGAACGAGCCCGCCGAGGTGCGCGTGCATCCGCAAGGGCGCTTTGTCTACGCGAACAATCGCGGCGAAGACTCGCTCGCGTGGTTCTCGGTCGATGCGGCCGGGCGGCTCACGCGCGAAGGCAGCGTGCCGCTCGCGAAGTCGATTCACCCGGGTCTCGCCGCGCGTAATTTCACGTTTGCACCGGGTGGCGCGTTCCTGCTGCTGGCCGACCGCCCGGCCAACGTCGTGCGCGCGTATGCCGTCGACGCCGACAACGGCAGCCTGCGCGTGCTGACCGAGGCCAGTGTGCGCGATCCGGCGTTCGTTGCGTTCGCAACGCTCGATGACACGATTGAACCATGACAGATACGAACGCTTCCTCTCTTCCGATCGGTGATGGCCGCGATGCTCCGCGCGTGGTGATTCTGGGCGCGGGCATGATCGCCGAAGTCCATCGTCGTGCGGCCCTGCTCGCGGGCGCGCGCGTGGTCGGCGTGATGGCGTCGAGCCCCGCGCGCTCGGCGGAAGTAGCCGCGCGCTGGCGCACCGCGCCGTTCGACTCGTTCGCCGCGTTGCGCGAACTCGCGCCGGATGTCGTGCACGTTTGCAGCCCGAACGGCTTGCATGCCGAGCATACGATCGCCGCGCTCGATGCCGGCGCGCATGTGATCTGCGAAAAGCCGCTGGCGGTATCGAGCGGGATCGCGCGCGAGTTGACCGACTACGCGGCGCAGCTCGATCGCATTGCGACGGTGCCGTTCGTCTATCGCTATCACCCGCTCGTGCGCGAGATTCGTGCGCGCGCCCAGGCGGGAGAATTCGGCCGCTGGCAACTGCTGCACGGCAGCTATCTGCAGGACTGGCTGCTGAGCCCGACGGCGACCAGCTGGCGCGTGGACGCGTCCAAAGGCGGCCCGTCGCGCACCTTCGCCGATATCGGCTCGCACTGGTGCGACCTGATGGAATTCGTGACCGGCGAGCGCATCGCGTCGCTGAGCGCCGCGACGACCATCACCGTGCCCGAGCGGCCCGCGCAATCGAGCGCGTCGTTCGGTGGTGCGCATGGCGTTGGGCCGCTTCAACGCGTCGATACGGAGGATGCGGCAAGCGTGATGTTCCGTACCGCGTCGGGCGTGCTCGGCACGGTGACGGTGTCGCAGGTGTCCGCCGGACGCAAGAACCGGCTGTGGTTCGAGTTCGACGGCGCGCACCGCTCGGCCGTGTTCGATCAGGAGCATCCGGAGACGGTGTGGCTCGGCAGCCAGGGTTCGGCCGAAGTGCTGTCGCGCGATCCGTCCGCAGGCGCGGCAGACGCGCGCCGGCTCTCGCATCTGCCGGCCGGCCACGCGCAGGGCTACGCGCAGTGCTTTGAGAATTTTGTTGCCGACACGTACGCGCGCGTTGCGGGCCAGGCGGTCGACGGCGTGCCGACTTTCGCCGATGGGCTGCGTTCGTCGCGCATCGTCGACGCGGTGATCCGCTCGGCGCAGACCGGCCAGTGGGTCGATGTGAACGACGCGGCCGACGTGACCTGATCCAGACAAGGAATGCCATGAACACACAAACGAATCCGGTCACGCTCTTCACCGGCCAGTGGTGCGATCTGCCGTTCGAGGAAGTCGCACGGCTGGCGGCGTCGTGGGGCTATGACGGCCTGGAGATCGCCTGCTCGGGCGACCATCTCGACGTCTGGCGCGCGGCCGAGGACGACGCGTATCTGGCGAGCCGCCGCGAGATTCTCGATCGCCACGGCCTGAAGCTTTACGCGATCTCGAACCATCTGGCCGGGCAGGCCGTCTGCGACGATCCGATCGACTTTCGTCATCAGGGCATCGTGCGCGCGAAGGTGTGGGGCGATGGCGAGGCGGAAGGTGTACGCCAGCGCGCCGCCGAAGAGCTGAAGCTGACCGCGCGAGTCGCGCGCAAGCTCGGCGTGGATACGGTGGTTGGCTTTACCGGCTCGAAGATCTGGCAATACGTCGCGATGTTTCCGCCCGTTCCCGATCATGTGATCGACGCGGGCTACGAAGATTTCGCCGCGCGCTGGAACCCCATCCTCGACGTGTTCGATAGCGAAGGCGTGCGTTTCGCGCACGAGGTGCATCCGGGCGAGATCGCCTACGACTACTGGACGAGCGTGCGCTCGCTCGACGCGATTGGCCGCCGGTCCGCGTTCGGCTTCAACTGGGACCCGTCGCACATGATGTGGCAGAACGTCGATCCGGTCGGCTTTCTGTGGGACTTTCGCGACCGCATCTATCACGTCGATTGCAAGGACACGCGTGTGCGCCCGGCCAATGGCCGCGCGGGCGTGCTCGGCTCGCATCTCGCGTGGGGCGACCCGCGGCGCGGCTGGGATTTCGTCAGCACGGGGCAGGGCGATGTGCCCTGGGAAGACGCCTTTCGCACGCTGCGCGCGATTGGCTACGCGGGACCGATTTCGATCGAATGGGAAGACGCGGGCATGGAGCGCACCGAAGGCGCCGCGCGCGCGGTGAAGTTCGTGCGCTCGCTGCTGTGGCCGCTGCCGGGCCAGCGTTTCGACGCGGCCTTCGCGCAGAACCGCTAAGGCGTGCTTCGGCATGCCCGGATCATTTGCAAAATAAACGATGTTTGATGGTCGAATGCAATGATGATACGAAAAGTATCGTTTTTGCTGGCCTAGTACAGGATGGAAGGAAGCGATGGCAACCAGGCAATATGACGTCGTGGTGGTGGGCTCGGGCGCGGCAGGCAGTATCGCGGCGAAGGAACTCACCGAACGCGGGCTCGATGTGATCGTGCTCGAAGCGGGACGCGCGATCAGCACCGACGACTTCAAGACGGATTTCAAGGGACCGCGCGAGAAGGGCATCCAGTTGTGGGCGCGCATCCGCGCGGCCGCTTCAGGGCAGCCGATCCAGTCGCGCGTGGCGTTCTACGGCAAGCAACTCAAGCATCTGTTCGTCAACGACCGCGAGCATCCGTATAGCTCGCCGAAGGACGCGCCGTTCCTGTGGATTCGCGGCAAGCAGCTAGGCGGGCGTCTGCACACGTTCGGCCGCGTGCTGATGCGCTGGTCCGACGTCGACTTCAAGGCGGCGTCGCGCGACGGCTACGGCGAAGACTGGCCGATCTCGTACGCGGATCTCGCGCCGTATTACGACCGTGTCGAGCAGTTCCTCGGCGTGCGCGGCTGTAACGATGACGTGCCGAACCTGCCGAACGGCAAGTTTGCGGGCCCGTCGAAGCTCACGGCCGCCGAGCGCGACTTCAAGGAGAAGACCGAGACGCACTGGCCCGAGCGTCATGCCGTCGCGTGGCGTTATATGCCGCCCAATGCGCGGCGCGTGCCGGCCGGCATGCTGGCAGCGAAGGAAACCGGCCGTCTGACGCTGCGCACCGACGCGATCGTCACGCGCGTGATCACCGATCCGTCGACGAAAAAGGCCACCGGCGTCGAGTTCATCGACCGCAAGACGCGTGAGCGCCACACGGTGTCGGGCAAGGCAGTGCTGCTGTGCGCCTCGACCATCGAATCGGTGCGTCTGCTGCTGAATTCGGCCGCGCCGCATGCGCCGGGCGGTGTTGCGAACGGCTCGGGCACGCTCGGGCGTTACTTCATGGATCAGGTGCCGAACCTGATCATCGGCACGGTGCCGGGCCGCACCGGGTTTGAGGTGGACGACACCTTGCCGCCGGACCCGTTTTACGGGGCGTCGGGCGGCGTGTACATTCCGCGCTTCGAGAACCTGAACGGGCACGCGAATCCGGGCTTCGTGCGCGGCTTCGCGTTCCAGGGCACGATCGGCCGGCTGTTCTCGCGCGACGGGCAACCGGCCAAGTTCGGCATCATGGGCTTTGGCGAAATGCTGCCGAGCGTCACCAACACCATCACGCTCAATCACCAGCAACGCGACGCCTGGGGCCAACCGATCCCGCACATCACCTGCGCGATGTCGGCCAACGAGCTGGCGATGCTGCGCGAGCAGTCGCGCGCGATTCGCGAGATGGTCGAAGCGGCCGGGCTCGAAGTCGAGTTCTCGGGCTCCGCGCTCGGGCTCCAGGAAAGCGGGCGCGGCGCGTTTCCGGAAGCCGACTGGTTCAGCCGGATGCTGTTCCGCCGTTACTTCAAGCAAAGCATGACGATGGGCGCGGCGATTCACGAGACGGGCGGCGCACGCATGGGCTCGGACCCGCAGAAGTCGGTGCTCAATGGCCACAACCAGGCGTGGGACGTGCCGAACCTGTTCGTGACGGACGGCAGCTGTTTCCCGACTGGCGGCTGTAGCGGCGCGACGCTCACGATCATGGCGCTGACCGCGCGCGCGTGCGAGTTCATCGCGGCGGAACACGCGGCCGGCCGGCTCTAATCGCGCCGCGCAGCGTTGCGCCAATTCGGGCCGGACGGGAACGTCCGGCTGGCACCCATAATAAAAGACTGGAGACATCAACCATGAGTTTGCGAGATTCGCATTCCCCGGGCGCCGTGACTGCGCGGACCCTCGATGTGCAGACTTTCATCGACGAGCGGTCGATGTCGTGGTTTCAGCGCGCCGTCGTTGCGATCTGCGTCGCGGTGCTGGTGCTCGACGGTTTCGACTCGGGCATGATCGCCTATGTCGCGCCGGCCCTGGCCGGCGAGCTGCATATGGCCGCAAAGGACATCGGGCCGCTGTTCGCTTCGGGTCTCGCCGGGCTCACGATAGGCGCGTTCCTGTGCGTGTCGCTGGCGGACCGGCTCGGCCGCAAGACCATCCTCATCGTGACCGTCGTGCTGTTCGGCGGCTTCACGCTCGTATCGGCCGCGATCCGCGATTTCCATCTGCTCGTGGTGTTGCGCTTCCTGGTCGGGCTGGGTCTCGGCGGCGCGGGGCCGACCGCGATGGCGCTGATCGCCGAGATGTGTCCGCGTGGCCGCCGCTCGACGCAGCTTGCTTATCTCGGCTGCGGCGTGCCGATCGGCGGGATCGTAGCTGGCGCAGTCGCCAGCACGGTGATTCCCGAGGCGGGCTGGTCGACGATGTTCCTGATCGGCGGGATGCTGCCGGTCGCGCTGCTCGTGGCGATCGTGCTGTGGGTGCCGGAATCGGTGCGCTTCCTGCTCGGCCGCGCCAACGGCCAGCGCCGCGCGCTGCGCGTCGTGCAGCGCATCGATCCGGCCATCGACACGCGCGGCCTGACGCTCACGGCACCGGAGACGCGACGCCAGTCCGTCGCCGCGTTCGACCTGTTCCGCGCCGGGCTGGCGGGCAGCACGCTGGTGCTCTGGCTCGCCTCGTTCTTCAGCATGATCGTCGTCAGCTTCGTGACGAACTGGCTGCCGATCCTGCTGCACGCCGGCGCGCATTCGATGCGCGAAATCTCGCTGCTGCTGAGCCTCTATCTGTTCGGCTCGCCATGCGGCAGTCTCGTGATCGGCCGCTTGATGGATCGCTACAACCGCTACCTTTGCCTGATCGGCGCGGCGCTCGTTGGTGCGCTCGGGCTGATCGTGATCGGCAACGTCGCCGATCACATGGTGGCCGCCGCGGTGGTGATCGTGTTCGTCGGCGCGGCCTGCGGCGCGTGTGTGACCGGCGTCAGCATTCTCGCGAGCTATCTGTACCCGACCTCCGCGCGCGCGACCGGCATCGGCTGGACCGTGGGCTGCGGCCGGCTCGGCTCGGTGTTTGGCTCGATGAGCGGCAGCTTCCTGCTGGCGCTCGGGCTGTCGCTGCCGGCGCTGCTCAAGGTCGCGTCGATTCCTTGCTTCGTTGCGTTCGCGTGTTTCGCAGGCCTCTATGCGTTGAATCACCGCCGCGCGCCAGCGGACATCGCCGCGCCCGGGACCCAGGACGCGCTGGAAGCCGGCCACTGAGTCGGTCTGTCTCGCCGTACACAACGGCGGTTCTTCATTGGTTAATGTAAGTAGTTCGAAGTAATTCGGTGGCGCGAAAAGCCGTGACCGATTCCCCAATGCAGGCACTTCGATGCTTGCATGACGACACACAATCGACTTGCAAAAGGTCTGGAGACTTTGAGGATGGAAAAGACAGTTATCGGCACGCTGGCCACGGCGGCGTTACTGACGTGTGCGAGCGCGCACGCGCAGAGCAGCGTCACGCTGTTCGGCATGATCGACGCAGGCGTGTCCTACGTCAGCAACAGCGGTGGCAAGAGTCTGGTGTCGGCGAGCGACGGCATCAACGGGCCGAATCTGTGGGGCCTGACGGGCACCGAGGATCTCGGCGGCGGCCTGAAAGCGATTTTCAACCTGACCAACCAGTTCTTCCTGTACTCGGGCAAGATCGTCGGCACGCAGAGCCTTTTCACGCGGACCTCGTATGTCGGTTTGCAGAGCGACCACTACGGCACGCTCACGCTCGGCAATCAGTACGACTTCATCAATGACGCGATGTACGCGACCGGCAACGATCCGGCGCTCTACGTCGGGCACCTCTACGGCCAGTTCAGTGGCCCGTTCCAGAACCTGACGCTGCCGTCGAACTCGAACGCCGATAGCGACTGGTATCGCGCTTCCGGGCGCATCGCGAATTCGGTCAAGTATCTGTCACCGACCTTCGCGGGCCTCTCGGTTGGCGCGATGTACGGTTTCGGCAACGTGGCCGGTTCGGCGGGTACGGGCAACGGCACGAGTTTCTCGCTGAATTATCTGGCGGGCGGCTTCGGCGCGAATGCCGCGTATTCGATGATCAAGTATCCGGTCACGGCGGGCAGTGCGGGGCCGCAGGTCGATCTCGACAAGTGGGGTATCGGCGCGCGCTATCAACTGGGTACGGTACGCGTGAGCAGCATGTACGAAGCGATCCGCAACGCGACGACGGGCGGGATGATCTACGAACTGACCGGCGGCGTGAACTGGCTCGTGCGGCCGGATTTCAGCCTGAGCGGCAGTTACGCGTACACCAAGGGCAATCGCGTAGTGGGCACGCAGCACGGCCACCAGTTCGCGGCGATTGCGGAGTACTTCCTCTCGAAGCGCACCAGCGTGTATGTGATGGGCGTGTATCAGCGCGCGAGCGGCGATTCACTGGCGTCGATCACGGGCACGGGTGCGGTGTCCGATGGGCAGAACCAGCTCGTCGCGCGCATTGGGATGCACACCAAGTTCTGACGACACCGATTTGACTGGAAGGAAAAATAGCTCAGCGGTCCTGGTTTAACGATCAGGACCGCGAATTATTTCGATGCGCGGGTTGTCAATGGCCCGGACCGAGATGCTCGGCGAGCAGATTGGCGACGCCGATGAACGCGGGATTGGCGGCGGTGATGCGATAGGTGGGGATCGTCGTGAGCAGCGATTCGAATCGGCCCTTCTGTTCGAAGCGTTCGCGGAACAGTTTCGCGTCGAACGCTGCACCGCACTTCTCGATCACGCCACCGCCCAGGAACACGCCGCCGCGCGCGCCGAGTGCCAGCGCGAGATTGCCGGCCAGCGTGCCCAGGATGCCGGAGAAGCACGAGAGCGTATTGATTGCGGCTTCGTCGCCGTGGCGCGCGAGCGTCGTGATCTCGCTGGGCGACAGCCTGGGCAAGTCTGCGCCGCGCGCTTCGGCCAGCGCGTCGTGGATCAGGCTCAGCGCGGGCCCGGCGGCGACCCGCTCGAACGACACATGCGCCCACTGGCGGCGCGCGTAGGCCAGCACGGCGTCGTCGCGCGCGTCAATCGGGCTGAAGCTCATGTGGCCGCCTTCGCTTGCCAGCGCAATCCAGCGGTCGGGTCCGCGCACGAGGCCCGACACGCCCAGCCCCGTGCCCGGCCCGAGCAGGCCGATCGGCGCGTCCTTGCGCGGCGCGCCGCCGCCGATCGGGACCCAGTGGTCGCCGGTGAGCGCGGGCAGCGCCATCGCCAGCGCGGTGAAATCGTTGACGACCAGCAGCGTGTCGAAGCCGAGCGAACGGCGTGTCGCCTCGATGGAGAACGCCCAGGGATGATTCGTCATCCTGATCTGATCGCCGTCGACCGGATTCGCGATCGCGATGGCCGCGTGCTGGATACCCGTGATGCCGGTGTCGCGCAGGTAGAGGCGGATCGTATCCTCGACGCCCGCATGGTCGGCGCACAGATACACGCGCACCGATTCAATCGAGCCGGGGCGCGACGTCAGCGCGAAGCGCGCATGCGTGCCGCCGATGTCGGCGAGCAGGCGCGGCGCAGTGGCGGATGGGTTCATCGTTGTGACTCCAGTTTGAGTAGCGGGCGGCGAGCGCCGCTGCGCCACGTCAGCGCAAAAAGAACGGTACGCCCGCCCAGCGCTAGTTGTCGATATCGGCTTTCAGCGCGACGAGGTTTTCAGTGCGGCTAGATTCGGGCGGTACGCGTCATGGCGCATTCGCGTACCAAAGTTCGTGGAGGAAACGAAATGTACGCGTTTGAATCGGGTGTCGAATACGCGTAAACCCTGGGTATAAGGGCTTTGTATGACGACCGATCGTGCAAGGTTTGTGTGCACGTTTGTGCACGTTTACATTCTCGTTTATGCACGTTATCATGGGCTATGACTGATGACATTCCCATCGCGCGCCGCGAACTGATCGCGAGCCGCCTGGCCGCTGGCCAGTCGGTCGTTGCCGCTACGCTTGCTGCCGAATTCGCCGTATCCGAGGACGCGATTCGCCGCGATCTGCGTGCGCTCGCGGCCGAGGGGCGCTGCCGGCGCGTCTATGGCGGCGCGCTGCCTGTTTCGCCTGCATCGGCGCCCATGACCGTGCGCATGGACGAGGCGCGCGAGCGCAAGCAGGCGCTCGCGTGGGCCGCCGCGGCGCAGGTTCAACGCGGCGAACTGCTGTTTCTCGATACCGGCAGCACCAACCTCGCGCTGGTCGAGGCGCTGCCCGAAGACCACGAACTGACCGTCGCGACCAACTCCATCGACATTGCGGCCGCGTTGCTGCGGCGCGCCGATATCCGCCTGATCATGGTGGGCGGCTCAGTCGATCCGGTGGTGGGCGGCAGCGTCGATGCGATGGCGGTGGCGAGCGTGCAGAACCTGCATATCGATCGCTGTTTCCTGGGCGCGTGCGCGGTGTCGGCGCAAGAGGGCGTGAGCGCCTACGAATTCGCGGACGCCGTGTTCAAGCGCGCCGTCCTGGCGAGCAGCCGCCATTCGCTTATTCTCAGTACGACTGACAAACTCGATGCGCGCGCATCGCATCGCGTCGCCGCTTTGGACGCTATCGCGTGCGTGGTCGTCGAGCATGACATGCCGCACGCGCAGATCGCGGCGCTCGAGCAGGCGGGCACCGCCGTGCTGCAAGCGCAGCGTCCCGCAGGCCATTCAAGCGCGTCTGACTAACCCTCTCTCTGGAGTACCCGCCGATGGAGTTCGCCGATCGTCCCGCCACGCGCCTCGCCACCCGACTCGCTTTCTTCGTGGGCGGCTTCGGCATCGCCTGCTGGGCGCCGCTGGTGCCGTTCGCCAAGCAACGTCTCGCCGTGGATGACGGCACGCTCGGGATGTTGCTGCTGTGCATCGGCATGGGCTCGGTGGTGGCCATGCTGGCGACGGGCGCGCTCAGCGCGCGCTACGGCAGCAAGCCGATCATCGTCACGAGCGGCATCGCGCTCGCGCTGCTTTTGCCGCTGCTCACGGTCGCGTCCACGCCGATTTCGCTTGGGCTTGCGCTGCTCGTGTTCGGCGCGTCGCTCGGTTCGCTCGATGTGGCGATGAACGTCCACGCCGTCGAAGTGGAACGCGCCGCAAAGAAGCCGCTGATGTCGGGCTTTCATGCGCTCTTTAGTGTCGGTGGCTTTGCGGGCTCCACGTTCATGACGTTCCTGCTCTCGCTGCATCTTGGCGCGCTCGAAAGTACGGTGCTGTGCTCGGTGCTGATGTTGATCGCCATGCTGATCGCCCGGCCGCGCCTGTTGCGTGCCGTGCAGGCCGCGAGCGGGCCGCTCTTTGTCGTGCCGCGCGGCATCGTGCTGCTGATCGCGGCGCTCACCGGCATCACGTTTTTGGCCGAAGGCGCATTGCTCGACTGGAGCGCGCTGCTGATCACGGGCAAAGGGCTGGTTACCGCGACACAGGGCGGGTTCGGCTACATGTTGTTCGCCATCGCCATGACGTTCGGGCGGCTGACGGGCGACGCGGTGACGGCGCGCATCGGCGATCGTGCGACGTTGATCTGGGGTGGCCTGGTGGCCGTGGCCGGTTTCACGGTGCTGCTGGTTGCGCCGGTCACCGTACTGGCGATGGCGGGTTTTCTGTTGATCGGCCTGGGTGCCTCGAACATCGTGCCGGTGCTGTTCCGCCGCGCGGGAGCGCAGCAGACGATGCCCGCTGCGCTCGCCATTGCGGCGATCACGACGACCGGCTACGCGGGCGTGCTGGTAGGCCCGGCCGCCGTGGGCTTCGTTGCGAAGGCCGTGGGCCTCGAAACATCGTTCTGGATGCTAATGGGCCTGCTGTGCATCGTGCCGTGTTGCGCAATGCTCGTGACTCCCGCGCCAGAGCGCCAGACGGGTCTGGCGCGGGATTGAGACGAAAGCGCCAATGCGTGCGCGTTAGTTGGCGTCGGCGATTGCGTGGCGCAGTTCCTGATAACTCCGCAGACCCGCAAGACCCAGTTCGCGGCCGATGCCGCTCAGGCCCAGGCCGCCCCAGCACACCTGCGGGAAGATCAGTTGCGGCGTGTTGATCCATACGAGGCCCGCGCGCAGTTGCGACTTGTAGCGGCGCGCTGCTTCCTTGTCGGCGGTTACGACGGTCGCGACCAGACCATAGCGCGTGTCGTTGGCGAGTGCGATGGCTTCCTCGTCGGTGCGGAACGACTTCACGCAGGCGACGGGGCCGAACACTTCGTCGGTCCAGAGCACATTGTCCGCCGCTGGCTCCGCGATCACGACGGGCGCCATGAAGAAGCCGTTGGCGCAGGCGCTGTCGAGCTGACCCGAGAACGCCACGGATGCGCCTGCGTCCACGCCTTGCGCGAGCAGCGTCTGGACGCGATCGCGTTGCGCGGCCGAGACGAGCGGCCCCATCGTCACGTCCGCGCCCGTAGGCGGCCCGACGACGATCGAGCGCACTGCCGTCTCGAAGGTGGCCATGAACTTGCGGTACACGTCGTCGTGCACGAGGATGCGTGCCGTGGCCGAGCACATTTGCCCGGCATTCGCGAATGCGCCGCCGACGGCGAGCGTGACTGCG
This sequence comes from Paraburkholderia sp. J67, assembly GCF_905220265.1. Taxonomy (NCBI): domain Bacteria; kingdom Pseudomonadati; phylum Pseudomonadota; class Betaproteobacteria; order Burkholderiales; family Burkholderiaceae; genus Paraburkholderia; species Paraburkholderia sp. J67. Next base: position 46,832 of record NZ_CAJMZK010000022.1, read on the forward strand.
CCCTCGATATCGGCATCGGCGCGCACGATCAGCGCCGACTTGCCGCCCAGTTCCAGCGTGACGCGCTTCATGTCCTGTGCGGCGGCCTGCATGACCTTTTGACCCGAGGCGGTGCTGCCCGTGAACGAAATCTTGTCGATGAGCGGATGGGTGGTGAGTTGCGCGCCCACTGCGCCGCCGCCATTGACGAGATTCACGACGCCATCCGGCACGCCCGCTTCGGCGATGATTGCAGCCAGCAGGTGCTCGACCGGCGAGGTGAATTCCGAAGGCTTGAGCACGACGGTGCAGCCTGCGGCCAGCGCGGGGGCCATTTTCCATGCTGTCGTGACCATCGGGAAATTCCACGGCACGATCAGGGCGGCTACGCCGACGGATTCGTAGAAGCGCTCGCCGGTGATGGTGTGGTCGGGGAGGTCGATCGCTTCAGGCGCGAATAGGGCCGCGTCGCGGCACAGGCCTGCGTAGTAGTCGAAGGTGGCCGCTGCGTCGCTCACGTCGAGGCCCGCCTCGAAGGGCGGTTTGCCGCTGACCTGCATTTGCATTTCCGCCAGACGGTCTCGGTTTGATTCGATCAGTTCTGCGATTTTTTTCAGCAGATCGCCACGGGTGGCGGCGGCAGTCGCGCGCCAGGCGGGCAGCGCTGCGTGTGCTGCGCGCACGGCGGCGTCAATTTGCGCTGCGCTGGCTTGTTGTTGCCAGCCGATTGTTGCGCCTGTTGATGCGTTGTGGATTGGCGTTGATGTGTCCGCGTGTGCGCTCTGGTGCGCGTGGCCCGCGATTGTCGCCGCAGGTAGCGTGAACAGTTTCTCTTCTGCCAGCAGGGTGAGCATGACTCTGTCTCCGGTTTGCTTCATGGTCTGTCTTTGTGGTTCGCTTCCTTTTTCGCGTTTCCTTGTTTTCGTGTCGGTCTATTAGCGTCGCCCCTGTGCGGGGCAGCACCTACTTTTCTTTGCCGCGGCAAAGAAAAGTAGGCAAAAGAAAGCCGCTCAAACCGCTAGTGTGACGAAGTCGGCAAACCGCCGTTTAGGGGGAAAGGTATAGGGGCGTCTGTTCCTTCGCACCACATAACAAAGTGACAAAGCCGTCATACATCCGGGGGCGCTGCGCGCCCCGTGGGGCATAACGGCAAACCGAAGGTTTGCCAGAATTCGCGAAAATGCCATTAGAACAGGGGTTTCCCTTGCAGACCCGACCGCTGCGCGCAGAGCGAGCAGCGGGATGAATGAGCCCTTTGTCACTTCGTTGGAAGGTGCGAGGTGACAGACGCTCCTATACCTTTCCCCCTAAACGGCGGTTTGTGAACTGCGTCACACTGGCGGTGTGAGCGGCTTTCTTTTGCCTACTTTTCTTTGCCGCGGCAAAGAAAAGTAGGTGCCGCCCCGCACAGGGGCGACGCAAATAGACCGACAAGAAAACAAGGAAATGCCAAAAAAAAGGCAGCTTACCGATAATTAACGCCCGGCAAAACGCAGAGCATTTCAAAAGCGAGATTAGCGCCAACGAGCGCGGTAGTACCGGCCTGATCGTAAGGAGGAGAAACCTCAACGAGATCGGCGCCGACGATATTAAGCCCCTTCATACCGCGAATAATTTCGAGCCCTTGCTGCACGGTGAGCCCACCGACTTCAGGCGTTCCAGTGCCCGGCGCAAAAGCCGGATCAAGCCCATCGATATCGAAGCTGAGATAAACGGGCGTATCGCCCACACGTTCACGCACCTGCGCCATAAGAGGAGCGAGCGACTTGTTCCAGCATTCTTCGGCCTGCACGACGGTGAAGCCCTGCTGCCGACACCAGTCGAAGTCGTCGGCGTGATAACCCGTGCCACGCAGGCCGATCTGGGTAACCTTATCGCACTGAAGCAGGCCATCTTCCACAGCACGCCGGAAAGGCGTCCCATGCGCGATCTTCTCGCCAAACATGGTGTCGTTCACATCAGCGTGAGCATCGATATGCACGACGGCGACCTTGCCGTACTTCTTGTGCAACGCACGCAAAATAGGCCAGGCAATCGTATGGTCGCCACCCAGCGTAATCGGCCGGCACCCATTAGCAACGATCGCATCATAGGCCTCCTCGATCAAACGAACCGAATCCTTCAGATCGTACGGATTCGTTGCGACATCACCAATATCGGCGACCTGCAGCGAATCGAACGGCGCCGCGCGCGTAGCCATGTTGTAGGGGCGCAGCAGCACCGATTCCGAGCGGATCTGGCGCGGTCCGAAACGCGCGCCCGAACGGTTCGAGGTGCCCAGGTCCAGTGGCACGCCCACGAAGCAGGCGTCGAGTCCTTCGGTGGTCTGCGCCTGCGGCAGGCGCATCATCGTGGCAATGCCGCCAAAGCGCGGCATGTCGTTGCCGCCGAGCGGCTGGTTAAGTTCGCGTTGCATGGGGATGTCTCCGATCGTTAGCGGCTATCAAATGAAATGCAATTGAAGCGATCGGCAGATGGTAGGCGACGCGCGCGCCGCGCAAATCACGAAGTTGAGATGTTCACATCGACGCCAATCGATGCGAGCGGGCCGTTACAGCGCCGCGAGACGTGGGCAAGCCGGCCCCCAGCCGATCAGTTCGCGCTTGGTCCGCACGCCCAGCTTCGCAAACGCCCGCTTCACGTAGGACTCGGCCGTGGCGGGGCGCACGCCGAGTATCTCGGCGGACTCGGGCACGGTCTTGCCGGTGATGAGGTGCGCGCAAATTTCGTATTCGCGCTTGGACAACTTCACGCCTTCCGCCGCGATGCGCGCATCGAATTGCGCAAGCGGATGCAGATACGAGGTGGGATGAGCCACGCGCCGGGCCGCGCTCGTCGAGGCGTGCAGTTCGAGCAGCGGGAACAGGAAGTCGCTCACGTGGCGAAAGCGGTTCATCTCCGCCAGTGAGAAGGGCGGCGCATGCAGCGCGCGTTCGAGCGCAATCGAGTGCTGGGCGTGGCGCGTGCCGCGTGCGAGCACGCATTCATGGGCGATGAGCGCTTCGTCGAAGAGCCGCTGGCGGAATTCGCCCGGCGGGATCGCGCCGATGTCGCGCACCACCAGCATCGTGCCGATCTTGCCGCGAATGCCCGCAAACAGCGGATCGCTCTCGTAGAAGCGATCGTAGTAGAGGGTCATCACTTCCGAAATGGTGCCGGAGTCCATGCCCACGCCGCCGCTGCCTACCCATTCGCAGCGAAAGCCCGTGGGCAGGCTGGTGTCGGCGCGCGAGCGTTCGATATGGACGACGTTCAGCGGCACGACCTCGTTGAGCAGGAGCGTGAGGCGCGGCACGAAGTCAGGCGTGCCAACGGCTTCGATCACATGGCCGAGCGTCTTGAACGACAGCGGGAAGTTCGTTTGTTCTTGCGGGGGTACGGGAATCAGCATGGCGTGCCCCAGATTGAAGGCCAGTCGATTATAGCCGAACGGCTGCGCGCCCCGTTAGACGGGGTTTTCAGAGGATCCGCGCGACGTGGCCGTGCTTCGCGCGCGGGCCCAGGGTGTTCCCCAAAAAGCGCCAGAACGAATCGGCGAAATCACGCGAAACGCATCTTGCCCCCCCTCGGGGGGGGCATACCGGGGCAGCGCGACCCGGCAACATGGCCGCACCGATTCAATGAACACGTCGGCATCGACGTCAGACACAGGAACCAACATGAGCAAGCTGATTCACGACATCAAGGAACTGGGCGCAGGTCTGGGCGAGTACACCAAGCTGGAATACGGCATGGACGAAGGCGATTGGCGCGCAGCCGAAGGCGCGAGCGGCAATTACGTCGTCGGCTTCTGGGAAGGTAAGGTTGGCTCGGTCGAGTTCCCTGAGACGGGCGCCGACGAAGCTTGCTGGCTCGTCGAAGGCAAGATCGCGCTGACCGATGTGAACGGCGGCCGCAAGGAATTCTCGGCAGGCCAGGGCTATCTGCTGCCGAAGGGTTTCGCAGGCAGCTGGGAAACGATCGCAGACGCGAAGAAGTTCTACGTCCTGCTCGAACCGCAGCAATAAATACAGCAAACCCCCCAGCGATTCCTCAATCGCAAGCCGCGCTCTTCGCCTCGGGCGAAAACGCGCGGCGCCGTCCCCCCGCTTTATGCAGTGAAGCCATCATGAGCGATAGCGCGCAACTCTACGAAGCCGGCATGGGTGCCTCCGCACCGGCCGCCAAACGCGAAACAACGCGCGAAACGACGCGCGAATCAACGCGTCCTCCCGCTGCCTTGGGCGTGGAAGAAGCGCTTTCGCGCACGAAACTTTCGCCTTACTGGCTCGACAATCCGGCGCAACCGCCTGCCGAGCCGAAACTCACGCAAGACACCCGCGCCGATCTGCTGATCGTGGGCGGCGGCTTCACGGGCCTCTGGGCCGCCGTGCAAGCCAAGGAGCAGATGCCTGAACTCGACGTCGTGCTGATCGAGGCGGGGCGCGTTGCGCACGGCGCATCGGGTCGCGCGGGCGGCATCATCTCGACTTCGGTGATGCATGGCCTGCCCAACGCAGTGCGCGTGTTCCCGAACGACATCGCGCAACTGGAAGAATTCGGCCATCGCAATCTGGATGGCTTCGAGGAAACGCTCAAGCGCTACAGCATCGACGCCGATATCGAATGGAACGGCGAGATGACGGTGGCGGTGGACCCGGACCACGTCGAGCATCTGCAAGCGGACTACGATCTGCACACCGAATATGGCCACAACGTCGAATTGCTCGACGCAAAGGCCACGCGCGAGCAGCTGGATTCGCCGCTTTTCGCAGGCGCGCTCTGGTCGCGTAATCGCAGCGGTATCGTGCATCCGGCCAAGCTTGCCTGGGGTCTCAAGCGCGCGGCGCTTTCGCTGGGCGTGCGGCTCTATGAACACAGCCCGCTCGTGACCGTCACCGACGAAGGCGAAACCGTCTTCGTGAAGACGCCCGAGGGCAGCGTGCGCGCGCCGCGCGTGGTGTTCGGCAGCGGTACGGCGAAGGTCGGCATTGCCGACATCAACCGCCGCGTTTTGCAGGTGCGCGATCACGTGCTTGCCACCGAGCCGCTCACCGAAGAGCAACTCGCGCGCATCGGCTGGAAGAATCGCCAGGGCATTTACGACACGCGCACGCAGCTCAACTATTTCCGCCTCACGAAGAACAACAACATCATCTTCGGCGGGCTGGTGAGCTATCACTTCGACGGCGATCCGAATCCGCGTCAGGACGAGCAGCGCGAAACCTATTACCGGCTCGCGCAGGCGTTCTACAACACCTTCCCGCAGCTCGCGGATGTGCGTTTCTCGCACGCCTGGGGCGGCCCGATCGATTACTGCTCGCGCGGCTCCGTGTTCGCGAAGCGTTATCTGGGCGAGAAGGCCGTGTTCGTCGCGGGCTATACGGGCTTTGGCGTGGCAGCGAGCCGATTCGGCGCCTTCATGGGCCTGAACCTGCTGTTCGATCGCAACAGCCCCGAACGTGAACTCGATATCGCGAAGCTGAGCCCGACCTATATCCCGCCCGAGCCGGTGCGCTGGCTGGCGGCCAAGGTCACCTTCCACGCGTTCGACGGCGCGGACGCCGAAGGCGGCTGGAAGCGGGCCTGGATCAAGGGCATCAAGGCCCTGGGTTTCCCGATGTGATGATATGAGCACCGTGCGCAGCCGGGGCGATGCGAGCATCGTTGCGGCTGCGCCGCAGTCATTCGAAGCGGCATGTTTTCCAATACTTCCGATCTCGACCTGCGCCTCGTGCGGGTCTTCCTCGCCGTGGTGGACGCGCGCGGCATCACCGCCGCCGAAGCGACGCTCGGCGTGCGCCAGTCCACCATCAGCTCGCAGCTTTCCGCGCTGGAAGCGCGCGTGGGCTTCACGCTGTGCGAGCGTGGGCGCGGCGGCTTTCGCCTGACTTCGAAGGGCGAGCGTTTCGTCAGTTCGGCGCGTGCGCTGATTTCGGCGACGTCGCAGTTCGTCGCCCAGGTGCGCGACATCGACCGCAAGCTCGTCGGCACGCTCTCCATCGGTTTGATCGGCCAGGCTTCGCATGTGGAAAACGTGCGGCTGGCGGAAGCGATCGGCGCCTTTCGCAAGCGCGATCAGGCGGTGCGTTTCGCCATGCGCGTGGCGCCGCCGCAAGAGCTTGAGGAAAGCCTCGTGAACCAGCAGCTCGATCTCGCGATTGGTTATTTCTGGCATCGCGTGGCGGGGCTCAGCTACACCGAGCTATTCAGCGAGCGCCAGGTGATCTGCTGTGGGCGCGGTCATCCGCTCTTTCACGAAGGGCCGGACGTGACGCTCGACGAGCTGCGCGTGCACGACTGGATCTGGCGCAGTTATCCCGTGCCCGAGGAACTGGCAAGCATCGGCGAGCGCCAGGTGACCGCGATCGCGGACAGCATCGACGCGGCCACGGTGCTGATTCTCTCCGGCAGCCATATCGGCTATTTGCCCGAACACCATGCGCAACCGTTCGAACAGCGTGGCTTGATTCGCGTGCTCGGGCGTAGCGCCTTCGGTTTCGATGTGCCGCTGCATCTGGCCGTCAAGCGCGGCGCTGCAGATCGACCCATCGTGCAGGCCTTCTGCGAAGACCTGCTCAACGTGTATGGCGCGTACGACATGGAGGACGAGCGCGCGTGTGCGTGACGCCCTGATCGGCATGCATCGATCTGGATGCGCACACAACAAAAAGAAGAGGGCGGCGAAACATTGGCCGTGCGTGAAGTGAACGTTTGAAATACGCAATATGGCGCGCATTCGAGTGCTTTAGAGTGACCGCCAGAGATGAGGATAGTGCGCGGATTTCACCGCGCGACGGGATAAAGGCAACGCCGCTAGCCGAGCCGAAGCCCCAAGGAGTGAGACAACATGGCAGACAACACCAGCATCACGCAAGTCGAGACATTCGGTTTCGAGCGCATTCCCGACGTGTCGCGCTATGCGCGACCCATCGACCTTTTCCGCCTGCTGTTCGGCGGTTGCAATACGTTTTCCACTTCGGTGCTGGGCGCCTTTCCGGTGCTCGTCGGCCTGTCGTTCAAGGCGAGCCTGTGGTCGATCGTGATCGGCGTGCTCGCCGGCACCTTCATCCTCGCGCCGATGAGTTCGTTCGGTCCGCGCAACGGCACCAGCGACCCGGTTTCGTCGGGCGCGCACTTCGGCATTCATGGCCGGATCGTCGGTTCGTTCCTCGCGATTCTGACCTCCGTCGCCTTCTTCTCGCTGGCCGTGTGGAGTTCGGGTGACGCGCTCGTGGGCGGCGCGCACAACATGGTGGGCCTGCCGCAGAACGGCTGGACGCTCGGCGTGGCCTATATGGTGTTCGCCGTGCTCGTGCTGGTCGTGTGCATCTATGGCTTCCGCTTCATGCTGTGGGTCAACAAGATCGCCGTGTGGGCCGCGAGCCTGATGTTCATTCTCGGTGCGTTCGCGTTTGCCAGTACCTTCGACATCAACTACGCGGGCACGCTGCAGCAAGGCAGCGCGGGCTTCTGGGCCGCCTTTATCGGCGCGGTGCTGGTGGCGCTGAGCAACCCGGTGTCGTTCGCTTCGACGCTGGGCGACTGGGCGCGCTACATTCCGCAGACGACGCCGCGCTATCGCGTCATGGGCGCCGTGTACGCCGCACAGATCGCGACCTTCGTGCCGTTCTTCTTCGGCCTGGCTACCGCGACCATCATCGCCACCCACGCGCCGAGCTTCATCCAGTCGAACGACTATGTGGGCGGCCTGCTCGCGGTGTCGCCGCGCTGGTTCCTGTTGCCGATGTGCCTGATCGCGATCATCGGCGGGATGTCGACGGGCACGACCGCGCTGTACGGCACGGGCCTCGATATGTCGAGCATGTTCCCCAAGTACCTGAACCGCGTGCGCGCCACGTTGCTGATCGGTACGCTGGCGATCGCCTTCATCTTCATCGGCCGCTTCGCGTTCAACCTCGTGGAGAGCGTGTCGACGTTCTCGACGCTGATCTGCACGTTCAGCTGCCCGTGGATGGCGATCATGGTGATCGGCTATATGCAGCGCCGCGGCTTTTATCTGGGCGACGACCTTCAGGTGTTCAACCGCGGCGGTCGTGGCGGTCACTACTGGTTCACGCACGGCTGGAACCTGCGCGCGATGGGTGCGTGGCTGCCGGCGGCTTTCCTCGGTCTGTCGTTCGTGAATCTGCCGGGCCAGTTTGTTGGGCCGCTGGGTAACCTCGCGGGAGGTTGCGATCTGAGCGTGCCGGTGTCCTTCCTGGTGGGCGGTTTGATTTATCTGGTGCTGCTGTCGATCTTCCCGGAACCCGATGCGGTTTATGGCCCGCAAGGACGCCGATTCGTGCGGGGTGGCCGCGCGGCGGCGACCGCCAAGGTGACGCCGGTTACGGCGCGTGTGGCAGCGTCGGCAAAGTCCGCAAAGCCCGCGCAGGCTCGCAAGCGCCAGGAGCGTGAAACCGTCGGCTTGCGGGAAACTGTTGAATAAGCGGGTTGAATAAGCGTTGAAGCAGCGTCGACCGACGGCCGGCTGAGCGCTGGCTAGCCGTCGAGCAGTTGGAATTCACCGGCCGATGCGTCTAGCCTCGGCCGTTTTTTTTTGTTCACCGATCGCGCCCTTTCTCGAATCCTCCTGGATCGGTTCCTTCTCATCCATTTTTTTGCCGCGCCAGGCGCTCAAAACGCCCTCTGACCCGCTCGATTTGCCCAAAAACCGCTGAAATGGTTCGGGAAAAATCAGAAAGGCCTTAAAATCTCCTGTTCCTCGACGGATCGCCACGCTGATGCCGGCCTTTTTTCGCCGCCTGCCGTGGCTCGCAATGTCCGATGGGGACGCATCGAGGGCGATATCGACGCCGCCGCCGGACCCGCAGCGCAGCGGGTGTCGGTGAGCCGGGCGCGATCGGCTAAACTGTATGCCCTGCGCGGCCCCGCCTCTTTTCAAACCCGTCGCGGCATCGCGGCGTCGGGTCAATGCATAGACTGGATGAACAATCATGAGCACGATTCTCGAATCTCTTCCGACCGGCCAGAAAGTCGGCATCGCGTTTTCCGGCGGCCTTGACACCAGCGCCGCGCTGGTCTGGATGCGCAAGAAGGGCGCCGTGCCCTACGCCTACACCGCGAACCTCGGCCAGCCCGACGAAGAAGATTACGACGCGATCCCGCGCCGCGCGACCGAATACGGCGCAGAAGGCGCACGCCTGATCGACTGCCGCGCGCAGCTCGTCGCCGAAGGCATCGCTGCGCTGCAAAGCGGCGCGTTCCACGTTTCGACCGCTGGCGTCACCTACTTCAACACGACGCCGCTGGGCCGCGCCGTGACCGGCACGATGCTCGTCGCCGCGATGAAGGACGACGGCGTGAACATCTGGGGCGACGGTTCGACCTACAAGGGCAACGACATCGAGCGTTTCTACCGCTACGGTCTGCTCGTCAATCCGGATCTGAAGATCTACAAGCCGTGGCTCGACCAGACGTTCATCGACGAACTCGGCGGCCGTTCGGAAATGTCGGAGTTCATGAACCAGCAAGGCTTCGCGTACAAGATGTCGGCTGAAAAGGCCTACTCGACGGACTCGAACCTGCTCGGCGCGACGCACGAAGCCAAGGATCTGGAAAGCCTGGAATCGGGCATCAAGATCGTCAACCCGATCATGGGCGTGGCGTTCTGGCGCGACGACGTCAAGGTCGACCGCGAAGAAGTGACGATCCGCTTCGAGGAAGGCCAGCCGGTCGCCCTGAACGGCAAGACTTTCCCGAACGCTGTCGAACTGCTGCTCGAAGCGAACCGTATCGGTGGCCGTCACGGTCTGGGCATGAGCGACCAGATCGAAAACCGCATCATCGAAGCGAAGTCGCGCGGTATCTACGAAGCCCCGGGCCTGGCACTGCTGTACATCGCTTACGAGCGTCTCGTCACGGGCATCCACAACGAAGACACCATCGAGCAATACCGCGAAAACGGCCGCAAGCTGGGCCGTCTGCTGTATCAAGGCCGCTGGTTCGACCCGCAAGCCATCATGCTGCGCGAATCGGCGCAACGCTGGGTCGCACGCGCGATCACGGGCGAAGTGACGATCGAACTGCGCCGCGGCAACGACTACTCGCTGCTGAGCACGAAGTCGCCGAACCTGACGTACCAGCCGGAACGCCTGTCGATGGAGAAGGTCGCTTCGACGTTCTCGCCGCGCGACCGTATCGGCCAGCTGACGATGCGCAACCTCGACATCACCGACACGCGCGACAAGCTGCGCGTCTACTCGCAAGCCGGTCTGCTCTCCGGCGGCGATAACTCGGGCGTGCCGCTGCTGAAGACCGACAAGGAATAAGTCCGGTCTGAAACGCGTCTGTTACGCGAAACAGCCCGCTCCGGTTTGACCGGAGCGGGCTGTTTGTTTTTTGGGCGCTGCCTTTTCCGTGCGAGCCGCGCCGATCAGCGATGGTCGATCGGCGAGGGCGCCATGCCGATCTTCATCTTGTACAGATGCACCGGATACTGCACGGTCGAGGCCTGGCCGCCCGTCGTTGCGGGCGTGCGGTTGATCTGCGCGGCGGGCATCCACAGATAGCCGTCCTCCACCCACATCGCGTCCACCCAGACGAGGCGCGGATCGGCGATCAGCGTCGTTACCTTGCCGTCGGGCGCGATGCGCTTGACGCTGCGCGTGTTCACGTCGGACGCGTAGATATTGCCCGCCGCGTCGATGGCGGTGCCGCCCGTGCTCCACGTGTCGATCCAGCGCTCGGCGTGCGCGGCCACGGTATCGGCGCTCAGATCGGGCTGATCGAGGTAGCGCGTTTCGATACGCGCCATCGGCCCCGGAATCGCCTGGTAGTACAGGTAACTGCCGTCGGGCGACACTTCCAGTTGATCCAGCCCGACGCGCTTGGTGTTGCCGTTGGCGAGGAACAGTTCGCGTCCGTCGGCGTGGATCGGCCCGTGGTCGATCGACAGATCGTGGCCGTCCAGCAGGCGGCGCGAGGTGCCGTCCTTCAGATTCAGCACCACGAGGCCGACCGCGCCCGGATCGGTCAGATAGGCGAGGTCGCCGTGAAAGCGCACATCGTCGAAATAGCTGTTGTCCTTTTGCGTCGCCTGATCGAACTGGTAGACGCGATCGACCTGGTTGGTCGACAGGTCGATGCGCACCAGCTTGCCCGCACCCGGCACCGCATGCGCGCCCGTGCCGATGCCGGTATTGCCCGCGTCGACCGCCCACAGCGCGCCGTCCGGGCCGATGCGCACGGCGTTCACGTGCAGGAAATGCTTCGCGGGATCGGCGCCGGTTTGCCAGTGGTTCCACTGTGCATCGGGGAAGGGCTGCAATTCGCCGTTGCGCAGTTCGGCGAGCGACATGCCCGGCCCTTCGGATTGCGTGAGCGACACGAAAATGCGCCCGTCGGGTGCCACGGCCACGCCGTTCCAGATATGCGGCGAGGTCGCCACGGCGATCAGGCGCGGGTCGTCGACGGTGGGCAGGGCGGGCGGCAGGGTGTCGGCCGCACGGGCCGTGTGGAAGGCGGGCAGCGTCAGCGCGAGCGCGGCGGCGAGCAGGATGCGCGAAGCGGTTTTCATGAGGTGGCGTCTCCGGTCTGTTCTGGTCAGGTTCCGCGCCGGAAAAGGCGCGGAATGGACCGGAGTATCGGCGTCGCGACCGATAGACACTATTGTTGTTTTTTTATGCTTCGATTCCCTCGGGGAATGAATGAGCCGCCATGACCGGCGCTTAATGCACCGCTAACGCATTGACCTGCGCATTGCCCACGCCAGACGCGATATTGATGCCGACGTTGCCGCTCACGGCCGCAAGCGCCCCCGCGCCGAGTTCGGCGACGCCGCTGCCGCTCATGCCGCTTATGCGCGCGGTGGCATGCACGTTTTGCTGCGTGACGATTTCCGCCTGAGGTGTGCTGACCAGGGCGATCTGATTGGCCTGGGCGTTGAGCGCCCCGGCGGCGATATTCACGCCCACGTTGCCGCTTGCGGCGCGCAGCACGTCCTGTCCCACCGAAGCCGCCGATGCGCCGAGCGTCGCGCGGCCGTCGATATCCTGCAGCGTGGTCAATTTCGCCGATGCGAACACGGTCGTGCCGTCGTCCGCGGACAAGGCCGCCGAGTTTTCCGCGAATGCCGGCGACGCTGTGGCCAGCGCTGCGGTCCAGAGCACCACGGTGCTCAGCAAGTTGCAAACATTCATCAAAGGCTCCTGGGCGTGTGCGAATCTCGCGTGTAGTCGCGATAACGACCGGAAATCGGCAAGTTGAAGAGCGGAGTTTCCCGGTGGCCGTGCGAGCCTGCTCTTCGGCCTTCGAAACCACATTTCACATTGCGGAATTCGCGGAAAATTTCTGCGATTAAAACTTTCCGTCCTTTGAAAGGGTGTTTCATGTCGCGAAATTCGTTATCTATCTCATTGAAAAATAACGGAAAATATAGTCTTATGTCTTATATAAGACTTGGATGAAGCGGCGCTACTATTGAGTCATGCAGTTCGCTTCGTCAGACGCAGCGGGACGCAAAATCCTCTACTTAATGCGCTTTGCCCTTAGGAGATCGACATGGCCCAATATCAGGACGACATCAAGGCAGTTGCTGGTTTGAAGGAGAAACAAGGCAGCGCGTGGAATGCCATCAATCCGGAATCGGCTGCACGCATGCGCGCCCAGAACAAGTTCAAGACGGGTCTCGACATCGCGAAGTACACCGCGAAGATCATGCGCGCCGACATGGCCGCCTACGATGCCGATCCGTCGAAGTACACCCAGTCGCTCGGCTGCTGGCACGGCTTCATCGGTCAGCAGAAGATGATCTCCATCAAGAAGCACTTCAACAGCACCGAACGCCGTTACCTGTACCTCTCGGGCTGGATGGTCGCTGCGCTGCGCTCCGAGTTCGGCCCGCTGCCGGACCAGTCGATGCACGAAAAGACCTCGGTCAGCGCGCTGATCCGCGAGCTGTACACCTTCCTGCGCCAGGCCGACGCCCGTGAACTGGGCGGCCTGTTCCGTCAGCTGGACGCCGCCGAGGGCGCCGCCAAGGCCGCCATTCAGGAAAAGATCGACAACCACGTGACCCACGTGGTGCCGATCATCGCCGACATCGACGCCGGTTTCGGCAACGCCGAGGCGACCTACCTGCTGGCCAAGCAGTTCATCGAAGCGGGCGCCTGCTGTATCCAGATCGAAAACCAGGTGTCCGACGAGAAGCAGTGCGGCCACCAGGACGGCAAGGTCACGGTGCCGCACGAGGACTTCCTCGCCAAGGTGCGCGCGATCCGCTACGCCTTCCTCGAACTGGGCGTGGACGACGGCATCATCGTCTGCCGTACCGACTCGCTGGGCGCAGGCCTGACCAAGCAGATCGCCGTGACCCATACGCCGGGCGACCTGGGCGACCAGTACAACTCGTTCCTCGACTGCGACGAAATCTCGGCCGATGCACTGGGCAATGGCGATGTGGTCATCAAGCGCGACGGCAAGCTGTTGCGTCCGAAGCGCCTGCCGAGCAACCTGTTCCAGTTCCGCGCCGGTACGGGCGAAGCACGCTGCGTGCTGGACTGCATCACGTCGCTGCAAAACGGCGCCGACCTGCTGTGGATCGAAACCGAAAAGCCGCATATCGCCCAGATCGCCGGCATGGTCAACGAGATCCGCAAGGTCATCCCGAACGCCAAGCTGGTGTACAACAACAGCCCGTCGTTCAACTGGACGCTGAACTTCCGTCAACAGGCGTACGACGCGATGGTGGCGGCAGGCAAGGACGTGTCGTCCTACGATCGCAATCAGCTGATGAGCGCGGAATACGATCAGACCGAACTGGCGATCGCCGCCGACGAGAAGATCCGCACGTTCCAGGCCGATGCGGCGCGTGAAGCCGGCATCTTCCACCACCTGATCACGCTGCCGACGTACCACACGGCGGCACTGTCGACCGACAACCTCGCCAAGGAATACTTCGGCGACCAGGGCATGCTCGGTTATGTGGCCGGCGTGCAGCGCAAGGAAATCCGTCAGGGCATCGCGTGCGTCAAGCACCAGAACATGTCCGGCTCGGATATCGGCGACGACCACAAGGAGTATTTCAGCGGCGAAGCAGCGCTGAAGGCGGCGGGTAAAGACAACACGATGAACCAGTTCTAAGACCGGTCGTACCTCACGCAAAAACGCCAACCCTTGCGGGTTGGCGTGAGAGAGGCAGAACTGAACGAAACAGCCCGATTGGCTTGCGCCAATCGGGCTGTTTTTTTGCATCCGGCTCTGAGTCGCCAGGCCGGGAGCGTTACGCCGTCGCCGTCTGGATCAGGACGCGTGAGCGGACGTCAGGTTGAGCGCCACCGCCTGCGCAACCTCGATGCCATCGATGGCCGCGGAGTAGATACCGCCTGCGTAGCCCGCGCCTTCGCCAGCGGGATACAAGCCTTCGACGTTCATGCTCTGGTAGTCGTCCTTACGTCGAACCCGGATGGGCGACGACGTGCGCGTTTCCACGCCGGTCAGCACGGCGTCGTGCATCGCGAAGCCGGAAATCTTCCGGTCGATCTGCGGCAGCGCTTCGCGGATGGCATCGATCACGTAGTCGGGCAGCGCGGTGCTCAGGTCGGTCGGGCGCACGCCCGGCTTGTACGACGGCACCACGGAGCCGAGCGACGTCGACGGACGGCCGGCGATGAAGTCGCCGACCAGTTGGCCCGGCGCGTGATAGTCGCCGCCGCCGAGTTCGAACGCGCGCTCTTCCCATTTGCGCTGGAACGCGATACCGGCCATCGGACCGCCGGGATAGTCTTCCGGCGTGATGCCGACGACGATGCCCGCGTTCGCGTTGCGCTCGGCGCGCGAATACTGGCTCATGCCGTTGGTGACCACGCGGCCCGGCTCCGAGGTCGCCGCGACCACCGTACCGCCCGGGCACATGCAGAAGCTGTAGACCGCGCGGCCATTGCTGCAGTGATGGACCACCTTGTAATCGGCCGCGCCGAGTTCCTTGTGGCCCGCGAACTTGCCGAAACGCGCGCGATCGATCAGGCCCTGCGGATGTTCGATACGGAAGCCCAGCGAGAACGGCTTGGATTCGATATAGACGCCGCGATCGTTGAGCATCTGGAAGGTGTCGCGCGCGCTGTGGCCGACGGCCAGCACCACGTGGTCGCAGCGCAGCGTTTCGCCGTTCGAGAGCTTGAGCGCGCGCACCTTGCCCTGATCGATTTCGATATCGTCGACGCGGGTTTCAAAGCGGATTTCGCCGCCCAGTTCCTCGATGTTGGCGCGCATCTTTTCCACCATGCTGACGAGGCGGAAGGTGCCGATGTGCGGCCGGCTCAGATAGAGAATGTCGTCCGGCGCGCCGGCCTTGACGAACTCGTCCAGCACTTTGCGGCCGTAGTGGTGCGGGTCCTTGATCTGGCTGTACAGCTTGCCGTCGGAGAACGTGCCGGCCCCGCCTTCGCCAAACTGCACGTTCGACTCGGGATTGAGGACGCTCTTGCGCCACAGGCCGAAGGTGTCCTTGGTGCGCTCGCGCACGGCCTTGCCGCGCTCCAGGATGATCGGGCGAAAGCCCATCTGCGCGAGGATCAGGCCGGCGAACAGACCGCACGGTCCCATGCCGATCACGACCGGGCGCAGGGCAGTGGAGTGTTCCGGGGCCTTCGCGACAAAGCGGTAGGTCATGTCCGGCGTCACGCTGCAATGCGGCGTGTCCGCGAGCCGCTTGAGCGCGGCCGCTTCGTCCTTGACGTCGACATCGACGATATACGTCAGCTTGATGTCCGAGCGCTTGCGCGCGTCGTGCGCGCGGCGGAACACCGTGTAACGGAGGAGCCCGTCTTCCGCCACGCCGAGATCCGCGAGGCGCGCGCGGATCGCGGCTTCGAGATCACTTTCGGGGTGATCGAGGGGGAGTTTGACTTCGCTTAGACGTAACATGAGTACTGGGATGCGGTCACCACGCAATCGTGGCGGTGTTGAAACAGGCGGAGGCGGCATGCGGATGGCGGCGCTGTTCGCAGCGCGGTCATCCCTTCTGATCAGAATGTGAGGCGAGCCTGGCGTGGAGAAGGCTCTCGCGTCCCGGAGTCGTCACGCAAGCCCGCGAGCGCAGCGGTAGATGCTCGCTTCACGCTCACTTCATCAACGATCTCGCCCGCGCCAGCCGCCGTTGGGCGGCGCGCTATCGCCAACTGGCGGAACGCGAAGATGCGGGTGAGGGCTGTGGGGACGAAACCGAGGGCCTGATCGACGTAACCGCCCTCTTTGTTGAAGTTTACCATCATCGGCCCGTCGCCAGAGCCGCCTTGGTACAAACGGCGCGCGTGGCCGATGGCGCCTGTCGGGCGTTAGCCGCGTTTGCGCAGCGGGTCGAGCAAGCCCTTCAGGCCGTTATGGTCCATCTCCTGCATCAGCGCGAGCAGTCGGCCGATCTCGCCTTGCGGAAACCCTTCGCGGGCGAACCAGTTGAGGTAATGCCCGGGCAGGTCGGCGATGAGCCGACCCTTGTATTTACCGAAGGGCATGGTGACGGTGACGAGGCGTTCGAGGTCTTGGACTTGCATCGGCCTATTATGCCGTGCCTCGCGCCCGCTCCTTGAGATCCGGCACGGTGGCGAGCAGTTGCCCGAGGATCCACCGATGCGCCGGTGTGCTCGCACGCCGCGTGTGTTGATAGATCTTCAGCGTGTAGCGCGGCATTTCAAACGGCATGGGGAACAGCGCGACCGGCGCGGCGTTCTGCAAGGTTAGCGCGGCCTGGCGCGGCACGGTCATCAGCAGTTCGGAGTGCGCGATGATGAACGGCGCGACGAGCACCGTCGGCAACTGGACCGCGACTTCGCGCGCGACGCCCAGACGATCGAGCACCAGATCGACCAATCCACGTGTGTCGTCCCACGGCGTGACCACCACGTGTCGGGCGGCAAGATACTGGGCGAGGCTCAATTTGCGCCGGATCGACGGATGCTGGCGGCTCGCGATCACCACGTATTCGTCGGAAAACCAGTCCGCACCCTGAACACCGGGCGGCAACGGCACATTGTCCTCTTCATAGCCCAGCGAGAAGTCGATGCGCCCCGATGCGAGTTCGTCGGCCGATTCGCGACCGCGCGAGTGCACGACCTTGAAGCGCAGTTTCGGCGCGACTTTCTGCATCCTCGCGATAAACACGGGCAGGATCGCGAACGCGGTGTAGTCGGTGGCGGCGAACACGAAGGTCCGGTCGCTCTCGGCGGCATCGAACCGGCTGGCGGGTGCGAGACCTTCATGCAGCAGGCCGAGCGCATCGCCGATCGGACGCATCATGCGTTCAGCGGCGGCGGTCGGGCGCATCTCGTTGCCAACCCGCACGAACAGTTCGTCGCCTAGCGCGTCGCGCAGTCGCGCCAGCGCGTGACTCAACGCCGATGCGCTGATTGCCAGTTCGTCGGCAGCCGAGGCGACCGAGCGGTGCCGCACCATCGCGTCGAACACGAGCAGCAGGTTGAGGTCGAGTCGGCGCAGCTCTTGATGCATGGTATGCAGCTTGTGGTGAAGAAAATGCAGTATATGCAGTTTCCGTTTCGCCTACCATGGTCGCCCGGCCACGGCTTCATCACAGGACAGATTCAGAGTCATGACACTACATATTCGCCCCGCCATCGCTGACGACGCGGCGCTCATCCTGCACTTCATCACAGAACTTGCGGTCTACGAGAAGGCCGAGGATCAGGTCGCCGCCACGGTCGAGACAATCGCCTCGTCGCTATTCGGCGCGCATTCGCCCGCAAAGGCATTGATTTGCGAGCGCGACGGCGTGGCTGTGGGTTTCGCCGTTTACTTCTTTTCGTATTCAACGTGGCTTGCAAAACCCGGGTTGTATCTGGAAGACCTCTATGTTTCGCCGGATGCGCGCGGCGTGGGGGCGGGCAAGCGGCTGTTGCAGCATCTCGCGGGCATTGCGGTGGAAACCGGTTGCGGGCGCTTCGAGTGGAGCGTGCTCGACTGGAACGAACCGGCCATCGGCTTCTATCAATCGATTGGCGCGCAACCCCAGGACGAATGGATTCGCTACCGGATGGAAGGAGATGCGATTCGCTCATTCGCGACTGAGTCTTGACCCGATTCAACGGCGATTAAAGCAGTCGCTTTCGAATGATGAAAAAAGTCCTTTAATCCGACAAATAAGAATCTCTAAAAACATTTATCGAACAAATCTCGTCAAATCAAGTTTTTCTCACGACTCTCCACGCGATGCTCTACATTCAAAATGGCGATCGAATCAATGCCATGCGTGAGGCATCGTGGGTGTGGATGACTGCGGAAAACATGGAGCAAAATAACGACACTTGATCACGCCAGGGAGGCCCCTCAATCCGACCGACAGGTGAAACTCATGTTTGCCTTCGTGATCATGGTGGCCGTTGCCGCTTTCGTGCCGTACGTTGCCACGCCGGCCATTCAACATGCAGTGAGCCCGGGAACAGCGACGCACCAAAGCCAGGACCCTTCCAGTGCTCCCGTACCCAGTGCCACTGCAACTAACACGACTGTAGACGTGAGTTCCGCGACACCCACCCAGTAGCCCGCGTTGACGATCGTCGCGACCGCGCGCGTCAGCCGTTGTTCTTCGGTGAGGACCGCCGGCGCGCTTCACCTTTCGCGGCGTCCGCCTCATGCTGCGCACGGACGATTTCAATCAACCGCCGCGCGGCGGGCGAAAGATATCCGTCGTTGCGATGCACGACGCCGAACTCGCGCGTCATCGTCGTGACCGGATTGGGTAGCTCGACCAACGCAGGCGTGAAGCGTCCGGCCTCCAGGTTGCGCCGCGAAATAAAGCTCAGAAGCCCGGTTTCGGCGATCAGGCGCGGCACGGCCGCGATCGAACTCGTCATCACCGCGGCGCGTGGCGCAGGCAGACCGTGCGCGGCGAACACGCCCTCCAGCCACTGACGCGTCGCGACCGACTGCGCGGGGAGTACCCAGCCGCACGCCGCCATCGCCTCCAGCGTCGCCCGTTTGCCCGCGAGCGGATGCGAGGCGCTGGCCGCGACCACTACGTCGTCCGCGAGGATCGGAATCTGCACGAGCGCCTCGTCGTGACTACCGAGCGGGCCGATCACCACGTCGAGCAGCCGTTTGCGCAAGGCGTCCTGGAGGACGTCGTTCATGCCGATCTGCAATTCCACCACCACGGCGGGCGCTTCCTCGTGCAGCACGCGGCAGGCCGTCGGCATGATGAATTCGGCGATGGTGGCCGCCGCACCCACCTTCACGAGCCCGGACAAGCCCGCGCCCAGCGTGGCGATCTCGCGCTGCGTCTCGTCGAGCGTGCGTTCGACGAGACGCACGCGCTCCTGCAACAGTCGCCCCGCGTCGGTCAGACGGATGCCGCGGCCGCTGCGCTCGAACAGCGCGGCGCCGTAGGTTTCCTCGAGCCGGTCGATGCATTTCGAGAGCGCGGGCTGCGTGACGTGCAGCGCCTCGGCGGCGCGGCCGAGGTGCCCCAGTTCGGCCACCTTCGCGAAATACAACAAATCGCGGACTTGCAGGTTCATGACCATACGGCCTGCCTTCCGGCGCGCGCGCCGCGTGACGAATCCATAGCTAACAGGAATGGAAAGATGAAAAAACGAAAATAGACATTATGAGTCGAGGTGTCAACAATGACGTCAGGCCGCATCACACCCGGCCACGCCATTCGGAGCTATTCAGAGCTACAAGGAGACACCTCGATGCCCTACCGCATCCTCGTCACCGCGCCGCGCCTCGCGCCGGCCGGGCAGCGCGTGCTGGCGGCCGCGCAGTGCGAGACCGTCTACATCGACGACGCCCAGAACGCCGCGCAGGTCGCGCAGATTCTCGCCACCCAGCCCATCGACGCGGTCATCTCGCGCACGGTCGACCTGTCGGGAGCGGCCATCGCTGCCTGCCCGACGCTGCGCGTGATCTGCAAACACGGCGTGGGCGTCACCAATATCGACGTCGAAGTCGCCACGCACCACGGCATTCCCGTGTTCACGACGCCCGGCACCAACACGCATTCGGTGGCCGAACTGGCGATCGCGCTGATGCTGGGCGCGGCGCGCAAGGTGAACTTCTACGACAGCGAATTGCGCGCGGGCCGCTGGACCCGCACCGGCGATGGCCGTCAGTTGCATGGCCGCACGCTCGGCCTCGTGGGCTACGGGCAGATCGGCAAGCGCGTCGCGGCGATCGCGCACGCGCTCGGCATGAACGTGCGGGCCTTCGATCCGGCGGCGAAGCCGGCCGACGCGCAGCCCTTCGTCACGCTCGACGCCACGCTGAACGACCTGCTCGCGCACGCCGACGTGCTGAGCCTGCATTGCCCCGTCAACGCGCACACGCGCAATCTGCTGGACGCGCAGGCCATCGCGCGTCTGCCGGACGGCGCGATCGTCGTCAACACCGCGCGCGGCGAACTCATCGACGAGGCCGCGCTCGTGGCGGCGTTGCGCAACGGCAAGCTGGCGGCGGCCGGGCTCGACACGTTCCGGCACGAGCCGCTGACGGCGGACGATCCGCTGGCCGCGCTGCCCAACGTCGTGCTCACGCCGCACGTGGGCGGCTCGACCCCTGATGCGCTCGACGCGGTGGCCGTGCTGGCCGCCGAAACCTGCCTGCGCTTCCTGCGCGGCGAGGCCGTCGACGCGGCGAGCTGCGTGAACCCGGAAGTGCTTCAGCTTACTCAATCCGACTCAAAGGTCATCGCATGAACCAATCCCAGGACCGGGCCGGCTGGCCCGCAGGCTTCTTCGTCGGCCAGCGCACGTCGCTGCCGAGCGTCGCGCAGATCGAGGCGTTCCGCAGCGTGCCGGTCGCTCACGCGGGCGATTGCATGGGCCGCAGCACGGGCGCGTACGGCCTGAACGCCTACCACCATTCGATCGCGCTGACGATGTGCGGCCCGGCCATCACGGTGCGCGTGCGTCCGGGCGACAACATGATGATCCACAAGGCCATCGAGCTTGCGCAGCCGGGCGATGTGATCGTCGTCGATGGCGGCGGCGATCTGACCCAGGCGCTCATCGGCGGGCTGATGCGCACCTCGGCGCTGACGAAAAAGATCGGCGGCTTCGTGATCGACGGCGCGATCCGCGACCTGGCCGAATGGGCCGAAGGCGGCATCCCGGTCTACGCGCGCGGCCACACGTTTCGCGGGCCGAGCAAGGAAGGTCCCGGCGAAGTGAACGTGCCGATCGCCTGCGCGGGCATGGTGGTGAATCCCGGCGACCTGATCCTGGGCGACGCGGATGGCGTGATCGCCGTGCCGGTCGATCGGCTCGACGCGCTGCTTCCGCTCGTGCGCGCGCACGCCGACAAGGAAGACACGATCCGCGCGACCAATGCGGCGGGCACCGCCGACCCGGAGCGCTTCAACGCGCTGCTGCGCAAGAAGGGCTGCCCGGTCTAGCCGCCGCCGCAACCCAGGCACCCCGGCACCAGGTTACCGCGCCGCAGATAAAACAAGACAGGAGACAAGGCTATGCAACCCAGCACCCCCGTTGCGGGCGCGCGCGAATCGCTCGATTCGCTGGATTCGCGTGATGCGGCCCATGCCGCCGACGCACGCCGCGCCGCCGCACAGGAAGCGCAGGCGGCGCATCTGGCTTACACCGCGCCGGATGTCCACGCGCGCCAGATATCGGCGCGCCTCGACCGGCTGCCGCCCAGCGCGCCCGTGTGGCTCCTGATCGGCGCACTCGCGCTCGGCGGCTGGTTCGAGATCTACGACATGTTCCTCACGGCCTACATCGGCCCGGGACTCGTCAAGGCCGGCATCTTCACGAAGACGACGGCCTCGCTGTTCGATCTCGGCGGCCTGGGCGCCTTTGTTGCGGCGCTGTTTCTAGGGCTCTTCATCGGCACGATCGGCGTGGCCTTCATCGCCGACCGGCTCGGACGCCGTCGCGTCTTTGTCGGCGCGCTGCTGTGCTACACCTTCGCCGCCGTGATGATGTCGCTGCAAAGCGAAGCGGGCTGGATCGTGTTCTGGCGCGTGATCGCGGGTATTGGCGTGGGCGCGGAGCTGGTGACCATCGACGCCTATGTCTCCGAGTTCGTGCCCGCGAGCCTGCGCGGACGCGCCTTCGCCTTCGTGCAGGCGATCCAGTACACCTCGATTCCGACCATCGCGTTTCTCTCGTGGCAACTCGTGCCGATTGCGCCATTCGGTCAGGACGGCTGGCGCTGGGTGGTCTGGATCGGCTGCTCGGGCGCGGTGTTCGTCTGGCTGATCCGGCTGGGTTTGCCGGAAAGCCCGCGCTGGCTGATCCAGCACGGCCGCACGGCCGAAGCCGAAGCCATTGTCGCGCGGCTCGAACGCCGCATCGAGCGTAGCTCGGGCAAGCCGCTGCCGGTGGTGAAGGTTGCGAGTGCAACGGTATCCGCGCCTGTTGCTACCTCAGCCGTGGACGACAGCCCGTGGAGCAAGCGCTATCGTCGCCGCACGATCATGCTGCTGGTGTTCAACTTCTTCCAGTCGAT
This sequence comes from Paraburkholderia sp. J67, assembly GCF_905220265.1. Taxonomy (NCBI): domain Bacteria; kingdom Pseudomonadati; phylum Pseudomonadota; class Betaproteobacteria; order Burkholderiales; family Burkholderiaceae; genus Paraburkholderia; species Paraburkholderia sp. J67. The sequence continues at coordinate 69,227 of NZ_CAJMZK010000022.1, forward strand.
CGGCTATTACGGCTTTGCGAGCTGGGTGCCGACGCTGCTCGCCGAAAAAGGCGTCACGCTCACGCACAGCCTCTGGTACTCGTTCCTGATCGCCATTGCGAGCCCGCTCGGGCCGCTGGTGTCGATGTTCATCGCCGACCGCGTCGAGCGCAAATGGCTGATCGTCGGCGCGGCCGCGGCGATGGCGGTGCTCGGCGTGATCTTCGCGCAGCAGCGCGCACCTGCACTGCTTGTGACGATGGGCCTCTTGATGACGCTGGCGGGCAACTGCATGACGTTCTCGTACCGCACCTATCAGGCCGAGTTGTTCCCCACCCGCATGCGGGCCCGCGCCATCGGCCTTGTGTATTCGGCGAGCCGGATCAGCGCGATGCTCTCGGGCTTCCTGATCGGCTTCTTCCTGCGCCACCTGGGCGTGCCCGGCGTGTTTGCGTTGATCGCCGGGTCCATGTGCGTGGTTATGTTCACGATCGGCCTGTTCGGCCCGCGCTCGCGCGGCCTGAGCCTCGAACAGATTTCCGCCTGATTACGTCAGCATTGAGGATTCCGTATGTTTTATCTCGACCAGCCGCCGCGCCTCATTGAAACGCGCGTGTTTTCGTCCATGCCCGAGCGGTTCCGCCAGACGGGCGTCGGCTCGACCTGGGCGAACGCCAACAAGGCGGGCCAAAGCGTCGATAGCTTCCTCGAAGGCCCGGCGTTCGATGCGCAAGGGCGGCTCTACGTGGTGGATATTCCGTTCGGTCGGATCTTCCGCATCGACCGCGAGGGCGGCTGGACGCTCGTGGCGCAATACGACGGCGAGCCGAACGGCCTGAAGTTCCATCCCGACGGGCGCATCCTGATCGCCGACTATCGCAACGGCATCATGCAACTCGATCCGCAGACCGGGCGCGTAGAGCCTCTGCTGACCTCACGTAACGGCGAGTCGTTCAAGGGCTGCAACGATCTCGCCATCGCTGCGAACGGCGACATCTATTTCACCGATCAGGGGCAGACCGGCTTGCAGGATCCGACGGGCCGCGTCTACCGCCTGCGTCCCGATGGCCGCCTCGACTGCCTGCTCTCGAACGGTGTGAGCCCGAACGGCCTCGTGCTCGATCCCTCGGGCCGCGTGCTGTTCGTGGCGATGACGCGCGACAACGCCGTCTGGCGCGTGCCGCTGCTCGACAACGGCGGCACCGCGAAGGTCGGCCGCTTCTGCTCGCTGTTCGGCACCAGCGGCCCCGATGGTCTCGCGATGGACGAAGCGGGAAACCTCTATGTGGCGCACGCCTCGCTTGGCCACGTATTCGTGTTCGCGCCGAACGGCGAGTGCATCGCGCGCGTGAAATCGTGCGCGGGCGAGACGGTGACGAATCTTGCTTTCGGCGGGCCCGCGCGCCGCCAGATTTTTATCACCGAATCGAAGAGCGGCAGCGTGCTCGTCGCCGATGTGGCCGAGCCCGGCATCGCGTTGCCACGCGTTCTCTGAGCGCGCGCCATGACTGCCGCCTTCAGCCTGAACGACTATCCGCTTGCGAATCACTCGGCGCCGCGCACGGGGGCGTCGCCACGCATTCCGCGCCGCCTCGCGCGTGTGCTCTCGCTCGCCGACTTCGAGGTCGCGGCGCGACGCCATTTGCCGCGCCCGATCTTCGCGTATGTGAGCGGCGGATGTGAAACCGATCGCTCGCTGCGCGAGAATCGCGCTGCTTTCGAGGACTACGACTGGGTGCCGCGCGTGCTGGTGGATACCTCGCGGCGCACGCTGGAGACGACGCTATTCGGCCATACGTATCCTGACGGCGGACGTGCCGGTGTCAGGCAATCGCGAGAACAATCTGCGCGCGTGCTTTTCTACGCCGCTACGGCCCGGGCCGAGGCTTGCGTGGGATGGGTTGACGCATCCGCGCTGGTTATTTGGGACGGCGTTGCGCACGCTTTGGCGGCACGGTATGCCGCATTTCGAGAACTCGCGTGTCGGGCGCGGCGCGCCGATTTTATCGTCGAGTGTGCTGCGCGATTTTGGCGCGCGCGATCATTTGAGCTGGGAGCACTTGCGGCTGATTCGGCAGCGTTGGCGCGGCACGTTGGTGGTGAAGGGCATTCTCGATCCGCGCGATGCGCGCCGTGCGCGTGAGCTTGGCGCGGATGGGCTGATCGTGTCGAATCATGGCGGGCGGCAACTCGATGGCTCGATTGCGCCGTTGCGTGCGTTGCCTGCTGTGGTTGATGCTGTCGATGCGGATTGTCCGGTGATGATCGACGGCGGCTTTCGGCGCGGTGGCGATGTGCTGATGGCGATGGCGCTTGGGGCGCGCGCGGTGTTTATCGGCAGGCCGTTTAATTATGCGGGTGCGGTGGCGGGGCAGGCGGGGGTGTTGCATGCGCTTGCGATCGTGGCCGCGGAGATTCGGAGGAATATGGCGTTGTTGGGGGTGGAAGGGGTGGGGATTGGGCGGGGGAGTTTGCGGTTGCGAGGGGGGCATGAAGGGCTGAATTCCTGTGCGAACCTGGCGTTGCCCAATCATTTCAATCTATTGCGCATTTGATCGTCTCGTCAGGCTACCGAAATCAGAATGGTGTGCAGCGTGGTTATTGTCAGCCTACGTCGACGCGAGGCGGTTCTCCTTGGTTCGCCTGCGTTTCGTCGTGCGCGAGGAAGCGCTTTTGCGAGCGGTGATACGGGCGTGAGAGACTCAGCAATTAGCCTTCATAGAGTTGCTACCGTCCGCGCCCATCCATCTTGCGGGCGGGTAATTATCGCCATTGCTCCAAGGTAATTTCCACACGACGGTTGCGCGCGCGGCCTTCGCGTGTCTGGTTGTCATCCAACGGTGACGCGTCGCCATTACCGCTGACGGTGATGCGCTCCGGCGAGACACCCGCGCTCGCCAGCACCTGCATCACGCTCTGTGCACGCAGTGTCGAGAGCGCCTGGTTGGACAGTCCACCCGTCTTTTCAAACGGCGTGTCATCGGTGTAGCCGGTGAGATGGACCAGCACATTTGCCGGCGTCGCGGCGATCGCCGTGCCGACCTGGGTAACGGGCAGGGTGGCTGCCTGATTCAGGGCGTACTGGCCGGGCGCGAACATGCCATCGATACGGATAGCAAGGCGGGTATGGTCACCGTTCTCGCTGATTGATATCGCATTGCCGCTGCTTTGCTGCACGATCTGGTTCCTGATCTGCGCGGCTATGGTGTCCAGACTGCTGGCCTGGTCGGCTTCGTTCGTTCGCAGGGCATACAGGGTGTAGCCGCCAAAACCCAGCAGTGCGGTGAGCAGTGTGAGGGTGAGCGCGCCCAGGACATTGCGCTTCCGGTCTTTGCGATCCGGTTTTTCCTGACCGATACGGGTGCGAGGACTGGTCGTGGTTCCGCGCGCGGATGGCCCCATCCTGAACGCGACATCGTCTACGTCATCGTCTTCGGCAGGTCTGCGTCGGCTTGTCCCGGCTTCAGAGCGCGCGGTGCGCGGCGTTTCGAAGACGGTGTCGCTTGCGTCTTCCGCGGCCGACGGCATTGCATTCGCGCCCTTGCGCTTTTGTCCTGCTGAGTCCGTTGTCCGCGGCCCGTCCTGCGCCCTGGCCACCGCCTGCTCAAGATTCCGGCTCATTGCCTTGAGCATGCGCGCGCCGTCGGGTGAACGTCGATAACGGCCTTTAAAGCCGCCTGCAATGATCTGCTGGAGCACCGCGAGCAGTTCACCCTTGGCGGTAGGGTGTCGCATGGCGCTGTCGATCAGGTTGACGACCCGGTCCGCACCCTGGCGGTCATAGCCAAGCGTGGTGGCCAGACCGTTCGCGCTCCATTCCGCACCCGTCGTTTCGCCTTTGCCCCACTCGGTTTGCATGGCCGCTTCGTCGAGCGCCGAGCACAGACAGTAGCGCGCGCTGTCCGCATCCGCGTGCGGGAGCTTGAGCCCTGTACAGAGGCGCTCGAACATCTTCGCCTCATTGAGCAGCCATTGCCGGCGCGTGAGCACATCGTCCGGCCGCAGTTGTGCCGGTGTGGTGCGCAGGGCCTGCAACAGCGGGCGGGCCGCTTCGAGCATCGGGTGCTGCGCCGCGGCTGCCGCCTGCAAACGTTCGCCGTAGGAGAGCGGGATGCCGAACGTGTTGTCGGAGGTGTCGGGTTTGGCTGTCGATCTCATCGTGCGTACTCAGTGCGGTGCCACCGGGATCGCCGGTGCGGCTGCGCCCGCCGGTGGCAGGCCAGCCGGCGGGCCGCTGTCGGGCAGACTCAACATTGGCATCGAGCTCGGGCAATGGAACGTGGTGAGCACGTCGCTCGTGAGCGGATTGGCAACGCTCCCTGCACTCGCGAGATCAAGCACAGCGCGTCGCCCATCGAAGTCGAACGCCACGCGCGTGCGCCCCGGAGTGGCCGTCTGGACCGCTACGCCCTTGTGGATCAGGCGCATCAACGCCCACGGACCATCGGTCGAAATCGTTGAGGTATCGGGCTTGATGCGGGGGCTAGCCGTGATCTCAGTGTGCACGCCGCCGCGCGGGCCCGGCCAGCTGACGTTGAGCGGCGTGACCGGTCCATGCTGGTACAGGGTGCTCTGACCGTCGATGTCGATCGACAGGCTCATGATGGTCGGGTCCATTTCCGGCACACGGACTTCGGCCTTCCACAGCAACTGCTTGCCCTGATCGCCGAAGAACACGTCTCGGATGGATTTCGCGTGCTCGAACGGTTCGAGATCGGGGCCCTGCACAGGCTCGGTCGCGCCGGGCAGCGTGCGATATCGCCAGGGTTTGGCCGACGTATCGACGAACGGGGCGAGATTCTTGGTGAAGAAGTCGTCGATGACGCCGCCCTGGGCAAACACCCGGGTGAAGTCGTCGATGCTCACGTCACGCTTGCTGTCAGGCGCGAACGGATAGTTGCCCTCGACGGTGAGGCGACACGTGTCGCTCACGACGCTCTGCATCTGGCGCGAAAGCAGCTGGCCGATGCCCTGGTTCACTTCCCGCGAGCCCTGCACGGACAGGCCGAGCAGCACAGCACGGAAAGGAGCGGGCATCGTGTTGGCTGCCATCTTGAGCTTCGCGGCGATGTCGCTCGCGGGCGGCATGCTGTTGTTGCTGATGGCGTTATCGGCCACCGTGAGCGCCGTGTAGTAGTCGTTGAGCATGCTCGAGACGCCGTCGAGGCCGGTCTTGCCGGCTGCCTGCGTGCCTGCGCCGGCGTCCTGAGCGTTGCTGCCGGCCTCGGTGCTACCTGTCACCATCTCGCGCAGCGCAGCGAAGTGATTGTCGACGAGTTCGCGCTCAATGCGCTCCTCGGCGCGAATGCCCAATGCACCCACTGCGCCCTGGGCTGCGCTGGACCTCTGACTGAGTTTGTCCGCGGCCTTCTGCAACAGCACACCATCGCTGCCGATGGGCTGCGTGAGCGTCGTTTCGCGCACGACCGCGCGCGCCAGCCGCGTCAGCGGCGAATCAGGTGCCGCGAGCTGACGCAGCACCTGGAGATTGAACGAGAGGCTTGTTCCCGTTACGGTGCGGATATCGCCCAGGTACGCGTCCCATTGCTGGGCGTACTCCGTCAGATAGAGCCTGCGGATGGCGGCGGTCACGGAATCGTCCGAGTCCGTCACTGAACTCACAATGTCAGCCGTTTTTTTTTCAGCCTCACCCAGGTAGGAGCGCCCCATCACCCACGCGTCGTCGTCGCGTGCGGCCTGTGCGAACTCACGCAGGCGCTTGTCGAACAGGTTGCGATACCCGTCGAACGTAAAGAGACCCGGCACGCCGCGCGACAATGGCGCGCCGCTCGCGCGTGTGAACACCGTCCCGGCCTGCGGCCCGACCGCGCGCAACATGGTGAACTCATCAGGCGCTTCCTTGGCCATGTCGGCCTTCGCGCGATCGTAGAGCCGTTGCGTTGCGTTACTCGAATCGAGAAAGGCGCGCGCCTGCTGGATCAGGCCGTCGTTGCGGATCAGCGGGGACTGTACGACGCGGTCTCCCGAGAAGAGCTGTTGCACGTGCTCGATCATCGAGGCGCGGCCGCCGAAGATCGCGGCACTGTCGGTCTTCGCCCAGTCGTCGAGCACCCAGGCTTTGACGTCGCTGGCATTGAACTTCGCCTTGTCGTACAGCATGAGGTAGACGCGCAGGGCGTCGTAGGTCGCTTTGGCGTCTTTCACCGCCATGGCCTGCGCGATGACGTCTTCCATGCGATGAACGATCTGCGGGACCAACAGATTATTCTCGAGCGCGAAGTACGTACCGCGACTTGCATCGACGATACGCGGCGCCGTGTAGAGGCCGTAGCGGTAGCCACCGTCCGGATCGGAAAGGTCGAGCCCCGTGAGTGTGGGCAGATAGCGTGCCTCACTGAGCGTATCCGGCACGGCTTCGGGCTTCGGGTCGCGATAGAGCTGCGTGACTTTGGCCGCGAGCGCCTGGGTCTTGCGCGCGATTACATCGAGATAGTCGCTGTTATTGCCGAAGCTCGTGCGCAGGCCGATCGCGAGCCACGCAAAGAGCAGGACGGCGAGCGCGTGGCCAACGAGGCGCAGCACGCGGAAGCGGTATTCCCAGCGCAGGTTCGGGCTGACCAGATGGGCTTCCGGGAAGATGACCTTCGTGAAAAGGTCGTGCAGGAAGTAGCTCAGATGGCCGTCGGCGCGTGCCGGGTGGGTGACGATGTTGCGATTCAGTCCTGTAGCGAGACGCTGGACAACCGTGAGCGGCTCCGCGACCACGGCGGAGCCGCCCTGTGCTGCACTCGTGAAATACACACCGCGCAGCGTCGCATGCAGTTGCGTGTCGTCGTAACGCGAGTCGAGGAATAGCTGCGAAAGCAGGTCGACGAGCGCAGGTGTGAGCGCCGAGAAAGCCTCCGGCAGCGCTGCGAGGCGGCGCCTGCGTTCGGTATCGTACTCATCCTCCAAGCGCGTGTTGATGCTGCCGGTGAGGCGCGTCGCGAGCTGTCGCAGCTCGCCCTCGCAGCGCAGGCTCAGGTTCGCCTGCGCGCCGTTACCCGTGAGTGGCAAGGTGAAGCCCCACATCTGCGCGCGGGTTTCTTCCGTGAGCGAGCTGAAGTAGTCGGTGAAGCCCGGCATGCGGTCCATCTGTGTGACGATCAGATAGACCGGAAAGCGGATGCCGAGCGTCGCGCGCAACTCGGCCAGGCGTGCGCGGAGTGCTTCAGCCTCTTCGGCGCGTTCGGCCGGGTCCGGTGACGTCAGTACGTCAAGGTTGACCGACACGAGGGCGCCGTTGATCGGCGCGCGCGGCCGGTGACGGCGCAACAGCTCGAGAAAGCCTGTCCACTCTGCCGCATCGACGCTCGCGATGTCGTTGCTTGCGGTACCCGTCGGGCTGGCCACGAGGGATGTGGTGGTCGACGTCCCCGTAGCAGGTGTCAGAGCCGAAGTAGCCGTAGTCGTAGTCGTCGATGACGATGCAGCCTGCCCCGGCACCGCGCTGGCCAGCCGCTGGGGCTCCAGCAGCCCCGAGGCCACCGACATGCCGTGACGCGTGTAGTGGCCCGCCGTGTCGATCAGAACCGCGTCATTGGTCAGCCACCAGTCCACACTTTTGGTGCCCGCAGTGGCACCGGCCTTGCGGGGCGTTGCGGCGCCCAGGGGGAAGGGCAAACCGGCGTTGAGCAGTGCACTCGTCTTTCCCGATGCGTTCGAGCCGAGCGTGAGATACCACGGCACTTCGTACAGGTAGCGGGTACCCTGGAAGAGGCGGCCGGGGCCACGGGCGCCTGTGCGCATTGCCTTGAGGCGCGTGAGCGCGATATTGAAGCGTTGCTCGACGTCCCTTAGGCGCTCGGCAGCCGGCGAGGCCGCCTTTGCCTTGCCAAAGGCCAGCGCCTTCTTCAGGAAGTCCTCGTCGCTGCGCATGCGGTTAAAGAGCCACCACAGGCCCCATATCGCAAAGCAGGCGAGCACGACCACAATGGCGATAATGCGTGCAGCCACCGATGCAAACGGTGTGCTGGTGCCAAAGCTCAGAAGCGGCGCGGCGTACCAGATCAGCAGGCAGGCCAGTGCGCCGAACACAAAACTGGTGGTCAGTCCGGCAATCCACAGCAGGACCCCCGCGAGCAGCAACGCAATGACCACCACGCGCAGGCCCACGCTGGCCAGAGGTTTCAGGCCACCGAATGCGACGAATGGTCCGATGAACCAGATGAGCAGCGCGAGGACCAGCAGTCCCAGCAGCGCCAGGAACCAGCGCGACCACAGAAACGACAGCTTCTTCATTCCAGCATCCTTCGCGCTCAAGGCGTAACAGTAATTTCAACGCGGCGGTTCTGCGCGCGTCCCTGCGGCGTGGCGTTGTCACCCAGCGGATTGGCTTCGCCCTTGCCGATCGCTTCCAGACGTGCCGCCGGCACGCCGTCGGCCTGCAATAGCTGCATGACCTGGGTGGCACGCTCTTCCGAGAGTTCGTCATTCGAGGCGAACTGGCGGCTCTTGATGGGGATGTTGTCGGTGTAGCCGGTGACCGTCACCTTGCCAGGCACCTTGACGACTTCATTGGCGATCTTCGCGATCAGCGGCCCCATCGACGCATTCACGGTGACGCCTCCCGGCGGGAACATCGCGTCGCCGCGGAACGTCACCGAGCTGTGATGCGCGTCCTCGTCCACGCTCACCGTGCCGGCTGCGATCTCGCCCTTGAGCAGTTCCTTCAGATGGGGCAGACGCGGCGCAGGCGGGGGTGTCAGGCGCCCAATGTCGATGATCTGTTTTTCGACGCTCGCGCTGTGGTTGAGCAACTGGTATTTGAACCAGCCGAACAGGCAGGCCAGGATCAACCCGAGCACCGCGAACGTGATCCAGACCGGAAAATCGTAAAACGAGAGGCGACGATGCTTCGCGTCCGAGGCCGCATGCGGTGACAGCGCGAGAGGCACGGCGCCCCGCTGTGTCTGGAGTTCGGTGTAGAGCACCTGGCGCACGGCATCGTGCTTGCGTGAGCCGTCGGCATCGTGGCGGTAACGACCCATGAATCCCAGACTCAGGATCCGGTAGATCACTTCGAGCAGGTCGAGATGCTCACGCGGTTCGCTCATCAGACGCGAGACCAGCAGATAGACCTTGTCGCCGCCATGCCGGTCCTCGTGGAATTCGGTGGCGAGCCCGTTCTTGATCCAGTCCAGACCTTTCTCGCGCTCACCCCATTCCGTCTGCATCGCAGCGTCGTCCAGCGCGGTGCACAGGCAATAGCGCGCGCCGATCATGTGATCGCGACGGATATTGGCCTGCTCACACAGACGCTGGAACGTACGGACCTCAAGCTTGAGCATCTGGTGCAACTGCTCGATGCCCCGTTGATCCAGCTCGCCCGGCATATCGGCGAGCGCGCGCAGCAGCGGGCGCGACGCCTCGAGCAGTGGATTGGCCGCCTGGTTGACCGCGCTCAACCGTTCGGCCGGCGCCTCGCCCGCAGGTATCGAGGACAGCAGACCCGTTGTCACCGGTATGCCGGGCCCCGGATCGAGTTCCGGGTGCCCAAACACGCCGTAGGTTGACTCTGCGTTCACAATTCTTCCCCCTGGTCCTTCTTTTGATTTGCGCGGCAGGCAACGTGCTTACGTGCCTGCTTCCCCGATCTGTGCACTGGAATCAGCGCACCCCCCACAGTTCGAGCTTCAGGCCCGGGAAGTCACCCGCCACATGCAGGGCGATACCGCCATGCTCGACAATCGCATCCCAGAGCTGGCCGCTGCGCGTCAGCTCGTAGTAGATGTAGCCAGCATTGAACGGAATCTGACGTGGCGGGACCGACAGCGATTGCAGCGTGAGGCCCGGCAGATGCGCGCGAACAAGGTCCGGGAGACGCTCCGAGGGACCGACCTTGGCGTTCGTGGCGAACTGCTTTTCGAGCGCGTCGGGTGGCAGTTGGGCCGACACCGCGAGCACCACGGCTGTAAAGCTGCGGAGCTCGCTGGGATCCACCACGGCGTTGCGCATGCCGTAGCCTGCATCCTTGAGCGGGATGCTTTGCGCACTACGTACCAGCACGGCGTTGAGCAGCCAGCGTGTATCTTCAACGAGTGGCTTGAGGCAGGTATGCGGCTCGATGTGCTGATAGGCCGGATGCGATTCGAGCGGCCGCCGGGTTTCCGGACGGACATAGGTCGACAGCTCGCCAGCCATGCTCAGTAGTACGGCATAAATGTCGGCTGGCGACGTCGTCGGGACCCGTCGCAGATGCTGCAACAGCGGCTCGTAGCGATTGAGCGTCTGCAGCAGGAGGTAATCCGACACCTCCGCAACCGAACCTGCCTTGCCGTCACTGCCCGTGAGCCGCCTGGCAAGCGCATCGGCGCGCAGGCGCGTGAGATCATGAATCTGCACGAGCCAGCTCACCAGGAGCTCGCTGGCGCCATAGCCACAGACGGGCGGAATCAGTTCGGTATTCAGCTGGATGCTGCCATCGGCGCGCAACGTGGTGACTTTCGTGAGCGGCAGCCCGATCCACGCATCGGTCATTTCCTTTTCGGGAACAAGCCGCAGACGCAGGTTCGCAAGCTGTACAGCTCGCGCGCCCTGGCCCACCGAGTTTGTATCCCGCAGCTCGGTTGCAAAGACGATGTAACGCGCGAGCGAGTCCGGCGTGTTGTCAAAGCTGGTTTCCTCTCCGTTGGGTACACGGATCGGCACGGCCAGATGGATGACCTGTTCGAGGTGCTCCTGACGGATGGTCAACGGCGGCGGCGGCGGCGTGCTGCCCGGCGCGTCGAATGGCGTGCCGTCAGCAAAGACGCCGCTCGCGGATTTGAGAATCACCTTGCCGAGCGACAGCGCCTCCTGGTCGATCGAGAAATGCGAAAAGCCAAAGAAGAAGGGCGACAGCGGCGCGGCGCGCCGGTGGGCGAATTGCTCGAGATAGCGCTCCTGCTGCTGGAAAATCTGCGGACGCAGGAATTGCCCTTCGCTCCAGGCCACCTTGTTGTGCCAGCTCATGGTTGTGTTCCGTTACTTGCTGTTTGGTTGTGCGTCGGTAATCCTGATGGCGTTCGCATCAAGATTGATGGTGAGTTTCACTTTCGGGCCGCGGTGATACCACGCGGCAGTGGGCGAGGGAGGCAGCGTCCAGGTGGCGCGCCAGACCGAATTGGGCAGATCGCGATAGGCCGCGATCACGCCGAGTGTTGTCGTCGCCTGATCCGCATTGCGCTGGATGATCTTCTGCTCGCCCGGGCGCAACTGAAACTGGTCGCGCAGCACCAGGTCGTCAGCGAGCACCACCTTGTCCTTCTCCTGCAGGGAGAAAAAGTCGGCACTGGTAAAGGCATCTGCATTCTTGAGTTCGTAGACGCGCACGATGATGGGTGCGGCTCGCTGCTGCTCGTCCGGATTGACGCCCGAGGAAGCCTTGATCGACAGGTCGAGCTTGACCGGCTCGTGAGCGACCTTCGAGGTGTCGCTGGCGCAGGCAGTGAGGACAAGTGCCAACAGGCAGACGATCGCAACGGCACGGTTAGACAGGGTCATCGGAAAGTACGGGCGAATGAAAGACGAAAGTGGCCTGAACTCGAGTTCAGGCCACGGACTTCCGGAAGGCGATCAGGCTTCCTTGTTCAGCTTGATGTCGTAACCCGCGGTGATCGCACCGCCGCTGCCGCCCTGGGCGTTCTGCACGACATATTCCTGCTTGACCTTGGAGAACGACAGGCGGACGTGCTCGGTAATGCCGTTGTCGCTGTTGCTGCCCGACGGCGAAACCTGCGTGACGAGCACGTCGCTCATGGTGATCTTGAGGTATTCGAGCGGGTTGCCGCCGGCCTTGCGGATCGTCAGCACCGCGCTGTCGATGTGCTTGCCGGTCAGACAGTACTTCATGAGGTTCGGGCTGGCGCGATCGACCAGATGATCGAAAGCCAGATCTTCGACGGTTGCCTTGCCGGCGCCGCCACCCGAGCCCATGTGCATATTCGATTGCTGGGAAACCTGCCAGCTCCAGCTTGCCACTTCGATCTCGTTCTTGTGAGCCGAGTCCTGCGACTCACCGTCGATGCCGTTGATCTTGATGAAGATATCCTGAGCCATCTGAAACTCCTTGGTTGAAGAGGTACTGCCTTGTCCTACGGTTGAATGAATCGTAGTGACCTTTGAATTATTCAGTGTTGCGAAACTTCACTTTGGTGAGCACGACCGGTCCAGTCGAACTCGTTGATTTCCCATGATCAACACACCGTTACGGTACTTCGCTGGACCGCCTTCGAAAACGCGGCTATGCCAGAGGGTGTGACAATCCCTGGTATCGATTGCGTAGACCCGGTTCTCACTTCCGGAATACGTCGAGAAGTAAATCCTGTTGCCCGCAAGCCATTGCCGGCCAAAGATGATCGAAACGTCATCGCTTGCTGTACAGCTAGCACCGTCACCAACCCGGATTTTCGGTGGACCTTGATACGCCATTGGCGACGACGAATCCGGCGGGGAAGCCTCGCCGAGATCGACGGAGACATTCGCGGCCTGTGCAGTCTGACCGGAGACCTTCATTTCAACGAGGCGGCATTGCTGCGACCACGCAGGCAAGGACGCAATTACGGAACCCAGGAAAATCGCGGTTGCGGCGCAAGCGTGTCGGTTGATATTCATACCCTGGCCTGTTCAAACATCATCATCGAAGCAGATGAGGTTCCCGATACACGGGGATCAGCTTACTGAGAACCCGCAGCCTGCAAGCTGCGGGCGTAATAGTGGACATGCTGCAGATCTGCCGCTGTCCATGACCAATGGATGCTCGCATGCTTGCGTCCGACACTGTGAAGCTTCCCCCAGTAGGCGATGGGCACAGCGCTAGTTGCGCGCACCACGATCGCGACATGGCCGTGGTGACCGGGTTCAGCGAGACCCGCAACGACCAGATAGCCGTTGTTTGCATAGCTGATTGCCTGACTTTGGCTCGTCCCGAGGTCACGCCAGGCTGCCGATGAGCTCATAGATGCAACCAGCTGATTTGCCAGACCGGTCATGCTTATGCCCAGGTCTGCCGCCACGGCTCTTACAAAGCCACTGCAGTCGTTCTTGTGCGTTTCCCACCGTGTTTCGCAGGCACGGATGACTGGATCATCCATATTGACGTTAGGCGTCTGGTTACTCGGATGTGGGTGTGACATTTTGAATTCCTTCCGGGCTGATTTCAGCAGTTGCGATTTTGCTCAATGGACCGCCGCGTTGTCTTTGCGTCATGCTGTTCTCAGACGCCGCGGCGAAACGGGGAATTACGCGGCTTCCTTCACCGAGGGAAGCTTCGCTACAAGACGCAGTGACACCGTCAGGCCCTCAAGCTGGAAGTGCGGTCGCAGGAAGAATTTCGCCTGGTAGTAGCCGGGGTTGCCTTCCACTTCTTCCACAAGCACCTCGGCCGCGGCGAGCGGGCGGCGTGCCTTCGTCTCCTGCGACGAATTCGCCGGGTCGGCGTCGACGTAATTCATGATCCATTCGTTGAGCCAGCGCTGCATGTCCTCGCGCTCGCGGAACGTACCGATCTTGTCGCGCACGATGCACTTGAGGTAATGCGCGAAACGCGAGCATGCGAACAGATAGGGCAGACGCGCGGACAGGTTGGCGTTGGCCGTCGCATCCGGATCGTTGTATTCCGCAGGCTTCTGCATCGATTGCGCACCGATGAATGTCGCGCTGTCGGTGTTCTTGCGGTGCACAAGCGGAATAAAGCCGTTCTTCGAGAGCTCCGCTTCCCGGCGATCCGAAATGGCGATTTCCGTCGGGCACTTCATGTCGACGCCACCGTCATCGGTCGGGAACGTATGGCAGGGCAGACTGTCCACCGTGCCGCCCGACTCCACGCCGCGAATCAGCGAGCACCAACCGTACAGCTTGAACGAGCGGTTGATGTTCACGCCCATCGCGTAAGCGGCGTTGGACCACGCGTAGTTGCGATGATCCGGGCCGTTGGTGTCTTCCTCGAAGTCAAATTCGTCGACCGGATTCGTGCGCGCACCATACGGCAGGCGAGCAAGAAAGCGCGGCATGGCGAGGCCGATGTAGCGTGCGTCTTCGCTGTTGCGCAGCGAATTCCAGGGCGCATACTCGAGGTTCTGGTTGAAGATCTTCGTGAGGTCACGTGGATTGGCGAGTTCCTGCCAGGACTCCATCTGCAGCACGGATGGCGAGGCGCCAGAGATGAACGGCGTGTGCGCCGAGGCCGCGATCTTCGCGATCGAGCCGAGCAGATCGACGTCGGGCGGCGTGTGATCGAAGTAATAGTCGGCGACGAGGCAGCCGTACGGTTCGCCACCGAGCTGGCCGTATTCTTCTTCGTAGATCTGCTTGAAGAGCGGGCTCTGGTCCCATGCGACGCCCTTGTAGCGTTTCATCGTGCGGCGAAGTTCTTCCTTCGACACGTCCATGAAGCGGATCTTCAGGCGTTCGTCCGTCTCGGTATTCGAGACCAGGTGATGCAGGCCACGCCACCCTGATTCAAGCTTCTGGAAATCGGTGTGGTGGATGATGAGGTTGATCTGCTCGGAGAGCTTGTGATCGATCTGCGAGATGATCGCTTCGATGCTCTTGTAGGCGTCGTCGCTGATAGTGATGGATTGCGCGAGCGCCTGCTCGGCGAGCGTGCGGACGGCGTAGTCGACCGCCTCACGCGCCTGCGTGGTTTTCGGGCGGAACTCCTGCTCAAGCAGTTGCGAGAAAACGTCCGGCGAGTGCGCGGCGCGTGCGGCGTGGTGAGCCTGCTGTGCTTCCATGATATTCCTTCGTTATCCTGTCTAAGTGAAAATCATCTCGACCAATTGGCCGGACCGCTCCCTGGGATTCAGGCGGCCGGGGTTTCGGTGTTCGAGGTTTCCTCGTTCGCGTTGTCGTCGAGTACAGGCTTCGGTGCGGCGGCGAGCGACTTCAGCAGTGCGGGGTCGGCGAGCAGCTTGTTGATGAGCGCTTCGGCGCCCGACTTGCCGTCCATGTAGGTCTGCAGGTTGGCGAGTTGCGTACGCGCGGCGAGTAACTGGCTGAGCGGCTCGACCTTCTTCGCGACGGCTGCTGGCGAAAAGTCCTCGATGCTCTCGAATGTCATGTCGACCATGAGCTGCCCTTCGCCCGTGAGGGTGTTTTTCACCGAGAACGCCGCACGCGGCTTGATTGCCTTCATGCGTTCGTCGAAATTGTCGATGTCGATATCGAGGAAGCGCCGGTCGGCGACGGCGGGCAGCGGTTCGACGGGCTTGCCGGACAGGTCAGCGAGCACGCCCATGACAAAGGGCAGCTCGACCTTCTTTTCCGAACCGTAGACTTCAACGTCGTACTCGATCTGGACACGCGGGGCGCGGTTGCGTCCAATGAACTTCTGCGAATTGTTGGTAACGGACATGCATGGACTCCGTAGGCGTGGAAAGGGCCAATCAGACCGGATCGGCCGTGGCGTGGGAAACGGGTTCGAGCTGCGCGGTGAACGTGAGAGCCTGTAAGGGCGCTGCAGTCTGATCGGCTACATCCACCGCGATTGTCTTGAGTGCCTGTCTGGCAGCCAGAGCGTCCAGCCAGAGACCAGAGAGTCTGGGCAGGATGTGCTGCTCAATGAATCCGATGAGAACGCGGGCGCCGGTTTCTTCAACGAGGCAGCGCGACACGACGTAGTCGACAACGCCCTCGCTGTAGGTCAGCACGACCTCCTGGTTCTCGGCCATGCGACGCACGAGGCGTTCCAGATGCAGGCGTACGATGCCGGCCAGGGTCCCGCGCGCGAGCGGCCGGTAGGGCACAACGCTGACACGTCCGAGAAACGCGGCCGGAAAGGTCTTGAGCAGTTCCGGCGCCAGCGCGCTGCGCAACCCATCCTGATCAGGCGAGAGCGCTTCGTCCGCGCACAGGCTCGTGACGAGTTCAGAACCCGCGTTGCTGGTCAGCAGGATCGTCGTATTGCGAAAGTCGATGAAGCGGCCGTCGCCGTCTTCCATGTAACCTTTATCGAAAACCTGGAAGAACACTTCGTGTACGTCGTGGTGGGCCTTCTCGATTTCATCGAGCAGCACGACCGAGTACGGACGCCGGCGCACGGCCTCGGTCAGCACACCGCCTTCGCCATAGCCCACGTAGCCCGGCGGCGCGCCCTTGAGTCCGGAGACGGTATGCGCCTCCTGATACTCGCTCATGTTGATCGTGATGAGGTTCTGCTCGCCACCATAGAGCGCTTCGGCGAGTGCCAGTGCGGTTTCCGTCTTGCCGACGCCCGAGGGCCCGGCCAGCAAAAAGACGCCAAGGGGCTTCTTTGGATCAGCGAGTCCTGCCCGTGCGGTCTGCACGCGTTCGCAGATCTGGAGCAGGGCGCCTGTCTGGCCGACGACCCGCGCTTCCAGCGTGGCAGGCAACGCGCGCACCGCGGCAATCTCGTCCTTGACCATGCGGCCGGCGGGAATGCCAGTCCAGTCCGATACGATCGCTGCAACAATCGCCTCGTTGACTTCCGGGAAAACCATCGGATTCTCGCCCTGCAACTCGCGCAGCTTCTGCTCGAGCGTGTACAGCATCTCCTGGCTGATAGTGTTGTCGTCGCTACCACGCCGCTCGATAGCCGCTTCGCGTGCGCTGATCAGCGCCCGTGAGGCTGCCAGCTGCTCCTGCCAGCAGGTTTCGATGGCCGTCTCCTCGGTCGTCAGGACGTCGATACGCGCCTGCACGGCGCCGACGGCAGGACTGGTGTGGAGGCCAATCTGAGCCTCGCGCCCGAGCAGTTCCCGTTCGACGCGCGCGGCCGCCAGACGCTGACGCACATCCTGAAGCTCCCGCGGCGCCGTGTGCTGCGAGAGTGCCACCCGCGCGCAGGCGGTATCGAGCAGGCTGATAGCCTTGTCGGGGAGCTGACGCGACGGAATGTAGCGATGGGACAAGGTGACGGCCGCACGAATCGCCTCGTCACGCACGATGACGCGATGGTGCCCAGAGAATGTCGCTGTCAGCCCGCGTACCATATCGATCGCTTTGGTTTCTTCGGGTTCCGCGATCTGCAGCACCTGGAAACGCCGCGTAAGCGCGGGATCTTTCTCGATATGCCGCTTGTACTCCGACCACGTGGTCGCGCCGATGGTGCGGATCGTTCCGCGCGCCAGCGCCGGCTTAAGCAGATTGGCGGCGTCGCCTGTGCCAGCCTGACCTCCTGCTCCCACAAGCGTGTGAATTTCGTCGATAAAGAGGACGATCGGAACATCGGATTTTGCGGCGGATTCCAGCAGGTCCTTCAGACGCTTTTCAAACTCGCCTTTCATGCTGGCGCCGGCCAGCAGGGCGCCGACATCGAGCGTCATGAGGCGGACCTGCGCCAGCTGCGGGGGGACATCTCCCTTCGCAATGGCCAGTGCAAGTCCTTCGACCACCGCCGTCTTGCCCACCCCCGCCTCACCCGTGAGCAGGGGATCGTTCTGCCGGCGTCGCAGCAGGATGTCGATCATCGTGCGGATTTCGTGCTCACGCCCGACCACGGGATCGATTTGGCCGGCCCGTGCACGGGCCGTCAGGTCCTGGCAGTACTGCTCGAATGATCCGCCGCCCGCGGTACCGGCCACGGCCTGCGAAGCTTCACCGGGTGAAGCCGCAGAAAAGTCGCTGTTGTCGTAGGGCAACTCAGCGGACTCTGGTGATCCTTCGATCCAGGAAACCAGGCTGTTTGCCTGATCCCCCGTGGGGATACGACCGAATGCAGGAGAGAGCGCAAGCAGTACGCGACGCAGCTCTGGCGCGTCGAGCAGCGCCGCCAGTAGCCACGCGCTGCGAATGCGCCGTTCACCGAATTCAAGGGAAGTGGTGACCCACGCGCGCTCAATCGCCTGTTCAACGTCGGACGAGAAATCACACATCGAACTGGTACCAGCAGGCAACGTGGCGAGCGCACGCACGATGTCCCGTTCAAGGACGTCACGGTCGATACCGGCATGCCGGAGAATGCGATGCAAATCGCTGTCTGGCAATTGCAGGAGCTGGTTGAACCAGTGGGAGAGTTCGATGAAGCGGTTGCCTCTGAGTTTGCAGAAGGCGGCGGCCGATTCAATGCTGCGGTACAGCGTAACCCCGAGTTTGCCGAACAATGCGCGGCGAGGAATTGCCATGGCTTTAGCCTTATGGTTAACCGCTTTTTCTGTTGAACGGTCGATGATTCGACTCGTACTGTTGCTTCAAGATGTCCGCTTTTTTGATTAACGCCGTCGATGGGGCGAAGGAACCAAAATTGTTCGGCAACTGATAAGTGAATGCAATGAGTTGTGGGGATACCTTATGATCCAATTATTGACAGATATTTCTCGGATCGTCAAATGAATTGGATAATATTTTTGGATAGTAATATTCTTGTTTTGTCGCAATGTTTAATGTTTGGTGCATCAAGAAATTGGTGGTTTTTTGATAAAAAATAATGAAAATTTTTAATTTTTGCGATAGAAATTCTCGCCTCTTCGACTGAAAATTATAGGTTCTCTCATGCGAAGTTGTAAGAACCTACAAATAGATGAGATTATTTTCGGATTATTCTCAAATTCATGTTCGATCGAAATTTCGTTTCTAGAATTAATGCTCTACTATCGTGTCGTGATGGTAGGCGTCAGGTTCGAGAGAGGCTGGACTTATCCACCATGCTATGTATTAATAATTTAGCGTTACTGAGCGTGTTGAAAAATTTCTAGGCTTCCTGCACTCGCGAGTGCGAGACGGATGTGACCGGTGAATCAGCTATGTGGATAACCAGGTTGTTTCGTAGCACATCATCGAAGATCGATCGGATCGGAGAACCTTCGGGCGTCTCGATATCCGCGGAAAAAGGCAGGAAATCAACTGGCAGTATCTGCCATGACGCTAGCTCGCGTCGCGCGCCGAGCATCATGGCCGATACTGGGCGCACCGAACATACGTACCCGATTCTTGAGCTTCTGGGTTCGCATATTGGAGATCATGGCCAGGGTTTCATCCCGGCGCCAGAGAGACCCGCGCTCCCATCGACTTTGATTGACGGTCATGGTCTGATGGGTACGCTCTATGCCCACTATTGCAAGGCGCTCGACACGCCACAGTCCCTGATGAGCGGGGCGTGGGTATCGTCGACGCCTGGTGTCGCCAGCAGCGCATCCACACATGACCATGACGAACCATGGGACAGCGAGTCGGGCGGTGTGATCAGCAGTCTCTTTCCCGACATTGAGCGTGTGGATCAGGCGTTCGGGAGGCTAGGCGCAGGAGAGGGGCAGTATCTGGGGGAGCGTGATGGTGTGCCGGAGATTCTGAGACTCTTCGCGCCATCGGAATACAAGGCAAAGCCTCCTGGTGAATCGACCCGGCCGCCGACGCTAACCCAGCGTGAACACCATACCTTGGCGATCGACAGTCCACTCATGGAGCTGAACGGTCCACCGGAGCAAACGGACAATCATTCATGACCCATCCCGTAGAAGCACGCCTGTTCTCGCAGCAGGCAGGTCATCAAACGGTTGCTGAGCGTATTGCCGCCATCGAATCGCAGGTTCGCCTGCATCCGGGCGATGCGCAACACCGATGGGCACTCTTCCAGTGGTTATGCATTGGCCGCGAGTGGGAGCGCGCCATACGCCAGCTCCAGGTCTTTGGTCAGGTTGATGCCAGTAACCTCTCGCTCGTGCAGGCCTGTCGTGACCTTGTCAGGGCGGAGCGTTGGCGCGAAGACGTGATGCTAGGCCGCAAACAGCCTGGTTATGTGATTGACGACGCACCGCAGTGGGTGCAGGGAATGATCGATGCGCTGGTGTTGACGGCGCGCGGAGAGGTTGCTGCTGCGGACGACCTGCGCGAGCAGGCACTCGATGCAGCACCGTCCACGCCGGGTCGAGGTGGTGACGTAAGCTTTGAGTGGATTGCCGACAGTGATACCCGTCTGGGCCCGGTGTGCGAGATCATGACAGCAGGGTCGTACCGGTGGCTGCCGTTTGACGAAATCGCGGACTGGAAGATTACCCAGCCAACGACGCTGGTTGATCTGGTGTGGGCGCCATGCTCAATCAGGCTCCATGACGGGACGGTCGTGCGCGGCTTTGTACCATCGCGCTATCCGCTGCCGCCATTATCAACGCCATCTGGCATCGATCGCGACGCACTGGATCTGGGACGCCAGACGATGTGGCATGAAGTCGGACGAACGGCCGTGATCGCAGTCGGGCACAAGTGCTGGACGACCAGTATCGGGGACGTCGGGCTGTTCGACTGGCCCGCATGTGCCTTCGGAGCCGAGAGCAAAGCGTCCGCGCTTGTGCCAGGTGAAGTGCCGCAGTCTACGCCGACGAATTCAGGAGGGAGCTCACTATGAGACGACGCAAGCACGACGTCACGCCTTCGACTGACACTCCACGTCGCCAGAGCGGCTATCTGATGCCTACGTTGCTTGATCGGTTGGCCGATTCAGCACCGCATCGGCAACACGAGGCGCCAGGCGAATATGCGGTGACGCGCAACCAGATGCGCGACATCATCCAGCGCGATTTGGCGTATCTGCTTAACACGACAAACCTGGGCGAGACGCTTGATAGCGGTCAATTCCCACTCGTTGCCAAATCTACGATTAACTACGGTGTTCCGCCGTTGGCCGGAAGCCATGTCGCAACACGTAAGTGGGAAGACATTCAACGTGAAGTACGACAGGCAATCCTGAATTTCGAATATCGCCTGATTCCTGGGGAACTAGTGATCGAGCGGCTCGAAGGAGAAGAGGACGGCCATTATGGCAACTTGTCTTTCGAGATTCGCGGAATGATTCGCATGGATCCGTATCCCCTGGAATTTATGGTGCAGAGCACGCTTGATCTGCAGACCAGCCAACTTAGCGTCGCGCCAAAGCATGAGGGTTGAAACGTACCTGAGGATTGTCATCTCTTAATACTGCGTCGCGATTTTTTCCTTTCGTAAGCAGACAAGGTCGAGTGCAACAAATTTTCATAAGATATTAATACAACTCTTTGCATCGTTATGCTTATGATGTTGGTAAACACATCGTATGCAGTTTTTGCAAGCAGCGAAGCAATATTATTAATCACAGATCCGACTTCTGATCTGTCTGCATTTCTTTCCCGTTGTCGACCCGCGCGCTTCGATGTTTGAGCGAGCGCATGTGTGGCTAGCAAGGGAAGGAATATCAACGCGCTGGCCGGTTCCCGTGCAACGGAGTGCTTTGAATTGGATCCACTGCTGCTGGACTATTACAACCGCGAACTGATCTACATGCGCGCACTCGCAGGCGAGTTCGCGCATCAGCATCCCAAGATCGCGGCGCGTCTTGGCATGAATGCTGCCGAAGTCGCTGACCCGTACGTCGAGCGTTTGATCGAGGCATTCTGCTTTATGGCGGCACGCATGCAGATCAAGATCGACGCGGAGTTTCCCAAATTCGTCGGGCGCCTGCTGGAGGTTATTTACCCCAATTATGTCGCCCCGACACCGTCAATCTCGGTCGCGCAGATCTACCCCGATCCGGTGGAAGGCAACCTCGCCAAAGGTGTTGAGGTGCCGCGGGGTACCACTTTCCTGGGGCGCAAGCCGCAGGGCGAGAGTACCGAGTGCCGGTTTCGCAGTAGCCAGAATGTAACGCTGTATCCGCTAGAGATCGCTGGGGCGAAGCTCACACCGATTCCGCCGGATGTGGTGGGCCTCGACCGATATCTGTCACCTGAGCGCCAGGTGCGCGGCGCATTGCGCATTCGCCTGCGTACGACGAATGAGACACGCATCGCCGATCTGCAGGAATTGGATCGATTACCCATATACCTGTCCGGTGATGAGCAGGTGGCTTCGCATCTCTTCGAATTGCTGCACGCCGCCAGTATCGCACTTGTTATCGGGGAACCCGATCAATTTGGAGTGCAAGGAAAGCCGCACGCAGTAGTCACTGAACATCCCGTCATGCACGAAGGCATGGGCATCGAAGATGGGCTGCTGCCACTCACCTGGTCGAAGTTCCATGGGCATAACCTATTGCATGAATATTTCGCCTGTCCGAGCCGGTTTTACTTCTTTTCCCTGAACGGGCTGCAGGAAGGATTTAGCCAGATCAGCGGTCGCGAGGTCGAGGTGATCGTGCTGCTCGACCAGCCTGCAGACCGATTGGCCAGTTTGGTGGATGAGACCCGCTTCGCTTTGTTCTGTACACCCGTGGTCAATCTCTTTAGACGGCGTGCAGACCAGGTAGAGATTCCGCACGGCGGCGAATCGCAACTCGTACCTTCGCGGCTTGAACCCATGGATTACGAAGTGTTTTCCATCGATCGTGTGTTTGCGCGAAAGTCAGCCGATTCGGAGGAAATCGAGTTCCGCCCGCTATTCCAGACACTCAATAACGACGAGGGAAACTACGGCAGGTATTTCTCGATCCGACGCGAAAGACGTCTCATGTCCGATTCAGCGCGGCGTTACGGCACACGCACGCCCTACATCGGCACAGAAGTCTTCGTGTCGCTCGTCGACCAGCAGGAGGCGCCCTATGATCAGGAGCTGCGCTATCTGACGGTCGACGCCTGGGTGACCAATCGAGACTTGCCGCTACTCGTCCCGCGAGACGGTGTGGATGATCTTGACGGGCTGGATGAGGACGGCATCCGCTCGGTGGGCCTGATCCGCCCACCGAGTGTGCCCCGGCCTCCGTATGCCGATCGGGAAATGGCCTGGCGTTTGATCCGGCAACTCAACTTCAACTACCTTCCGTTCAGTGACATGGATCACCGCGAAGGCGGGCAGGGGCTGCGCGATCTGCTACGTCTGTTTGTGGCGGATGACGACACCGATCGCCAGCGACAGGTTGAAGCGTTAATCGGCGTGAAGACCCAACCGGTCAATGAGATGCTGCCAGGCAACGGCCCTCTCGTATTCGGACGCGGGATCGAATGTGCGTTGACTGTGGACGAGACGGGTTTCTCAGGCGTCAGTCCTTTCCTGCTCGGCCTGATTCTGGAGCACTACCTGGCGCGCCACGTATCGATGAACTCGTTCACCCGGACCGAACTGCACTCGATGCAGCGCGGTCTGGTGGCACGCTGGCCGGTACGCATGGGCACCCGGGGCGTCGCTTGATGCAAAGGCCGCCCTTCATCGCGCTGCTGCGCGATCTTCGTCTATCGCCCGAGCTGCTGGAAAGCCTGCAGGACGCGCCGTGGAAATGCAGCTTTCTAGCGCTGATGCGCCGTATCGGCGCCGACGCGAATCTTGACCCGATCGGTACTGCCCGCCTGCCGCAAACGGAGCCGTTCCGGCTTGGTCAGATGCCGAACCTGGCCTTTGCTCCTAGCGAGATCGCCCGCGTGTCGGTCGAGCATGGGCGCCTCAAGACGCGCCTCTTTGGTCTTGGCATGCTTGGTCCGAACGGCCCATTGCCGCTTCACATAACTGAGATTGCGCGTGAGCGCCAGGAATTGCGCAACGATCCGACGCTTGCCAATTTCCTGGATCTATTTCATCACCGCTACCTCACCATCTTCTACCGCGCGTGGGCTGCATCGCAGGCGACGGCAGGCCTTGACAGGCCGGATCGCGAGAAATTCACGTTCTATATCGCCAGCCTGAGCGGACATGACGTCAAGGAAATCGAACAGGGACCGCTGCCTTCCCACGCCCGGCTTTCAGCTTCTCCGCATCTGATTCGCGAGGCGCGCAATCCGGACGGTCTGGCAGCGACGCTCGCGCATTACTTCGACGTTCCCGTCTCGATCGACGAAAACGTTTTTCACTGGATGGAGCGGCCATTGCCCAAGCAGAGCCGTCTCGGTGTGCCAGGTGCGTCTTCGACGATGGGTGTGGACGCCATGCTGGGCGATCACATCCCTGATCGTCACGGCAAATTCCGCATCGTCATGGGGCCGCTTGACCTGAAGTCCTATCTGCGCTTTACCCCGCAGGGCGATCAATTGCTGCGTATGGTGGAATGGGTGAGGGCGTTCGTTGGACAGGAGTTGCGCTGGGAACTGAAGCTGACGATCAGGCCCGAATGCGCATCGCCCGCGAAGCTGGGGGACAACGAGCAACTGGGTTGGTCCACCTGGCTCGGGGAGTCGCCCGCAGACGTGCCGCTCACCGGCATGCTATTTGAACCTGAAGACTACGTGCCGAAGCTGAAACGCGCGGCTCGGTCTCCACTGGAAAAAGGTTGATCCATGAGCGGGAGTAAGAAGTCGCCGCAGGACGAGGCCACGCCCATTGTCGTGCACGACTGGATGGCGCATGTGCGCGATGACGCGCCCTGTGGCGTCGATCTTGAATACGATCCTGAGTTCGTCGTACTGGGTGCGAACATGGTGGCAAAAGCCGATGCGCAGTACGGCAACTTCGTGGGGACGCCCGAGCCCGTGAATTGGGGCGACGTAGATCGCGATTGCCGTCGGCTCATGTTGCGCAGCAAGGATATCCGGCTCGCTGTGCTGTTTACCCGTTGTTGTACGCGCCTGAGGTCTGCCACCGGACTTGCCGAGGGCTTGGCTCTACTCACGGGTTGGCTGAATCGGTTTCCCGAACACATCCATCCGCAGCCCGACGTCGATGAGGATCGCACTGCAGCGCTAGAGATCCGTATGAACGCGTTGCAGTCGCTCACTGACCCACAAGGGCTGCTCTCCGATGTGCGTGAAATTGTGTTGGCTCGCTCCACGGCAATGCGATTACAGGTGAGGGACGTAGAGCGGGCGTTTGCGCGTCCTCGACCCGACGATGCGCTGTCGCCTGAATCGGTTAAACGCCAACTCGAAGATTTGCGTGTCGAGCAGCCGTCCTTACTGGCCGACTTCGATGAGGCGCTGCGGGGCGTGATGGCCATAGAAGCCTGGAGTCGCGAGCATTTGAGCCTTCATGTGCCCGATCTTTCCTGCCTGAAGCGTCTGCTTCTGAGTGTGGGTGCTCAGGAGGAGATCATTGCGGCAACAGTCATTGAAGCGATAGCGCTTGCAGACGTCAGCGCAGAAGGAAGCGGGCTGAAGCAGGAGAAGTGCGGGATTGACAAGTCTGCTGAGGGCATGCCGGAGTCAATCGTGATCGATAAACCTGACACACCAGCTACCGAATCGCCCGTCGTGCGAGCGTTCATCAAGGACCGCTCCGCTGTTCTGAGCCTGATCCGTGAAGCGCGCCACTGGTTTGAGCAGCACGAACCAAGTAGTCCGATTCCTCTGTTGCTGCGGCGGGCGGAACAGTGTGCCGGCAAACGATTTGCAGAACTGGTCAACGTCATTCCGGCGGAACTGCTTGGACAGTGGGACAGGGATGGGCAGTCAGGTGAGTGACTCATGAACAAAGCGATCGTGATGTTTTTTGTCGGAATCGCGTTGCTCCTCATTGCGGTTTTCGCGGCGTTGTCCACGCGGCATTTTCTGCAGACGGCGATCGCTGTGCCCGGACAGGTTGTCTCGCTTAACGCAGGGGGTAGTCATCCGCAGATTGAGTTTGTGACGCGAACGGGCGATCGGATTTCGTATCCGCAGGGCGGAATGATCTTCGGGATGAAGGTCGGGGACAAGGTCACCGTGCTCTATCGGCCGGAGGCGCCGTCCATCCGTCCGACGATAGACCGGATCGGGGCCGTATGGGGCGCCGAGCTGACGTTATTGTTTATCGGCTTCGTGACGATGGTGGGTGCGCTGACTAATCTCCCGTCCCGAAAAAAAGAAACCTGAGGGAGGTGGCAGATAGTGTTAGCCATGCGAGACAGCAAATGGACATACAACACGGGTTCGACGGCAGGCGCGAGCGTCGAATTCGTCATTGCGTCCGGCGGGGAGATCGCGTTGAACGATCCCGATGGCCATCGCGTCAATTTCCATTACGGGGGCGCCGGTGTGGGATATGGGGTAGGCATAAAGATCTCTAAAATCAGGATTCCGAAGATAAGGCTTCCGGATATAAAAATCCCACCGGTATTCGGTCATGAAGTGGGCGGTGCAGGGTCGATTGAATCCTTTGATAGCGGCGGATATGTCTTCATGGCGCCGGGGTTCCATGGAGCTGAACTCTCGCGGTCGGATTTTCAGGGCGCGACGATCTATTTTGACGCCGGGGCGGGCCTGGGATACGCCAAGGCGGCAACGGGCATGCTCATGGGGATCAACGCGGCACGACTCGCTATGGGTATGTCGAGTCCCATGCTGGAGTGGATGGCCATCGACGCCATTGCAGACGCGAGGGCGTGTCTGCTGATGTACGGAACCAGCGTCGGCCTGGTCGCAGGCGGTGGAATCGGCATCCTGGTGGGCTATGTGCACTGACCTCGAAGCCGTGATTCGAACACATTCATTGCAGGAGGCATTGCGTTATGTTGGACTTTCTGACTACCCGTACCGTGACGATGGACGGGCCAGCTGTGCCGCTGTCGCCCGATGGTGATGCGTTGCTGCAGTTACGTGCCGTTCGCGGCACCGAAGTTCTCTCGGTCATTTACAGCTATACCCTCGATTGCGTGACTTCACCGGACTCCATGTTCGCCGGCGACACCGCCAATCTCGACCTGAAGGCGATGATCGGCAAGGAGTTGACCATCACCGTGCAACTCGACGGGATGGGCAGCTACGTGCCGGGCTTGCCGGATGGCTCCCCGAACATCGGCAAGGGCATTCGAGAAATCAGCGGCATCGTGACCGAAGCCACTTTCAAGGGGCAGACGAACCGGCAAGGTCGCTACCAGTTAAAACTGAAGCCATGGATCGAGTTGGCGAATCAACAATCGAATTTCCGCATTTTCCAGAACAAGAGCGTGGTGGAAATTCTGGACGAGGTGTTCGGTGCCTATCGCTACTCCTGGGATAAACGCCTAAGTGCCCAGTATCCGCGGCTCAACTACCAGGTGCAGTACGGAGAAACCGACTTCGATTTCAGCCAACGCTTGATGCAGGAGCACGGTATCTACTGGTTCTTCGAGCATTCGAACACGATTCATCGCATGGTGCTGGTCGACCAGCTCGGCGCACACAAACCGGTGGAGAGTGCCGCCTACCAGACGCTCTCGTATTACCCCCCTGGTCACAAGATCGATACGGAATACATTCACACGTTCGATATTACGGAGCGCCTGCAGACCGGCCGCTGGAGCAGCGGCGACTTCAATTTCACGAAGCCGAAATCGCGGCTTGCGGTGGAAAATGCGTTGCCCCGTGAAACGGCGCACAACAGGCTCGAACGCTATGAATGGCCCGGCGACCACAGCGACGTAGATACGGGCGAGGCGTTTGCCCGTATCCGCATGCAGGAACTATACGCGCAGGGCTCTCGCGCATGGGGCGAAGGCAATCTTCGCGATGTAGTGTGCGGTACGACTTTCGACCTGGAGGGCTTTCCGCAGGACAGCGCGAACCGGGAGTACCTGGTAATCGCCGCGTCGCTCCATGCTATCGAACTGGGCGACGCTACGGGCGGCAGCAGCTACAGCATTGGCACGTCGTTTCTGGTACAGCCGGCGACGGTGGTGTTTCGTCCACCGCGCGATGTTGAGAAGCCACGCACGACCGGCCCGCAAACCGCCATCGTGACCGGACCCGAAGGGCATGAAATCTGGACCGATCAGTATGGCCGGGTCAAGCTGAAATTTCACTGGGACCGTTCGCCGATCAAGGACAACCGTTCGTCGTGCTGGGTGCGTGTGTCATATCCGTGGGCAGGCAACAACTACGGGATGATCTCGATTCCGCGCGTGGGTTCGGAAGTGATTGTTGATTTTGAGAGCGGCGATCCCGATCGGCCCATCATCATCGGGCGCGTTTATAACGGCTCGAACATGCCACCGTGGTCGCTGCCGGATAACGCCACGCAGAGCGGAACACTGTCGCGTTCAACGGAAAAGGGTGGTTATGGGACGGCTAACGCGATTCGCTTTGAAGACAAGAAGGGTGCGGAAGAGCTGTGGCTGCAGGCAGAGCGCGATATGCGGACGGAAGTCGAGCATGATCGACTCTCGACCATCGGAGCGAACGATACGACGATCATCACGGGGAATCGAACGGACCATGTGCTCGGCTCTCATGGCGAAGTCATTAAAGGATCCATGGGGTTGAGCGTGCTTAACGAGCCATCGAAAGATGGCGGGGAAAGAGCACAAACTGCAATCAATATCGTCGCGAACAAAGGCGATATTTCGATTAATGCGACGGACGGAAGCATTAATCTGACCGCGAGCAAAACCATCACTTTGACCGTTGGAAAGAGCAGCATCGTAATGGATGCCGAAGGACATATCACGGCTCTTGGACCAGAAATGATTCTTCTGAATCAATAGCCCGCGCGGTCATCGTTATTTCAGGACATGCTGAATCACAGAATCAGTCAGCGTTTTTCCAAGGAAGGCACTCATGCAATATCCGTTGCCAGAAGGTGCAATTGAGACGCCCGCTCCCGCGCTTGATCAGTCGATGAACGTACTGGTTTTTCAAGAGCCGGAAAGTCGCAGCAATTACACCATCATCATCAATCGCGATCGGATGAACGCGGGCGAAACGCCGGAAAGCTATTGTCGGCGTCAGATCGTGACATTGGAGCGGCAGTTCGACGAATTTACTGTGGAGCGTGAGTTGGAAGTGCATACCGAGCATCGCACAGTGCCCTATGCGCTTTTTGCCAGTCGTTTCAGGCAGAACGGCGTCCCCGTTCATCAGCGGCAGTGTGTGGTCCAGATTACCGGCGACGGTAGCGTCATGAACTTTACGCTAAGCGGTACCACGCCATTCAATGAAGCACAAACGAGTCATTTCGATGACGTACTTAGGTCGTTCATCGCGTCGCGCATGCACCTGACAGTGGTACAGCACCCGTAAAGCTAACTGGCGCCCTGTACGCCCAATCCGTTCTAACCTGGAGCTGGATCGAGCTGGGTGTGCATCAAAGTTCGTGACCAATCGAAGGTAACCATGACAGCATCCGAGGCCCCTCGCGCCGCACGTGTTGATGATCCGATCGCGCATACCAGTTTTGCAGCAATGCTCTGCAAGGTCGGCGCGGGAATTGTGGTGGCCGCGGCAGTTGCGGCCGCGGTGGCGGGGGCCGTCGCGGCGGCGCCTGTGCTGCTCTCAGGTGGAGGTTTGGTTGCGGCAGCAGCAGCCGGCGCGGCGGAGGCTGGCGGTGCGCTTGTTGGGGGACTCACCCTTGGACTGGCAGGGGGGAGCACGCTTACCACAGCGGGATCTATTGCCGCGATGATTGGTACGGCGTTGGCACTGAAAAGCAACCCCATCAAGCGCTTGAACAGTTGGCTAGATGGTGTACTTAACGGGTGGTTCCCCCCCGAGGTCACAGGTGCCATTGGTGGAACAGGCTCGCCTAATGTCTGCATTAATGGAAGGGGACGATGGGCGGCACGCGCGGCTAGCACTCTGTTTGAAAAAACCCCTCAGCCGACCGTCTCAGTAGCGCGGAGATTGCTGTGGGGCGGTCTCGGAGCTGCAGTCGGATCGATTTTGGGGCCGTTGGGCATGGTTGCAGGAGCGGCGATCGGTGCAGCAATGGCGAAACCTGATCCACCGTTGCCAGGCAAACCGACGGAAGACGAGAAGGCGTTGTGTTCGCGACATTCTCCGCCCCAGTTTTTGGCCGAAGGATCCAGCAATGTGCTGATCAACGGTCAGCCTGCACACCGGGTCGGCGACCAGACTACCTGTGGTGCGAAAACCAGTGAGGGGTCATCCAACGTTCGCATTGGCGGTGGAAAGCTTCAGGTTCGCGAGATAAGCAGCGAGGTGCCTTGGTGGGTGGAAGCTATCCCGTACCTCTTTGCCGGGGCTGCACTGTGTAGAGGTGGATGGTCGAAGCCAGCTTCAAAAATACTCTGCATCGGTATGAATCTGGGGCAAATGTCTGGGATGGGCAAGCTGATCGATATGGTTACCGGCGAACCCGTACATGCGACTACCGGAGCGAAAATCCTTCAAGATGAAAGTGACCTGGATTTTGTACTACCTTCTCGTTTGCCGCTGGTCTGGCAACGCAATTACAACAGCCTCGACCTCCGAGAGGGATTGTTCGGGCAAGGCTTCAGTGTCCCTGTAGAGGTCGGACTGAAGCTGAACCGACTGGATGACGATCATCCACATTGCTTTATCAACGAGCAGGGGCGTGAAATTCCATTTCCGAATGTCGTGCCCGGTGAAAGCCATCTGAACGCCAGCGAAGGCTATCGTCTCGCATGCCTGTTCAATCACCACTATGTGGTGGAGAGCAACGATGGATACTGCTTCGATTTCGGCCCTGCGCTCACGCACGGCACTCAGATATTGTTGTTGCAGCGTATCGAAGACCGGAATGGTAATTGGATCGTGTTGCATCGAGCCGAGGATGGCAAGCTGCTCACAATAGGTGACTGTGCTCAGCGCCTTTACCGCATCGACTATCACCCGCAACATGCCAATCGTGTCGCAGAAGTCGTGCTGGTTCAGGCAGACAAGAGTCTCGCCGAGACGCGAAGCCTGCCTCGCACACTCGCCCGGTACGGATACGATCACCGGGGGCGCCTGTCTAGTGTGCGCAACGCTTTGGACAAGGAAGTCCGGCAGTTCACCTGGCATGACGATGGGCCCGGGAAAGGATTGATTGCCAGCCACACCCTACCGGACGGATTAACTTGCCACTACCGATGGGAACGGTTCGCCGATCACCCCCGTGTGGTCGAGCACTGGACAGATGACGGCCAGCGCTGGATCAGTCGGTATACCTTGCCGAAAGTTACCCAACGCGGGCATACCGAAGTTACTGACCATCTGGGCCGCATAAAGCGGTGGGAATGGGATGGCCGCTACGCTCCGCTGGTTTATGAGAGTGCCGCGGCTGCTCGCACTACCTTGGAGTGGGATGCCGCTGGTCAATTGGTGGCGGTGCGCCAACCGCATGGTGCGTGTTGGACATTTGCCTATGACGAGCGCGGAAATATGGTGCATCGTCGCGATCCACTGGGACAAGTGTTGCGATTGCAGTGGCGCACCGATATTCCCCTGCTCGCGCAGTCGACGGCTGATGAGCGATCCTGGCGCTATGGCTACGATCACCGGGGCAATCTTTTTCGGATGATCGACCCGGCTGGAGGGGAAACGCTGTTTGGTCATGATGAGCATGGACAGGTCATCACGCATACCAATGCGAAGGGTGGCACAAGTCATCAGGCATGGAATGCTGCTGGCCAGTTGCTGGCGTACACCGACTGTAGTAAGCGTACGACCCAATACGACTATGGAGAATACAGCCAACTTACACGCGTGCGAGATGCTGCGGGGCGTGTGCAGACCGTCCATTCTGATGCACTGGGCCAGGTGACGGGCATCATTGCGGCAGATGGTGGGATCTGGCGCTCGCAGTGGAGTCGTGCGGGGCAGTTGCAACGGCTAACGAATGCGCTCGGTGGTTCAACCATCTATTGTCGGGATAGCCGGGGACGGCTTACTGAACACATCGATGCACTTGGTCATATAACGGGTTATCGCTATGACCAGGCAGGAAACCTCGCGGAACTCACGACACCGAACCGCGAAAGCTACGGATTCCATTACAACACGGCGGATCAACTGATTGCCCAGATCGGGCTTGACGGGCGTGCGACCCGCTACTCACTCGATGCGCAGGGCCTTCCCATTGGTATCGAGCAGGCAGCCAATACGCAGGAGTCTGTGCAGACGGAACTTGGGCGTGACTTGCTCGGTCGACTGATTGTAAAGCGTAGCGCCGAGACATCGACTTTCTACCGATATTCGCAAGAGCGCCTGGCGGACGTTATTCGACATCGGCGTAACGCCGACGGCACCGACGGTGCCTTGCTGGATCGCATCACACTGGAATGGGACGCCCTCGGCAACTTGACGAAGGAGACGAGTGAGTGGCATCCGTCTCTGCTCGAGCAGGTTGGCGTGAGGACTGGCGAGCCGGTGGTGCACGTTCTTGCGCATCAATATGATCCATTGGGCAATCGCATAGAAACTGTGCTGCCCGATGGTGAAAGTGTGTCGATGCTGTACTACGGCAGTGGCCATCTGCACCGGCTCTCGCTGGACAGCGAGGCCGGTGAGCAGGTCGTGGCGGATTTCGAGCGCGATGCACTTCATCGCGAAATCTGGCGCAGTCAGGGGGCAATCGGGACGTACACCGGCTACGCGGCAAGTGGGCAGATCGACCGGATGCGCGCGAGCCCCGAGGGGGCCGGGTCCCAGGACGTGTTGAACCGCAGCTGGGACTACAGCCTGAACGGCGAATGCGTATTTCGGCGTAGCCGCCAGACGGGCCAGCAGACATACAGCTACGATGCGCTGGGGCGTGTCACCGGCAGTAGGCAGATGGCGCTGGCAGATGGCATGGGCCAGTTGCACAAGCCGCTTCTAAGCCTGCCGGACGAGCGAT
The DNA here is from genome assembly GCF_905220265.1 of Paraburkholderia sp. J67. NCBI lineage: Bacteria > Pseudomonadati > Pseudomonadota > Betaproteobacteria > Burkholderiales > Burkholderiaceae > Paraburkholderia > Paraburkholderia sp. J67. Next base: position 101,501 of record NZ_CAJMZK010000022.1, read on the forward strand.
TTCTCTGGGACGATGCAGGCAATCCGTGGGACGGCAAGCCGCTGCATGCAAATCGGGTGACCGGGCTGCAGGCTTTACAGCAGACGCATGACCTGCTGGGACGTCTTATGCGCAGGGCGAAGTCGGAGTACGGGAAGGACTGCAGCAAACAGTCATTCACGTGGAACGCCAGCGGTGAACTGGCGGCGGTTCGTACCCGGGAAAACGGGCGGGAGTCCTTGAGCCGCTACGCCTACGACGCGCTGGGTCGGCGGATCGCTGTCCATGACGGACACAATGACGGGGTCACACTAACCGTCTGGCAGGGCATGCAGGTCGTCCAGCAGCGGCGCCTGGGTGATTGCGGACTGTCACATACCACGGGCCAACACGTTGCGACCTTCGTATATCAGCCCGGCAGTTACGCGCCGGTGGCGCGTGTGGAAACGTTTGCCGGTGTGCTGGGAGAACTGGTGCGCGATCAGCATCAGAGGCTGGCAGGGCGGCCGTTCCGGCCGGTGGTGTATCACTTCCACACGTCGCCGAATGGCACACCGGAGGCGATGACGAACGAGACGGGGCGGCTGGTGTGGCAGGGCTACGCGAAGACTTGGGGCGGTCTGACATACGAAGCCGTGGACGAAGTGGAGGTTCGCGAGCGCGTGTGGTCGGGTATTCCGGAGCCGTTTCCCCAGGACATGCGCATGCCGGGTCAGTGGCATGACCGGGCGACGGGACTGCACTACAACACGTTTCGGTACTATGATCCTGAAATCGGGCGCTTTATCTCTGAGGATCCGATCGGGCTGTTGGGGGGCGTCAATCTTTACGCATACGCGCCCAATCCACTCCGGTGGATCGATCCGCTTGGATTGACAGTTCAATGGGTAGATCCCACGACAATTAACTTCTCACAAAGAACTGTTACCTCAAATAATTATGCTGAGTTGATGAGAACTGGGCAGTGGGACTGGAATCAGTCGCCATTGAACGTGATGGATGTGGATGGCCAATTGGTAACATACGATAACCGCCGTTTGGATGCCGCTTTGGAAGCAGGGCAAGAAAAAGTGCCGATCAATATAGTGGACCCGGATTCTGTTCATCCCGATTCGACAACAGGTAAAACGTGGCGAGAGAAATTTCAGCAACGATTTAATGATCGAAGGAATGTGCGGGCCGGCGGAGCGGTGCCGGAAAAAGGTGTTAGCACCAGACCTTCCCATTGTTAAGGATAAGATTTTATGGCATCAATAATTTCTGATTTATGGGAAAATGAAACTCTTCCAGTGAAGAGTGGAGTATATTTTTCCGATGGCCGATCAATCGAAATCAGACTCGAATCATTTCCGGCGCCGACAATTGAAATCGGCTGTGAATTTAATTTCACTGAATTTTATTCGAGAAATAAAGATGAATTGACGTCAATAGATTGCCTTAAGATTCTTCAACTAAGCAGTGGTGGAGTCTGCTGCGTCGGAGAAGGTGGATATGGATCGGAAGGATTTATTTCTCGACTAGACGAAGATGGGAATCTAGTATGGGTTATATATTCCGAAAAATCAAACCCATTTATTGATATTTTTGAAATCGATGATGGGTACGTGGTTGCAAAATCCAGTGCAAGATACGCACTAAAAATTGCTTTAGATAATCCGATCAAGATCGGGTTGTGTGAATAAGGAGAGGCAATCAGGGCCGCATATGCGGCCCTTCGGTTGTCTATTCAGCGGTAATGGTAAGCCGTCCGTGTTCGACAGCGATCCTCACACGCTGCCCTGCTTCGAAGCCTGCGTGCTCGATCCACCGCCCTGCCAGCTTCATCCACGGATAAAGCGGCGGCACGGTGTGGCTTCTCCAGTTGCGTGGTTGGCGCTGCGACTGCTGGATGGTCACGAATCGCTCCGTGACGGGTGAACGTGCCTTAAGATTGGCATTCGCCATGATCAACTCCTTCGATGAGTTGGTGGTGGTCAGCGGGCCGCGAGTGTTGGTAGCACTCACGGCCCGCGCTTCGTTTACCCGCCGGTTCCTTCCCTGCCAATGATCTGCTTGGCGCGGTACTTCAAGATCATGCCGTCGAGCAGCGCCTTGATGATGTTGCGCTCCTCCTGGGGCATCTGGCTCACGGCTTCAAACTGCAAACGCAGTTCATCAGACGGCCCGCGCTCGCTCTCATCGAACACCAGTTCGTCCAGGCTCACATTCGAATGCCCGCACCAAATTCTGAACCTGAATGAGCACCATCAAGCAGTTCTTCAGGCAGGGCAGCCAGCGGCCCTCGGGAGCGGGGCGTCCCTTGACTCCAAGAGATGCATTGCTACGTCTCCCCCTCACCCACCCCGAAAATACTCACTAGGCGCCACCCCCAACACCTTCCTGAACATCGCCGAAAACGCGCTCGGGCTCTCGTACCCGTGCTCCAGCGCAAGCTCGAGAATAGAAACACCCGCAGCCAGCCTCGGCAGGCTCAACAACAGCCGCGCGTGCCGCCACCACGCACCCGGCGTCATCCCCGTCTCGCGCTGGAACGCCCGCGCCAGCGTGCGTTCATTCATATGAGCCGCGCTCGCCCACGCCTGTAGCGTGACGCGCCCAGAAGGTTCGCGGATAAACTCCGTACACAACGCCACCAACGCGCGATGCCGCGGCATCGGCACATGCAGTGCGAGCGGGGCCGCGATCTCGATCTCGTCGAGAATCAACGCGAGTACACGCCCAGCGCGATGATTGAGGTCGTAGTCCGCAGGCAAGCCATTCGCAGCGATCACCAGTTCACGCAACAACGCACTCACCTCAATCGCGCGACATTCGCGCGGCAGGCTCGGCCGCACTTCATGCGCAACGAACACCGAGCGCAGGCGCACATCACCCGCCATTTCGATCTCATGACGCGTACCAGCGGGCACCCAGACTGCGCGCCCCGGCGGGACGACCCAGCTACCGTCCTCGACGCGCACGATCATCACGCCGTCGATGGCCAGAATCAGTTGAGCCTGCGCGTGGGTATGCGCGGCAAACGCCTCTCCGGCGGCCGAATCGGTGGCGAGCACGCCAATCTGGCGTGACTTGTCGGTGGCGTCCAGCGCTTCGAAGAACTCGTTCATCTGGCCTCTATTTGTCCATTTCGCGACGATGAATGCACATTGCGCGCGCGATTGACCAAAGGGTTCGACCATAACATGGCACATCCGTTTTGTCCGACTGTCTCCGTTGCCTGACTTCCCGATGTTGCCTGCCACGCTTTCGTTTCGTTCCCCCATGCCGCTGCGCGCGAGCGCCGCGTTTGCCGCGCTCGTCGCGCTCGCCGCCTGTTCACCTGCCGAGCCTTATCGAGCCCCCGTCGCGGATGCCGCGCGCACCGCGTCTTTCGATGCCGCAGCATCCGCACCCAGCGTGTCCACCGACGCACCGCCCGATCACTGGTGGCGCCTCTACGACGACCCGGCGCTCGACGCGCTGATCCGCGATGCGCTGGCCCAGAACCGCGATCTCGCCGTGGCGCTCGCGCATGTGCAGCGCGCCCGCGCCGTCGCGGGGGAAGCCGAAGCCGAGCGCCTGCCCTCCACCCAAGCCACGTTCGGCGTCGACTACGGCAAACACACCGACGACCAGATCGTCGCTGCCGCACGCAATAGCGGCACGGACGGCAGTGCGCCGACGCGTTTCGGCTGGTCCCCCGGCTTCGAACTCTCGTGGGAAGTGGATCTGTGGGGCCGTGTGCGCGATCTCGTCGACGCCGCACATGCCGATGCCGAGGCGCAGCAAGCCGCCGCCGACGCGATGCGCGTGACGGTCGCCGCCGAGACCGCGAGCGCCTATGCGCGCGCCTGCGCCTACGGTGCGCGCATCGACGTCGCGCAGCGCTCGCTCGAAGTCGCCACGCGCATCGCCGCGCTCACGGCGCGTCAGCAGGCGCTCGGTCTGGTCGCGTCGATGGACTCGGCGCGCGCCCGCGCGTTCGCCGACGACACCCGCGCGACGCTGCCCACGCTGGAAGGCGAGCGCCGCGCCGCGCTCTACGAACTCGCGGTGCTAACGGGCCACGAGCCTGCCGACGTTCCCGCATCGGCCGCACAGTGCCGCGTGCCGCCGTCGCTCGCCCAACCGTTTCCGCTCGGCGATGGTGCCGCGCTGTTGCGCCGCCGTCCCGATCTGCGCGAAGCCGAGCGCAATCTCGCAGCGGCGCATGCTCGCGCGGGCGCGGCGCAAGCGGCACTCTATCCGTCGATCGTGCTCGGCGGCTCGGTCAACTGGCTCTCGACGACGGGCAATCCGGCCTCGCTCGGCGACCGCTATGCGATCGCGTGGGGCGTGGGTCCGCTGATCAGTTGGCGCTTTCCCAATCTGGCCGCGAGTCGCGCGCAACTGGGCGCGGCGCGTGCCGACGATAGCGCCGCGCGCGCGTCTTTCGACGCCGACGTGTTGCGCGCGTTGCGCGAAACCGAACAGGCGCTCGCGCGCTACGGCGCGGCATGGCGCGAGCGCGATGCGCTACGCGAGGCGCGCGCCGAGCACGCGCGCGCTTTCATGCTGGCCGAGCGCGAATTCCGCGCGGGCGCGCTCGATTCGCTCGGTGTGCTCGATGCCGAGCGCAGCCTCGTGGCGGTCGATGCGTCGCTCGCGCAATCGGCGCAGCGTGTCGCGCTCGATCAAGTCGCCGTTTTCAAGGCGCTCGGTGGTGGTTGGCAGCCCTGAATGCTTCGCCCGAATATTTCCCTCATTGAAAGAAGATTGCCTGCATGAGTACGACCGTTGATACCGCAACTGAAATCGAAGCCGCAAGGCGAAGCCGTCGCGCGAAGCGGCACTGGATGATCGCAGGCGCGTCGCTGGCCGCCCTGGCGTTGATGGCGTATGGCTGGCACTGGTGGCGCGTCGCGCGCTTCATCGAATCGACCGATGACGCCTACATTCGTGCCGATGTCGTCACCGTGAGCCCGCGCGTTTCGGGTTACGTGACGCGCGTGGCCGTCGACGACGATCAGCGCGTGCGGCGCGGCGATCTGCTGGTAGCGCTCGACGATCGCGACTTCCGCGCCAAAGCCGCCGCCGCCGATGCGGCCGTCGCGACCGCGCAGGCCGCGTTGCAGGAAGCCGAAGCCGCCACGCAGACTATCGACGCGCAGATCGTGCAGCAGGCCAGCACGATCGCGCAGGCGCAAGCCGACGCTCAAGCCGCCCGGGCCGAAGCCACACGCCGCGATGCCGATTCGCAGCGCTATCACGCGCTGCTCGCCGACGAAGCCGCCAGTGGCCAGCGCTGGGAAGCGGCGCTCGCCGACGCGCAAAAGGCGCGAGCGCAGCTCGCGCACGCTCAGGCCGCCGTGCGCGAACAGTATGCCGAGCGCGACGTGCTGCAACGGCGTGGCGCGCAAAGCCGCGCAGCCATCGACGCGGCCCGCGCCCGGCTGGCGGCGGCGCAGGCCCAGCGCGAACTCGCGCGCCTCGATCTCGAACACACGCAGATCCGCGCGACGCGTGACGGCGTCATCGGTCAGCGTGGCGTGCGTGCGGGGCAATACGTGGAAGCGGGCACGCCGCTGCTGGCGGTGGTGCCGTTGGGCGAGGTCTATGTGGTCGCGAATTTCAAGGAAACGCAGCTCGCTTCGATGCGCGCGGGCGAGCGCGTCGAACTGGATATCGACACGTATTCTGGCCGCCCCTTGCATGGCCGTGTGAGTGGCGTCGCGCCAGGATCGGGCGCCGAATTCGCGCTGCTGCCGCCCGACAACGCGACCGGCAACTTCACGAAGATCGTGCAACGCGTGCCCGTGAAGATCGCGCTCGATCCCTTGCCACACGACGTGGTGTTGCGGCCCGGCATGTCGGTGATCGCGCATGTCGACACGCGCGAGCGCGCGCAATGAGCACGCTCGCCAATGGCGTCGCGCGCGAAGAGGCCGTTTCGCTGCGCGCATGGGTGGCCGTGCTGGGCGGCGTGTTCGGCTGCTTCATGGCGGGCATGAACGTGCACGTGACGAACGCCTCGCTGCCCGACATACGCGGCGCGCTCGGCGCGAGTTTCGAGGAAGGCTCGTGGATCACGACCGCGTACCTCGTCGCCGAAATCGTCGTGATCCCGCTCACGGGCTGGCTCGTGCAGGTGTTCTCCGCGCGCCGGGTGCTGCTGGTGGGCGCAACGGGTTTTCTGGTGTTTTCGCTGGTTTGTTCGCTCGCGCCGACAATCGGGTCGATGATCGCCGCGCGCGCTTTGCAGGGCGCGTTTGGCGGCGTCCTGATTCCTTTGTCGTTCCAGTTGATCGCGACGGAATTGCCCGATTCGCGGCGCGCGCTGGGCATGGCGTTGTTCGCGGTCGCGAATAACGTCGCGCAGGCAGCGGGGCCTTCGCTCGGCGGCTGGCTAACGGACACCTACTCGTGGCGCTGGATTTTCTATCTGCAGGTGCCGCCCGCCATCGCCCTCGTGGCGGCAATTGCATGGTCTATCCGCCCCGTGCCTGTCGATATCGGCAAACTGCGCAATGCAGACTGGTTCGGCATCCTGACGATGGCGATGGGTTTGAGCGCCTTGCAGATCGTGCTGGAGGAGGGCGAGCGCAAGGACTGGTTTGCGTCCAGCGGAATCGTTGCCTTGACGTGCGTGGCGGCGATGGGCCTCGTGGCCTTCGTCGTCACGGAATTGCGGCGTGCGCACCCATTCATTAATCTGCGTTTGCTGGGCGGCTATAACTTTGGCGTCGCGAGTCTGATGCAGTTTCTGTTCGGCGCGGTCGTATTCGGCGTCGTGTTTCTGGTGCCGAACTATCTGGCCGAGGCGCAGGGCTATAGCGCGCGAGACATCGGCATGGCGATGATTCCCTATGGCCTCGTTCAGTTCGTCATGTCCTTTCTCACGCCGCCGCTCATGAGGCGCACGAGCGCGCGATTTGCGATTGCCGCGGGTTTCGCGCTCGTGGCGGCTGGGTGTCTGATGAACATCCATCTCGACGCCGATTCCGCGGCGAACGTGATCGTGCCGTCGCTCGTCGTGCGCGGCGTGGGGCAATCGCTTGTGGTGATCGCGTTGTCGGTGATGGCCGTGAATGGTATCGAGAAGGCGCAACTCGGCTCGGCGTCGGGCGTCTTCAGCATGGTGCGCAACGTGGGCGGCGCGGTTGGCATTGCGCTCGCGAGCCAGATCGTGGTCGAGCGGCAGAAGCTGCATGCGATGCGGATCGGCGAGGCTATCACGCCGTTTTCGCAGGCGTTTCAGGCGCGAATGGCGTCGCTCGTGCGGGCTCTCGAACACGTTCATCTCGCGCGCGCCGATGCATTGCCAGGGCAGCGATACGACGGCGTGCGCGAAACCGCGCTGGCCCTCGTCAATCAGCGTGTGATGCGCGAGGCGCTGCTGATGGCGTACAGCGATGCGTTCTTGCTGGCGGGCCTGGCGATGCTGGCTTGCGCGGCGGGGGCGTTCGCGTTGCGCGCGGCGAAACGCTGAGGCCGATAAAAGCGGTCGAGCGTCACGCCCGTCCGCTTTTTCGTATCACCTCACGCCTGGCGCCCGGCCATGACTCCGCCATCCACCGGTAGCACCGTCCCCGTGATCCACGCGGCCTGCGGCGAGGCAAGAAACAGAATCGCCTCGGCGACATCGGCGGGCTGACCATTGCGGCCGAGCGGATGGAACGCATTGAAGGCGGGCAGCGTCGCCTTCACCTGATCGTCGCTCATGAACGTGTTATAGACCGGCGTTTCCACCACGCCAGGAGCTACGGTATTGATCCGGATATTCGACGCGGCAACTCGATGGCGAGGTTGCGCGTGAGCGCATGCACGCCCGCGTTGGCGGCGGAATACGCGGACGAGGGCGTGGCGCCGATCGCTTGCAATGCCCACAACGAGCCAGTCTGCACGATCGCGCCGCCGCCGCGCAACTGCATTGCCTTCGCGGCGGCCTGCGCCGTGAAAAACTTGCCCTTGAGGATCGTGTCGAGGAAGCCGTCGTACTCGGCTTCGGTCACGTCGAGAAACGCCTTGGGACGAAAGATGCCTGCGTTGTTGACGAGGATATCGACGCCGCCGAACGCATCGGTGGCCAGCGCGACCAGCGCGGTGGCCGTGGCGGGCGACGCAATGTCGCCCGCGAGATAGCGCACCTTCGCGCCGCTCGGGTCGATCTGCGCGGCGGCCTGCTTGAGCTTGGCTTCGTCGCGGCCGCCAATCACCACGCTTGCGCCCGCCTTGACGAGACGCGTCGCCACTTCCTTGCCGATACCCGAACCGCCGCCAGTGACGATGGCAATCTTGTTAGAAAAACTTTGGCTCATGACTGACTCCTCGAATCGTTGAGGGGGCAGAGACGGAAAATTGATCTCTGCAATGAAGCTATTCTGGGCGCGTGCCGTCCCGCCTTCAAATGAGATATTCTGTCCTTAACTGATAGAAAAACTTTCAGATATGGCAAACCCGGTTTATCTCAATGCCTTGCGCGCTTTCGAGGCGAGCGCGCGCCATCAGAGCTTTTCCGCTGCGGCGGCGGAACTCAACGTGACGCCTGCCGCAGTCGGCCAGCTCGTGCGCAGCCTGGAGGAATGGCTCGGCACGCCCTTGTTCGTGCGCGGCAGCGGTGGCCGCGCACGGCTGGTGGCGACCGAAGTCGCCGAGCGCGCCTTGCCCGATATCCGCGCGGGCTTTGATCGCTTGACGCTAGGTCTGGAGCGCCTCAAGGAGGGGGCGGCGAATGGCGTGTTGACGGTCACCGTCAGTCCCGCGTTCGCGGCGAAATGGCTGTTGCCGCGCATCGAGCGCTTTCACACGCAATGCCCCGATACCGACGTGCGGCTCGATACGAGCCTCAAACTGATGGGCTTCGCCGCTCAGGGCATCGACATCGGCGTGCGTTACGGTGCGGGGGTGTGGCCAGGCCTCACGGCAGAAAAGCTGATGGAGGAGGAAATCTACCCCGTCTGCGCGCCCGCGCTGGCCAAAAAGGGGAAATGGCGCGCGCCGCGCCAACTGGTGGGCGAGACGCTCATCCACGATCTTTCGGTGGACAGCCACGCGGGCTTCGCCACGTGGGATGCGTGGTTCGAGACTGCCGGTGTGCAGCAGGCGCCGACGCGGCGCGGCATGACGATCAACAACTCGGCGGCCGTGTTGCAGGCCGCCATCGACGGGCAGGGCATCGCGCTCGCGCGCAGCGTAATGGCGCGCGACGACGTGGCGGCCGGGCGTCTGGTTCGCCTGTTTCCGACGATTGCGTGTCGTTCGGCACTGGCCTACTACGTGGTGTATCGGCCCGAATGCGCCAGCCTGCCGAGGCTTATGACGTTTCGTGAGTGGCTGATGCGCGAAGCGCAGGGCAAGTCGCGTAGCGCACGACGCGGGGCTGCTATTTGATTTCGTGATTGCGACAGACGCGCTTGCGTCATCCCTGAGCAGCGGGGTGGTCTGTTTGCTCGATAGCTGAAGTGCGCGCCTCGATGGCGCGAACGACGGCCACCATGTCCTGCTTGCCGAGGCCAAGCGCTTCGGTTTCGCCATACAGCGCGTGGCAGAGGTCGAGCAAGGGCGAAGCCACGCCCGCACCGCGCGCGGCCTCGGCCACTAGCCGCGCATTCTTGAGCACGTCGGTGATGGCCGCCTGCACGGAGAAGTCTTGCATGGCGAGCTTGTCGATTTTCACGCGCGAGACGTCGCTCGCCATCGGACTGGCGTTGAGCACGTTCGCGAACAGCGCGAGGTCGATGCCGTGGCGCTGCGCGAAATGCGTGGCTTCGGTGAGTCCTGTGACCATCGTGATGAGAAACAGGTTGACGGCGAGTTTCATGGTCAGCGCCGCGGGCACTGCGCCGCACGTGAAGCTGTCGCGGCAAAGCGGCTGGACGAGCGCGCGCACCGCGTCGACATCGTCGGGCTCGCCGGCGAGCATCACCACTAGCTGCCCGGCTTCCGCAGGCTTGCGCGAGCCCGAGACGGGCGCTTCGACATAGCGCCCGCCCGCGGCCGCGATTTCCTGCGCCAACTCGAGCGAGTACGCGGCCGAGTTCGTGCCCATGTTGACGATCACATGGCCGCGCACACGTGCCTCGAAGGCGGGCGTGTGCCGGCCCAGCACCGTATCGATGGCGTTGTCGTTCGCCAGCATGAGGATGATCGTTCGGCAGTCGTCGAACAGGTCGTCGATGTGTTCGACGGTGCGCGCGCCCGCTTCGCGCAGCGCATCGTACTGGTCCGGCGAACGGCTCCAGACCGCGAGCGGCGTGCCGGCCCGCGCCAGATTGAGCGCCATCGGCGTGCCCATCACACCCAGGCCGACGAATCCGGTTTGCGTTGCCATGGTTCAGCTCCTTGAAATCGCGTCGGGCGCGTAGCCATCAGGCGATCGGAAGGGACTTAGGATACCGTTCGCGCGACTGGGCGTGCGTGTTTATCCGCCCGCCCGCCGCGCGTTGCGGTCGATCGCATCCGCGATCGTGTCGTCCAGCGCCGTCGGCAAATCGTGGCCCATGCCGTCGATCAGCATGAAGTTCGCGCCCGGAATGGCGGTTGCCGTGTCCTCGCCGCATGCGGGCGGCACCAGCGGATCGTCCGCACCGTGGATCACGAGCGTCGGCGCGGCGATGGTCGCAAGCCGCGCGCGCCGGTCGCCCGCGTTCGCCAGCGCGGCAAGCTGCCGGGCGAAACTGCCCGCATCGTGCGGATGGCGGCGTTCTTCGCGCAGTAGTGCGCGGTGCTGTTGTGCATCGAATGGAAAACCTCGACCGGCGATGCGGCGCGCGAACGCCAGACTGTGTTCGATAAACGCGGCTTCGTCGGCGACGGGGTCGGGCGCGGGCCGCATCATCATCGCCATGACGTCCGGCGCGGCCGGGGGCAGGGCCGGATTGCCGCTGCTCGACATGATCGACGCCAGCGAGCGCACGCGCGAGCGGTGCTCGCTGGCCGCGATCTGCGCGATCATGCCGCCCATCGAGCGGCCGACGATATGCGCGCGCTCGATGCCAAGGGCGTCGAGCAGCGCGATGGCGTCGTCGGCCATGTCGCGCAAGGTGTACGGCAGGGCGGGTTGTTGACCGCTCGCGAGCATGGCGGCCAGCGTGCCAAGGTCGGGCGCGGCGGCATGGCGCAGGTGCGTCGAGGCGCCCGCGTCGCGATTGTCGAAGCGGATCACGCGATAGCCACGCGCGGCGAGTGCCTCGCAAAACGGTACGGTCCAGCGCAGTCTCTGCGTGCCGAGACCCGATATCAGCAGCAACGCATTGCCGTGCGTCTCGCCGAAACAGTCGTAGCCGAGTTCGATGCCATTGGCGTGCAGTCTGTTCATTGTCGCGGGCCTACCCTAAGTTTTGGCGTATTTTACCCGGGTAAAAATAGAAGTCAAACGCGGATCGGGCAAGCGCCGTGTCGACGAAAGGTGTTTCCCGCCATGCCGCGCCCGATTACGATCACGGTCAATGTCCCCGGAAGAACCCCGCATGCCGCTATCCAGGATCGACCTGAATCTCTTCATCGTTTTCGAAGCGGTCTACCGAACGCGCAATCTCACGCGCGCGGCGGAACTGCTGTTCATCACGCAGCCCGCCGTCAGCAACGCGCTCGCACGCATGCGCAAGACCTTCGACGACCCGCTGTTCGTGAGCACGCCCGGTGGCATGGTGCCCACGCCCGTTTCCGAGAACATCATCGGGCGTGTGCGCGAGGCGCTGCAATTGCTCGACTCGAGCACCCACGCGGGCGAGCGCTTCGATCCGGCGACCTCGCAGCGCACCTTCCGGCTCAGCATGAACGACCTGACCGAGGCCATGCTGCTGCCCGCGCTCGAAGAAGTGTTGCAGCGTCTCGCACCCGGCATCCGCATCGAAAGCTATTTCACGACGCGTCGCGAAGTGCCGGAGGCGCTCGCGAGCGGCGAAGTCCATCTGGCGATCGACGCACCGCTGATCGACGATCCGCAACTGGAGCAGGCGCCGCTTGGCAGCGACCGCTACGCCTGCATGCTGCGCAAGGACCATCCGTTCACGAAAAAGACGCTCACGCTCGACGATTACCTGCGCCTCGGTCATATCCACATTTCCAGCCGCCGCCAGGGGCCGGGTCTGGTCGATACCGAACTCAACAAACTCGGGCAGCGCCGCAACATTCTCACGCGCGTGCAGCACTACCTGGTCGCGCCGATGATCGCCATGCGCACCGATCTCGCGCTGACCGCGCCGCTCACGCTGCTGCAACGCTACGATGCGCGCATTCTCAAGCTGCCCTTCGATCTGCCCGAACTGGAGTCGCATGGCTACTGGCACCGCAGCGTGGCGGGCGATCCGGCGCACCGCTGGCTGCGCGAGCAGGTTGCGCAACTGTTGCAGGAAAGGAAACGTCCAGGTGCGCTGGTATCACCATAATCTATAGCGTGACATAAATAGAATAAACTTCCTGAATACCGACAGGCCGGATATCGTCACAGTCATCTTCACGCGAGGACGGCATGGCGGATCTCTATCTGGTACGGCACGGACAGGCGTCGCTAGGCGCCCAGAATTACGACGCGTTGTCGCCCTCCGGGCGCATCCAGTCGACGTGGCTCGGCGAATATTTTGCGCAGGCGGACCTGCAGTTCGACCGCATCGTCACCGGCACGATGCGGCGTCACGAGCAAACCGCCGAGGCGCTGCTCGAAGGCATGCGCGCGCCGAAGATCGACGTCGTGCAGGACGCCGATCTCAACGAATACGATTTTCACGCGCTGTTCGAAGCGCTCCAGGCGAGCGGTCTGATGCCGCCCGCGCCCGCCGATGGCTCCATCAAGCACTTCTACAAGGCGCTCAAGCATGCGTTGCTGCTGTGGTCGGAAGACCGCCTGCCCGGCGTGTTGCCGGAAAGGTGGCAGCAGTTTCAGGATCGCGTTGCACGTGCGCGCCAGGCGATCCAGCGCATGGGCGGCAAGCGCGTGCTGGCGGTGAGCTCGGGCGGCGCGATCGCCGTGTTCACGCAGCAGATTCTTCAGGCCCCCGCGTCCGCTGCGATCGCGCTGAATATGCAGATCCGCAATAGCAGCGTGAATCAGTACGTTTTCAACGAAAGCGCCGTGTCGCTGGTCGGCTTCAACGCGCTGCCGCATCTCGAACGTGCCGAGCGGCGCAAGCTCGTCACGTATGGCTGACAGGCGGCGCAACCGCTTCTACTCTCTCGCAGCATGACTATGTCCGATCATTTCGACGTCGAAACCCTCACGCGCTATCTGGCGGCCCATGTGCCCGGTTTTCAGGGCCCGGTCACCATCGAAAAGTTCGCCGGAGGTCAATCCAATCCCACCTTCCTGCTGACGGCGCAAAGCGGCCGCTACGTGCTGCGACGCCAGCCGCCGGGCACGCTGCTCAAGTCCGCCCACGCGGTGGACCGCGAATTCCGCGTACTCAAGGCGCTCAGCGCGACGCCGGTGCCGGTCGCGCAGGCGCTGCATCTGTGCGAGGACCGCGAGGTCATCGGCAGTCTGTTCTATGTGATGAGCTTCGAGGAAGGCGAGACCTTCTGGGACCCGGCCTTGCCGGAACTGGCCGTCGATCAACGCGGCGCGCGCTATGACGCGCTGATCGAAACGATGGCGGCGATGCACAACGTGGATGTCGAAGCGGTGGGTCTTGCCGATTACGGCCGCGGTGGCAACTACTTCGCACGCCAGATCGACATCTGGACCACGCAATACCGCGCCGCGCAGACCGACGAGATCGACGCGATGGAAGCGCTGATCGCCTGGCTGCCCGCGCATTGTCCCGCCGAGACCGGCAAGCCCGTGCTCGTGCACGGCGACTTCCGCATCGACAACTTCATCTTCCAGCGCGGCGAGCCGCGTGTGCGTGCGGTGCTCGACTGGGAACTGTCCACGTTGGGCAATCCGCTCGCGGATCTCGCGTACTTCTGCATGTGCCTGCGATTGCCGCGCCACGGTCATATCGCCGGGCTGGCGGGGCTGAACCGCACCGCGCTCGGCGTGCCGAGCGAAGAGGCCATCGTCGCGCAATATTGCCGCCTGCGCGGCATCGGCGCGATCGACAACTGGAACTTCTATCTGGCCTTCAGCTTCTTCCGTCTCGCGTCGATCGCGCAGGGCGTGAAAAAGCGCGCGCTCGGCGGCAACGCATCGAACGACAAGGCGCGCCAGGTGGGCGAAATGACGGGTGCGCTCGCGCAAATGGGCGTCGCGCTGTTCTGAACCCCGCCAATCCAATCAATCTGCTCAAGAGACATCGAGGTTAATTGTGACTACTAATCTGTTCGATCTGACATCGAAAATTGCGCTCGTGACCGGCGCGAGCCGGGGCATCGGCGAAGAGATCGCGAAGCTGCTCGCGCAGCAGGGCGCGCATGTAATCGTGTCGAGCCGCAAGCTCGACGACTGCGAGTCCGTCGCCCACGGCATTCGCGAAGCCGGCGGCAGCGCCGAGGCCATCGCCTGCCACGTGGGCCGTGTCGAAGATATTCACGCGATCATCGGCCAGATTCGCGAACGTCATGGACGACTCGACATTCTCGTCAACAACGCCGCCGCGAATCCGTATTTCGGCCACATTCTCGACACGGATCTCGCCTCGTTCGAGAAGACCGTCGAAGTCAATCTGCGCGGCTACTTCTTCATGTCGGTGGAAGCGGGCAAGCTGATGCGCGAAAACGGCGGCGGCGCGATCGTCAATACGGCTTCCGTCAACGCGCTGCAACCCGGCGACAAGCAGGGCGTGTATTCGATCACCAAGGCGGGTGTGGTCAACATGACGCGCGCCTTCGCCAAGGAATGCGGGCCGCTGGGCATTCGCGTCAACGCGCTGCTGCCGGGCCTCACCAAGACGCGCTTCGCGGGCGCACTGTTCGCCGATCAGGCGATGTACGAGACCGCGATCGGCAAGATTCCGCTGCGCCGTCATGCGGAGCCGCGCGAAATGGCCGGCACGGTGCTTTACCTCGTCTCGGACGCGTCGAGCTATACCAACGGCGAGTGCATCGTCGTGGATGGCGGCTTGACGATCTGAACCGCGCCAATCGAACCGATCAAGGAGAGCAAGATGGACTTCGCCTATAGCCCGAAAGTCGAGGCGCTGCGCACGCAACTCAGCGCATTCATGGATACGCATATCGTGCCGCGCATCCGCCAATGGCACGAAGAAGTGCACGCCGGGAAATATCCCGTTTCCTTCATGGAAGCGCTCAAGGACAAGGCGCGCTCGGAAGGACTGTGGAATCTCTTTCTGCCGCATCTGAACGACGATGAACCAGGTACGCGCCTGACCAACCTGGAATACGCACCGCTCGCGGAAATCATGGGCCGCGTTCCCTGGGCCTCCGAAGTATTCAATTGCAACGCGCCGGATACGGGCAATATGGAACTGCTCCATATGTTCGCGACGCCCGCGCAGCGCAAGCAATGGCTCGAACCGCTGCTCGACGGCAAGATCCGCTCGGCGTTCGCGATGACGGAACCGGCGGTGGCCTCGTCGGACGCGACCAACATCACCACGCGCATTCGCCGTGACGGCGACGACTACGTGATCGACGGGCGCAAATGGTTCATCACCAACGCCGCACATCCGAATTGCCAGATCTTCATCGTGATGGGCAAGACCGATCCCGATGCGCCGAGCCACAGCCAGCAGAGCATGATTCTCGTTCCGCGCGACACGCCGGGCGTGACCATCCTGCGCAATATCACGGTGGTCAATCACACGGCGCCCGAAGGCCATTGCGAAATCGAATTCAAGGGCGTGCGCGTGCCGAAGGAGAATCTGCTCGGCACGGAAGGCAGCGGCTTTGCGCTCGCCCAGGCGCGCCTGGGGCCGGGCCGCATCCACCACTGCATGCGCTCGATCGGCGCGGCGGAACTGGCGCTCGAACTGATGATCGAGCGGGCCCAGGCGCGCACGGCTTTCGGCAAGCGCCTGTGCGATCAGGGATCGGTGGCGGAGGGAATCGCGAAATCGCGTATCGAAATCGACCAGGCGCGTCTGTTCGTGCTCAAGGCCGCGTGGATGATCGACACCGTGGGCGCGAAGGCCGCGCGCAAGGAGATCTCGATGATCAAGGCGTTGGTGCCGTCGGTGCATACGGCCGTGTGCGAGCGCGCGATTCAGGTGTTTGGCGCGATGGGCCTGAGCCCCGACACGCCGCTCGCCGATAGCTGGACGTGGGGTCGCGCGCTGCGTTTCGCCGATGGCCCGGACGAGGTGCATCTGCAAAGCATCGCGCGCATGGAGATTCAGGCGCGTCCATACGAGGCGGGGCAGGTCAGCCCGTATTTGACGACGCCGGTTTAATCAGGCCGCTGCTCACGTCGCACGAAGCGCGCCCTCGCTGCAAGGGGGGCGCGCTTCGCCGTTGTTGCACGCGCTATTCGTCCAGCAGCGCCTGGGTCTGCGCCGAAGGCGGCGCGACCAGCATGCTCTCGAACGTGTCCATCAGGCTCGCGACCGCGAAGGCGGGCGCCCATAGCCGTCCCGCTTCGCCGCTGTCGCGGCTCGCTTCCCACGCCGCCAGCGCGGCATTGCCATAGATGCTCACGAGCGACAGCCGGTGGTCGAGGATGGCCGGCGCGATCTCGGGCAGCAATTCGCGCAGCAGCGCGTTGCAGCGCTGATAGCCGACATTCCACTTATTCTCCAGCGCCTCGCGCAGGAACGCGCGGTCGTTCAACTGCAGATTCGCGATCATGCGGATATAGGTCGCCTGCCCCGTGCGCTCGGCGAGGCCCAGCATGGGCAGCGTCAACGCTTCCAGCACCCCGCGCACCGTGATGCCGCCATCGGCCTCCAGCCGGTCCACCCGCGCCTGGCGATCCTCGTCGATGAGCCGCGCGCCATCCACCACCAGCTCGCGCGCCAGTTCCTGCTTGTTGCCGAAGTAGTAGCGCAGCGACGCGCTGTTGCGCTGGCCCGCCGCCGAAATGATGTCCTGAATGGACACGCCCTCCAGTCCGCGCAGCGCAAACAGCCGCTGCGCTTCCTCTTTCAGGCGCACGCGGGTCTCGGCGCCATCCGATCTAAGTGTTTTTCCTGATGTCGTCATTACTTTACCGGTTCCGGTTAATTAACTAGACTGCGTTAACTAACCGAGAAGGAGAAACTAGGTATGAAAGTCGTTATAGCTGGAGGAGGCATCGGCGGGCTCACGACCGCGCTGACGCTGCTGCATCACGGTATCGAGCCGATTGTACTGGAGCGTGCGCCGCAGTTGACCGAGGTCGGGGCCGGCGTGCAGATCGCCGCGAACGGCACCATCGTGCTGCGCGAATTGGGGTTGGAGCCGGAACTGGCGAAGATTGCGATGGTGCCGGAGCGCTTCGACTATCTGGAACTGTCGACGGGGCGTCTGCTCTACGTCGCGCCGCTCGGCAAGGAAGCCGAGGCGCGCTACGGCGCGCTGCTCTACAACGTGCACCGCGCCGATCTGATCGACGTGCTGGCGCGTGCGCTGCCGCCCCACGTGGTGCGGCTGGGCGCGCAGTGCGCCTCGGTCGGGCAGGACGACGAAAGCGCGTTCGTCACGCTGGAAAGTGGCGAGGTGATTCGCGGCGATGTGGTGATCGGCGCGGACGGCATTCATTCGGCGGTGCGCACCGCGTTGCGCGGACCCGAGGACAAGCAGTTCGCCAACATCCTCATGTGGCGCGCGCTGATTCCGGCGGACCGCGTCGCCGGGCTCGACCTGCCGGTGGCTGGCAACAACTGGTTCGGCGTGGGCCGCAACATCGTCTCGTACTGGGTGCGCAAGGATCTCTACAGCGTGCTGGCGTCGGTGCCGGCGGCCGAGGTGAGCCGCGAATCCTGGACCGAGGCGGGCGACGTCGGGCAACTGCGCCGCGCCTTCGAGGGCGCCGAGCCGCGCGTGCAGAAGATGCTCGAAGCCGTAGACTCCACGTTCATCACGGGCATGTACCACCGCGATCCGATCGAGCACTGGGCGAGCGGGCGGATTGCCCTGCTGGGCGACGCCGCGCATGCGATGGTGCCGTATCTCGCACAAGGCGCCTGCCAGGCGATCGAGGATGCGTGGGTGATCGCCAGTTGCCTCGCGTCCCACGGACCGCACGGTGTGCAGGACGCGCTGCTCGAATACGAGCGCCGTCGCCAGCCGCGTACCACGCGCATCCAGGCGGGCGCGCGCTTTGTGGTCGATTGGGCGCACGAGCCGGACGAAGCGCGCGTGAATCAGCGCAACGGCCGCCTCAAGGGACTCTCGCGTATCGACCCGCTTGCCGAAGCGTCCTGGTCGTTCGCGTGGGGCCACGATATTCTCGCAGCCGCGAAGCGCCCGCCCGGCGAGGTCGTGGGATTGAGCGCCGCGCGCGAGGGCAAGCGCATGATGCGCCCGGAGAGCCAGCGTGCGTTCGATCTCTGGAAGGGCGTGTTCGCGCCCGACGACATCGCGCGCGGCGACCGTGGCCAGCGCGAGGCGTATGAGCGCTTCCTGCTCAATCGCTTTCCGGTGCCTGCGAGCACTGAAGTCGCGTCGGTCGATCTGCATGGCGTGGGCGCGCTGCGCGTGGTGGCCGCCGGGACGAAGCAGAAAGCGACCGTGCTGCATTTCCACGGCGGCGGCTACGTGCTGGGCTCGGCGAAGAGTTCGGTCGAGTATGCGAGCCGCCTGTCGCGCGCACTGAACGGGCCGTGTTACACGGTCGATTATCGGCTCGCGCCCGAGCATCCCTATCCGGCCGCCATCGACGATGCGTTCAGCGCCTGGCGCGGTCTGCTGGCGGCGGGTGTCGATCCGGCGACGGTGTTCTTCAGCGGCGAATCGTCGGGTGGCGGTCTCGCGCTCGCGCTGGCTGCAGCGTTGCGCCGCGCGGGGCTGCCATTGCCTGCGGGTGTGATCGCCATTTGCCCGCTGACCGATCTCACCTTGAGCGGGCCTTCGGTGATCGCCAACTCGGGCGACGACCCGGCCGCGAACCGCGAGACGCTGTCCAACCTCGTGGCGTCGTACTTCCAGGGCCACGAGCCGACCGATCCGATGGTCTCGCCGCTGTTCGCGGATCTCGCCGATTTGCCGCCCGTGTTCCTGGCGGCCGTGGAAGGCGAGGTTCTGGAAAGCGATACGACGCGCTTTGCCGAACGGGCCAAGGCCGCCGGTGCCGACGTGGCGCTCAAGATGGTGGCCGATTCGGTGCACGTCTTCACGCTGTTCCCGTTCCTGCCTGAGACAGGGGAGACGCTTGAGGATATCGGGCAATGGGGACGTGATCTGGTCGGGAAGTAATTGAGGCTGGAGCGCTGAGTGTTTGCGGCGCTCATTTTATTTGCACTACGAATCGTTGATATCTTGTGTAGATGGAAAACGAAAAGGCGCTCCCCTCGAAAAAGGGGAGCGCCTGGGCCCTCGTTATTATCGGATGTACGCCTCTTACGTGCGATCGGCCAGCGTCTTGAGATCGGTCACGCTGTACGCCATCGAACCGCGAAAGCCCTTGCCCACGCGCACGGGCTGAAGGTCGGATATTTCCTCGCCTTCGACCACTGGCAGGGCGAGCTTGCCTTCGCCAGCCCACACGCCCGCGATAGCCGCGTTGTCCATAATCGACATGACCAGTTCGTTCACAGCGGGCGTGTCGTGCTGACCCGCAGCCAGACGCGGGAAATAACGCAGATTGACCACGGGCCGCCCGGCGATGCCGAGTTTCGACACATCATCGACCGGCGCTTCGAGCTTCACCTCGGCGCGCGCGATGCGCTGCCCTGCGGTGGAGGCCGTCGCGGCGAAGCGCGTGCCTGCCGCGACCGGCGCTGCGGCCGGGCTCGGCGCGGCGAACGTGCGCGTCTGATGGACCAGTCCAAAGCGCTTCGGGAAGCCCTGAATCAGACCGCGCATCATCGCCGAATCGTTGTCGACGAAAATGTACGGGCAGTACGAAACCGGCTGGCCGTCATACAGCGCGTCGATCAGGATGAAGAATTCGCGATACTGGTAGCGCGCCGGATCGAGCATCTCGTCGTTTTCGCCGGTGAACTGCCAGTCGATAAAGAGCGCGGTCGCATGGCCCGGCGAGGCCGGATCGAGGCTCAGGCCTGCGGGCAGCACGGCCTGGGCGGCGGCGGGGTCGGCCCAGAATTCGACGAGCAGGAAGTCGCCTGAGTAGTGCCACGGCGGCGGCGGTGCGATGCTCGACAGGCCACGGGGAGAAAGCGGAACGGCAAACGGCTTGGACATAAGGACTCCGTATTGATTGGATAAGCAAAATAGCGGCGATGACGGGCCGCACGACGCGGCCCGCGCGCTCAGGTTTAGATCAGGGCTTCGATCAGCATCGGCCCGCGACGCTTCATCGCCTGGGCAAAGACGGCGTCGAAATCGCGTGCCGTCTCCACTCGCATGGCTTCCACGCCCATGCCTTGTGCGAGCGAGACCCAGTCGAGCGACGGATTGTGCAGATCGAACATCGACGCCGCGTGCGCGCCGTCCGTGCGCGCGCCCACGCGCTTGAGTTCGTTGGCGAGGATCTTGTAGCTGCGATTGGCGTAGATAACGGTCACTACGTCGATGTTTTCGCGCGCCTGAGTCCACAGCGCCTGCACCGTGTACATCGCGCTGCCATCGCCTTGCAGGTTCACGACCTTGCGATCCGGACAGGCGATGCCCGCGCCGATCGACACCGGCATCATGCTGCCGATCGCACCGCCAGTCAGCGTGAGGAGATCGTGCGGGGCCGCGCCTTCCGCGAGACCGTAGTACCCCATGGCGAGCGACGCTTCTTCGGCGATGATCGCGTGCTCCGGCAGATGCTTCGCCACGCTGCGCATGATTGCTTCGCCATTGAGCGCGCCGTCCGGCACATAGTCTTGCGTCGCGCGAGTCGTCACGCGCGCCACGCTTTGCTGCGCGCCGAGCGCTTGCACCAGCGCTTCGAGCGCCGCTGTACCGTCTTCATGCGGATGCGCGAGCACGGCGATACGGCTGCCTTCGGGCGTGAGCCAGCTCGGCTTGTCCGGGTAGCCGAAGAAGCTCACCGGCGGTTGCGAGCCAACCAGCACGAGCAACTCGGTGCCCGCGAGGAACTCGACAACCTGCTCGGCGAAATAGGGCAGGCGCTCGACCTGCACGCGCCCGGCACCGCGTTGCAGACGCGGCGCGAAGGTATCGCAAAGCAGTCGCGCGCCGGTCTTCGTGGCGATGCGGCCTGCGGCTTCGAGGCCGCGCGTTTGCAGCGCCTTGCCGCGTAGCAGGAACGCGGTGCGCACGCCGCTGCGCGCGAGTGCGGCGATGTGCTCGATGGTCGCGTCGCTCACGGTGGCGAGCGATGGCGTGGGCAGCGCGTCGGCGACGTCGTCGGCGGGCGACCAGGCCGTGTCGGCGGGCAGGATCAGCGTGGCGATCTGGCCCGCGCCTTCCATCGACGCCTGCACCGCGCGTGCGGCGTCGGCGCCCACGGTGAGCGCGCTGGTCGACGAATGGATCCAGTGCGAGACGGGCCGCGCGAAGCCTTTGATGTCCGAGGTCAGCGGCGCTTCGAAGCGCGCGTGGGTCGAAGCGTGGTCGCCGACGATGTTGACGACCGGGCTCGAAGCGCGGCGCGCGTTGTGCAGGTTCGCGAGGCCGTTGGCGAGACCCGGGCCGAGGTGCAGCAGCGTGGCGGCCGGCTTGCCTGCCATCCGTGCATAGCCGTCGGCGGCGCCGGTCACGACACCCTCGAACAGACCGAGAATCGGCCGCATGCCTTCCACGGCGTCGAGCGCCGCCACGAAATGCATTTCGGACGTGCCGGGGTTGCCGAAGCACACTTCCACACCGCTCGCGGTCAGCGAACGCAACAAACTTTCAGCGCCGTTCATGCTAGATCACCTCGTTTTTTCGAACCCGTCTTTCGACGTACGAGACGATCCTAACTATTCCCCCAGCGTGCGAGAATACAGTCCGATCCGAATATTTGTTACGTCATGCGCAAGAATCTGGATTACGGCCTGCTGCACGCGATGACCGCGTTTTTACGCGTGGTCGACGCCGGCAGCTTCACGGCCGCAGCGGAAGTCATGGAACTGACGACGGCGCAGGTGTCGCGGCTCGTGTCGGAGCTGGAAAATCGTTTGCAAACCAAACTACTTCAGCGCACCACGCGGCGCATGGCCGTCACGAGCGTGGGCGAGCGCTACGCGAATCAGTGCCGCACGATTCTGGAACTGGTGACGGAGGCGGAGAACGAGGCGAGCGGCGCGCGCATCCAGCCGAGCGGCCGCTTGCGCGTGCTGTGCATGGCGAGCTTTGGCGACCGCTACGTGGTGCCGCTGGTGGCGAAATACTGCGCGGCGTATCCGTCGGTCACGTTCGAATACAGCGCGTCGCAGTTCGTGCCGGATCTGCTCGCCGAAGGCATGGACGTGAGCATCTATCTCACGCAGCGGCTGCCCGATTCGAGCATCGTGGCGCAGCGGCTTGGGGTGGTGCAGGGCGTGCTGTGCGCGTCGCCTGCCTATCTGAAGCGGCACGGCATGCCGAAATCGGTCGAGGAATTGGCCGACCGCGCGTGCCTGCGCCTGCTCAATTCATCGACTACGCCGCATTGGGATCTGACCGATGGGCACACGAAGCATGTGGTCAATCCGGTCGGCCCGATGATCGGCGATCATCCCGAGGCCGTGTTGCAAGCGGCGCGCGCGGGCCTGGGTATCGCGATGTTGCCCGGCTTCGCGGCGCTCGACAGCATCCGTAGCGGCGCGCTCGTGCATGTGCTGCCGCAATGGCGCTCGCCCGATTTCGGCGTCTATGTGTTGATGCCGTCGCGCAAATTCCTCGAAGCGAAAACGCGCGTCTGGATCGAGCTGCTCAAGGAAGAACTCCCGTTGGCGCTAGAACGCGACGCGCGCGAGCTTGCGCCGCCCGAGCCGGTCAAGGCCAAGGCCAAGGCACGGCGCACGCGTGCTTCGAAGCCTGCGCGCTGAAGCAGGCTCCGAGCCGCGAGATGCACGCTCAGCGGCTCACCGCGCGTGCGTGCTCAAGCAGATTGTCGACGTCCTCGAAGGTGGTCGAGAAAGCTGTCACGAAGCGCACGACGTTGGCGCCCCAGCGCTCGTGATAGAAGCGGAAGCCCGCGCTGAGCAGCGCTTCGATCAGCGCCGAGGGCAAGCGGCAGAACACGATATTGGCTTGCGGCGCGCCGAGAATCTCCACACCGTCCAGGGCCGCCAGACCTTGCGTGAGGCGCAGCGCGGCGGCGTTGGCCTGGCGCGCGTTGCGCAGCCAGAGATCGTCGCTCAGATACGCGCCCATCTGCGCGGCGAGAAAGCGCATCTTCGAGAACAGATGGCCCGCGCGCTTGCGCCGGAAAGCCAGTTCGGTGGCGAGCGAGCGGTCGAACAGCACGATCGCTTCCGCCGCAAGCACGCCGTTCTTCGTCGCGCCTAGCGAGAGCGCGTGCACGCCCGCCTTCCAGGTCATTTCCGCGGGCGTGCAGCCCTGCGAGACCAGCGCGTTGGCGAAACGCGAACCGTCCATGTGCAGGCGGATCGACGCGGCCTTGCAGGCGTCGCCGATCGCTTCGATCTCGGCTAGCGTGTAGACGCTGCCTTCTTCGGTGGCCTGGGTGATGCTCGCACAGGCGGGCTGCGTCGAATGCACGTCGCCGACTTTGGCGCGGGCCGCTTCGAGCAGCTTCGCAGGGTCGATTTTGGCGGCGGGGCCGTCGATGCTCACGAGTTTCGCGCCGCCGGTATAGAACGCGGGCGCGCCGCATTCGTCGTTGTCGATGTGGCTGGACGCGTGGCAATAGATGTTGCCCCAGGGCGGGGTCATCGCGCTCAGGCACAACGCGTTCGCGGCGGTGCCTGTCGGCACCAGCAACACGTCGACTTCGCGCTCGAAGATCTCGCACAGGCGCTGTTCGACGCGCGCCGTGTATGGGTCCGCGCCATAAGGGTTGGCCTGGCCCGCGCTGGCGGCCACCAGTGCCTCGATCACTTCCGGCGATGCGCCCGCAATGTTGTCGCTCGTGAAACCCAGGGCTGGCGCCCTGTCGCTGCTCGTCATGGTCGTTTCCTCAACTCGGCGGGGGCCGATGGCCCCGAATGCGGGCATCGTATGTCGAGCAAGGGGCGCGCCGCTTGTAAAAAATTGATCGACGCAATGAAAGCGCGAGGGAAACGCCAGGCGCTCAGGCGCGAAACCGCGAAGGCGCGACGCCATAGGCCTGGCGAAACGCGCGATTGAAATGGCTCTGATCGTAAAAGCCGACGGCCTGGGCGACCGAGGCGATGGCTTGAGATCCCTGCAGCAGCAACTCACAGGCGCGCTCGAGCCGCAGGCGCAGCAGCCACGCATGCGGCGTCATGCCGATGGTGAGCTTGAACTGCTTGAGGAACTGGAAGCGGCCGAGACCGCACAGGCCCGCGAGTTCTTCCAGCGTGATCTTTTCCGCCAGGCGGCTGTAGCAGTAATCGCGCACGCGGCTCCACTGGCCGGGCGAAAGCCCGCCCGGCACGCGCTCCGGCACGATCGCGCGCGATTGACGCAGCAGCGTTTCCAGCAAGGTGAGCCATTGCGTCTGCACGTCGAGACCGTCCGCGCCGCCGTCGTGGTGCATCGCGTCGTGCAGGCGCACCAGCAGGCCCGCGAGCATCGGGTCTTTCAGCACGGCGCCCGTGAGTTCGGGCGCGCGTGGCCGCCCGCTGATTTCCTCGGCCTCGCGCGCGACGAGAGCCTGCGAAAGCCGGAAGGTCTTGAGCGTGTATTCGCCGCCGTCTTCGGCCATGCCGTCGTGAATCTCGCCGGGCGGCATCAGCGCGATGCAGCCGGGGCCGAGCAGGACGCTCTTGCCGTTGACGCCCTGGCGCTGGATGCCCTCGCTGACTAGCCCCACGTGAAAGTCGAGGTGGAAGTGGCGATCGAAACTGAAGTCGGCGAAGCGCGCGGTACTCAGCACGAGACCGGGTACCTCGGACACCTGCTGGTAGTGGACAAACTCGCTCATGAAACAGGGGGGGCGATGAGGCGGGGTGGACGGGCGTGACGAAGTATACCGCCGGAAAAATCGCGCCATCGCCAGTACCAACCGCTCACAGCATCGGCAACACCGCCCGGATATGGTCCGCGAACGCCGCCGTCAAAGGCGATGGCCGCTTGCGTCCAAACCTGACGGTGATCCCCACGGCAGGCAAGGGCGGCAGCGCCGGATCGCCGTTGAGGATCGCGAGATCGGGCGGCACGGCCGTCTGCGTCATCACCGCGAAGGCCTGGCCCGCGCGTACCAGCGCGGTGAGCCCGGAAAGGCTGCTGCTCGCGCACGCGATACGCCACGCCCGGCCGATGCCCTGAAGTGCTTCGCAGGCGGCGATGTGATCGAGCGTGTCGGCATCGGAAAGCGAAAGCGGCAGCGGATCGAAATCCGCCGGATCGAGGCCCGGCGAGCCAATCCACACCAGTTGCTCGCGGCGGATGATGTCCTCGCCCGGCGCCGTGTCCGGCAGCGAGATCATCGCGAGATCGACCGCGCGCTTGTCCAGCAGATCGAGCAGTCTGGGCGTCGGCGCGCAGACCACCTCCACGAGCGCATGCGGATGCTGGCTCGAAAACTGGCGTAGCAGCGCGGGCAGAAATACGGCGGCGTAGTCGTCGGGGCAGCCAAAACGCAGGCTGCCGGTGAGCCCCGTGCCGCTCAAATCGGCCATCGCCTCGTCGTGCAGCCGCAGCAGGCGCTGCGCGTGCACGAGCAGGCGCTCGCCCGGGTGCGTGAGCACCACGCCGCGCCCGGTGCGCTGGAACAGCGGTTGATCGACGATGGCTTCGAGCCGCTTGATCTGCTGGCTCAGGGCGGACTGCGTGCGGCCGACGCGCTCGGCGGCGCGGCTCAGCGAGCGCACCTCGGCAATCACGGCAAACGAACGCAGCAAATCGATGTCGAGTACGCGACTCAAGATATTAGCCTCGCTTCTAGCTTCCATAAGAACTATTCGATTTTATAAAAGCAGAGTGCCACCTAGACTGCAAGACATGCCGCCACTCACGAGGAGAATCACGGTGTCCCGCAACGACGATGCAACCTTCTGGCGCAACGCCAGGCAGCACCTGATCCGCTACGGCGGCACCTTCGAGCCGATGATCATCGAGCGCGCGAAAGGCAGTTTTGTCTACGATGCCGACGACCGGCCGATCCTCGATTTCACCTCTGGCCAGATGAGCGCCGTGCTCGGCCACAGCCATCCGGAGATCGTCTCGGTGATCCACGACTACGCCGGGCGGCTCGATCACCTCTTCAGCGGCATGCTCTCGCGGCCCGTGGTCGATCTCGCCACGCGGCTCGCCGAGATCACGCCCGACGGCCTCGACCGCGCGCTCTTGCTGAGCACCGGCGCGGAATCGAACGAAGCCGCCATCCGCATGGCCAAGCTCGTCACCGGCAAATACGAAATCGTCGGCTTCGCGCAGTCGTGGCACGGCATGACGGGCGCGGCGGCGTCGGCCACCTATAGCGCGGGGCGTAAGGGCGTGGGGCCGGCGTCGGTCGGCTCGTTCGCGATTCCCGCGCCGTTCACGTATCGCCCGCGTTTCGAGCGCGACGGCGTGTACGACTATCTCGCCGAACTCGATTACGCCTTCGATCTGATCGACCGCCAGTCGAGCGGCAATCTCGCGGCGTTTATCGCCGAGCCGATCCTGAGTTCGGGCGGCATCATCGAATTGCCGCCGGGCTATATGGCCGCGCTCAAGCGCAAGTGCGAGGAGCGCGGCATGCTGCTGATCCTCGACGAGGCGCAGACCGGCGTGGGCCGCACCGGCACGATGTTCGCGTGCCAGCACGACGGCGTGACGCCCGACATTCTCACGCTGTCGAAAACGCTGGGCGCGGGCCTGCCGCTGGCGGCCGTGGTGACTTCGGCGCAGATCGAGGAAAGCGCACACGAGCGTGGCTATCTGTTCTACACGACGCACGTGTCCGATCCGCTGCCCGCCGCCGTGGGACTGCGCGTGCTCGACGTGGTCGAACGCGAGGGGCTGGTCGCGCGGGCGAACCTGATGGGCGAGCGGCTGCGGCGCGGCCTGCTCGATCTGATGGAGCGCTACGAGTGCATCGGCGATGTGCGCGGACGCGGTCTGCTGCTCGGTATGGAGGTCGTCAAGGACCGGCGCACGAAGGCGCCAGCCGACGGACTGGGCGCGAAGATCACGCGCGAGTGCATGAACCTCGGCCTCAGTATGAACATCGTGCAGTTGCCCGGCATGGGCGGCGTGTTCCGCATCGCGCCGCCGCTGACGGTGAGCGAAGCGGAGATCGACCTCGGCCTGTCTCTGCTCGATCAGGCGATCAGTCGTTCGCTATAGGCCGAACGAGGCCATCAGAACACCGGGTGGCACTCGAAGCGCAGTACGGTGTCCTGCTCCGCGAGCGGCTCGACGCCTTGCCTTTGCTCGGCGGCGAAGCTCGTTTGCATGCCGCGGGTGGCGCAGTAATCGTTCGCTTCAGCCAGCGCCCGCCGATGGGCGCGCGCCCAGGCGAGGCGTCCGCCCGAAGCGGACGCGCTCACGCTGTAGATGCCGTCCTTGTCGGTGGCGGTGACGTCGCTCGCCGACGCACAGGCCGAGAGGACCGTGGCGGCGGCGAACAGCGAGGCGATCAGACGGGGAAACGGGGATGAGTAAGACGACAGCAAATTCGACAACGAGCGGGTCGGGCTGCCAGTGTGGCGCCCGGCGCTCATGAACAGAGCGTCGTCGCGGCGCGACGCGGAGTCTTGTCCCGGCATTCCTGAACCGCGCGCAGCTTCGTGTGATCGACGATCTTCTGGCTCGTGATGCGCCCGGCGGTGCTGCGGAACTTGCGTGCTGCCCGCGAGAGCAGGCGTTCGTCGTGACGGCGATGCGCCCAGGCGCGCGCCGCAAACCACCCGACGATGGTCCAGCCCAGCAGAATATTGACCAGCGTGATGGCCAGCGCGTCGCTGTGATTGCGCGCATCGGCTTCGATTGACGGAATCAGATAAAGGCTGAGTCCGGCAATCACCGCAGCGCCTTCGAAAATTTGCAACATGGAGTCACCTCGTGATTAAGCAGCAGATTGGCGAGGCACTTATCTTCAGTGCGTCGCAATTGCGATGGAGGTGAGTTTAGGACGTTCCTATTGGAAGACAATGCTAATAGAACGAAATCAGAGTTGCGCCAGCGTAAACAATCGTGGTCTGGAAACACTCGTCTGAATAAAAAAGAGACGGATTTAAATCCGCCCCTTAAATCAAGGTGTGGATGCGCGATCTGGCGCTTCAACGCCAGGGCGACATCGCCTGAAACACGCCGTCGCGCCGCACGAGCGCGTGGAAGAGCGCAGCCGCGAGATGCACGACGATCAGCGCGAAGAAGCACAGCGCGAGAAAACGGTGCGCGTTCCAGAGCAGCGAGTGCAGTTCGTTGCTATGCGGCAGGATCGCCGGCAGGCGCACACCGGCCGCCACGACCGGATAATCCGCCGCCGACAGCATGCCCCAGCCGATCAGCGGCAATGCGAGCATGAGCGCGTAGAAAGCCAGATGCGAGAGCCGGGCGGCGAGTTTCATCGGCTCAGGCATATCGACGGGAAGCGGCGGCGCGCCTTTGACGAGCCGCGTGACGAGGCGGATCAGCGCGAGGATCAGGATGACGATGCCGAGCGGCTTGTGGATGGACACCAGCGTGAGGTAATCGGGCCGGATGGTCGACACCATGCCGACACCGATAAACAGCATCGCCAGGATGCAGATCGCCATGATCCAGTGCAGGGCGCGTTGCAGCGGCGAAAAGCGCGCGTGGGTCGGGCTCATGGCTTCGCTCCTTCGGGGGGCGTGTGCGGGTAGTCCTTGTCCTCGGCGGTTCGTCGATTGAACGAGACCGAATAGGCGGCCGAGCGCGCGGCGGGGAACGGATCGTCGGAGACGTGCATGCCTGCGGGCAGCACAGTCGGATCGAAGTTCAGGTCGCGGCAGGGGCCGTCGGGTTCGGGCTCGATCGCGCTGACCACCAGCGTGCCGGCCTCCACCTTGCGGCGGTCGTCGGGCCAGGCCTTGCTGGGGTCGGCGGTGGGGTCGCCCGGGTCGGCGACGCTCACCACCATCGTCCAGCGTTGCGGCGCGGCGTGCACACGATTGGTGATATCGGTGGCGAGGAAGTTGTCGCCGCGCTGCTTGAGCACGTCGGGGGGGACGGCTTGCGGTTGCTGCGCGGGGATGAAGGACCAACGCACGACGTGATCCTCGCCCTGCGCGTTGGTAAAGACGAAGCTGTTGAGACTGTTGTAGCGCTCCTCGGCGTAGGAGGCGGTCCACGGCGCACTGCCCGCCCACGCGCCGAACACCGCGAATTCAGGGTGCGCCGCGATGAATTTTTTCATGGCGTCGGGATCGCTCTTGTCGTGCGCCGCCTGCAGCAGCGCATAGAACGCCTGAGGCGTGGCGACCGGGAAGAACGGCGCGTCGATCATGGCGGAGCGCCAGTCGCTGCCATCGGGCGTGACGACGCGCAGACCCATGCCGCGCACGCGCACGGTGGCATCGGCGGCCTTGGCGTCAGCCGTGGCCAGATTGAAGCGGCCCGTGACGGGATAGGACCCGGCCGCGAACAGCGGCGCGCTGGAGAGTGCGGCGCCTGCGCCGTTCGACTCGAAGGTGCCGGTAAAGCAGATCCCCTTGGCATGGTTGCGCCGGAAACCGAGGGCGGGGCCGCCCGGCGGCGCGAGGCCGTTGACGACCTTGGCGGGCGTGACGCGCCCGGGCGTGAGCCACCCTCCGGTATAGGCGAAGGCGACCACGAGAACCGCGACGACGACGGCGATCAGGGCCAGCGAACGCGCGGTGGAGCCATTGGAATCCTTGGAGCCTGGTCGATCGGACATGGAACCCTCGTTATTTGGCGCTGCTGGGGACTAAACAGCAGCATAGTGAATTTCTGCCGAGGGGGTGCTGGATGCGCGCGGCGCCCTGCTAGGGAAAAAATAGCGATATGGACCGCAGCCCATATCGCTCACCCAAACGTGGGTGGCAAGCACCGGCAGGTGGAGTTGCCGGATGGAGTCGGACCAGGAATTCACACGGGCTTCACTCGGCCTCGATGCCGATGAACAGACTGCCGCCTTCGGACTTGACCGGATGCGTCGCGAGATTCACGCACACGGGCGCACCTTGCGCCTTGCCGCTCGGAATGTCGAAGCGGCCCATGTGCATGGGGCATTCGATGACATTGCCGAACACGAAGCCGTCTGCGAGACGCGCCGACTCATGCGTGCAGATGCCGGCGGTCGCATAGAAGCCTGAGGACGTGTGATAGACCGCGTAGAGCTGGCCGTCGTGCTCGAACTCGATGACGTCCTCCTCGTCGATATCGCTCGCGGCGCAGACATGATGCCATTGCAGGATGTTCATGGATGGGTCCTGTTTGAAGGGGCGACGTTGATTCAGGCGACAGCGTCGCCGTGGCGGCCGGGCGGCAACTCGCGCACGACGACGTACTCGGGATCGCGCTGCTGCTTCGCGAAGATCGTCAGGATTTCGCGCCACGCGGGCCATAGACCGGCATACGGCGTGGGCATTTGTGCGGCGACGGTAGCGTGAAATTGCGGGAGCGCGTGAAACGGCACACTCGGAAACATGTGATGTTCGATGTGATAGTTCATGTTCCAGTAGAGAAAACGCACGACGGGATTGAGCATCACGGTGCGGCTGGAAACGCGATGGTCGAGGACGTTTTCCTTCAGGCCGGTGTGTTGGGTGAGCGCGCAGAGTTCGTGCAGCCAGGTGCCCACGGCGCGGGCGAAGAACAGGAACAGTAGCGGCAGCCAGCTATGCGAGAGGAGCGCCCAGGCGAATACGGCAATATAAGCTGCCAGCAGCACGCGGGAGTTGTTGCACATCTTGCGATATT
Source organism: Paraburkholderia sp. J67 (assembly GCF_905220265.1). Lineage (NCBI taxonomy): Bacteria > Pseudomonadati > Pseudomonadota > Betaproteobacteria > Burkholderiales > Burkholderiaceae > Paraburkholderia > Paraburkholderia sp. J67. The sequence continues at coordinate 132,269 of NZ_CAJMZK010000022.1, forward strand.
CGCTTTCTGGGACGACGGCTTTTGCGCCTTTTGTGATAACGCCGAAGCTATGCAGCAGGATTGCGCCGAGGAACTGGATGCCATGCGATATGCGGACGAAATCGGTGATTAGTTTTAGATAGCTGAGCGGGCGCTTGAAAGCTAGTTCGGGGTCCTGATAGGGCGTCGCGGTCAGGTGTGTGTAGGTGTGGTGCTTTGCGTGGAGCCAGCGGCTATAGACCTGCTCGCGCCATGACATGAAACAGATTACCCAGTAGACGGTTTCGTTGAGCCAGCGGGTTTTGAAGGCCGTGCCGTGGCCGAGTTCGTGCGCGGCCGCCTCGCTGAAGGCGAATATCGTGGCGTAGAGCAGGAAGGCTGGGATCGCCCAGGCCGTGCCTATTGACCACCAGGCGAGCGCGCCTGTCGATATGACCAGTGCGAAGAAGCCTCCGGCTTGCTTGAGGCCCCGCGCGTCTGAGCGGGTTGTGATGTCTTTTAGTGCCTTGCGGTCGATTTCTACTCGGTACCAGGATTGCATGTCGATGGGCATTTTTTTTTGACTCCGTCGGGGGTTGGGGCGGGTGTTCTGGCG
>NZ_CAJMZK010000023.1:0-127871 GCF_905220265.1 Paraburkholderia sp. J67
GGGCGACGCTAATAGACCGACAAGAAAACAAGGAAATGCCAAGAAATCTCGAACCGAGACAATACATTCCCACTCCTAATTTGTCGCAAAAAAATGCCTGAATTACTAAAAAACAACCGAATAGCAATCATCGCGATATCCCTAATCCTGCCGACAGGCATCGCATACGCCCAGGAAGGCGCGCCTAAGCAAGCAGCGAGCTTGAGATCGGAATCAGATCACCCCATCGCTATGCATCGCATCCAGAACCTCCGCGACTTGGGCGGCCTGACAGGTGAAAACGGCCTGACGATCGCCCAGCATCGTCTCTACCGCAGCGGCAACCCGGCCCTCGGCACGCCAGCGGACTTCGCACAACTAGACACCCTGCACCTAACCACAGTAGTTGACTTCCGCGCCGCGAGCGAAAAAACGCCAGCGGAAGCACCCTTCGCAAACCGCTACCCCTGGCAAGCCGACCCCGTTCTAGCAGGCGACTTATCGCCAGCCGCCATCGTACCGATGCTAAAACGCTCAACACCTGCGCAGATGCACGACTTCATGGTCGACCTCTACCGCCAGTTCCCGGACAATTACCAGCCACAATTCAGGCGCTTCCTTAAACTAGCCGAGGCTAACGAAACGATCCTGTACCACTGCACGGCGGGCAAGGACCGAACAGGTTTCGCCACGGTACTGCTACTGTCGGCATTGGGCGTCGACCGCCCGACGATCATCGCGAACTACCTCGAATCGAACCGCGAGAACGCAGCCTTCAACGCACGAGCGCTCAAACAATTGCAGCAAATAGGCGTCGCACCAGAAGTAGCGCTCCCACTGCTCGATGTCGACGCCGACTACATCGGCGCAGCAATGGAAGTCATCGACACAAGCTACGGCGGCATGCATCACTACCTTACCGACGTCCTCAAAATCGACATCGCCAGAATCCGCCGCAATTATCTGGTCGCAGCGCAATCAGATACACAAACAGAAATCCAATAAAAAACGCGGCATCGCGCAAAAAATCACGATGCCGCGTTTCGCAAAAGAAAGTGCGTCAGCGCTCGAACACGTGATGCAGCGCCGGCACGGCGCCCCCCTCCCGCACTGTGATCTCAAACACCTTACGCTGCCGGCTGGACGGCCGCACATCGGCCGCATCCAGATAGAACTGGCCATACCAGTCCCGCATCTGATACAGCGGCCCGTCCCCTTCGCAAAGCAGCGGATTGTCGATTCGCGTCTTGCTGTCCCAGATCGCCACGTCCTCGTAGAACGCCGCCTGCGCCTGCGCCACATAAGCGCGCGCAATCTCCAGATTCTGCTCCTCGGAAAGCCCCTCAATCTTCTTCACCATCACGCCATAGCGCAGCTCGAAACGATTCATGTCGATCGGCACATGGCAATTAAGCAAAATCGAATGAATCGGATGGCCGCCACTTTGCCCCGTCATCTCGGTGATGTGATAAGCAGGTCCGAAATAGGTCGACAGCGCGATCAACTCGTCGCCGCCAAGTCGCTCGCTGCGGCCCACCAGCAATTGCGTCGCCTTGTGGTCCTCGAAAAGATTCGCGAAGTAATCGACCGGCGCGGCATGCACGGTGCCGAAGTGCGCCATGTCCGAGATGTTGTCCACCAGTTCGCGGCAGTTCGTGCCGATCACCATCTTGTCCACGACCCAAGCCGACCATTCGTCCGACTCGCAGGCCGCAATCGATGGAATCGCCACGTCGTCGGTCGGCGCGCCGCCTTCGGGGTCGTGCCAGACGAACAGCAGCCGGTTCTGCACGCAGGTGTGCCAGGTGCCGATCTTTGCTTTCGGGGGAATGCGCTTGCAATAGGGAATCGACTGGCACTGGCCATCGCCATCCCATTGCCAGCCGTGGAACGGGCACACGAGCCTGTCGCCTTCCACGCGGCCCGTGGAGAGGTCGGCGCCCATGTGCGGGCAGAAGCCATCGACGATGCGGATGCGCCCCGCCGAATCGGCAAAGGCGGCGAGGCGGCGGCCAAATACGTTGAGCGTGTGCGGCTGGCCGTCCAGGTAATCGCTCGCAAGGCCCAGGCAATGCCAGCCTCGGGCGTAGCGTTGTACGAGCGGCTGGGCTTCGATCTTGTAAGGGCGTGCGGACATGGGGTTCTCCTCCTTTGAATGGAACGCGCGGCTCCTGCCACGTTAGACGCGCGCCGCGCTCCACTCATCGTCCCGACGGACTAGGGACCAACGAGGAGTGAGAAGGTGAATAAAACGCCCTCAGCCGTCATTCATCGCATTTGATGTCCTGCTTGCGCACCATGATGATCAGCGGATACGTGCCATGTTCGAGTTCGATGCGCGCCACCACGGTGGTCGTGTCCGGGTCGCTGTCGTCGTACACGCTGACCTTGTCGTTGCGCAGGTTGACGAGGCCCACGCAGCCGGTCGCGCGGCCATCGTCAGAGATCTGGCAGTTGATCTGATGATCATTGAAATAGTGGTAGCGGTCGCGCTCGGGCAGCGCGAGGTATTCGCGCATGCTGGCCGCCGCGCCGGCGATGCCGCTCGCCCGGCCGATCGAGCATTCCTGCTGCGGGGCCGCGGCGCTCGCGGTCTGGGCTTGCGCAAGCGGGCTGGCTGCGATAACGAGAGCGGCGAATGCCGGGGCAAGGAGAGTTTTCATGGCGCGAATCACGGTAGTCGAGGCGAAGCCCTCGATTCTAGCCGGATCGCGCCCAGGTGGACGTCAGGCGCGCAGCCGCCTTGATTCGCAGTGTCAGGATCTCGCCTGAACTACGGGCGCACTGCGCGGTGCGCTCGGGCTGCCTTGCGCCACGCGCCGCTCCGCTCGCTCCACGCCCAGCCACGCCGCCAGCGCGGGCAACAGAAACACCGCGCCGAACAGGTTCACCAGGAACATGAAGGCCAGCAGCACGCCCATGTCCACCTGGAATTTGAGCGCCGAGCCCGCCCACGTGCCCACGCCGATGAACATCGTCACCGCCGTGAAGAGCGCCGCGGTGCCGCGCTGGCGCATCGCCGCGCCGAACGCATCGGGCAGGCTCGCGCCCGCGCGCAACTCATGTTGCAGGCGTTCATACAGATAGATGCCGTAATCGACGCCCACGCCCACGCCAAGCGTGATGACCGGCAGCGTCGCCACCTTCAGGCCGATCCCCAGGCACGCCATCACGGCATTGCAAAGAATCGACACGATCGTGAGCGGCACGATGATGCAAAGCACCGCGCGCCACGAGCGGAACGTCACGAAGCACAGCAGCGCGATCGCCCCGAAGATCGACAGCAGCATGGCGATTTCCGCATCGGCGACGGCCTCGTTGGTCGCCGCCATCACGCCCACGTTGCCGCCCGCGAGGCGAAACGCCACGCCCTGGGTTTCGTCTTGGGCGGCGAAGCGTTTGATCTCGTCGACGATGTGGGCGATCGTGCGGCCTTCGTGGTTATCCGTGTAGATGAGCACCTGGATCGCCTGGCAGTTTTCGGTGTTCATGCCGTTGTCGGGATCGAATGCGCCCGCGCCTTGTGTCAGGCCATCGCTCGATCTCGGCAGCGCGGCCCAGCGCGGATTGCCTTCGTTGAACGCGGCAATCGACACCTTCGCCAGCGACGGCACGCTCACCACCGACTGCACGCCCGCCACGCCGCGCATCTGCATTTCGAACCGCTCGATCGCGCTCATCACCGGGTAATGGAGGCAGGCGTCGTCGAAGCCCTGCGTTTCCACGATCACGGCGAGCGCGTCCACGCCGATGTTGTACTGACTCGTGATGCGCGCGTTATCCAGGTTGTAGCGCGACGTGGCGCGCAACTCGGGCGCGCCCGAGCCGATATCGCCAATCTGCAACGCGCGCGAAGCCTGCGCGCCGAATGCGAGCAAAGCCAGCGCTACAGCGAATACGCCCAATGCGGGTAGCGGTCGCGCAAACACACCGAAACGCGCCCAGCCATCGGCTTTCGCGCCGCTCTGGCGCTGCGTGACACGGCGCTGCGCGCGCGCGAGCGCCCCGCGTTCGAGCCGCGTATAGGACAGCAGGATCGGCAAAAAGACCTTGTTCGTGACGATCATCAGCAGCACGCCGAGACACGCCGTGATGCCCAGCTCACGCACGATGTCGATACGGATGCGCATGATGACCATGAAGCCCAGCGCGTTCGTGAGCAGGGCCACGGTGCCCGGCACGAACAGCTTGCGAAACGCGTCGCGCGCGGCGTCGGTCGAATCGAGTCCGGTTGCGAGCGCCTGTTTCCAGGCGTTCGTCATCTGCACCGCGTGCGAGACGCCAATCGAGAAAATCAGGAACGGCACGAGGATCGACATGGGGTCGATGCCAAGACCCAGCATCGGCAGCGCGCCCAGCAACCAGACCACCGGCAGCAGCGCCACGCACAGCGCGAGCGCCGTCGTCCGCCACGAGCGCGTATAGGCGAGCAACAGGAACGCCGTGATCGCGAACGCGATGCCGAAGAACACCATCACGCCCGCGATGCCCTGCTCCACATCGCCCACCAGCTTGGCGAAGCCGATGATATCGACCTCGACGTTGGCGTTCGCATAGCGCGCGCGGATCTGTTCGAGTTGCTTCGCCACCGCACTGTAATCGAGCCGCTTGCCGGTGACGGGATCGGTCTCGCGCAGTTCCGCGCGGATCAGCGCCGCCTTCAGGTCGTTGCTCACCAGTCGCCCGATCTGCCCTGATCGCGCCACATTGCGGCGCACCTTGGCCAGATCGTCGGGGTTGTTGCTGCTGAACTGGCCCGGCACGACCACGTCGCCGCGAAAGCCCGCTTCGGTCACTTCCGTGTAGCGCACATTGGGCGTGAAAAGCGAGAACACGCGCGAGCGGTTCACGCCGGGAATGAAGAACACGTCGTCGGTCGCGTGGCGCAGCGCGTCCATGAACGGCTCGTTATAGATGTCGCCCTGGCCCTTCCAGCGCAGGCTCACGAGCACGGTATTCGCACCGGGAAAAGCGCTGGCGTAACGATTGAACACCTGCATATAGGGGTGTTCCATCGGGATCATCTTGTTGAAGCCCGGATCGAGCCGCAAGCGCGTAGCGGAATAACCGAAGGCGGCGGTGAGCGCCACGCAAAGCGCGAGCAGCGCAAGGCGATGGCGCATGATCGCGCTGGCACAGCGGTCCACGAAGCGCGCGAGCGCGGAGGTGCGGGGAGTGGCGGTCATGGGCGTCTCTATGTCTCTGGTCGTGCATGTAGTGCTGGCCTTGCGTGGCGCACTACGACGGGATGGCGTGATGTAGAAGTCGGCGCAAGGCCTTCAGGATGGCGCTTTGGCCACGGCGCTCGATGCGGGTAGCGTCCAGCGCGCGACACCCGCTTCACCCGCGACGAGCAGATGGCCCTGCCCTTCGTCCAGCACCGCGGCAAGGCTTTGCACCCCGCCTGCCTTGCGCACGGCGTAATGCGCGCCGCCGTCGTCCGAGGTGACGATCGCGCCGCCCTGGCCGACCAGCACGAGACGCCCGCCGGGCATCTCCAAAGCACCGAAATAGGAAGTGCCGATGCCGCTATCGACATGCGTCCAGCTTTGCCCATCGTCATTCGAGCGCAGCACGTTGCCGCGCATGCCGTAGGCCAGCCACGCGTGATCGCCCAACGGCAGCACGCCAAAGAGCGAACCCGCGTAGGGCGAGGTCCGTTTCTCCCAGTTTTCGCCGCCGTCGCTCGACACCAGCAGCGTGCCGGTCTCGCCCGCGATCACGATGCGGCCTTCGCCGTCGCCCGCGATAGCGTTGAGATGGCGGTCGCCTGCGGGGGTCTTTTCGGCGCTCCACGTTGCGCCTTCGTCGTTCGACACGAGCAACTGGCCGAAGCTGCCCACCACGAAAAGCGGCCCGTTCGCGCGCCCCCAGATCGCCAGCAGCGGGTCGGAATGGCGATGGTCGAAATGGACCTCCTGCCAGCGCTCGCCACCGTCAACAGTGCGCACGATCCAGCCGTCATGCCCCACGGCGATACCCACGCGCGGCGAGACGAAGAACACCTGAGTGAGCGTAGATGCCTCGTCGGGCGTGAGCGTCGCGCGACGCCAGCTAGCGCCCGCATCGTCGCTCAGCAGAATCACGCCGCGCTCGCCTACGGCGACCGTGCGCGAACCCGCTTGCGCGAGTCCGTTGATCTGCAGCCGGTTGGCGGCAATGGCGCTCGCGGGGAATGCGGGCAAAGGGCGCGGAGCGAACGCGAAGAGCGCCGCGCCCAGCACCGCCGCCGACATCAGCAAACCGGGCAGCGAATTTTTCATGGGGTGTCTCCTCGATGTTGTCGTGTGCCGACTTTTTGTGAGGCTATCTGTCAAGCAATGAAGCGCTAAGTCAGGCGGGAATCTCGAACAGCGCCGCCGCGCCCATGCCGCCGCCAATGCACATCGTCACGACGGCAAGGCGCGCGCCGCGTCGACGTCCTTCGATCAAGGCGTGCATCGTCATGCGCGCGCCCGACATACCGAACGGATGACCGAGCGAAATCGCGCCGCCATTTACATTCAAGCGCTCCATTGGGATACCTAATTGATCGCGGCAGTAGATCGCCTGGCAGGCGAATGCCTCGTTCAGCTCCCACAAGCCGATATCGCTCACGTTCAGCCGATGCTTCTCCAGCAGTCGCGGCACGGCGAACACCGGGCCGATACCCATTTCGTCGGCCTCGCAGCCCGCCACAGCGAGACCGCGAAAGATGCCGAGCGGTGCCAGGCCGCGCGCGCGGGCGCGTTGCGCGCTCATCACGACCACGGCGGCGGCGCCGTCCGAGAGTTGAGATGCGTTGCCTGCGGTGATGAATTCGCCTTGCGCCACCGTGTCGCCACCGCTCCAGACCGGCTTGAGCGCGGCGAGGCTTTCAGCGCTCGTATCGGCGCGATTGCATTCGTCGCGCGTAGCGCGCAGATCCTCATGGCCGGTGACGTTGCCTTCCTTGTCGAACAACGCGCGGCGCACGTGGAGCGGCACGATCTCCGCGTCGAAGCGTCCCGCTGCCTGTGCGGCCGCCGTACGCTGCTGGCTCTCCAGCGCGAACGCGTCCTGCTGCGCGCGGCTGATGCCATAGCGGCGGGACACGATCTCCGCCGTTTCGATCATCGCCATATAGGCGGCAGGCTGGTGCGCGAGCACGCTTTCCGCGCGCGCGCGATAGCTGTTCTTGTGGCGATTCTGCGTGAGCGTGATCGACTCCACGCCGCCCGCCACGACCACGTCGGCATCGCCGCAAGCGATGCTGCGCGCCGCCACGGCAATCGACATCAGCCCCGACGAGCACATGCGGTCGAGCGCCATGCCCGGCACGCTCGCGGGCAAACCGGCGGCCGCAGCCGAAAGCCGGCCGATGTTATAACCCTGGGTGCCCTGCTGCGCGGCGCAGCCCATGATGACGTCGTCGACCTCATGGCCTTCGAGGCCCGCGCGCGCCACGGCGGCGCGCACCACGTGGCCGCCCAGCGCAGGCGCCTCGGTATCGTTGAAAGCGCCACGGTAGGCCTTGCCAATGGGCGTGCGCGCCACCGAAACAATCACGGCTTCGTTCATCGAATGCTTTCCTGTTACGAATGAAATCGGTCTGAATCTAGAAGTAATAGCGGCTGATGGTGTCGGCGACGCAGCCAGGCTTGAGTTCGCCTTCGATCTCCACGCTCACGCGTATCCACGCCTGTATGCCGCCTTCGAGCGCTTCGGCGCGCAGCAACTCGCCCACGCCGCGCACCCGTGCGCCCACGCGCACCGGCGCGGGAAAGCGCACGCGCTCGCAGCCGTAGTTCACGCCCATGCGCGCGCCGTCGATGCGCACGATCTGCGGCAAAAAGTAATTGACGAGCGAGAGCGTCAGATAGCCATGCGCGATGCAGCCGCCAAACGGGCCACGCTTCGCACGCTCGGGATCGACGTGGACCCATTGATGATCGAGCGTGGCGTCGGCGAAGAGGTCGATACGCGCCTGGTCGATCGCGAACCAGGGGCTCGCGCCCAGCTGCTCGCCCACGGCGTCGAGCAAGGCCGACGGTTGTGCGAACACCCTTGCGGGCGCAACGGCTTCGTTCAGTTCGAGCGCGTCCATCATGCGTGCTGGCTGCTCACGGAGAGCACTTCGCCGGTGAGATACGACGCGTAGTCGCTTGCGAGGAACACCATCACGTTTGCCACCTCCCAGACTTCGGCGGCGCGCCCGAATGCTTCGCGCGACGCCAGTTGTTCGAGCAGTTCGGCCGGAGCCGACTTCTTCAGAAAATCGTGCAGCGCAATGCTGGGCGCCACCGCGTTGATGCGCACGCCGTGCGGCGCTGCCTCCAGCGCCGCGCAACGCGTAAGCGCCATCACACCGGCCTTGGCCGCCGCGTAATGGGCCTGTTCGGCCTGCGCGCGCCAGCCCAGCACCGACGCGTTGTTGACGATCGTGCCTCGCCCGCGCGCCTGCATATGCGGCAACATCGCGCGCATCATGCGGAACGTGCCGGTAAGGCTAATGTCGAGCACGCGCGACCATTGCGCATCGTCCATATCGACTAGGCGGCACGAACCGCCCAGGCCAGCGTTGTTGATCAGCACGTCCACGCCGCCCGTTTGGGCTTCAGCGAAAGCGACCAGCGCGCGCACGTCGGCTTCGTTCGAGACGTCGCAAAGCTGGCCGTAGATCGTGGCGAGACCGGTTTCCTCGCGTAGCCGTTCGACCGCTTCGTTCAGTCGCTTGGCGTGGATATCGGAAATGATCAGCGCGCGGCAGCCCTCCTCCGCGCAGCGCTTTGCCGCGGCGAAACCAATGCCCACGCCCGCCGAGGCGGTAATGAGCACGGCGCGGCCCGCGAGCAGTTGATGGCCCGCCACATAGGGCGGCGCGACGGCGAGTCTGTGTTCTGCGTTCATGCTTGACCTCGGGGTTCCTTCGGCATGCCGAGCCCGCGCTCGGCCATGATGTTGAGCTGGATTTCGTTGGTGCCGGCGTAGATGGTGTCGGCGCGCGAGAACAGGAAAACGCCTTGCAAACGGCTGCGTTTCGCGTCGCGGGCATCGATGAAATTGGCCTGATCGCCTAGCACGTCCATCGCCAGTTGGCCCAGTTCACGATGCCAGTTCGACCAGTAGTACTTATAGATGAGCGCCGATTTGTCCTGGGTGGCGCTCGCGCCTTCGGCGCCGAGCATGCGCAGCGCGTTGTAGCGCATCACACGCAGGCCCGCCCACGCTCGCGCGATGCGCGCGCGAATCGACGGATCGTCGGCCACGCCCGCCTCAGTGGCGGCTTCGATCACCCAGTCGAGTTCGCGGATGAATTGCATCTGCTGGCCGAGCGTGGAGATACCGCGCTCGAAGCCGAGCAGCGTCATGGCGATGCGCCAGCCGTCGCCGGGTTCGCCCACGAGATCGTGGCTTTCGGCGCGCGCGCCGTCGAAGAACACTTCGTTGAATTCCGCGCCGCCGTTCATCTGGCGGATCGGGCGAATCTCCACGCCGGGCTGGTCGAGCGGCACGAGGAAGAACGACAGCCCCTTGTTGCCGCGCGATTGCGGGTCGCTACGCGCGAGCACGAAGATCCATTCGGAGTCGTGCGCGAGCGAGGTCCAGACCTTCTGGCCGTCGATACGCCACGCGCCATCGGCCAGCCGTTCTGCGCGCGTGCGCACGTTGGCCAGGTCCGATCCCGCGCCCGGCTCCGAGTAGCCCTGGCACCAGAACTGCGTGCCCGCCAGGATGCCGGGCAAGAAGCGCGCGCGCTGGTCGGCGTTGCCGCAGGCGATCAGCGTAGGACCGAGCAGCCCTTCGCCGATATGACCCATGCGGCCGGGGCCACCGGCGCGTGCGTATTCCTCGTGAAAGATGACCTGATCGGCCACGCTCCAGCCGCGTCCGCCCGCCTCTACAGGCCAGCCAAGACCCGTCCAGCCGCCTGCCGCAAGCTCGTGCTCCCAGGCCTTGCGCAGCGCGGGGAAGGCGTCCTCGTCGCCTGGGCCGCCACGGTAGCGCAGGCAGGCGAACTCGCCGCTCAGGTGCGCGTCCATCCACGCGGCGATTTCCTCGCGCAAACGGGCTTCGCGCCCGCCCGCTTCATGATCGTTCGATTCGATGCGTGCGTTCATGCGTAGGCTCCTGCGAGCGACTTGTTGCTGGCAAGTCCAGCGCTTTCGTGATCCATCGCATGCCGGGCGAGCCAGTCCAGCAGACGCGGCGTTGAGCCGAACAGCGCTCCCGATGCCTGCGCACGCTTGAAATAAAGCTGTGGATCGTACTCCCAGGTAAAGCCCACGCCGCCGTGCAACTGGATCGCTTCCTGTGCGCAGTAACGCAGCGCGTCGTTCGCGCTGGCCTTGGCGACGGCGATATCCGCGAATTGCGCGGCCACGGGCGCGCCTTGCGCCGCATCCCAGGCCGCCGCCGCGCCGAGCACCGCCGAACGCGCGGCCTCCACGGCCACGAGCATTTCCGCGCAACGATGCTTGACGGCCTGGAACGAAGCGATCGTCCGGCCGAACTGCACACGTTCGGACGTATAGGCGAGCGTCAGGTCGAGACATTGCTGCGCGCCGCCCAGTTCTTCCGCTGCGAGCGCGAGCGCGGCGAACCACGCCGTATGCGTGAGCGCATGGCGCACCGTGTTGCCGCGAGCGATGCACGCCGCGCGCACGACGCTCACGTTGTCCAGTTCGATGCAGGCGAACGGCCGCGTGGCGTCGAGCGTCGACAACGGCGTGCGTGCGACGCCTGCCAGCGTGGTTTCAACCGCAATCAGCAATAGTTCGTCGCCGTCGCGCGCGGGCACGATCAGCAGATCGGCCATCACGCCGTCGAGCACCGCGTTTAGTGTGCCGTTCAGGCGATAGCCGTCTGCGGTCTTGCACGCCACGATCGGCGATCCATCCGCGTTGCCCGCTTCGAACGGCATCGTATGCGCCAACGCCAGCGCCGCACGCGTCTCGCCCGCCGCGATGCGCGCGAGCCAGCGTACCGGCTCGGCGGCCGCTTCGGCGCTCGCCGCGTCGTCACGCAGACATTGCGCCAACGCCTGAGCCGCCAGCACGGCCGTGCCGAAGTACGGCACGCACGCAAGCCTGCGCCCCAGTTGCTCCATCAGCAACACGAGTTCCGTCGCGCCCAGACCAGCGCCGCCCGCCTGCTCCGGTACGCTCAGGCCGCACCAGCCCAACTCCGCCGCGACGGTCTGCCAGAGCGCCGCGTCGTAACCGGCATGGCGTTCCAGCACGCGGCGTACATCGGCGGAGGCGCTTTGATGCGCCAGCACCTCGGCGGCGCTCTCGCGAATCAGCACCTGCTCTTCGGTCAGCACGAGATTCATGGCGTCAGCTTCCATAGACGCGTTGCGCCGGACGCGCCTGGGCGAGCAGCGCCGTCACGGCCTCGCCCACTTCGCCCGCTGGCCAGCGCGCGCCACGATCCACGCGCGGGCCGGTGCGCCAGCCTTCGGCCACGGCGATCATGCCGCCCGCCACTTCGAACACCTGCCCCGTCACCTCGCCGGATGCTTCGCTCGCGAGCCACACCACCAGCGGCGCGACATTGGCCGGATCGAACGCGTCGAAGCCACCATCCTCGGGCTTTTTCATCATCTCGGCGAAGACCGTCTCGGTCATGGCCGTGCGCGCCGAGGGCGCGAGCGCATTGACGCTGACGCCATAGCGCGCCAGTTCGGCCGCCTGCATCAGCGTGAGTGCCGCGATGCCGGCCTTGGCCGCGCCGTAGTTGGACTGGCCGATCGAGCCTTGCAGCCCCGCGCCCGAACTCGTGTTGACGATGCGCGCCGCCACGGGCGCACCCGCTTTCGCCGCATCGCGCCAACCGCGCACGAGAATCTGTGCGAGGCAGAAATGGCCGCGCAGATGCACGCGCATCACTGTGTCCCAGTCGTCCTCCGTCATGCTCGTGAACATGCGGTCGCGACACACGCCCGCGTTGTTCACCAGCGCGTGGACTGTGCCGAAAGCCGCTTGCGCTGCGTCCACGATGCGCTGCGCGGTGTCCATGCGCGTGATGTCGTCGGCGTTGGCGAGCGCGCGGCCACCCGCGCGTTCGATCTCTTCGCAGACGGCCTGCGCCGCGTCCGCGCGCAGATCGTTGACCACCACCGCCGCGCCTTGCTCCGCGAGCGCGAGCGCATAGGCGCGCCCCAGCCCGCCGCCCGCGCCCGTGACGATCACAGTGCGCCCTTTGCAGATTCCCATGCCTGACCTCTTTTCTCTTGCCTGTCTGCCTTAAGCCTTAAGCTCAAAGCCGTTCGATGATCGTCACGTTGGCGAGACCGCCGCCTTCGCACATCGTCTGGAGTCCGTAGCATCCCTGCGTACGTTCGAGTTCGTGCAGCAGCGTCGTCATCAGTCGCGCGCCCGTCGCACCGAGCGGATGACCCAGCGCGATCGCGCCGCCGTTCGGATTCGTGCGCGCCGCGTCATAGCCGGTTTCCGCCAGCCACGCCAGCGCCACCGAGGCGAACGCTTCGTTGATCTCCACCACGTCGATATCGGCCATCGACAAGCCCGCTTTCTTCAGCGCGTGACGCGCAGCGGGAATCGGCGCGGTGAGCATCCAGAGGGGATCGTCGCCCAGCACGCTCAGATGATGGATGCGCGCGCGCGGCACGAGTCCGTAGCGTCGCAGCGCGTCCTCCGAGACGATCAGCAGGGCCGCCGCCGCGTCGCAAGTCTGACTCGACACGGCCGCCGTGAGCGAGCCGCCCGGCACCAGCGGCTCCAGCGTCGCCATCTTTGCGAGCGAGGTGTCGGGGCGCGGCGTCTCGTCGTGCGAAAGGCCGAAGCACGGCACGATCTCGCGTGCGAAGCGCTTCGATTCAATGGCCGACACCGCGCGCCGGTGGCTCTCCAGCGCGTAGCGCTCCATCGCCTCACGCGAAAGGCCCCAATGGTCGGCGATGCGTTGCGCCGCGTCGAATTGAGAAACCGGCGCGTCGCCAAAGCGCGCTCGCCAACCCGTGCTGCCCGAAAACGGATCGCTGAAGCCAAGCGGCACCGCCGCCGTCATCGCCGAGGAAATGGGGATCTGCGTCATGGTCTGCACGCCGCCCGCGATCACCACGTCCTGCACGCCGCTCATCACCGCCTGCGCCGCGAAGTGCACCGCTTGCTGCGACGAGCCGCACTGGCGGTCCACGGTCACGCCGGGCACCGTGAGCGGCAGTCCGGCGGCAAGCCAGCAGGTACGCGCGATATTGCCCGCGAGCGGACCGATGGTATCGACGCAGCCGAACACCACGTCGTCGTAGTCCTCGGCGGGAATGGCGTTGCGCGCGACGAGTTCCTTCAGCACGAAGCCGCCGAGGTCGGCCGCATGCACCGCCGCCAGCGAGCCTTTACGGCGGCCCGTGGGCGTGCGCAGCGCATCGACGATATAGGCTTGTTTCATGGTTACTCCAGTTCGAAGGTACGGGCGGGTCCGATCGGTGCGCGCGCATCGATCAGCGTGCTGGCGACGCGTTCGCGATGGAAGGTCGCATCGCCCCAGCTACCCGCCAGCGCCCAGATGCGCTTGACGAAAATCTGCAAGTCCAGCTCCCACGTGTAGCCCATCGCGCCGTGCACCTGGATGGCGTGACGCGCGGCCAGTTGCGCAGCCGAAAGCGCGGCGAGTTTTGCGTGCGAGACGTAGAGGGCGCGCTGCGGATCGTCGGTCGCGAGCGCGCAGGCCGCGCGATAGACCACGGGCCGCGCAAACTCGTAGCGAATCGCGACATCGGCGAGCAGGTGTTTGACCGCCTGATACGCGCCGATAGGCTTGCCGAACTGCTTGCGTTGCGAGGTGTAGTCGATGGCGGCGTCCAGCACGCGTTGCGTGAGGCCGAGCAACTGCGCGGCGACCGCAAATGTGCCGTGATCGAGCGCAGCATCCAGCAAGGGTGCCGCGTCTTGCGCATTGGCGATGCGCGTCGAAGCATCCGGCGTCCAGTCCAGCGCGAACAGGCGGCGAGACGGGTCCACGCTTTCCACGGCCTGACGCGTGCCCGCCGCAGGCATCACGCGATGCAACTCGCCATCGCGCTCGCAGAGCAGCACATGCGCCACATGCGCATCGGCCACGTACGGATTCACAGGATGCGCGAGCGCCACGCGCGCGCCGCCCGCCGCGATCTGCGCGAGCAGCGTGTCGCGCCAGTCGCTCGCGGGCAGACGCGTGAGCAGCGCCACCGCAACGAACGCGGTATCCATGAGCGGATCGGGGCCGCCGAAGTAACCCCAGTTCTGCGCTAGCAACGCCCATTCCATTGCGCCCATGCCAAGGCCGCCCTGCGCTTCAGGCACCGACACGCTCGTCATGCCCTGTGCCGCAAGCTGCTTCCAGTGCGGCTCCGAGCGGCCGCTCTCGCTCTCCCATAGCTCGCGGATCAGCTCCGGCGTCAGCTCGGTCATCAGGAAGCGGCGTGCGCCATCGGCCAGCGCTTCCTGGTCTTCGTCGAAAGAAAAATCCATAGTCTTTCCTGTCATCCGCTTGATCGATACGATCAGGAATCCATATCGATAGAAGTCGCACGAAGCGACGTCTTATCCGTCAACGCATCAGCCGCGCGGCATCCCCAGCATGCGTTCGGCGACGATGTTGCGCTGGATTTCGTTGGTGCCCGCGTAGATCGGCCCGGCCTGCGCGAACAGGAAGCCATCGAGCCAGTTGCCAAGCCTCGTGCGATCTTCCGCGCCGTGCGGCACCACTTCGGCCTGCGCGCCCAGAATATCGAGCGCGGTCTGATGCATACGCAAATCCAGCTCCGACCAGAACACCTTGTTCGTACTGGATTCCGCACCGATATGGCCGCCCTTCTGCAAACGGCTCGCCGTCATATAGGTCGAGAGCGCATAGGCCTGCGCGTCCATCCACGCGGCGGCCACACGCTCGCGCAGCGACGGATCGCGCCGCGCCGCTTCGGGATGCGCGAGCAGCAGATCGCGCAACGCCTGGGCCGTGCGCTGGAAACGCGCGGGCGAGCGCAGCATCAGGCCGCGTTCGAAGCCTGCCGTCGCCATCGCCACGTGCCAGCCCATCCCCTCGCCCGCGAGGCGGTTTGCCGCCGGCACGCGCACGTCATCGAAGAAAATTTCGGCAAAGCCGGTCTGGCCGTTCAACTGGCGGATGGGCCGCACGGTCACGCCCGGCGTGTCGAGCGGCACCATCAGGAACGTCAACCCATGATGGCGGCTGGATTGCGGATCGCTGCGAAAGAGCCCGAACAACCAGTCCGCCCAGACCGCGCGCGTGGACCAGATCTTCTGGCCGTTGAGAATGTAGTCGTCGCCGTCACGCAGCGCGCTTGCGCGAATCGCGGCCATGTCCGAACCGGCGTTTGGCTCCGACCAGCCCTGCGCCCAGACATGCTCGCCCGAGGCCATCGCGGGCAGAAAGCGCGCCTTCTGCTCATCGGTGCCAAAGTCCATCAGCGTGGGGCCGAGCAGGAAGATGCCGTTCTGGTTCACACGCATCGGCGCGTCGGCGCGCCAGTATTCCTCTTCGAAGATCAGCCACTCGATCAGGTCGCAGCCGCGTCCGCCCAGCTCGCGCGGCCAGGTGACCATGCTCCAGCGGCCCGAATGCAGCGTACGTTCCCAGTCGCGATGCGCGGCAAAACCTTCTTCAGTGTCGAAACTCGGCAGCGGCGTGCGCGGCACGTGCGCGGCCAGCCAGGCGCGGATTTCCTCGCGGAAGGCGCGCTGTTGCGGCGTGTAGTCGAGCTTCATGTGCGGCCCTCGTTTGACGCGCCCGCGCCATCGAACTGCGCCGCGCGCTTTTCCACGAAGGCGCTACGCGCTTCGTTCGAATCGTTGGTCATATAGGCTTGCAGCGTGAAGCCCTGCTCCCAGCGGTATTTGTCTTCGAGGTCGCCGTCCTCCACGCCGTTGAGCGCTTCCTTGGCGAGCGCCAGCATCGCGCCGCTCTTCTGGGCGATGCGCTGCGCGAGTTCGAGCGCCGCTTCGCGCAGTTGCTCGCGCGGCACGACGCGCTCCACTGCACCCAGACGCCAGGCTTCTTCCGCGCCCACCATGTCCCCGGTGAAGTACATTGCGCGCACCTTCTGTACACCGAACATTCTTTGCAGATGCGCGCCGCCGCCCATCGCACCACGGTCGATCTCGGGCACGCCGAAGCGAGCGCAGGTCGAGGCGATCACGATATCGGCGGCCCCGCAGATGCCGATGCCGCCGCCCAGCACGAAGCCATGCACGGCGACGATCACCGGCTTCGGGCTGCGATGCACGGCGCGAAAGGTCGCGTAATTGCCCGCATTCACGGCGACGATGCGCTCGGGATGCGCCGCCAGTTCCTTGATATCGACGCCCGCGCAAAAGCCCCGTCCTTCGCCGCGCAGCAGGATCACACGCACGCTGTCGTCGCGTCCCAAGGCGTCGATGGCGGCGGCGAGCGCGTACCAGTCCTCGCTATCGAGTGCGTTCACGGGCGGGCGGTCGAGTGTCAACTCGGCGACCGCGCCGTGCTCGCCCACGCGGGCAATCGTCAATGCCGGCCGACGCGCACGATCCTGAATCGCGCCGGCTACTTCGTCATGGCTTGCTTGTGTCATGTTCCCCGTCCCTGAAGTCGTGAATCTGTCAATGCACGTCCGTGGCAGCCACATCGTGCAAGGCGCTCAGCGCGTCGATGCGCGCCCACGCTTCGCTCACGATGCGCTCGATCACTACCGCGCACGGTTCGATCGCGCCGATCATCGCTGCCGCCTGGCCGCCCGGCAGCACGCCCTCGTCTGGCACGCCGTCGACGATCGCGCGCTGGATCAAATACGGCGCGTTCGCGGCCATGAGCGTCTGGCTTGCTGTATAGCCGTGTTCGCGCAGCGCCTTGATGCCGAGCGCCGCCATCTGCGCAAGCGACAGCCCATTCTGGCGACGCCAGGCCTGCGCCGTGCGCAACGCGAAGAGCGTGCGGCGCAGCGGTCCCAGCGCTTCCAGATGCAGCAGATAGGGGTTGTCGATCATGCGTTGCGGCAGGCCGTCGAGCGCCGCGGAGACGCGAATCTGCGCGGGATCGCTGACCCCCACATAGCGTGCGAGCGTTTCCCTGGGCACGGGCGATTCCTCGGTCATCAGGAAGCGCGTGCCCATCGCGATGCCCGCCGCGCCGTAGCCGAGCGCCGCCGCCAGTCCGCGTCCGTCGAAGAAGCCGCCTGCGGCGATCACCGGCACCTGCACGGCGTCCAGCACGCGCGGCAGCAGCAGCGTAGTGGGCACGGAACCCGTGTGACCGCCGCCTTCGGCGCCCTGCACGGTCACCGCGTCTGCACCCAGTTCAACTGCTTTGGCCGCGTGCTTGGGCGCGCCCACCGTGGGAATGCAAAGCACGCCCGCATCCTTGAAGCGGCGGATCGTCGTGGCGTCGGGGCCGCGTCCGTAGCTCACCGCGCGCAGCCGGTGGCGGATCGCCAGATCGACCACCTGGGCTGCATTCGGCTGGAACATATGAAAGTTGATGCCGAACGGCTGGTCCGTGAGCGACTTCACGCGCAGGATCTCAGCCTCCACGCGATCCGGCTCGAGCGTCGCGCCCGCCAGAAAGCCGAAGCCCCCGGCGTTGCAAGTGGCCGCGACGAGCCGCGCATCAGCGACCCAGCCCATCGCCGTCTGCACGATCGGATAGCGGCTGCCCAGCAGATCGGTCAGCGGCGTGCGCATTGCAGGCGTGGTCGCGCTCATGCTTCGGATTCCTTTTCTTCTGACGGAGCGCGCTGCGATTGCGCCATCTTGCGCGCATCGTAGCCGCCCAGGCGGTCGCCGCTCACGAGTTCGTTGTGCGCATGCGCGAAGTGATGCCAGGCGAATGCGGCATCCATCGCCGCGCGCTTGCCCTGCAATTCCTCGACGTGATTGAGCGCCTGCTTGGTGAGCGCGAGCCCAAGACGCGGCATCGCAGCAATCTTCGCGGCCATCTCCTGCACGGTGTCGCCCAGAGCTTCACGCGGCACCACGCGATTGAGCATGCCCATCTGCTGGGCGCGCTGCGCGTTCATGCGCTCGCCGAGAAACAAAAATTCCTTGGCGATACGCGGATTCAGCTCATAGGCATGCGCGAAATACTCCACGCCCGGAATCCCCATGCGCACCACGGGATCGGCGAAAAACGCATCGTCGGATGCGACGATCAGATCGCACACCCACGCGAGCATCAGGCCGCCCGCCACGCACGCCCCCTGCACCATCGCGATGGTGGGCTTGGGCAGGTCGCGCCAGCGGCGGCACATGCCCAGATAGACCTCCTGCTCGCGTGCATAGAGGAATTCGCCGCCCTCCTTGTTCACGTGGTCGTACCAGAGCGACTCGCGCTCGAACGACACGTGGATATCGCGCCCCGGCGTGCCAATGTCGTGCCCCGCCGAAAAATGCTTGCCCGCACCAGCAAGGACGATGACCTTCACGGCATCGTCGTGCGCCGCGCGCTTGAACGCCGCGTCGAGCGCGTAGGTCATCTGTGAATTCTGCGCGTTGTGGTACGCGGAACGGTTCATCGTGATGGTCGCGATGCCGTTGTCGACGGCATAGAGCACCACGTCTTCGGTCTGCGCCTGCGTCTCGTGCATGATGATCTCGCTTTGCGTCAGGCGCGCCGGGGCGCGGGGTTGTCACGCAGGATCGACGCGCGCAGATTGTGCGGATCGAGCGCGCGCAGGATGCGCAGATCGTCCCCGGTAGGCGGCGCGGTCGTGCCGATGTCATCGGCCTGTACGAGCGCAAAGCCCGTCGCCGCCTGGACTTCGTCGAAGCTCACGCCAGGATGCAGCGAGCGCACCCGCACGGCATGCTGCGGGCCGCCGAAGTCCATCACGCAGATGTCCGTGACGATGGCGCGCAGGTCCGTGAACGCGCGCATGCCTTCGATCTCGCGCGCCGGGTTGTAGCCCACGCTGCACACCATGTCGACTTCGCCGTCCACGAAGGTGCGCGCCGTATGGCTCGTCACGAAGAACGAATTCGCGTGGTTGATGCTGTTGCCGGGAAAACCGCGCGCGCCGAGCAGTTGCGTCTTCGGCTTCGCGTAGTCGCGGCCCAGCCACGAGATATTGGCCTGACCGTAGCGGTCGATCTGCGTGGGCATCACGAGCGCGTGACGGCGGCCGTGCCAGACGCAGTCGAACACGCGCTCATACGTCATCCAGCCGCTCGCGGCTACGCGGTAGCCCGCTTCGCGCGGTCCCAGCGGCACGGGCGTCTCCACCAGATAGGCTTCGCCGTCCGTGAGCATGAGGCCGGGGTTGTAGGCCAGGCGCGCCAGCCCCGCCGCCAGGCGCGGGCCGGTGCCGATACCGGTGGCCAGCACTTCGCCGTCATCGCGCCAGAGCCGCGCCGAAGCGACGATCATCAGTTCGGCGAGGGAGTAATCCAAAGCGTCGTTCACGCTCGCTCCTATCAGAGATCAGAGGACAGGCAGCGGCAACGCCGCCACGTGAGAGGGACCGCCCGCGCCCGCGAGCCAGGCGGATTCGTCGGGGCCGACCACGTCGCGCAGGTACGCGGTGGTCTGTTGCGCATCGGTAGCCGCTGCGCAATACGCCTTCAGATGCGGCAGATCCCAGCCATAGGCCGGTGCGCAGGAGGTCGGATGCGCGCCGCACGGGGCATGCACCACGCCTGTAACGAGCGAACGCTCGAACGGATTGCGGCGAGCCGCTTCGAGATCGGCGCTGGCGAGCGATGCGTCCAGTGTCTCGCAACTCACGAAGGTGCGTTTGGCGGCGCGTGCGAACCAGGCGTCGAAGAACGGATCGGGACCGTCGATACGCGTGTTCCCCATCGGGTCGGCGGCATTCACGTGCAGCAGCGCGGCGTCGAGTTCGATGGCGGGCATCGCCAGCAATGTTTCGGCATCCTCATAAGGCGAGCGCACCGTGCGAAGCTGCGGCGCGTGGCGCAGCAGGTCCGTGCCCAGGCCCACGCGGGTCGGCAGGAACGGCAGGCGGGCCGCAGCGGCACGCAAACCCAGTTGGAGCAGGCCTTCGTCGAGTTCCCACACGTCGATCGCGCCGCTTTCGCGTGCACGGCGGAAATGCGGTTCCAGCGGAATCACGTCGAGCGAGACAAAGCCGAACACCACTTTCCTGACCTTGCCCGCCGCGCAGAGCAGACCCACATCCGGGCCACCGTAAGCGACCACCGTGAGGTCGCGCAGCGGCGAGCGCACGATCTCGCGCACGAGCGCCATAGGCTTGCGGCGCGGTCCCCAGCCGCCGATGCCGATCGTCATGCCATCTTCGAGCTGCGCGACCACGTCGCGCGCACTGAGGCGTTTATCGAGCGTTTTCATTCAATGTTCCGATCAAAATCCGATGCTGAAATCGTGGCCCCAGAGACTCACACGCGTCGCTTCATAAACGCTGTGTTCGCGCCAGTCCACTTCCAGGCCGCCGAAGCCATATTCGAGGTCGAAGCCGCCCGGCGTCTTCATGTAGAACGAGGTCATGCGGTCGTTGCAATGGCGGCCGAGCGTGGCCGACATCTTCACGCCATGCGCAGCCACGCGGTCGAGCGCGCGGCCCACGTCGTCCATCGAGCCGACTTCGGCCATCACGTGGATGCAGCCCGAGGGCACCGCGAGATCCATGATCGCGAGGCTGTGGTGACGCGCGTTGCCGCAATGGAGGAAGTGAATGCGCTTTTCGGGTTCGGCGGGATCGCTGGTAAAGCGCACGCGATAGATGTCCGAGAGGCCGAAGCCGAGCACGTCGCGCAGGAAGGTATCGGTGGCGTCGAAAGCGGGCGCGGGCAGGACCGTATGGCCCAGGCCCATTGCACCGGTGACAAAGCCAGGCACGCCCACGGGCGAAACGAAGCGGCGGAAGTCCGTGCGCACGCCCCAGAAGAATTCGTGCCGGTTGCCCGAGGGGTCGAGGCACCAGACCATCGCCTGAACGCGGCGCAGCGCGACGTCCTGAGCGCTGGCGCGATACGGTTCGATGCCTGCGTTTTCCAGCTTCGCCACCAGCGCCGCAAGGGCTGCTTCGTCCGCCAGTTCCCAGCCCGAGGCGAAATAGCGCTCCTCGTTGCCGGGCACGATCAGGTAGCGAAAATCGCGCTCATCCATCTTGAGGTAAAGCGCGCCGCCTGCGGCCTCGCGCGCCTCCATGCCGAGCACGTCCTGCGCGTAATCGCGCCACTTGCCCGCGTCCGCCGACTGCACGACGACGTAGCCCAACGCCCGCACATCGCTCATCTTCGCCCCTCCAGAAAACCCGTTGTAGTGAGGTCTATTCTGGCCGCGAGGAGAAGTCCCAACATCGTCTGTTGGGACTATGAGCGCTTATGCGCCCGCGCCTTCTGCGAGCGCTTCACGCAGGCGGTACTTGAGCACCTTGCCCGCCGCGCTGGTGGGCAGCGCCGGGACGATTTCGATGCGGCGCGGCACCTTGTAGTTCGCCATGTTGCGGCGCGCCCACTGCGCGAGCGCTTCTGCGTCCGCATGCGCGCCTGCGCGCAGCACGATCCAGGCGTGTCCCACTTCGCCCAGCCGCGCGTCCGGCACGCCCACCACGGCGATCTGCGCGACCGCCTCGTGCGCCGCGAACAGCCGCTCGATCTCCGCCGGATAACAGTTGAAGCCGCCGACGATAAACATGTCCTTGATGCGGTCCGTCACGCGCAGATTGCCTTGCGCATCGAGCGCGCCGATATCGCCGGTGTGCAGCCACCCCTGCGCATCGACGGCGTTGCGGGTGGCCGCCTCATCGTCGAGATAACCGCGCATGACGTTGTAGCCGCGCACCCAGACTTCGCCGGTTTCATCGGCGGCCAGCGCTGTGCCGTCCGGGCCTGCGATACGCAGTTCGACGCCTGGCATCGCGCGGCCCGAGGTGTGCGCGACGGTCTGCGCGTCGTCGCCCTGGCGGCAGAGCGTGGCGAAACCGCAGGTCTCCGTGAGGCCGTAACCGGTCAGCACGGTCTCGAAGCCCAGCTCCGCACGCATGCGCTCGATGAGGCTCGGCGCGATGGCGGCCGCGCCCGTCACCGCCACGCGCAGCGAACCGAGGTCAAGGCGCGCGAGGTCCGGCGTGTCGAGCAGCGCGTGATAGAGCGTGGGCGGCCCCGGGAGCACGGAGACGCGGTCGCACACCACGCGTTCGAGCACGGCCTGCGGGTCGAACACGCCATGCGGCAGTATGGTCGCCCCGCTGGAGAGCGCCGCGAGCCAGCCCGCCTTGTAGCCGAACGCGTGAAAGAACGGGTTGACGATCAGATAGCGATCGCCTTCGCGCAGCGTCGCGATCTGCGCCCAGTCGTGCACGCCGCGCAGGTTCTGGCCGTGCGTGGTCATCACGCCCTTGGGGCGGCCTGTGGTGCCGGACGTGAACATCACATCCATCAGCGTATCGGGGCCGACTTGCGCTTCGCGCGCGCGGAACGCTTCGAGCGGCGTTTGCGCGGCACGCTTTAGAAACCCCTGCCAGCTTTCGTCGGCTTGATCGACCGCGCCGTCGAACACGATCACGCGTTCCAGCGTGGCCGGCCGATGCGGTGCGAGCATCGACGGATAATGCTCGCCGAGAAATTCGCCGCAGCAGAACAGCACGCGCGCGCCGCTATCGGCGAGGATCGCGCCCGCTTCCAGTCCCTTCATGCGCGTGTTCACGGGCACGAGCGCCGCGCCCGCGCTCTGGATCGCCAATGCCGCGACGATCCATTCGGCCACGTTGGGCGCCCAGATCGCCACGCGCTCGCCGGGCGCGACGCCGCAGGCCATCAGCGCGCGCGCCGCTTCGATACGCGCGGCATCGAGTTGCGCGTAGCTCAGACTCAGCGCTTCGGATTCGATCGCCATGCGCGCGCCGTAGCGCGCCGCGCCGCGTGCGATCAGCGCGGGCGTCGTGAGGATGTCGTGGGGCGTCATGCCAGAAACTCCAGAAAGACAAGCGCCGCCGCGCGAATCGCAGCGGCGGCGCCGGGGTATCGAACCATGCAGGCGATGCCTGCTAATCGGGAAACACGATGCGGATCGCCGCGCTCGCGGGCTTGGCGCTGCACGCGAGCGTCCAGCCTGCCGCGCGTTCTTCGTCGTCGAGCGACGCGTTGGGGTCGAGCGTCACCTCGCCCGCTTCCACGCGGCACATGCAGGCGCCGCACAGGCCGCTGCGGCACGAACTGGGCGGCGCCAGACCGGCGCGCTCCATCGCGTCGAGCAAGGTTTCATCGGGTTCGCAGGTGAAGCGATGACTCGCACCATCGAGTTGCGTTTCGATTTCCGCGCTTGTTGCATTCGCGTGGCTTTCGATCGTGGCTTCAGACGTTGCGCGCGCAACTGGCTTCGTGAGATCCGGCAGCGAAACAAAACGTTCGACGTGAATCTTCGCGCGCGGCAAGCCCAGCGCGAGCATCGCCGCCAGTGCGCTTTCCATGAACAGCGCTGGGCCGCAAATAAAGCATTCCTGGCGGCTCCACGGCCGCGCCAGCTCTTCCAGATGGCGCTGCTGCGGCACGCCCTGCACGCTGTCGAGCCAATGAATCACGCGCAACCTGCCAGGATGCCGCTGCGCCAGTTCGCGTAACGCCGCACCGAAGATCACCGACGATTCATCGCGGTTCGCGTAGATCAGCGTAAGCATGCCGCGCCCGCTCACGAGCGCCGCCTTCAGGATCGACAGCACCGGCGTAATGCCGCTGCCGCCTGCGAACAACAGCAAATCGTCGTCGAGCGAGCGCGGCGTGAAGACGCCCGCGGGCGCCATCACGTCGAGCTCGTCGCCGGGCTGCACGGCGTCGCACAGCCAGTTCGACGCGCGCCCGTCGCGCACGCGCTTGACCGTGATCTTCGGCGCCGCGTCCACGCCCGGCGCACTCGATAGCGAGTAACAGCGCTGCAGCGACACCTCCCCGTGCGGCAGGCGCAGCGTGAGAAACTGCCCCGGCCGGTAGGCGAACGCCGGCGCGAGCGCGCCGGGCAACTCGAACACGAACGAACGCGCCTCGGCGCTTTCAGCAATCACCTCGGCCACGCGCAGCCGATGAAAACGCGTCGGGGTCATGGCCTGATTCGTAGCTTCGGTCATGGCTGGACTCGCGGGCATGCGTCAGGCGACGCCCATGATCATCTGCGCGTTGTCGATGCGGTACTCGCTGCCGTTGATGAAGCGCGACTCATCGGAAGCGAGGAACAGCACCAGTTGCGCGATGTCTTCAGGCAGGCACATGCGCGAGCGCGGATCGACCGATTCCGTGAGCTGCGCGCGACCCGCTTCGGCGGAGCCGAAGAACGGTTCGGTCATGGGCGTGAGGATGCCGTCGGGGTGGATCGTGTTGGCGCGCACCTTGTAGCCCTGGGTCTTGCAATGCGCCGCAATCGCGCGCGTGAGCGCCGTGACTGCGCCCTTGCTCGCCGAATAGGCGCAGAACGCGCCCAGACCACCGAGCGCCGCCACCGACGACATATTGACGATCGCGCCGCCCGCCTCCTTCATCGCGCGCACCGCCGCCTGGCAGCCGAGGAAATAGCCTTCGGCGTTGATGCGCATGATGCGCTGCCATTGTTCGAGCGTGGCGTCCTCGATGCTGCCCAGTTGCAGGATCGCTGCGTTGTTGACCAGCACGTTGGGCGCGCCGAAGTGTCTTTGCGTCGCGCCGAACACGTCGGCCCAGCCCGCCTCGGATGCAATGTCGTGACGCACGAACAGCGCTGCGTCGCCGATCTGCGCGGCCACGGCGCGGCCGGCTTCCTCGTTCACGTCGGTCAGCACCACGCGCGCGCCTTCAGCGGCGAACAGCAGCGCGTCGGCCTTGCCCACGCCGCTTGCGGCGCCCGTGATGATGGCGATCTTGCCGTTGAGTCTGTCTCCCATCTTCGTTCTCTCTTTTCGTCAGTGTGTCAGTGGATGAAGGGGTATTACCGTTGCGCCTGCAACGTTGTGTCGTTGAATGGCGAATGAGGTATCGCGTGCGTCCAGCACATCGCGCGCCGCGGCGCGACCGGCTTGACGGCCCGACCAGATGCAGTCGGCCAGCGACAGGCCGCTTACGTAATGATTCGAGGCCAGCCCGCGCGCCGCGCGGCCCACCGCGTAAAGGCCCGCGATCGCTTCGCCGGACTCGCGCAGCACCGCGTTGGTGGTTTCGTCCACGCGCAGCCCGCCCAACGTGATCGCGGGGCAAGGAAACACGCGGCTCGCCGCCGAGATATCGAGCGCGTAGTACGGCGCGCGCGCCAGCGGCGCGAGCATCGCGGCGGACTTGCCGAAAGTGGCGTCGCGGCCTTCCAGCGCCGCGGCGCGGTAATCGGCCAACGTGCGTTCGAGCGTGGCCGGATCGGCCCCGATCAACGCCGCGAGTTGCGCGGGCGTATCCGCACGTCGCCGGTTCGCGAGCATCAGCATGAGCGCGGGCAGGCTCTGGAAGGCCCACAAGCGCCCGCGCAGACATTCGCGCAAGGCTTCGCGCACCAGGGCGGCGTCGAGGATCAGCCAGGCACGGCCCTCGCGCGTCTCGCACATCGCATGGCCGAGCGTCGCCCCATAGACTTCCTCGTTGCAGAAGCGCTCGCCTTGCGCATCGACCACGCAGCCGCGCGCCCAGGCAAACGGCGGATTGATGAAGCGCCACGCGGAGACGCGCTCCATGCGATCGGCGACGCCACCGGCCGAGACGCCCAGGCGGATGCCCGAGCCATCGCACGCCGTGGTGCCCAGACGCCAGTTGTCCAGATAGTTTGGTGCGTGCTGCGCCACCATCTCGCGGTTAAAAATGAAGCCGCCGGTGGCGAGCACAACCGCATCGGCGCGAATGTCGATCACTTCGCTCGATTGCAGTTCTAGTCGATGCAGCGCCGCGCGCAAACGGTCGGCCATCGCGGGCAAGCCGTTGTGAAGCTTCTCCGCCCAGCGCGCCAGACGCGCATGGCGTCGTTGCGCCGCGCCCGGTTTGACGCGCCAGATTTGCGCGCCTATCACGCGGCCGCTGGTATCGACGATCAGCCGCCGCACGCTCGCGTGGCGGACGATCTGCACGTTGGGCTCGGCTTCCACGGCACGGCGCAGCGTGGCGAACAACGCGTGCCCCGACATGCCGCGCGCCACCACGCGATGCCCGCGCGGCGCGGGCGGCACGGCGGGCGCATCGCCCACGGCTTCATTGCCCGAGTAGTAGAGGAACGCGCGCTCGGGTGGATACGAGGTCTTGCGCTCGGGCATCGTCGCGCCAAAGCGCACGCCGTGGCGTTCGAGCCAGGCCAGTTGCGCGACGCTGCCCTGGCAGAAGCGTTCGAGCGCAGCAGGCGACACCGCCTTGCCTACTTCGCCGCGCAAATAGGCGGCCATCGCTTCTGGCGTGTCCGTGTAGCCCGCTTCGCGCTGGTACGGCGTGCCGCCGCCCGCATAGACCACACCGCCGCTTTTCGCGCTCGCGCCGCCGCCGTCGAAGCGCTCGACGATGCACACGCGCGCGCCCGCTTGCGCCGCTTCGAGCGCCGCACACGCGCCCGCCGCGCCAAAGCCCGCGATCAGCACGCCACAGCTATCGTCCCAGCGATGCGCATGCGCGTCGGCGACGACAAGCGGCGGCTCGACCGGCGTGGCGGCCGTATTCATGCGGTGGCCGCCGCAGTGGTGTACGCGCCATCGACGTAAAGCAGCGGCTCGACCTCGCCGCTCAGCTTCACTTCGAGCAGCTTGCCGATAAACACCGTATGCGTGCCGTAATCGAAGCGCCCATCCTGCGCGCACACGAGATTCGCCTGCGCGCCGTGCAGATAAGGCACACCGTGCCCGGAGCGCTGCCAGTCGCCGCTCGTGAAGCGCTCCTCGCCCTTCAGGCGGCCGCTACAGTCGATGGCGATGTCCTGCTGGCGCGCCGCCAGCAGATTGACGCAGAAGTCCGCGCCCGCCGCGAGCGGCGGATAGATCGACGACGACTGGTTGATGCAGATGAGCAGCGAAGGCGGCTCGGTCGACAACGAATCGACCGCCGTGGCCGACATCGAATAGCGGCGCTCGCCGTCGCAGCAGCTGATGACCGCGACCGAACGCGCGAGGCGGCGCATCGCTTGCAGCATGTCGGCGCGCAGCGGTTCGAGGGAAAGTTCGCTCATTGTGTGACTCCATGAAGCTCGCCGCGATGGCGCGAAGCAGAAGAAGGATCGGCGGCCTGCGCCGCGCAATGGTCGGCGGCGCGATAGCCGAAGGTCATCGCGGGCCCAAGCGTCGAGCCCGCGCCGGGATAACTCGCGCCCATCACCGAGGCACTCGTGTTGCCGATCGCATAGAGGCCCGCGATGGCGCTGCCGTCGGCGCGCAGCACACGCGCGTTTTCATCGGTGACGAGACCGCCTTTGGTGCCGATGTCGCCCGCGTCGATGCGCACGGCGTAAAACGGCGCTTCGCCGATGGGCGCGAGGCACGGATTCGGCTTCACCGCCGGGTCGCCGTAATAGGTGTCGAAGACGTTGCCGCCCTTGCCGAATTCCTCGTCGATACCGCTTGCCGCGAAGCGATTCATGCGGGCGATGGTGTCGCGCAAGCCCTCGGCGCTCACGCCGATCTCAGCCGCCAGCGCATCGAGCGAGTCGGCACGATGCAGCAGAGAACGGAAGGACTCCGGAATACGTGAATCGGGCATCATCGACGCGGGCATGATCGGCCCGCACGGATAGCGCTTGCGAAAGCGCGCATCGAAGATCATCCACGCGGGCAGGCAGGCTCCCGTGCGCGCATGATCGCGATACATCGCGTAGACGAATTCCGAATACGGCGCGGCCTCGTCGATGAAGCGCTGGCCCAGTCCGTTGACGATCACGCAACCCGGCAGATTGCGCTCGACGAATAGCGCGCGCTGCTTCTCCTCGCCTGCCACGCGCAACGTAGGTGCGCCCCACACGTGTTCCATGAGCGCGAGCGTGCCGCCCGCGCGTTCGCCCGCTAGGATTGCGTCGCCCGTGTTGTGCGGCGGCGTGGCGCTCCATTGCGCCTCGGTGGGTTGCGGCAGAAAGCGCTCGCGCAACGCCTGGCTACGCTCGAAGCCGCCCGCCGCCAGGATCACGCCGCGACGTGCGAACACGCGTAGCGCCTGAGCGCCCGTTGCGTCCTGACGCTCGACCACCACGCCTTGAATGCGGCCGTCGGCTTCGATCAGATCGCGCATGGGCGTATCGAGCCACAGCGGCACCTTACGTTCGAGCAGCGCATAACGCAGCCCTCCCACTAGCGCATTGCCGAGCGTGAGCCGCCGGTCGCGGCGCGAGCGCACCCGCGCGCCGATATCGAACCAGTAACGTCCGAATTCGCGCAGCGCGAGCGTCATGAAGCCGCGCTCTTTCGAGAGCAGTGTGTGCGCCTCTTTCGACGTCACCGCCACGCGCCCGCCAATCAGCGTACCCGGCGACGGCGCGCGCAAACGCGCGAACTCCTTGCCCAGGCGCGCGCCGTCGAACGGCAACGGATCGAGCGCGCGATAGCCCGGCAACGCGCCGGGACGATCCTGGAAGTAATCGGCGTAACGCGGCAGCGACTGGTAACGCACAGGCGTGCGCGCCTCGAGATAGCGCAGCATCTCGGGCGCGGTGTCGAGATAGGCATCGAGACGCGCGGGTGTGCTCGCACCTTCGGTGCAGGCGTCGAGATAAGTGCGCGCCGCTTCGCGCGTATCCTGGCCGCCCGCCTCGGCAATGTGGTGATTGCACGGCACCCAGATGCCGCCGCCCGACACCGCCGAGGTGCCGCCATACTCCCCGCTCTTTTCGATCACCACGACGGATAGCCCCTGATCGGCCGCGCGGCACGCGGCCAGCAGGCCGCCCGCGCCGGAGCCGACGATCACCACGTCGAAGGTTTCGCTCTGCATGGGCTGCTCGTTCATGATGGCCGCCCTCAGACGAAGAAGTCCGTATTGGGACGGCCGAGCATCACCGCTCCCAGGTTCTGGCCGAAGCGATCGAGGTTGTTGGCGTAATGCGCGCGCGCCGCATGCAGGTCGAGGAAGCGGCGCACCAGCGGATTGCGCCGGTAGATGCCGTTGCCGCCCGCATAGCGCAGCAGCGCGTTGGCCGCCTGCGCGCAACGCTCGGCCACCTGCGCGGACTGATAGCGAAACAGCACGCGCCGCTCGATCGGCACGTCGGGACCGCCTTGCGCGGCCGCCAGCAGCTCCGCGAAATTACGTCGCAGCAGCACCTGCATTTCGTCGATGGCTGTAGCGGCATTGGCGCAGGCGCTCTGCGCGCCGCCATCGTCGCTGGTTTTCGCGCCACTGTTGGCGCTCACGCGGTTAGCCGCATAGGCGGTGAAATCGTCCACCGCCCCTTGCAGCGCGCCGATGCAGGCCGTGCAGACCGCCCGCACGAAGATCTGCGCGAACGGCAGGCGAAACAGCGGCGCATCGTTCACAGCGAGACCGGGGCTCGTGCCCATCATGCCGTCCACGGCCTTGTGCGTGCGATACGCCGGCACGAACACATCGTCGACGACGATATCGTGACTGCCCGTCGCGCGCAGGCCCAGTACATCCCAGTCGCGCTCGATCCGGTAAGCGCTCTTCGGCAACAGGAAGGTGCGATATTCGGGCGGCTCGCCATCGCGCGCGGGCGGCACCAGCGCGCCGAGAAACACCCATTCGCACAACTCGCTGCCGCTCGAAAACTTCCAGTGGCCCGAAAGCCGGAAGCCGCCTTCGACCGGCGTGACCTTGCCCACCGGCATATAGGTGGACGCGATCAACGTCGCCGGTTCGTCGCCCCAGACATCGCGCTGGGCCTGCTCGTCGAACAGCGCAAGCTGCCAGTTGTGCACGCCCACCACGCCATAGACCCACGCCGTGGACATGCAGCCGCGCGCGAGCGCCATCTGGATTTCGAAGAACACCTGCGGCTCCAGCTCGTAGCCGCCATAGCGCTTCGGTTGCAGCACCTTGAAGAAGCCGCCCGCCTGCAGGTCGGCGAGCGTTTGCGCGGGAAGGCGCCCTTCGGCTTCCGCCGCATCGGCGCGCTGCGCCAGTACGGGGGCGAGCGCCTGGGCGCGCGCGATCAGGTCGGCCGCGAGGGTGTTCGAATCGGAATCTCGATGCACCGCTGTCTCCTTGTGTCTTCTTTATGTCGAGGGTTGTATCGAAGCGGCTGGCGTGCCCGCTCAGGCGACGGCGCGCGCCTTCACGCGGTTGAAGTACGGAATCACGTGTTCGCCGATATTGCGGATGGTCTCGAGCTGCGCTTCGTGCGGCACGGTGCCCATCTGGCAGAGGAACAGCACTTCGTCCACGCCCGCTTCCATCAGGCGTCCTACGTAACCAATACAGTCGTCGACCGTGCCGTAAGCGTGATTGGGATTCATCATCGAGAGCGCCGGGTCGCTGAAATCCACCACCACTTCTTCCGAAGCAAAGCGCGAGCGGATCACCATCTGGCCGCCATCGGCCTGCATGAGGTCGTCGCCCCAGCTCGACGGATCGGGACGCTCGCCGCCCGTGTACCAATACGCGAGCGACTCCATGAAGTAGCGCTGGCCGCGAATGCCGATCTTGCGCGCCTGCTGGCCGTCCGCAAGCACGATGGCCGGGCACAGCGCCGCCAGATGCTCGGTCGGGCGGAAGCCCACCTGGTCTTCCGCCTTGCGCGTGCGCCACGCTTCGCGGTAGAGCGCGTTCTTCTTCGCCACTTCGTCCGGACCACCGAAGCCCAGCACCAGCGCACCCAGACCGCGTTGACCGGCGCGTACGAGGCCGTCGTTATTGGTGCAGGCCATGTACATCGGCGGATGCGGGTCCTGATACGGCTTCGGGTGGATCGGACGCTTAGGAATCTTGATGTATTGACCGTTATGCTCGATCTCGTCCTGCACGAACATCTTCGGCACCAGATACATCGACTCGTCGATCATCGGCTGCAGCTCGGCCAGGTCGTAGCCAAACGCGCCCGCTTCCTGCTGGCTGCCGCCCTTGCCCACGCCGAAGTGCACGCGGCCCTGCGAGAGGATGTCGAGCAGCGCGACGCGCTCGGCCACCTTGATCGGATGATTCATCGCGGGCGGCAGGCAGATCACGCCATGACCGAGGCCGATGCGCGTCGTGCGGCCCGCGAGATAGGCGAGGAAAGTTTCCGGCGCGCTCATATGCGCGTAGTTCGTGAGCGAGGTGTGCTCGACGCACCAGACGGTGTCGAAGCCCACCTGCTCGGCGAGCAGCGCCTGCTCGACGGTCTCCTTGAAGACGCGGTGGTCGCCTTCGCGCGACGCGTCGGTGGTCTGGGCTTCGTAGATCAGGGAAAACTTCATCGCAGGTGTCTCCTTGTTGGGTCGGCTTGTTGTGTCGGCTCGTTGAGTCTGATTTGCCGCCGCCCTGCCGCAGACGGGCAAGGTGCAATCGTGGCGGTTCATGAGACGAAGTTTCTGTGCGCACGGCAAGCGCGGCATCGTCTGTTTGGATTAGCGCGAAAGGGAGTGTGGACGGCGCAGTGTGCCGACCCTGCGATGTTGAACGGGTTAGACGAGCGTCAAGCCCACGGAGAGTCGCGATTCGCCCCGAATGACTCGCAAGCCGATTCGGATGTTTCTGATACCGCCTCCCGCCAGGGCAGCGTCAGCATTGCGTGTGCGGGCGAGTTGTTGGTCATCGCATAACCGGTTGCACGCCGGGCCGGTTATTTCTACAACTTGAAGGTAATGCATGGAGGATAAGAAACAATGCCCGTGAGATGCACATTTCTCTTAAACAACAAGACAACATCCACGCTGACTTGTTCGGGATTCGGATCGGTAGACGCCTATTCCGGACAGAAACAAGGCCGGGATAACACAGCCGATACAGCCATGCCCAATATCGGACCATTGCCCGCAGGCACGTATTATCTGGTCGTTCGTCAATCCGGCGGCATGTTTGGATGGGCGCATGACTGGATCGCCGCGTCCACGCTAAGCACCGATCGATTCAAATGGTTTATGCTATGGAACCCGATCGGCGGAGATACAACGATGATTAACGGTATCAGGCGGGGGAGTTTCAGACTGCACCCAGAGGGGCACGAGCGCCTGAGCGAAGGTTGCATTACCGTAGTCAGTCCGTTCGCATTCGACAGTCTGCAACGATACATTCGCACGCAAAAGGCTATGCTGCCCGTCCCCGGTTCCACGTTACGCGCTTACGGCACGGTTGATGTGCGATGAGACGTATTTTATTGATTGGCTGGATTATTTTAACGATTGAAACCTGGTTCGGTTCGTTTGCTTTCGCAAATCATTTCATTATCGCTCGAATTATCAACGAAATCCCCATTGATTTTTACGAGAAAATCAACAACGCCACACTCTGGATTGTCCGAAAATTCAAACCAGAATATGATCCTGGTGTACTGCAAATGATGGACCCTGGAATCTCTGCTCTGATTTTTTCGACTTGCTTGATTTGTGCAGGTATCGTTGTCTCTATCAGCAGGTTTACATGGCGACGCGTCCTTTCTCCGCGTTTGCGTTGAAGTAATAGCCCGCTTCGGCGGGCTTCTTCATTCGCCCCCCTAGTCCAATCGGACATGGCGCGCGCCCACGCACGCGCTAGCATCGACTGGTGGCATGACCACGCCAGACAACCCAGGGGAAGATGCAATGAAGGCTTCGATGATGCTGTACCCGGTGGACACGATCGACACGGCGCTGCCGTTTTTTGTCGACGGTCTCGGACTCACGGTGAAGATGCGCGACGGCGAGCGCTATTGCGCGCTGGAAGGCGGCCCGCTCACGATCGCGCTGGTGGCGGGCGACGAGCGGATCGTCGAGCGTCCGGCGTTGACGTTTCGGATTGCTGAGGATGACGATCTCTACGCGGCGATGGCGCGTGTAGTGGCAACAGGCGCTTCGGTGCGCGTGCCCGTGCAGCAGGGGCCGCATGAATTGCGCGCGGTGCTGGAGGATCGCAACGGCGCGCTGCTCGTTCTGACGCAGAAGCACATCGTATAAGGCACGGAAGGCGGCCTGCCACGGCCGCCCTCCATGATCGGTTAGCGAGGCGCGGTTAGCGAAGCGCGTCAGCCCAACGGCACGACACTCCCCAGCAGAATACGCACGAGCGTAGCCTGCCGCGTCACACCCGTCTTCGAGAAAATCGAACGCAAATGGGCGCGCGCCGTGTTCTTGCTGATACCCAACTCTTCGGCGGCTTCTTCGAGCGTGAGGCCATTGGTGAGCAGCAACGCGAGCGAGGTCTCCGCGGGCGTGAGATCGAACAGCTTGCGCACGATCTCCTGCGAACGCTGCGATTTGCGATCCGGGTCGCGCAGGAACAGCACTGTTGCGGGGCGGCGGCGGTTGTCCTCCGACCAGTCGGACAGCGGCACCGTGCGCACCAGCACACCCAGCTTCGGGCGATCGCCGCTGCGCGTGACGGGCATCGCTTCGACCAGCGGCCCCGCCGTGCCGAAGTGTCCCATCATGGCGTGGCGGATCAGCCTTTGCAGCGTCCGGTTCTCGTGGCTGTCGGTCGCTTCGATTTGCCCACGCGCGAGGCGCAGACCGTCGGCTTCCGCGAGGATTTCGTCGGCGACGCTATTGGTGCTCATGATCGCGCCGCTTTCGTCGAGCGTGACGGTGCCCACCAGCATACGGTCGATGGCGCTCGCGTAAAGCGTGCGCTCCGATTCCACCACATCGAGCCGCGAATGCAGTTCCACCGCGCGGCGCAAATGCGGCAGCAGCAGTGCGCAAAACGCCTTGTCGCGCGCGGAAAAATGCGCGGTGCCGTGCTTGCGGCAGACGCGGAACCGGCACTCCACACCCGTTTCGGTGCGCAGGTCGGCGCCCATGATGTAGCGCACGTCGGCGGGTTGCAGGAACTGCTTGTATAGCTCGCTCGACAGCCAGCCGGTTTCGCCAAACACCTCGTCCACCGTTACGACGCGCTCCGCGGGCAGGCCCACGAAGGGGTCGAGCGAGTAGTAATAGTCGTTGTACGACGCGTCGTTGGGCGCGCCCGCGCCGCTCTCGGCCGCGTGCACCATCAGACCGCGCCGGTCACTCGACGGCGAGCGCAGGATCAGCGTCGTATAGCTGGCGTCCAGGTGGCGGCGGATCAGCTCCAGCGCGCCCTTCCAGGGCACTGCATCCAGCGGCCCTTGATAAATGCTCGCCGCGAGCGCGCTGAACTGCGCGACGTCGATACCCGCCACGGCGCTCGCTTCCAGGCTCGCGCCCTGGCCCTCTTCCGGGGCCCATCTCGTCTCCATCAACACGGTCTCCGTCCTCCAAGCCGCCTCCGGCGACGGCCAACTGTACGGGGCGGTGATGCATCCGGCATCGGGACATTCCCCTGGCCGGTGCGTCGCCCTGTGTCGTTTTTGTCTCGTCTGCGCCGCATTGCCGGGCGCTTCTTGTCGGGGCCCGCAGGGATCGAGCCGTGCGCGTTGCCCCGCCGCAGACATTACGCCGATCGGGCCGCCCGCCCCTCGTCTGATCGGACGATGCCGCCGCCATGCCTTCACGTTTCAATGCGCTCCAATGACGCCACTGGGCGCGCTTTCACCGTCTATCGACGGCTTCTTCACCCGATTGAACGATTTCCAAGGAGAAACCCGCATGGCGCTCGATCCCCAGGCCGCCGCGCTGCTCGCCTCACTGGCCGGCGCGCCCGCGCCCGACTATGCCCGGCTCGATGCCGCGAGCTATCGCGCCGCGCTCGCGGCCGGCGGCGCCGCGAGCGCCTTTGGCCCCGGCGACGCCGTCGCCGCCGAAGAAGACCTGACGCTGCCGGGCGCCGTCGGTCCCCTGGCCGCGCGGCTCTATCGTCCGATTCGTCCGATGAATGCGGCCGTCGAAGCGCTGCCGCTCACCGTGTTCTTTCATGGCGGCGGCTTCGTCGCTTGTGGAATCGACACGCACGCCAATCTGTGCCGCACGCTCGCGGCGCGCGCCCGCACGCTGGTGCTTTCCGTCGATTACCCGCTCGCGCCCGAGGCGCGCTTTCCGGCCGCCGCGCTCGATGCGCTCGCCGCCGTGCGCTGGGCGGCGGCACACGCCGGGCAACTGGGCGCGCGCGCCGACGCGCTGGCCGTAGCCGGCGACAGCGCTGGCGGCAATCTCGCCGCCGTCTGCGCGCAGCAATTGCGCGGCGAAGTGGCGATTGCGCACCAGTTGCTGCTCTATCCCGTTCTCGATTGCGCGCACGAGCATCCTTCATACGAAACGTATGGCCAAGGCTATTTGCTCGACGCCGATCTGATGCGCTGGTTCAAGGACCAGTATTTCGGCGCGGATAACAGCGTGGATCGCGCCGCCCCGCTCGCCAGCCCGCTGGGCACGGAACGACTCGATCAGGTTGCGCCCGCAACCATCGTCAGCGCCGAATGCGATCCGTTGCGCGACGAAGCCGAGCACTATGCCGCGCGCCTGGCGCAGGCGGGCGTGGCCGCGACGCTCGTGCGCTGGCCCGGCCAGATGCATGGCTTCGCGAGCCTGCTCGGCGTGCTCGATGCCGCCGACGCCGCGCTCGACTTCGCTGCCCGCGCGCTGCGCGCCGCGCTTCATCGCTAAGCCTGTCATGACCGATACCCTCAGCGTCACCCTTGCCGACGGCGTCGCCACGCTCACCTTCGAGCGCCCCGACACGCTCAACGCGCTCAGCGAAGCAATGGCCGTCGAGTTGTGCGCGCGCCTCGATCGCCTCACGCAAGACCCGGGAGTGCGCGCGATCGTGCTGACCGGCGCGGGCCGCGCCTTCATGGCAGGCGGCGACGTCCACGCGATGCGCGCCGCGCTCGAGCTCCCTGAGGCCCGCCGCACGCGCGCCATCGGCAAGCTCGTGCGCCATGCGCAGCTTGCCATCGCAACGCTCGCGCGTTCGCCCAAGCCCGTGATGGCCAGCGTCAATGGCGCGGCAGCAGGCTTCGGCCTCGCGCTGGTGGCCGCGTGCGATGTCGCCATCGCCGCCGACAACGCCACCTTCACTTCCGCGTACAACCGCCTGGGGACCTCGCCCGATGGCGGCGCGAGCTTCACGCTGCCGCGCCTGCTAGGCGAGCGGGTGGCGGCGCAATGGCTGTATCTCGACGAGCGCCACAGCGCCGCCGATGCCTTGCGCGTCGGGCTCGTGAACTGGGTCGTACCCGCCGCCGAGCTGGCCTGCGCCACGCGCGAGCGCGCCGCGCGGCTGGCCGCGCTCTCGCCCGTCGCGTTCTCGAACACCAAGCATCTGATCGCCGATGGGCCGCGCCGCACGCTCGACGCACAGTTGCTGGCCGAGCAGCGCTCCTTTCTCGCCAGCACGTCGGCGGGCGACTTCCGCGAAGGCACCGCCGCGTTTGCCGAGCGCCGCGCCCCGCGCTTCGATGCGCGCACAACCAACGGGGAACACAACGCATGAAACTGTCCGATACCGCCGCCATCGTCGCGGAACTGCGCGCGGGCCGCATGGTGATCCTCGTCGATGAGGAAGACCGCGAAAACGAGGGTGATCTTGTGATCGCCGCCGACTGCGTCACGCCCGAAGCGATCAACTTCATGGCCCGTCATGCGCGCGGCCTGATCTGCCTCACGCTTACGGCCGACCACGCCGCGCGCCTGCAACTCGCGCCGATGAGCGCGCGCAACGGCACGCAGTACGGCACGGCCTTCACGGTGAGTATCGAAGCCGCGCAAGGCGTGACGACGGGCATCAGCGCCGCCGACCGTGCCCACACGATCCGCACCGCCATCGCGCCCGGCGTGCGCGCCGAGCATCTCGTGCAGCCCGGGCATGTGTTCCCCATCGTCGCGCGCGACGGCGGCGTGCTCGTGCGCGCGGGGCATACCGAAGCGGGCTGCGATCTCACGGCGCTCGCGGGCCTCGCCCCGGCCGCCGTGATCTGCGAGGTGATGAACGACGACGGCACGATGGCGCGCCTGCCCGAACTGAAGCGCTTTGCGCGCGAGCACGATCTGAAGATCGGCACCATCGCCGATCTGATCCGCTATCGCAGCGAGCGCGAATCGCTGGTCGAACGCGTGGGAGCCCGCACGCTCGACACGGCGTGGGGCCAAGTCGAGGCGATCGAGTACCGCGACCGCGTGAGTGGCGCGACGCATCTCGCGCTCGTGCGCGGCCAACCCGAAGCGGAGATTCCGACGCTCGTGCGCATGCAGGAGCGCGCGTCGTTGCTCGACCTGCTCGATGCGCGCAAAGAGCGGCCTGATGCGCATGCGTCCATCCAGACGCTGCACGCGGCGCTCGCGCGTATCGAGGCCTGCGGGCGCGGCGTGGTGGTGTTGCTCGACTGCGAACTGCGCGCAGGCGTGGCGCATGGCCAACGCGATGCGCAGGCGGCGTCGGTAGCCGGCAAACGCCATTACGGCATTGGCTCGCAGATCCTGCGCGATCTTGGGCTGCGCCGGCTCAACGTGCTGTCCAGTCCGCTGAAATTGCCTGCGCTTTCGGGGCATGGGCTGGAAATCAGCGCGTTTATTCCGCTCGGCGATCTGCCTGATCTGCCTGATCTGCCTGATCTCGCCGATGAAGACGCCGTGCCTTGCAACACATCAGTCGATGCGATCCGCGCCGCGGCCTTCGCGACGTATAGCGCGAGCCCCCTAGTCGAGGCTTGACGTTTCTTTCTCCCCTTATCGCACACGCATGGAGCATTTGAGCATGGCCAACTCGTCCCATCCGCAGGGGTCTTACGTTGCCCTCGTCACCGGCGCCTCGCGCGGCGCGGGCAAGGGCATCGCGCTCGCGCTGGGCGCAGCCGGCGCCACCGTCTATGTGACCGGCCGCTCGCAGCATGAAGGCGATGCGCCATTGCCCGGCACGATCCACGCTACCGCCGCCGAGATCGACCGGCTAGGCGGGCGCGGCATCGCCCTGCCCTGCGATCACGCCGACGACGCCCAGGTCGAAGCCGTGTTCGCGCGCATTCGCAGCGAGCAAGGGCGCCTGAACGTACTCGTCAACAACGCGACCGTTCTGCACGACGAACTGATCCGGCCTGCACCGTTCTGGGAAAAGCCGCTAGCGATGGTCGATATCCTCGACGTGGGGCTGCGTTCGGCCTATGTCGCGAGCTGGCACGCGGCGCAGATGATGACGTCGCAGCGCGACGGCCTGATTGCCTTTACTTCCTCGTTCGGCGCGAGCTGCTATATGCACGGCGCAGCCTACGGCGCGCAGAAAAGCGGCGTGGACAAGTTCGCCAAGGACATGGCCGTCGATCTGCGCCCCTTCGGCGTGGCCGCCGTGTCGATCTGGATGGGCATGCTCCAGACCGAGCGCACCGCGCGCGTGATCGCCGCGCATCCCGAGCAATACGCGGGTTTCAGCGAACTTGCGGAAAGCCCGCAATTCACGGGCCGTCTCGTCGATGCGCTGTATCGCGATCCACAGCGCGCGGAAAAGTCGGGGCTCGTGCTGGTGGGGGCGGAGCTGGCGCGCGAATACAGCATCACGGACATCGACGGACGGCAACCGCCTTCGCACCGCGCGCAACTGGGTGGTCCGGTGCAGGCGCATCCGGCGATCGTCGCTTGATCGCGTGCGACTGGATTTGCTTAGGCATCCTGTTGACACCATGCGTGCCACATGGCACGCATGGCCGCTTCCATGCTCCGCGCGAAGCGCTCGCCATCCATCAGCGGCGAATGCTCGATCCGTGCGCGAAGGGTCGAGCGCAATTGCCTCAACCGGGGCAAATCCCTCGCCAGATCGACGGCGATCTGCGCGTAAGCTTCGTCGGAATGCGCGGCTAGCTCCGGTAGCTGGAGATTCGACAGCAGCGAATAGCCGCCCCGCGCCACCGGCGTGTTCCCGATAACCGTGACAACCGGGACGCCCATCCAGAAACTGTCGAGGCTCGTGGTATGACCGTTGTACGGCAACGTATCGAGCGAAATGTCGATATTGCAGTAAGTCCGCAAATAATCGCTGCGCTGCTGGTGATCCACATAGGTCAGGCGTGAAGGATCGACACCGAGTGCCTTGAATTTCTGGCTGACCTGTTCGCGAGCGCGCCCTTTCGCGACCAGCAGGATCATCCTCGACCCGTCGACGGACGTCAGCACCCTCGACCACGCCCGCAATGCCCGGTCGGTCAGCTTGCGCGGACTATTCAGGCAGCCAAAGGTGACAAAGCCGTTTTCGTCGGCAGGCAGCGCGCTCACCGCGGGCCCCGTGACCAAGGGATCGAAGCACCAGAAGGTATCGGGCAGGCGGATCGATCGCTCGCTATAGCGCGCGTCAGCGCCGGGATTGCCAAGCGGATCGAGCCACGGATCCGTCAATCGGTAATCGATTGCACGGCTGCCGGTCGTACCGGGATAGGCGAGCCACGCCACCTGTACCGGCGCAGGTCGGCGCGCGAAGAGCAGCGGACGGCTGTCCTTCATGTGCATGGTCAGATCGACGAGAATATCGATGCGATCGTGCGAAATCTGCTTCGCCAGTTCCTCGTCGCTCAGTTCGAGAACATCGCGCCAGACGTCGACCACGCTCGCCAACCCGCGAGTCACCTCGTCTGGCTTGCGCACGCTTGAATAGCAGTAGATTTCGTACGCACTGTGGTCGTGATGCCTGAGAAGCGGCGTCATGAAATAGCACTGGCAATGGTAGCGAAAGTCCGGCGAGACATAACCGATACGCAGACGCCTTTGCGGCGACCGGTCATTGGTGTGCGACACGGTTGCGCGAAGCGCCGGTGTTTCAAAGCGAGCGGCCAGGCGCCGGGATTCTTCGAGTAGTTCATAGCCGTCCTCGGATGTGAACGGCAACGTAAAGGCGAGATTGGAGTACGCCGCGAGGCAATCCGGATCCAGCTCGATGGCCCGTCGAAGCGCGGCGATTGCCGGGCCGATGTCACCCGAATTTTGCGAATCCAACGCCGAGGCGAGAATCAGGTAGGTATCTGCCTGCGCCGGATTTAACTCAACGGCCCGCCAGGCCGCCGCCAACGCGTCGTCCGATCGCCCCATCCCATAGAGCAGGCGAGCGAGATTGGCATGCACCATCGCACTGTGCGGCTCGATATCCCGGGCGTGGCAATAGGCAGCTTCTGCCTCGGTGAGACGGCTCTGCTCCATCAGCACGACGCCGAGGTCGTTCCAGGCCCTGCTGGAATGGGGTTGCGCGTTCAGAACATCGCGATACGCGGTTTCGGCTTCAGAGAAACGTCCGAGTCGTTGCAGCGCCATGCCTAGATTGCGCCGGGCGTCGGTGTAATCGGGCCGATTGACCAACGCACGACGCAATGCCGCTTCTGCCTCCGTCGTGCGGCCAGTAGCGAGTAACAGCGAGCCGAGGTTATTGTTGGCTTCAGCAAACCGGGGAGCGATCTCCAGCGCCCGGCGCAACGCCGCCTCAGCCTCGTCCTGTCGACCCAGTTGATCCAATACCGATCCGAGGTTGCTGTGAGCTTCGGCAAGCTCAGGGCAACTCTGAACGGCACGCTCCCAGTAAGCGAGCGCCTCGGTCAGTTGTCCCATGCCATGGCAGCAGGCGCCGGCAAGATTGAGCAAATTGGCATTGTCTGGGGTGACCTCGAGCAATACCGCGATTTGCTCAAGGGCTCTGCCCGGGTTTCCGCTCTCCATGAGCGAAAGCGCTACACCGTAGGCACTCTGATTGTGTTCCATACTTTCTCGTGATCCGCCGCTTATTGCTGTAAGCACGCAATCCCTGATAGCAAAAAGGACGTCAATTTACACGGCTCTCGCACACGGCCATACCAAAAAACCATCGCTTTATTCCGCCGCATCATCTCATTCGTCATCCTGTGCATTTATCGACATAGCCATTACGCTATTGCGTCTCTTCCATAACGATATTCACCACCCCACTTCACGCTCCTCCAGCAAAAGCGCAGAATGTCCGGGACGCAGGCCCCCACACGCCCAGAACGCACGCATTTCCCACATTCTGGGCGTGCATACAAAAACCGGAGACGAGATGGACGACAAGCTTGTTGCGAATGCATCGACTTCCACCCGCGCCAACTTCCGCTGGCACGTACTCGCCTGGCTGATGATCGGCGGCATCATCAACTATCTGGACCGCGCGAATCTCGCGATTGCCGCGCCTGGCATGATCCACGACCTTGGTCTTACACGCACGCAGATCGGCCTGCTCGGCACGGTGTTTTCGTGGACCTATGCCGTCATGCAATTGCCCGCGGGCTGGATCATCGACCGCTTCGGCGCGAAGCGCGTCTACGCAATCGGCATGATCTGGTGGAGTCTCGCCACGTGGCTCACGGGCATCGTGGGCTCGGTCGCGGGTCTGGTGCTCATGCGCGTGCTGCTGGCCGTGGGCGAAGCGCCGTGCTGGCCGACCTCCGCCAAGATCACGGCCGCGTGGTTCCCCGCCAAGGAGCGTGGCTTCGCTACCGGCATCTGGGATTCGTCGTCGAAATGGGGCCCCGCGCTCGCGCCTGCCGTATTGGTGGCGCTGATGATCGCCTTTGGCTGGCGCTCGCTCTTTCACGTAACGGGCGCAATTGGCATCGTGTTTGCCGCGTTATTCCTGCTGCTCTATCGCAATCCCGCGCAAAGCCAGCGGCTAT
This sequence comes from Paraburkholderia sp. J67, assembly GCF_905220265.1. Lineage (NCBI taxonomy): Bacteria > Pseudomonadati > Pseudomonadota > Betaproteobacteria > Burkholderiales > Burkholderiaceae > Paraburkholderia > Paraburkholderia sp. J67. Next base: position 41,392 of record NZ_CAJMZK010000023.1, read on the forward strand.
CGCGCGACGAGTTCGCCTATATCGAGGCAGGCGGCGGCGGTCATGAGCATTCGCTCGATAGCGCGCCTATCAAGTGGCGTGCGCTCTTTGCGTCGCAAAGCGTGTGGGGCATGATTTTCGGCTACTTCTGCGCGATCTGGCTGTGGAATCTGTTTCTGGTCTTTCTGCCGCTCTATCTGCTCGACCGCTTTCATATTTCGCTCGTGCAACTTGGCGTCTATGCGAGCATTCCGTGGTTCGGCGGCGCGGCCGGTGAGATCGTCGCCGGCTTCATCGCCGCGAAGCTCGTGGATCGCGGCGTGGCCTCGCCGCTGGTCGCCAAGCGGCTGCTGATCGTCATCTGTTCGCTGGGCGCGGCGTTGTGCGCGGTCGCGCTCCCCTTCGTGCAGACGATCGGCGTCACCATCACGTTGATGACGCTCGGGCTGGCCTGTATCGCTGCGACCATCGGCAATGCGTGGGCGCTCGCGGGCGATATCGCACCGCGTTCGATGATCGCTTCGGTCAGTGCGATCCAGAATTTCGGCGGCTATTTCGGCGGTGCCTTCTCGCCGGTCGTGGCGGGCTTTATCGTCGACCGCACCGGCTCGTACACGCTCGCCTTCGTCATTGGCGGTGTGATCGCGGGATGCGCCGCGTTGTTCTATTGGTACATGGCGCGCCGCGCCGTGGTCCCCGCCGCCGTCGCCTGAGCGCTCGCGTCCTTGCGCCCAACCCTTATACTGCCTGGCTCAAGTCAAACACGGCGACGCGCCCCGATGGCCGCCGCCCGTTACCAGGAAAGACAAGATGGGACCGTATGTGGACGCCGTGCCTTCAGCCGAGATCCTGCCCGCGCGCGCGGATGTGGTGATTGTCGGCGGCGGGATTATCGGCGTAGCGGCTGCATGGCATCTCGCCTCGCAAGGTGTGAGCGTGGTGCTCTGCGAGAAGGGCTACGTGGCCGGCGAGCAATCGAGCCGCAACTGGGGCTGGTGCCGCCAGGCGGGCCGCGATATGCGCGAGATGCCGCTCATCACCGAGAGCATGCGTCACTGGCGCGCGATGGCCGACACCGTGGGCGCCGACGTGGGCTTTCGCGAATGCGGCGTGCTCTATATCGGCGCGACCGAAGAGGATGAAGCGGGTTTCCAGCAATGGTTCGACGATGCGGCGGGCTACGACACCGGCGCACGGATGGTGCGCGGCGCCGATCTTGCGAAGCTGATGCCGGGCGCTTCGCGCTCGCTGCGTGCAGGCCTGTTCGTGCCGACCGATGGCCGCGCCGAACCGCAGCGCGCAGCACCCGCGCTGGCTCGCGCGGCTCAGGCGCGCGGCGCAACCCTCATCGCGCATTGCTCGGTGCGCGCGCTCGAACGCTCGGCGGGCCGTGTTTCAGGCGTCGTCACGAGCCGTGGCCGCATAGCCTGCGATGCCGTGATTCTCGCGGGCGGCGCGTGGTCGAGCCTGTTCTGCGCGAATGAAGGCGTGCGCCTGCCGCAACTGAAAGTGCTGGGCACGGTCCTGCGCACCTCGCCGGTCGACAATGGTCCTGATACCTGCGGCTGGCTCGGCGACATCGGCTATCGCAAGCGCCTGGACGGCGGCTATACGATTGGCTACAGCGGTCACCGCTATACGCCGGTCAGCCCCGACGGCCTGCGTTTTCTGCGCGAATATACGCCACTGCTCAAGCAGAACTGGCGCTCGATCCGCCCGCGATTCGACGCCACCGCATTGCGCGAGTTTCGTGACCGTCCGGGCTGGAACGCCAATGAGACCAGCCCGTTCGAGCGCACGCGCACCATGAACCCGGCACCGTCGCAGCGCGGCGTCGCGGCCGCGCTGGCGAGCATGGCGCGGCTCTATCCTGCCTTCAAGGACGCGCAGGTCGTGCAGGAATGGGCCTGCTATATGGACGTCACGCCCGACATCATTCCGTATATCGGTGCATGCGCAACGGTTCCGGGATTGACCGTTGCGACCGGTTTCTCGGGCCACGGCTTCGGCATCGGTCCCGCGGCGGGCCGCGTGGCCGCCGATATCGCCATTGGCCGCGATGCGGGCATCGATCTCGCCGCGTTCTCGCTGGATCGTTTTGCGCCGGGCATGCCCATCGTGCCAGGTGGCGAAATCTGATGCGCGGCACACGCCGCTGAACACGCCGAGGGCGGTGCTGCATTCAAGCGCACCGCCCTTTTTATTTTTTCACGGTATTACCAGGCAGACTGGGATTTCGGAAAATCATACCCAATCTCATTCGTTCGATATCCGAATCAAATACCTAATGTGACGCGATATGCCGCTTTTATAGCCATTTTTCAATCGACTGCAATTCACTATGATTGATCCCTATGGTAGACGCGCTTAATTGATTGCTCTATACTCGGTTCATCTTCATCACAAAATTCACGATTTCGTGCGAAACAGAAGATAAATTCGGGGATTCCCGTCTGCGCTTTGTCGTTGTTTTATAGCGTGCGTCATTCTGTTTCGCCACATCAAGGGGGCCTCCGGCTCCAGCGGGTCAAGATCCGGTTTTGAACCTGGGTCTTCCGCATTCATGTCGTCTTTTTAAAGACGGCGCCTAGCTCAGGCACGCTTTTCGCTACGCCGGGCTGAACATGACAATCAGACGAACGCCGTTGCGCGTTCAATCGACTGCCTGCCGCGCTTGACCGTGGCCGGCATGGACTGTTTCCGTCAGTTCAATCGCGGCCTTGCCGGGATCACGAACTTCCCTTCGCGGCGCCATCTGGCGTCTTCGCGGCGTGTCGTCCATTGTGTCGCAGACACACGCCGCACCGAGTTTGAGGAGGCGTATCTTCATGAATCGACGTACTGTCCAGGTGGTGGGCAGCCTGATCGCGATAGCCGTCATTGCCTGGGCGCTAGCCCGCGGCATCGGCGCGGATACTTTCCGCAGTCATGCGGGAGATCTCGCGTACTACACGGGCCGGCATATGCTGCTGGTCGCCTGGTCGATGGCGCTGGCGATCCTCGTCGGCGTGCCTTCCGGTGTGCTGCTGAGCCGGCCGCGCTTTCAGCGCCAGGCCGAGCGCTTCATGCAGATTTTCAACATCGGCAATACGATTCCTTCGCTTGCGGTGCTGGCGATCTCGCTCGGCATTTTCGGCATCGGCGATATTCCCGCCATCGTTGCGTTGTTTCTGGCTTCACTGTTGCCGATCACGCGCAACAGTTATGAAGGTGTGAAGAACGTGCCCGCTTCGCTGCGCGAAGCCGCAAAGGGCATCGGCATGACGGGCTGGCAATCGCTCATCCGCGTGGAGTTGCCCAACGCACTGCCGATCATCGTTGGCGGCGTGCGTACGGCGCTCGCCATCAATGTGGGGACCGCGCCGCTCGCGTATCTGATCGGCGCGGACAGCCTTGGCTCGCTGATTTTCCCCGGCATCTATCTCGACAACGAACCGCTGCTGTTGCTCGGCGCCGCCTGCACCGCGATTCTCGCGCTGCTGCTCGACGGCATCCTCGCAACTGGCAGCCGTCAGTGGCGCCTTCGTCATGGAGGTGTCGCATGATGTTTCGGACTACGATTCGACGTTTCGCCAGCCTGTGCGCGATTGGCGTGCTCTGCGCCGCTGCGAGCAGCAGCGCCTTCGCGGCCCGGCTGGTGATTGGCGCCAAGAACTTCACCGAGCAATACGTGCTGGCCGAAGTCACCGCGCAGTATCTGCGCTCGCGTGGCTACGATGTGGAAGTGCGCTCGGGCCTTGGCAGCACGCTCATGCGCAGTGCGCTGCAAAACGGCCAGTTCGATCTCGTGTGGGATTACACGGGCACCGCGGCGCTGGTCTACGACAAGATCACCGACAAGCTCGGCCCCGAGGCAATGTATCAACGCGTGAAGGCGCTCGACGCGCCGCGCGGCCTCGTCTGGCTCAATGCATCGTCGCTCAACGACACCTATGCGCTGGGCCTGCCGAGCCAGTTCGCTCAGTCCTCGGGCATCAGAACCGTGTCGCAACTCGCCGACTATCTGAAGACGAGCCCCGATGCGAAGCATGTGGTGTTTGGTATGGATGCGGAGTTCGCCAACCGTCCCGACGGCCTCAAGCCGTTTCTCGACACCTATGGCATGCACTTCAAGCGTTCGCAGATGAAGCAGATGGACCCGGGTCTGGTCTACACGGCGTTGCATAACAACCAGCTGAAAATCGGCCTCGTCTACACCACCGATGGTCGCGTGAAGGGCTTCGGCATCGTTCCGCTCGAAGACGACAAGCGCTTTTTCCCGCCGTACAACGCGGTGCCCGTTGTGCAACAGCGCACGCTCGACCAGAACCCTAAGCTCGCGGCGCAGTTGAACGCCCTCTCCGCTGCGCTCAACAACCAGGTCATGCAGGACATGAACAAGGCCGTTGACCTGGACGGCAAGCCGCCGCGCGAAGTGGCGCAGGACTTCCTGCGCGCACGCCCTCTGCCTTGAAGGAGTCCGTATGAGCGTTTTCGACTATCTCGCTTCGAGCTGGCCCGACCTGTTGCAGCTGACGCTACAACATATCTATCTGGTGGGGATTGCCGTGGGCTGCGCGATCATCGCCGGCGTGCCGCTGGGCGTGCTGATCAATCGTCACGAATGGCTTGCGGGGCCGCTGCTCGGCGTCGCCACCATCGTTCTCACGCTGCCCTCCATCGCGCTGTTCGGGCTGATGATCCCGTTCTTCTCGCGCTTTGGCCAGGGTATCGGCGCCGTGCCAGCAATAACGGCCGTGTTTCTCTATTCGCTGTTGCCCATCATGCGCAACACCTACCTCGCGCTGCGCAACGTGGATGCGGGAATCAAGGAAGCCGGCACCGGCATCGGCATGACGTCGTGGCAGCGGCTGCGGCTTGTCGATCTGCCGCTTGCGGTGCCCGTGATCCTCGCAGGCGTGCGCACCGCGGTCGTGATGAATATTGGCGTGATGACGATTGCCGCCGTGATTGGCGCGGGCGGTCTTGGCACGCTGATCCTGCGCGCAATCGGCCAGAGCAGCATGATGAAGCTGCTGATAGGCGCGGTGCTGGTGAGCATCCTCGCCATCGTTGCGGACCTGTTCCTGCAATGGCTGCAGCGCGCATTGACACCGAAAGGAGTACAAAAGACATGATCGAACTCGACAAACTGACCAAGACCTTCACGCAGAAGGACGGCCAGCCCGTGAAGGCTGTCGATGCGGTGAGCCTGTCGGTCGACGAAGGCGAAATCTGCGTGTTCCTCGGTCCCTCGGGCTGCGGCAAGACCACCACGCTCAAGATGATCAACCGTCTGATCGCGCCCACCTCCGGTCGCGTGCTGATCAACGGCGAGGACACCTCCGGTCTCAACGAAGTGGATCTGCGCCGCCATATCGGCTATGTGATCCAGCAGATCGGCTTGTTCCCGAACATGACGATCGAGGAAAACATCACCGTCGTTCCACGCCTGCTCGGCTGGGACAAGAAGCGCTGCGCCGAGCGTGCGAAGGAACTGATGTCGATGGTCGCGCTCGATCCGAAGCAGTATCTCAAGCGCTATCCGCGTGAGCTATCGGGCGGTCAGCAACAACGTATCGGCGTGATTCGCGCGCTCGCCGCCGATCCGCCCGTGCTGCTCATGGACGAGCCGTTCGGCGCGGTCGATCCGATCAATCGCGAATCCATCCAGAACGAGTTCTTCCAGATGCAGCGGCAACTGAAGAAGACCGTCATCATGGTGAGCCACGATATCGACGAGGCGATCAAGCTGGGCGACCGCATCGCTGTGTTCCGGCGCGGTCAACTCGTGCAATACGATCATCCCGATACGCTGCTCGCGCGCCCGCGCGACGAATTCGTCGCACAGTTCGTAGGTCAGGACAGCACACTCAAGCGCCTGCTGCTCGTGAAGGCCGGCGATGCCGCCACGCAGCCCGAAACGGCTCGCGCAAATACGCCGCTCGCCCAGGCCTTCGCCGTGATGGACGAAACGGACAGCCGCTATCTGACCGTGCTCGACGATGCGGGTCACGCGCTCGGTTTCGTGACGCGCCGCGCGGCACGCGCCGGCGACGGCGTATGCGGCGATCGCGTGACGCCCTTGACGGCCAGCGTCGCCGTGGAGGACAACCTGCGCGTGGTGCTCTCGAAGATGTACCAGTTCAGCGCCTCGTGGATGCCGGTGCTCGACCCCGATGGGGCGTATATCGGCGAGATCACGCAGGATTCGATCGCCGCGTATCTGAGTTCGGGTCGCTCGCGCCAGCAGACCGGTCAGCCACCGGGCGCGGTACTCACGCTCGCGCATGCGGCGGCGTGAAATAAGCTAAGGGCGGCATCGCGCCGGAGCCTCGGCCCAGGCTTCGGCGCGACTCCTTAAGCGTTTCCTAAGTTGCACACTCGCATAATCGAGGCCTGCGTAACACGCCGCGTCTGCCGGCGCTCCGAGCCTCCGTCATGAAACGCCTCTATCACCACCGCGGCCACGCGATCGACGTCAGCGTCGAAGCCCAATGTCCCTCCTGGCCCACGCAGGCTAACCCCACGGCCACCACCGATTATGTCGCTATCCTGACTATTTATTCAGATGAATCGACAGAGGTCGCGCTGCTCGGGCCGCTGCGCATCGATCGCACTGCGGAACGCGCCTTTGCCTCGGCGGCGGAATCGTTGATGGGGGGATTCAGTGAAGGCCGGCGCATCGTCGACCGGCTGATTGCCGAAAGCGATACGCAAGCTGTTGAAAGCGGAACAGTGTGAAGCGCAAGCAGCCTGACGAATGCTTACGGCGGCTTACCACGATTTACAAAGGCGAGTGCGAATCCATCGCATCGAGCGCGGCGCGGCGCTCGAACCAGCGTGCGATGAGCACCATCAGCGCCACGACCGCAATCACGCCGTAGCGGAAACCCGGTGTTGCGAACGAATGCAGCGGTACGCGCAACCATTCGATCGATACGAATACCGCTGCCTGAATGACCATCGCCGTCATGGCGATGACGGCGAGGTCCGCATGCAACTGGGAAAAAATCGGCGGCTTCATGGCGGGGGCACTCCAATACGCGGAAACGGCACGCCGATCTTAGCCAAGCCTCGCTGAAGAGAAGCTTAAGCTTTGCGCGTTCCCGTGCCGAAAAACCACCTGTTGCCGCGCCGCGTTTTACACCATATTTCAAGCCCCCTTCGATACGCTTACGCCGTAAGGAAACGCTGCGCGAGCCGCACCCATGCCGCCGCGCCCAACGGCAAAACCTGGTCGTTGAAATCGTAGCCTGGGTTATGCACCATGCAGCCGCCAAACTCGCCTTCGCCATTGCCAAGCAGCAGATAGCAGCCCGGCACCGCCTTGAGCATCCACGCGAAATCCTCGCTGCCGTTCAAGCCCTTCGGCGCTTGCACGACGACGTTCTCCTCGCCCACCAGTTCCGCACACACCTGTTGCGCGAGCAACGTTTCTTCCGGCGTATTGACCATCGGCGGCGTGAGCTGACGATAATCGATCTGCGCCTCCACGCCGTGTGCCTGCGCCGTAGCCGTGACGATCTCGCGCACGCGCTGCTCCACCAGTTCGCGCGTTTCAGGGCGCGCTGCGCGGATATTCAGGCCCAGCGTGACGGATTCTGGAATCACGTTATGCGTGGCCCCACCGCGAATGAAGCCGACCGACACAACCGCGGTATCGTCGGGCGCGACGTTGCGCGCGACCACCGTTTGCAGGGCCGTGACGAGCGCCGCCGCCGCGACGATCGGGTCCTTCACGCGATGCGGCATGGCCCCATGACCACCCACGCCCTTGAGCGTCACGTCGGCCACATCGGACGACAGGCTCACCGGCCCCGCGAGCACGCGAAACGTTCCGGCAGGCACGCCCGGCATATTGTGCAGGCCGTACACGGCATCGCAGGGAAAGCGCTCGAACAGGCCATCGTCGATCATCGCTTTCGCGCCGCACAGGTTCTCTTCGTCGGGCTGAAAAATCAGATTGAGCGTGCCGTCGAAATCGCGCTGCTGCGCGAGCCGTTTCGCCGCCGCCAGCAGAATCGCGGTATGGCCATCGTGGCCGCACGCATGCATCTTGCCCGCGTTCTGGCTGGCATATGGCAGGCCGGTGTTTTCGACGATGGGCAGTGCGTCCATATCGGCGCGGATACCTAGCCGCCGCGTGCCGTTGCCGACCTTCAGTTGACCGACCACGCCGCTGCGGCCAATGCCCGTATGCACCTCGTAGCCCCACTTCTCCAGCAGCATCGCCACAAGTTTCGCAGTCGATCCGACCTCGAAGCCTAATTCGGGCTGCGAATGAATCTGACGGCGAATGCCGACGAACTCCTCGGCGTCGATTTCGATTTCCGGCAGCAGAGTGGGCAAAAGCTGGAACGGCGTGAGAGTGGTTTCGCGCTTCATATCGTTGCTTCCTCCTGAAGGGTGTCTCTGAGCGTATTGGCTCTGCTTTGTCTCTTTGAATTCAGCTAATACGGCGTTCGCGAATGCTCGCCACGGCGAGCAGCGTGACCAGTCCGCACACGACCATATAGAGCGCGGGTGCGAGCGGGTTGCCCGTCTTCGCGATCAGCCAGGTGACGATGAACTGCGAGCTGCCGCCGAATACCGTCACGCCCACGCTGTAGATCACCGAAAGCCCGCTTGCGCGCACCGATTTCGGCAACATTTCCATCAGCACCAGCAGCATGGGCGTGGAGCCGAGGTTCGAAGCCGCGGTCAGGATCACCGAGAGCAGCAGGACGAGCGGCACGCTGGGAAAGCGCGTCATGAGCCAGAACGCGGGCACGACCGCCAGCAGGTTGAACACGAGCGCGGCCATCACGAGCGGCTTGCGATGCGTGAGTCGATCGGCAAGACGCCCTGAGACCAGCGAGGCGATCAGCATCGTGATCCCCGTCGCGCAGCCCGAGAGCAGCGAGAGCGACGGCGGCATCTTGAGCACGCGGATCATGTAAGTGGGCATGAAGAACACCACGAGATACATGCCGACCGTGCCCGCCGTCACCGCGAGAATGCCCTTGACCACCTTGCTGCCGTGCTCGCGCATCAGCGTGCCGAGGGGGCTGGGCGCGTCGGCTTCGGGCTCGTGCGTTTCATCGAGCTTCGAGCGGATATAGAGCCCCACCGGCGCAATCAGAAGGCCGCCAAGGAACGGCAGGCGCCAACCCCAGCCTTCGAGCGCGGCGGGTGTGAGCGTCGCGTAAAGCGTGGCGCCCGTGAGCGCACCGAGCAGCGCCGAAATGCCCTGACTCCCCAGTTGCCAGCTCACACGAAAGCCACGCTGCGCGACCGACCCCGACTCCATCAGCATGGAGGTGGACGCACCAATCTCGCCGCCCAGCGAAAAGCCCTGCAACAGACGCCCCGCCAGCAGCACGAGCGAGCCCACCACGCCCGCTTGCGTATAAGTGGGGGCGAGCGCGATGCACAGCGTGCCGCCGACCATCAGCGCAATGGTGAGCGTCATCGCCGCCTTGCGGCCCCGGCGGTCGGCATAGCTGCCGATCACGAGCCCGCCGAGCGGGCGCATCACGAAGCCAATGCCGAAGGTCGCCACCGCGAGCAGCAGCGATCCATACGGGCTATCGGAGGGGAAAAAGAGTCGACCGATCAGGAGAGCGAAGAAGCTGTAGACCGTGAAGTCATACATTTCGAGCGCATTGCCGATCGAACACGCGGCGATCAGGCGAAACTGGCTCTGGCGCGCCGGCGCGGGGACGGCGGCAGCAGCGCCTAGCGTTACGTCATTCATGGCGGATCTCCGCGAGCAAGGTTGAACGTCGGGTCGAACGTCGCGTTCGTGCGAGGCGTGATGCGCAAACGGCCATGCGCGAATCGATATTCAGGCCAGGGAGATTTTTGAAAGAAGTGAGAAATTTTCATCGTGATAACTGGATGGAATCAATGTGCTTACCTCGCGCTATCTGGGCGTGTCCGGACTCTTTCCCAACGCCCTCGGGCATTTCGCCCCAACACCGCTGTGCCGTGCTGGAGGCCCCGCCGGACAAGGCATATCGACATGGCGGAGTAGCATGGCGCGCGGCGCCCGGATCAACCGTCCCCACACCCCGACCGGCAAGTCAATAGAGGTTTGTCACCCGCTCATTCGATCCGACGCACTCGGACCTCAATTGCCCTTGTTCAAAGCACGGTCTTTATCGCGCTCGGGCTTTGAGCGAACCGGCTGAACCGCACGCCCCAACAGGCTTTGCGCCCAATGCCCCACGCTCTGCGCCCCCTCCCGAACGCTCGTTTCCAAAAAGGGTTTGCCAGATCTAAATGCAAATGATTATCATTAGATAACCCGAGTACGAAGGCTTCGTGTCCACGCAAAGGGTGCACAACCAGGGAGCTTTCGTCATGCAGCCGTGCGCCACGCCACGCGTTTCACTTCAACAATCCGTTAGTAGTCCGAGTCTTGATGTCTGGGAAACGGTTACGCGTCACGCCATCGAGGCGGAACGCAAGGGCCGCAGCGCAACCGCGCTTGCCGGTTATCGGCGTGCGCTTGCGCTGGCGCGCCAACTGATGGATACGCCCGTTCCCGGCCGCACTGAGGATTGCGTAGCAGCCCTGATCGTCTCCTGGCTCAATCTCGCCGATCTGCAAGCGGCGCGCGGCGACCTCGCACGCAGCGCCGAAAGCCTCTGTCACGCCCACGAGGCCGCCCTCTCGCTCTATCTCGACGAACGCCGCGAGACCGCGCTTCGTCATGCCGCGTTGCGCCACAGCCGCGAAACGCGCACCGCCCTGATCCTTCATGCACGCCGCCACGGCGCCCATCCCCTCGTCACGCGCACGCTGGGGGTGAGCGATCTCGCGCTCATGGGTGCCGTGTCAGCGGCGCATTGAATTTTTTGACTGATGCGAAAGGAACTCGCCGATGCCCTACGTCCTGCCTGAACTGCCTTATGCCGTCGACGCGCTCGAACCGCATATCGATGCGCGCACGATGGAGATTCACCACTCCAAGCACCATCAAACCTACATCAACAATCTCAACGCGGCACTCGAAGGCACGCCCTATCACGATCTGCCGATCGAAACGCTGGTCGCGCGCCTCGCGACCTTGCCCGACACGCTGCAACTCGCCGTGCGCAATAACGGCGGCGGCCACGCGAATCACAGCCTGTTCTGGACCGTCATGTCGCCGGGCGGCGGCGGTGCGCCCGAAGGCGACATCGCACGCGCCATCGATACCGACCTCGACGGCTTCGACGCATTCAAGGACGCCTTCACGAAGGCAGCGCTCGCGCGCTTCGGCAGCGGCTGGGCGTGGCTGTGCGTGGACCCGCAGGGCAAGCTGGTCGTCGAGCACACTGGCAACCAGGACAGCCCGCTAATGGCCGGACCGATGTCGGGCAACACGCCGATTCTCGGCCTCGATGTGTGGGAGCACGCCTACTACCTCAAGTACCAGAACCGCCGTCCCGAATACATCGCGGCGTTCTACAACGTGATCGACTGGCCCGAAGTCGCCCGGCGTTATGCCGCGGCGCGCGGCTAAACAGCCGTTGACCAGGCCATGCAGACCCACGAGGAACGCCTTGGCCTAACCGGGAGGTTTCGATGAATACCGTGGCGAGCAAGGGCACGTTGACCGGTCGCGCCGCCGCCGCGATGCAGGACGTACTCGCCGGCAAGCGCAGCGGCGCGCGTTCCGCCCTGCTGTTCGCGGGCCCGGCGGTGGTCGCGTCGATCGCCTATATGGACCCGGGCAACTTCGCGACCAACATCCAGGCGGGCTCGCAATACGGCTACGCCTTGCTGTGGGTCGTGCTGCTGGCCAATCTGATCGCCATGCTGTTTCAGGCGCTGTCCGCGCGCCTGGGCATCGCCACGGGCCGCAATCTGGCCGAGCTGTGCCGCGAGCAGTTTCCCCGCCCCGCCGTCTACGCGATGTGGGCCGCCAGCGAGGTCGCGGCGATGGCCACCGACCTCGCCGAATTCCTCGGCGGCGCGATCGCGCTCGCCCTCCTCTTCAAGTTGCCGCTCCTCGTGGGCATGGCGATCACGGCGCTCGTCACCTGTGCGATTCTCGCCGTCGAACGCAACGGCTTTCGGCCGATGGAAATCGTGATTGGCGTGCTCGTCGGCGTGATCGGGCTGTGCTATCTCGCCGAGATGTTTATCGCGCCCATCGAGTGGTCGCAGGTCGCGCTGCATGCGTTCGTGCCGTCGATTCCCGATGGCGGCGCGCTCACGGTGGCGGTCGCCATCGTCGGCGCGACGGTCATGCCGCACGCCATCTACCTGCACTCCGGCCTCACCCAGCAACGCGCGCCCGCGCGCGATGCGCACGCGCGCCGTCTGCTGATCCGCTTCTCGAATCGCGAGGTCATCGCCGCGCTCTGCGTGGCCGGACTCGTGAACATGGCGATGGTCATCATGGCCAGCGCCGCGTTTCATCCGAACCATAGTGGCATCGCCGACATCGGCAGCGCGTATCACACGCTCACGCCCTTGCTTGGCGCGGGCGCGGCGGCCATCTTTCTGGTGTCGCTGATCTGTTCGGGGATTTCCAGCTCGGTGGTCGGCACGATGGCGGGGCAGATGATCATGCAGGGCTTCGTGGGCTTCTGCATTCCCGTGTGGTTGCGGCGGCTCGCCACGATGGCGCCCGCGTTTGTGGTCGTGGCGCTCGGCGTGAACGCCACCCAGGCGCTCGTGCTCAGCCAGGTCGTGCTGTCGTTCGCGTTGCCGGTGCCAATGATCACACTCGTGATGTTCACCCGGCGACGCGACATCATGGGCGAATTCGCCAACACCCGCGCGACGAATCTGCTCGCGATCCTTGCGACGGTCATCATCGTCGCACTCAATCTGGTCCTGCTGGCGCAGACGTTCAAGAGTCTTTGAACGTCTGCGCGGTTCACGGCTCCAGTCAATCTCCGGCCGACTTGCGCCCGTCGAACTGCGTCCAGCACGCCGACTCGAAATCGTACAGTTTGCAGTAGTGCGCGGTGGCGAAATACCAGCGCCACGAAAACGGCTGAATGACGATTCGTTGCGGTAGCAACGTTTCGAGCTGCGCCTGCGCCTCCTCCAGTCGATACAGCGGGATGCTCATATCGAGGTGATGTGCGGTGTGCTCCATGATGTGATGCATCAATGCGCCAAAGTGCCAGCGGAACGTCAGATGCACGGTCGTCGTCACGAACGGCTGCGCGCGCGTCCAGGCGGCACGATCCTCGTACCAGCTCACGCGTTCGTGCGTATGGTGAACATAGACCACGAAACCGATCATCGAGCACCAGAACAGGAACGGAATCACGAAGCCCGTCGCCAGCAGCAGCCATACGGATTGATGCGTCGCGAACGCGGCCCAGGCCAGCAAGGCGAGCCAGCCGAGCGCGAACACCGTCACGAGCCAGCAGTCACGGAAGAAAATCGGCCGACGCGACGGCATTGCGCGACGCGTCGGGAAGAACATGCGACGCCACCAGATCTCGACCATGTAGTACAGGCCTGGCGCCCAGCCGCTGCGATACACGCGCTCGATCAGGCGGCGCGGCCGCGAGAGCGCGAGATATTCGGCGCGGGTCAGCGGCGCCCAGATGAAATCGAAGCCCTTCAGGTTCGTATAACCGTGATGGACGACGTTATGCCCGACTTCCCAGAGGCTATACGGCGTGAGCGATGGCAGGAACGCGATGCGGCCGAGCCACTTGTTGAGGCGTCGGCTGGGCGTGAGACTTTGGTGGCAACCATCATGGCCGATGATGAACAGGCGACCGATCACGAAGCCGCACACCAGCGCGCAAAGCGCTTTGACGATGAGGTTCGGGACGAACACGATGAGCGCTTGCAGGCCCACGAACAGCCCGTAATCGAGCAATAACAGCAACAACGGATACAGCGTGGTCCGTCGCGCGAGCGGTTCGAGCCAGCCGCGCAGGATCTTCCGGTGCGGTAATGGCTCGGTGGGTGGAACAGGCTGGACAGGCAACGTCATGAAGACTCGATCCTCGTGTAAAGCGCATGGGATGCGCAGGTGATGCGGTGTGCCCGCGAGCGTCGATCCACGGTAAGGATTCCCGATCGTCGAACCGTCGCGGGCGGAACGAAAACGGGCGGCGAGCGAGGCGCGCCACCCGATGAGAATGTGCGCGAAACCGCGCTTGAGCGGCCTAGCGGGTCGTGCCGGCGTCCGCGTGCGCCGCCACCACGCGCTGTAGCGCTTCGGGCTGGTCGACGAGCACGCAGGGCTTGCCGGTGCGCGTGCAGTAGTCCTTGACGCGCCACCAGTCGCCATGACTGACGCAACCGACCTGGCAGATCACGAGATCGGCGTCGGCGAGTCCGCTGTCGAGACGCACGGCATCGCTGCAATCGGTACGCACGAGACGCACGCCCGCACTCTCGATGGCACGATCCGGCGCGCGCGACGTGAGGTCATCGCGGCTCACCCACAGCACGACTTTTTCAGTGCGTTCGATATCGCGCGGGGTGTGAGCTCCCGTGGAGGTCGGCCCGACGGGCAGCGTGTTAGCCGTGTTGACGGTCTTGCCTGCATGGGCCGTGGCCGGCATCGTCTGAGCCCGAATCAATGCCCGTATGCGCGCCTCCAGCGCGCGCACGTGCTGCGTGAGCGCCAGGCGCCTCGGCAACCCGGGCACGCTCGCCTGTAGCGCATCCATGTCCTCGCGCGCCCACGCAAGCGCCGTCTCGCGCAGGATCGCTGCGGCACGCAACTGCATGACCTGCGCTTCCAGCGTCTTTATGCGGTGCGCCTGCTGCGCAATGAGATCCGACACCCGCCGCTGCGCGTGCCCATATTCCGCTACGACGCGGCTGTGCTCGTCGCACAGGCGTGTCCAGTCATGCTCTGTCGCTGTCATTGCGCGTTGTCCTCGTTGGCACCGCGATGGTGGCGCGCGTTGCCACCGCCATGATGTCGCGGTCGCACACTCCGCACCTAAATCGAAATGATTCTCATTATCCTAAAACTTCGGCATTTCGCCAAGCGTTCCTCAGGTAGCTCGCTCAGGCGATTCAGGATGGAGCGTCCCGCTTACGTCGGGAAGCCAGTGCTGAAGCGCCCGAAGGCGCATTGACGTGACGCGAGCCGCGATCAGAACGTCGCAGGCTCGCCGTCGAAGGGAGGAGAGGGTCCAGAGGCGGCAAACACGTATCGTCCGCCGTATTCGCCGCCCGGTGCGTCGATCAGGCCGCGATGCCCGCTTCGACTGCGTTGCGCAATGCCGTCACCACGTCGCCCCACTCGCCGCGCTGCGTCTGGCGGAACAGGCGCGCCTTGGCGTACCACGGGCTATCGTCGCGATCCAGTTGCCAACGCCAGTCCGGCGTGTAGGGCAACGCGATCCACACCGGCTTGCCGAGCGCGCCCGCCAGGTGCGCGACCGCCGTATCGACGGCGATCACCACATCGAGTTGCGCGACGAGCGCCGCCGTCGTCTCGAACGTCGTCAGGCGCGCACCCGTGTCGATCAATTTCCCGTGCTGCACGAGTTCGTCAGCGCAGGCTCGGTCGCGCTCGCGCATGTCTTTTTGCAGGGACACGAAACACGCATCGGCATCGAACAACGGTGCGAGCGTGGCGAGTGGTATCGAGCGATTGCGATCGTTCAAATGCGCCTCGCTGCCCGACCAGACTACGCCGACGCGCAGCCGTTTCGACACGCTATCCGGTTCGCCGATCACGTCGGACCACGCTGCGCGCTGCGCGTCGTCCGCATGAAGATAGTCGCCCGCCGGCGCGAAATCGGCAACGCGAAGTGCGAGTGCGTGAGGCAGGCTCAACATCGGCAGGTGATAGTCGAACGCGGGCAGCGGTGCGGATTTTCCGATCACGCTCGCCGCGCTCGCCACATCCTGCAACAAGGGCAACAATGCATCCTGTACGCGCACGATCACGTTCGCGCCCTTAGCTGCGAGGCGAGGAACGAAACGCACGAACTGCAAGGTGTCGCCAAAGCCCTGTTCCGCGTGCACGAGCACCGTCTTGCCTTCGAGCGCTTGTCCCTTCCACTGCTGCGCGTCGGGGAAACCGTGCGCCATCGCGCCGTCGCGCCAGCGCCATTCGTATTCGCGCCAGCCGTGCTCGAACTGCCCGAGCAGCAAATTGGTCTGCGCGCGATTGGTGCGCGCGCCGGGATCGTTCGCGTCGATCGACAACGCCGTCTTGAACTGGCGCAATGCTTCGTCAAAGCGATGCAGATCGCGCAAGGCCACGCCCAGATTGGTGTGGGCCGCAACGAAATTCGGCTTGAGCGTAATCGCCCGCCGATACGCAGCAAGCTCCTCGTCGTAGCGCCGCAACTGGCCAAGCAGCGTGCCGTGGTTGTAATGGACTTCCGCCTGGAGCGGATAGCGTTGCGTCAGGCGCGTGAGATAAGCGAGCGCGGCCTCGCCCTGCTCCATCTGCACGAGCGACATCGCCACGCCATGCAGCGAATCGGCGTGGTCGGGCGCGAATGCGAGCAGACGCTCGTAGAGCGTGACGGCATCGGCGTGGCGTTGCACGAGCTGGCAAATCCGTGCGGCGCGCTGCAACTGCTGCGGCTGGGTCGCGGCCGGTTGCGCCGCGCGCCACGCAAAATCGGCTGCGCCTACGTAGTCCTTGCGCGCAACACAAACGAAAGACATCGCTTCGAGCGCACCGATGTGATCGGCATTCGCCGCGAGGATCGATTTCAGTTCTTGCTCCGCAGCGTCGAGATCGCCAGCGGAAAAATGCTGTTGCGCTTGCGCGAGCCGCGCAGCGTTGGGGTCAATCATGCATACGCGGGCGCACGCGCCCGCCCCGGTGAAGAGAGCTGAAGGCGACACGCTTCGCGGGCCCACGTGAGCATCATGTGCGTCATGAGCCGCCGCTTGTCGCAGAAAGTCGTTATGTTAATCGACGACGCATCGCATTAGCCATTGAATAAGGCAAATTTCAGTCCCTTATTTCCGCTTCGTCATGATTGGTAATTTTCTCCGATCGAATATTTCACAAGACTTACACATCATGCCAGGCCGCTTCTTTATCGCGTCGATCGGTAAGCCTTGCGAGCACTATTTTCACCGCATTCGTCAGAACATGTGACGAATCCCGGCCATTACACCCACCTGGCCCAGTCCCGGCGCCGGTGTCGTGCCCCCGCCCCCGGCGCTGACCGTAAAGGCTGCGTGCGCGCTGTTTGCGAGGTACGCGCCCTGGAGATAGACAGCGGTCTGCTTCGAAAAGAAGTACGTCGTGCGCAGCACACCCAACGTCGCCCGCGCGTCCTGCCCCGATACCGTGACGTGATAGACGCCGCCATCGACGGAAACCGCCGGAGTGAAATAGTAATTAGCGGTGAAATAAAACAGATTGGAATGGACGTTCGGCGCGCCTGACGAGTTCGTGTCGACCCATCGACCGATCCAGCCGCTACCCAGCTTGACCCCATAGATACTCACGTACCCATTGACCTGGGCGCGATCGTCCTTGTCCGCATTCGAGGTCAACGACACGGGTTTCACGCCATCGAAAAAGTTTGCCGCCGCAGTGGTGCCTCCGCCTCTTTGCTCTTCATAGGAAGCCGCGGCGCCGAACCACGTCGAATCGTATTTGAGCATGGCCGACCACAGACGGCATTCGGTCATATCGCCAGGCGTCTGACCGGCACACGTGCCCTGCCCGGGCGAATTGCCGGTTCCTGCCGAGTCCCGACCGAACGAGTACATGGCGCCCACCGTCAATCCACCGAACTTGCTGCGCCAGGCCACCGAATTGTCCGCGCGACCGTTCGGAATATAGGCATCGAGCGAAGGCAAGCCGTAAATGTTCGGGCCGAGCAGGTCGGCATCGAGCACGGCAAGGTAGGTCATGGTGTATTGGCGGCCGAAAGACAACGTGCCGTACGGGCTTTCGATGCCCACCCAGCTTTGCCGCCCGAAGAGACGTCCACCTTGTCCCATGGTGCCATTGGAAACGTTGAAGCCGCTTTCCAGAACAAAAAGCGCTTTATAGCCCGCGCCCAGATCTTCGGTGCCGCGTATACCCCAACGCGAAGGGAATTCTCCCGTGACGGAGGGCATACGCACAACACTCTGCCCCGCTGCATTGGCATGTGAAATGTATTCCACGCCCGTATCGATAATGCCGTACAGCGACACGCTGCTTTGCGCAAAGCCGGTCGTCGCGAATCCGAGCAAAGCTGCGCCAATGAGAGGGTGCAATCTCATAGAGTCTCCAAACCATGATGGGGATTTATTTTATTTCTACGCATGACTAATCAATTAATAAAAATTGATTAGTCATTCTTCGACTTCTACAACACGAATACGGATTGAATCAGAACCCTTCGCAAACCGGGGATCGAATCGGTTGTTTTAGTGCGCTGATAGTATCGACCGCGCAATAAGCAGTCCAACACCTATTCGGTATAGATTCCATATCCACGAGGTATGGACGGATCTGCTTGCGTCACGCGCGGATAAACCGCGCGTGACGCCGATCGACTTGCTGGCTCGCTTAGAGCCAGGTGCCGCCCTGACGATCGCTCGGCTCTTCGTTGAGCGCGTCGAAGTCGTGAATCCAGTCCAGGTGATTCAGCAAGCTCTCGCGATCGCCCAGACGGGCGTTGCGCGCCTCGGCGGCCGGCCCGTCGGGCAGATGCAGCACGTCCGCCGTGGTGATCGACGCATACTGCACCTTGCGCGTGCGGCCACGGCGCAGGCGTTCATAGGCTTCCTGCGCCTCGCGCCAGTTGCCCGCGCCCGCCTTGGCCAGTTGCGCGGCCAGCACGACGGCGTCCTCGATCGACTGGTTGGCGCCTTGACCGTGGTGCGGCACCAGCGCATGCGCGGCGTCGCCGATCAGCGTGACGCGGCCCTTGCTCCAGCGGCCGAGCGGCGGGCGATGGAACAGGCCCCAGCGTTGACTGATCGGCACGGCCGTGACCATCTGCACGACAGCGGGATGCCAGTCCTTGAACAGGCGCAGTTGCTCGCCCTCGCTTGCCGGCAGGACCCAATCGCGCGACGGCCACGGCGAAGGATGACGCTCGACCAGCAGAAAATTCTGGTCGCCGTTGTCGCCGATCGGATAATGCAACAGATGGCCGCCCGGCCCGACCCAGAATTGAATCGTCTCGGGGTCGGGCAACAGGTGCAGCGAATCGGCCGGCACGACACCGCGAAAACCCGAGCATCCCGAATACAAGGCGTCGTCATAACCCAGCATCCAGCGGCGCGTGATCGAGCGCGCCCCGTCGGCGCCAATCACGAGATCGGCGTCGATGCGCTGGCCGTTGTCGAACGCAAGCGTCACACGATCGGGGTGCTGCGTGAGATCGACCAGCCGATGACCGAGCTTGATACGGTCGAGGCCCACCGCCGTGGACAGCACAGCCTGCAGATCGGCGCGATGAACGCCCCAGTACGAGCCGCCGAATTGCGCCCGATAATCCGGCGCGCCGCGATGATGGCCGATGACTGCGCCGCTGCGGCCATCGCGATAGATGAGTCCGGGCACCTCCGCGCAGACCCTTTCGAACTCGGCGCGTAGCCCCATTTGTTCGTAAAAGCGCGTCGCGTTCGCCGAAAGCGCCACGGCCGCCCCCACTTCGCGCAACTCGTCGGTCTGCTCGAAGAGTTGAACATCGATCCCGTGCTCGCGCAGCGCGAGCGCCAGCGTCAAACCACCGATGCCGGCGCCGACGATCGCAATCTTCATATCCATTCGCGTCATGAAGGTGTCTCCTGTATCCGCATTGTTGGGTGGGGTCGTCCGCGACGCGCCTGCGGGGCGCCGAATGCCTGGACCACGTCAGTATTTTCAGCACTGGACCTTCATTGCTCAATAAGATGAAATGAATGCGCTTCATCACTCAACAGAATCAACCCGGCCAGGCGAATGGAATGTTATGGAACTCAGCGATATCGACCTCAATCTGCTGCTGCTCTTTCAGCGACTGATGCAGGAACGGCGCGTGGCGACGGTCGCGGAACAGATGAACATGAGCCAGCCCGGCGTCAGCAATGCGCTCGCCAAGCTGCGGCGCAGGCTGGGCGACCCGCTGTTCGTGCGCGCGCCGGGCGGTGTGGTGCCCACGCCGTTCGCGCTGCGCCTGGCGGAGCCGGTGTCCCATGCGCTCGCGACCCTGCACGCGGCGCTCAATCCGGTGACGGGCTTCGATCCGCTGCGCGCGACGCGCACCATGACGATCGGCATGACGGACATCGGCGAAGTCGTTTTTCTACCCGCGCTGCTCGAACGGCTGTCGCGCGAAGCGCCGGGCGTCGCACTCAATACGGTGCGCAATACCAGCGTCAATCTGAGCGATGAAATGGCCGAAGGACGCGTCGACCTGGCCGTGGGCCTGCTTCCGCAACTCAAAGGGGGCTTCTATCAACGCCGCCTGTTCGATCAGCGCTATGTCTGTCTGTTCCGGCGCGGGCATCCGCTGGAGGACGCGGCGCTCACGCTTGCGGACTGGCGTGAAGCCGAGCATCTGGTCGTAGTCTCGGCTGGCACCGGCCACGGCCAGGTCGACGATTGGTTGAAGCGGCGTGGCGTGCGGCGCCAGGTACGTTTGACGGTGCCGCACTTCATGAGCGTGGGCTACATCCTGCAACGCACCGACCTGATCGCTACGGTGCCGGAGCGGCTCGCGCTGCAACTCGCGACACCGTTCTCGCTCAGTCTGCGCGCGCTGCCCATGACCTTACCGGCCGCGCCGATCCATCTGCTCTGGCACACTCGCGTGCAGCAGGACGAAGGCAATCGCTGGTTGCGCGAGGTGGTGATCGATCTGTTCGCGGACACGGCCGCACACGGGCGTAAGGTGGTGGCGCGAAAGGGGAAGTGAGGGGGAAAAGGGCGATGCGTCGATGCGCAATCGCCTGCGATTTTCGCGCCCCTCAATTCGCGGCGTCTAAAACCGATGCCGAATCCCCACCGTAGCCAGCGTCTGCGCATCGGTTTTAGAAGCCGTCACACCAGCAATCGCGGCAACCGCGGGCAAGCCGCGCGAATCGGTGCCCGACGCATGTTGATAAAAACCCATCGCATACAGATCGGTTCGCTTCGACAACGCGTAATCGACCACCAGATCGACCTGCTGATAATGCGCGTGCGTCACGCCCGTGCTTTGCGTATACGACCACGCCGCGCCCAACATCCACGCTGACGTTAGCTGAAACCTCACACTCGCCTCGCCGATATTGAACGACTGCGTGCCGCGAAAAGCCTTTTCCGTCGCGCTCAATCCCGCCACCGCAACGGAGCCCAGATCCGTGAAGCGCGTATTGCTATACGCGAGGCCCAGCGTCGCGCGATCGAGCACATACGTGCCGGCCGCCGAAAAAATCTTCTGCGCGCCCGCCGAAGCGAAACCCGCGTACACGGGGCTGTAGATATTGTTGGCGCTCGCGCTGTCGTTCGCCTTGTCGCCGAAGAACGAGAAGTTCGGCCGGTCGGCGCTCTGATAGCCGATGCCGAGCGTCAATGGCCCACGTGCATAGCCGCCCCCCACCGCGACGATGCGATTCGTCGCGATCGACCCCGCCTGATTGCCGAACGCGTACATGCCCGAAAGCGAGAAGCCGTAGAAGTTCGGCGTCGTGTACTTCACCGCGTTGTTGACGCGCGAGAACGTGTCGAGATTGTCGACATCGCCAGGATGCGCGCCATAGCCCGCGCCTGCCGCAGCCCAACTGCCGCCTGCTGTCAGATAGCCGGTGTACCAGTAGGCGCTCGAATACTGGCGGCCTAGCGTGAGCGTGCCGGGCTCGCCCGAGAGTCCGACAAACGCCTGGCGTCCGAAGAAGGTGCCGTTTTGCGAGATCGTGCCCGTGGTCGCGCTATAGCCGTTCTCCAACGTGAAAATGGCCTTCATCCCGCCACCGAGATCCTCGCTGCCCTTGAGTCCCCAGGCGCTCGAACTGGCGTTACCGCTTGCAAGCGCGTACTGCTGCTTGCCGCCCGCGTTCGAATTGAACACAGCGCCAACGTCGATCGTGCCATAGAGCGTCACGCTCGACTGCGCGTACGCGCTGCCCGAAATTGCTCCCAACGCCACCATCCTTACCGCCACTGCCAATGCCAATGCCCGCTTGCGCATGAAAAAAGATCTCCGTTTGGTGCTACTTTATGATTTTTTATTTCGGATAACAAACTATCAAAGAGACGCGAACGCATACGTTCGCGTCCCCACCTGCCTAGTCTTCGCTGCGCAGATAGGCTTCAGTCAGCGCCACCCAGCAGGCGGCGCCGATGGGAATGATTGCGTCGTTGAAGTCGTATCCATCGTTGTGCAACGAGCAGCCAACCCATTCGCCCGTACCGTTGCCTAGCGAGAAGTAACAGCCCGGCAGACGTTGCAACATCCAGGCGAAATCCTCGCTGCCCATTTGAGTCGAAGGCGGCACCTGGATCACCTGGGCTTCGCCCAGCACGCTCGCAATGGCCGCGCGTGCGAGTTCGGCTTCGGCAGGCGTATTCATGATCGCCGGGACCATGCGGTCGTAGACGATATCGGCCACCAGTCCCGCCGACGCGGCCTGATGCTCGACCACTGCACGAATGCGCGCTTCCAGCAGATCGCGCACGGCCGGCACGGTGGCGCGCACGGTGAGCTTGAGCGTCGCCGTTTCGGGAATGATGTTGTAAGTGCTGCCCGCCGAGATCTGTCCCACGCTAATCACACCCGCATCCACCGGCGCGACGTTGCGCGAGACGATGCCTTGCAGCGCCACCACGGCCATGCACAGCGCCAGCGTGGGATCGACCGCGCGGTGCGGAATCGCGCCGTGGCCGCCCTTACCGCGAAACGTCACGCTCACACGATCCGACGAACCGCCAAGCGGCCCTGCCTGCACGACCGCCTTGCCCACCGGCAAGCCCGGCGCGTTGTGGAATGCATAGACGGCATCGCAGGGAAAGCGATCGAACAGGCCGTCGTCCATCATCGCCAGCGCGCCGCTCAAGCCTTCTTCGTCGGGCTGGAAAATGAGGTTCAAGGTGCCGTCGAACGCACGCGTCGCGGCCAGGTGCTCGGCGGCCGCCAGCAGCGTAACCGTGTGGCCATCATGGCCGCAGGCATGCATGCGCCCGTCAATCGTGCTCGCATAGGCCAGACCCGTGCGCTCCTGAAGCGGCAGCGCGTCCATGTCCGCGCGCAGGCCGAGCCGTCGCGCGCCGTTGCCCAACTTCAACTGGGCGACGACGCCATGACCGCCAATACCGGTATGCACGTCGTAGCCCCACTCGCGCAGCAGGCCCGCGACGAGCGCCGCCGTATCGGGCACATCGGCGCCCAGTTCGGGATGCGCATGGATGCGGTGTCGGAGCGCGGCAAAGCGTCCGGCCGAGGCCGCCAAGGCGGCCGGAATCGAATCACACGAATTCATGAATGAAGTCCAGAGAGTGAAAGAGTCGATACCGAAGGCGGAGTCAATCGCGGCCCGGATTGCTCGGATAAAGCAGCAGCGCAGTGAAGCTGATAAGCGAAGCGCACAGCAGATAGCCCGCAGGCGCCATGCGGCTGCCGGTTGCGCTGATGAGCCAGGTCACCGCCAGCGGCGCAAAACCGCCGAAGATCGTCACGCCAAAGCTGTACATGATCGACATGCCGGTCGCGCGATGATGACGCGGCAGCGCCTCCATCATCATCGCCGTGCCCGCCCCCGTGCCGATCGACATCAGCGTGCCGGAGATCGCCACGCACATCATCGTGAGCGGCAGACCGGGCCCCGACGAAAGCAGCGTGAAATTGGGTATCACGATCAGCATCGACAACAGGCTGTTGGCGATCAGCAGCGGCTTGCGGCGCGGCAGGCGGTCGGCGAAGCGGCCGAACAGCGGCGCCAGCACGAGCATCGTGAAGCCGGACACGCAGGTCGCCGCGAACGCGGTCACCGAAGGCATGTGCAGCGTGCGCACGAGATACGTAGGCATATAGAAGACGATCACGTACATGGAAGACGTGGAGCTCGTCATGAGGAAGGTGCCGAGCACGAGTGTGCGGGCGTGCTCGCGCAGGACCACACGCACGCCGTTGAATGCCGAGTTGGCCTCGCTCACGTGGGTTTCTTCGAGGTGACGCCGAATATAAAAGCCCACCGGCGCGATCAGCAGGCCGACCAGGAACGGCAGGCGCCAGCCCCATGCCTGCAAGGCGTCGGGTGGTAGCCACGCGGAGACGGCCACGCCGGACAGCGCGCCAAGCAGCGCAGCGCCGCCTTGCGTTGCCGCCTGCCAACTCACCAGGAAGCAGCGACGCGCCTTGCCGCCCGATTCCATTAACAGCGCGGACGCCGCGCCCACTTCACCGCCTGCCGATAGCCCTTGCAGCAAGCGGCCGATCACCACCAGGATCGTTGCGCTCACACCGATGCTGGCATAGCTGGGCGTGAGTGCGATGAGCGCGGTGCCGGCGGTCATGAGCGCGATGGTCAGCGTCAGCGCCGCCTTGCGGCCGCGCCGGTCGGCAAGATTGCCGATCAGAAGCGCGCCGAGCGGCCGCATGAGAAAGCCCACCCCGAACGTCGCGAACGACAGCAATAGCGACGTAAGCGCGCTGCCGGCGGGAAAGAACAGCTTGCCGATCGTCACCGCGAAAAAGCTGTAGAGCGTGAAGTCGTACATTTCGAGGCCGTTGCCAATTGCGGCGGCCACGATGGCGCGACGGGTCGGCGCGCGTCGTGCAGGACTGGCCGAAGCGTCGCTGCGGCTCATGGGCGGCACGACGCTGCTCAGCGTGCGGGGCATTTCGTTCATTGACGTCCCTCTTAACAGATCGTCGCGTGGTGGGCGGCCCGCTCGGGCGGGCGTGGAATCGTTGCGCAAGTCGCTCACGCGAAGCGCGTGGCGCATGCCGTCAAACGGTGAGCCCAGTGTTTGTTGCCAAAATCACCGCGACAAGCGACTGATTTTCAATCGCTTGCCATCTGGTTATAACGGCGCGCCGAAAGAGGATCGGGGCGATGCGTTCAGGGCTTGAGGGCGGGGGCGTTGAGCGGATCGTAGTCGCGCAAGGCATCGACGATCGCATCATGCAGGCGCGACGCCGAGGCTGGCAGCGTATGGCGGTCGCGTGTGACGAGGGAAATAGTGCGCTCGGGCATGGCCTCGTCGAGCTCGAGAAAGTCCATCGTTTCACGCATGAAACGACTGTTGGTCGATTCCGACGACAGCAGGATGAGCGAGTCCATTTGCGAACACATGGCAAGCGCGAGCGACATCGACGAGCATTCGATCACGCGCTCCGGCAGGTCCATGCCATGTTGGGCGAACAGTTGCACGAAAGGCGTGCCCGCATCCTCCAGCGGATCGAGCACGAGCCATTCGGCCTGTTGCAGCGCGGCGAGCGAGCGCTCGGCTCGCAGCGGATGACCCTTGCGCGCGGCCACGAGCGTCGCCATGCCGAGCACCGGCGTGCAGTCGAGCGCGGAGTCCGGTGCGATTTGCTGCGACGTGACCGCAAAGTCGAGCGTGCCTTCGCGCACCTGTTCGAGCAGTTGCATCGGGCGCATTTCCAGCAGGCGCAAATGCACGCGCGGAAAATCACGCCGGAACACCGAGAGACAATCGGCGAGCGGACGCAGCAGCGCGGTCACGGGCGTCAAGCCGATACTGATCTCGCTCAGCGCGTTGCCCTTCATTTCCTCCATATCGTCGCGCGCGCGGCGCACCTGGTCGCTGATGAGCCGCGCATGGCCAACCAGCCGCTGGCCATAAGCGGTGAGTTGCGCGCCCTTGCTGGAACGCACGAACAGCGTGGCCCCCACGTGCGCTTCCAGTTCCTTGAGCGCCTTGCTCAGCGCCGACTGCGTGACGTGCAGCATGCGCGATGCTTCGAGAATGCTGCCGGTCTGGGCAACCGCAACCAGCGCCTTGAGTTGATGCAGTTTCATGATGAATCGCCGTGTGGAACGGGTGAGACTATCGCACAGCGGTTTTTGAAAATCGATTGCCGGTTCCACCGAACGCGGGTTAATCTTGTCGCGTTCCAACACGCTGCATGGGAGAGATCGTCCTACCTGGACGACGCCGACGGAGCAACCGCCCCGGAAACTCTCAGGCAAAAGGACCATGCAGCCGGAACATCTGGAGAGCGGCGCACCGCCATGGTGGCGCCCACCGAAGGGGAACCCTGCGCGCCGTAAGCGCGTGGGCGAAACTCTCAGGTACATGGACAGATGGGGCATCGGCGCCGGTTGAAATCGGCCGGCGATGATCACTCCCATCTGGACACTGTCATGTCACGAATTGCCGTTATCGGCGCCGGTATTACCGGCGTCACCACCGCCTATGCGCTCGCCCGGCGCGGCCACCAGGTCACCGTCTTCGAGCGCCACCGTTACGCGGCGATGGAAACCTCGTTCGCCAATGGCGGCCAGCTTTCCGCCAGCAATGCGGAGGTCTGGAACAGCCGCGCCACGGTGCTCAAAGGCCTGCGCTGGATGTTCCGGCGCGACGCGCCGTTGCTCATGAATCCGCGCCCCAACTGGCACAAATACAGCTGGATTGGCGAGTTCCTGCGGCAGATCCCGAACTATCGTGAGAATACGATTGAAACGGTGCGCCTGGCGATCGCCGCGCGCGAGCATCTGTTCTCGATCGCGCAACGCGAATCGATCGACTTCGATCACGAGCAACGCGGTATTTTGCACTTCTACGCAACGCGCAAGGAGTTCGATGCGGCGACGAAAGTCAATGCGCTGCTGCGCGAAGGCGGGCTCGACCGGCGCGCCGTCACACCCGACGAAATCCGCGCCATCGAGCCCACGCTCCAGGGCGACTTCTTCGGCGGCTTCTTTACCGAATCGGATTCGACCGGCGACATTCACAAATTCACGCGAGGACTTGCGCGTGCCTGCGAACGGATGGGCGTGACGTTTCAGTACGACACGACGGTGCAGGCAATCGCAGATATGGCGGGTGACAGGGTCTGGATCGACACGCTATGCGATGGCCTGCCCGCCAGCACGACGTTCGATCGCGTCGTGATCTGCGCGGGCGTCGGCAGCCGCGCGCTCGCCGCGCATGTGGGCGACCACGTCAACGTGTATCCGGTGAAGGGCTATTCGATTACCGTGTGCCTCGACGGCGCCGCGAGCCGCGAGGCCGCCCCGTGGGTCAGCCTGCTCGACGACGCGGCGAAAATCGTCACGAGCCGCCTGGGCGCGGATCGCTTCCGCATTGCGGGCACAGCGGAACTCAACGGCGTCAACCGCGATATTCGCTCCGACCGCATCGAGCCGCTCGTGCGCTGGGCGCGCGACTATTTCCCGTCGATGTCGACGGCGCGCGTGATTCCGTGGACGGGATTGCGCCCCATGCTGCCCGCCATGTTGCCGAAGGTCGGACGCGGACGGCGCCGCAACGTGTTCTACAACACGGGGCACGGCCATCTCGGCTGGACGCTCTCGGCGGCCACGGCGCAAGCGGTCGCCGACCTCGTGAGTGAAGACCTCGAAGCCACGCGTGCCCGCGCGGTCGGCCCATCGGCCAGCGCCGTCACGTCGGGCGTTATGCGCTAACGCCGCATCCGCAAGGTGCAGCCTATGTCCGGCTGCACCTGCCTTCTGCCTGAGCCCCCCACCCTGCGCGCGGACACGACTTCCCGCGCGTGTCCCCAATTTTCTCGCGCACTCAGTAGTATACCCCCCCACCCTATTGATGCTAGACTGCGTCCCGTCAACGAGAGGACACAGATGAGCCATACGATCCGGGAAAAACAGAAGCTGCTGAACCGCATCCGCCGAATCAAGGGGCAGGTCGAAGCGATCGAGCGCGCGCTCGAAGACGAGCGCGGCTGTATGGAAATCCTGCAACAGGTCACCAGTTGCCGCGGCGCGATGAACGGTCTGCTGGCCGTCGTGCTGGAGGACCACATCCGCACTCATCTGGTCGATGCCGAGCCCGACGACGAGCATGGCAGCGGCACCGAGCAACTGATCGAAGTCGTGCACAGCTATTTCAAGTGAGAGCAACATGAGCCGGTTTGAGGACGCCGCCTTCGGGGCGGGACACGACCATATCTTCCTGGGCGCCGCCCACGAGGACAACGAACGCAGGACCTGGATGGTCATTGCGCTATGCAGCGCCATGATGGTGGCCGAGATTGTCGGCGGCAGCCTGTTCGGTTCGCTGGCGCTGGTGGCCGACGGCCTGCATATGTCCACGCACGCGGGGGCCATGCTGATCGCGGCGCTGGCCTACACGTATGCGCGCCGCCACGCGAGCGATAGCCGCTTCGTGTTCGGCACGGGCAAGCTTGGCGATCTCGCGGGATTCACGAGCGCGATCGTGCTCGCGATGATCGCGCTGCTGATCGGCTATGAGGCCGTCTCGCGCTTTTTCTCGCCGGTGCGGATCCACTTCGGTCAGGCGATTCCCATCGCCGTACTGGGTCTGCTCGTCAATCTGGCCAGCATCTGGCTGCTGAGCGGCGATCATCATGGGCACTCCCATGGCCATTCGCACGGTCATTCACATGGCCATAGCCACGGTCACGATCATGACCATGATCACGGCGACGAACACGATCATGGCGATGAAGCGCAACTGCACCGGGACCACAACATCCGCTCGGCGTACATCCATGTGATTGCGGACGCAGCCGTCTCCGTGCTGGCGATCATTGGCCTGCTGCTCGCACGCGCTTTCGGCTGGTTGTGGATGGACCCGCTCGCCGGCGTGATTGGCGCACTCGTGATTGCGAACTGGTCGTGGGGCCTCATGCGCGATACCGGCGGCATTCTGTTGGACATGAACGCCGACCGCCGCATGGCCGATAACGTGCGCCACGTCATCGAGGATAACGGCGACACCGTGCTCGACCTTCATGTATGGCGTATCGGCCCGGGCCATATGAGTGCGGTCGTGTCGGTCGGCACGCGCGACGCCCAGCGCAAGCCCAGCTTCTATCACGCGGCGCTCAAGCGCTTCGAGGGACTCTCGCACGTGACCGTCGAAGTCAATCCCGCCGTCGCTGGCGTCTGAGTCATGGCCGTCAAGTCTCCCTGTATCGACCTATGCGCGTTCGACGGCAAAACCGGGTTCTGTACCGGCTGCTATCGAACGCGAGAAGAAGCGCGCGGCTGGAAAAAGATGACCGATCATCGTCGGCATCAAATCATCAATGAGCGGTCGCGCCGTGAAGCCAAGGTGAATCCCGAGGCGCCTCAAGCACGCAAGCAGAACTAAAGGTATCGGCGAACGCGCACAATCAGCGTCACGTTGAAAAAACCGGCAATGCCTGCGCTATACTCGCGGTCAATGAAATTCATCCGGACCCTTCTCGTTCTGCTGCTGTGCGCGATGCTGCCCCTCTCGGGGCTGGCAGCCAGCGGCCTGAGCGGGCCATGTCCGATACAGGCTACGGTCTCGTCGGCCGCCGACGCCGACATGCAAGGCATGCCGGGTTGCGAGACGATGAAGTCTGCGCCTACCGACCACGGTAAATCCGGCGGCACGCTCTGCAAGATGACGGCCCAGTGCCAGGCCGGCAGTCTCTACCATCCCGTTTCCCTCCCCGTTCTGACGCGTCCTGCCGGGCGCGTCATCGAACTGCACTTCCACTACGCGCAAGCCTGTCCCGGCCGCGGCCCAGACGGGCTGTGGCGACCGCCGCGCGCGCTCTGACTCCGCTCATCCGGTACACCGCCTGAACGTCGATCTGGACGCTAATCCGGACGCTCATCTGGACGTTTAGCGCGGTGATGTCGTCCCGATCCGGGACGTGAGCCCCCTTGTCGATTCGTATGCCACATGAGCGTCATGTCGGCAGGCGCGGGCTCGACCCAACGGAGTTCATCATGCATTTAGCCAATGCCTTGCCGGCGCGCCGGCAGGGTGGACTGCGGCTGCGCGCGCTCGCCCTCGCGCTGACGCTGGCGTTCGCCTGCAGCCTCGCCGCTCACGCACAAAATGTGGACGAGGCCGCCCCCTGGACACTCGAAGCCGCGCTGCAAAGCGCCGCCCAGCGCAACACATCGATCCAGGCCGCCCAGGCATCCGTCGATGCCAGCGCCGAATCGGTCGTGAGCGCGGGGCAGCTACCCAATCCCAAACTCTCGGCGGGCATCGACGCCTTGCCGGTCAACGGCGACCAGGCATTCACCATCGGCCAGAACATCCTGACGATGCGCCGCATCGGCATCGAGCAGGAATGGGTGTCGCCGCACAAGCGCGCATTGCAGAGCGATCTGGCGGGCAGAATGGCCGAGCGCGAGCAGACCGGCTATCTAACGCAGCTTGCCAGCGTGCGCGAGCGCACGGCCAGCGCATGGCTCAACGCGGCGTATGCAAAGCGTGCCGTGGCGTTGCGCGCGGCGCTGCTCGATCACATGAACCACGAGCTTGCCGCCACCGAAGCCTCGTATCGCGGCGCGAAAGCGACGGCCGCCGATGTCACCCAGGCGAAGCTGATGCTCGCCCAGGCCAGCGACGACCGGCTCAAGGCGCGCCAGGTGTTGCAGACGGCGCTCATCGATCTGTCGCGCTGGACCGCCGCGAGCGTGACCGACATCACGGGCGAGCCGCCCGCGCCGGAGTCCACGGTCGCAGCATTGCCCGCGGATCAGTTGCGCAGCGTCGAACCCGCCCTGATCGCAGCGGCAGCCGATATCCACGTTGCCGATGCCGATGTGGCGGTCGCTTCGAGCCGTCGGAGTCCTAACTGGACCTGGAACGTCTCGTACCTGCAAGGCGGGGCGAATTCGCGCTTCGTTTCGGTGGGCGTGAGCATTCCGCTGCCGATCCACCGCGCAAACGTCGAAGACCGCGACGTCTCGGGCAAGGCCGATCTCGCCACGCGCGCGAGGCTGAGCTACGAGGACACGCAGCGCCAGATCGAAGCCGATATCCAGACGCTCGCGACGACGCTCGCAAGCGGCCGTGAGCGCCTGGCGGCTTTGCAGACCGCGCTCGTCCCCGCCGCCGATGCGCGCGTGGATCTGGCCGTCGCGGCTTATCGCGCGGGCACGGGCTCGCTCGCCGAGACCTTCGCCGCCCGCCGCGCCCAGCTCGACGCGCAGCTTCAGGTGCTCGACCTGCAACGCGAGGTCTCGCTCACCTGGGCCCAGCTCGAATATCAGGTCGTGCCGCCCGCGCTTGCCGTCAATCCGTGAGAACTGCCGTGAGAACCGACATGAAACTCAAACCCCTTGTTCTGGCAGCGGCGGCGCTCGCCGCTGGCGCGGCCCTGCTCGGCGCCGGCTATGTGGCCGGTGCTCGCCATGCACCGACCGCCACCGTCGTCCCGGCGTCCTCTACCTTTACCTCGACCTCAAGCGATCGCATCGACCCGAAAACCGGCCGCAAGGTGCTGTACTGGCACGACCCGATGGTGCCGAACCAGCATTTCGACAAACCCGGCAAATCGCCCTTCATGGACATGCAGTTACAGCCTGTGTACGCCGACGAAGGCGGTGCGGACGGCATCAAGGTCGCCGCTTCCTTGCAGCAGAATCTCGGCATCCGCTACGCGACGGTGCGCCGCGTGAGCGTTGCCGATGGCTTCGATGCGATCGGCACGACGCAATTCGACGAATCGAGCGCCGATGTCGTGCAGTCGCGCGTGACGGGCTATATCGACCGCCTGTACGCGAGCGCGCCACTACAGCGCATTGCCCGAGGCGCGCCCATCGCCTCGCTCTATGTGCCGGACTGGCTCGCGCCACAGGAAGAGTATCTTGCGTTGCGACGCAGCGGCATGGATCCCGCGCTGCTCGGCGCGGCACGCGCCCGCATGAAGGCGC
Organism: Paraburkholderia sp. J67; assembly: GCF_905220265.1. Lineage (NCBI taxonomy): Bacteria > Pseudomonadati > Pseudomonadota > Betaproteobacteria > Burkholderiales > Burkholderiaceae > Paraburkholderia > Paraburkholderia sp. J67. Next base: position 73,039 of record NZ_CAJMZK010000023.1, read on the forward strand.
TGTCGATTCCCGATGCACTGGTCGCCGCGCTCGATCGCACCGGCCAGGTTCAGACGCACTTGACGCTCACCGCGGCCGAATCGGGCGTCGTGAGCGAGTTGAACGTGCGCGATGGTGCGATGGTGACGCCGGGTCAGACCGTCGCGAAGATCACGGGTCTCGCGAAGCTCTGGCTGCTCGTCGAGATACCTGAATCGCTGGCCTTGCAGGCACGGCCCGGCATGCATGTCGACGCCACCTTCGCGGCCGAACCTTCGCGGCACTTCGGCGGGCGCATCCGCGAAATTCTTCCCGGCATCAGCACGGACAGCCGCACGCTTCAGGCGCGCCTGGAGCTCGACAATGCCAGCGGAGCGCTCACGCCCGGCATGCTCATGCGCGTACGCGTGAGTGCAGCTACGGCTGCTGCGCAACTGGTCGTGCCGTCCGAGGCCGTCATCACAACCGGCAAGCGCTCGCTCGTCATCGTGCGCAACGGCAATGGCAGCATGCAGCCGGTCGAGGTCGTGACCGGACGCGACACCGGCAGCGATACGGTGATTACATCGGGATTAACCGAGGGCCAACAGGTGGTGGCATCGGGCCAGTTCCTGATCGACTCGGAGGCGAGCCTGAAATCGGTGTTGCCGCGGCTCGAAGGGAGCGAAACCGCAGGAGTCCAGCCATGATCGCGCGCGTCATTCGCTGGTCGATCCATCAACGCTTTCTGGTCCTGCTGGCGACCTTGCTGGTTGCGGCATGGGGCGTGTATTCGGTGCGTCAGACGCCCCTGGACGCTCTACCCGACCTTTCGGATACCCAGGTAATCGTCAAAGCCTCGTATCCAGGCAAGGCGCCCCAGATCGTCGAGGACCAGGTAACGTATCCGCTCACCACCACCCTGCTCGGCGTGCCGGGCGCGACGACGATCCGTGCTTACTCGTCGTTCGGCGACGCTTTCGTCTACGTGCTGTTCGACGACAAGACGGATCAGTATTGGGCGCGCTCGCGCGTGCTCGAATACCTGAACCAGGTCCAGAGCCGCCTGCCGCCCGGCGCGAGCGTCTCGCTCGGACCCGATGCCACCGGCGTGGGCTGGGTCTACGAGTACGCGCTCGTGGACCGCACCGGCCAACACGATCTCGGGCAGCTGCGCGCGCTCAATGACTGGTTCCTGAAGTTCGAGTTGAAAGCCGTGCCCAACGTGTCCGAGGTGGCCAGCATCGGCGGCATGGTGCAGCAGTATCAGGTCGTGCTCGACCCCGACCGCTTGCGCGCCTATGGCATCACGGCTGATGCCGTGACGGACGCCATTCGCAAAGCCAACCAGGAATCGGGTGGCTCCGTGGTCGAACTCGCCGAATCGGAATACATGGTGCGTTCGTCGGGCTATCTGCGCACCCTCGACGATTTCCGCCATATCGTGCTGCGCGCGAACACGGCGGGCACGCCGGTCCTGCTGGGCGATGTCGCGCGCATCCAGATCGGGCCGCAGATGCGACGCGGCATTGCGGAACTGAATGGTCAGGGCGAAGTGGCCGGCGGTGTGATCGTGATGCGCTCGGGCAAGAACGCGCTGACGACAATCGAAGCCGTAAAGGACAAGCTCGCCGCCTTGAAGCGGTCCTTGCCGCCCGGCGTGGAGATCGTCACGACCTACGACCGCTCGCAGTTGATCGAGCGCGCCGTCGGCAATCTCAAGGACAAGCTGATCGAGGAGTTCATCGTCGTCGGCATCGTCTGCGCGTTGTTCCTGTTTCATCTGCGCAGCGCCTTTGTCGCGATCCTGTCGCTGCCGCTGGGCGTGCTCGCGGCCTTTATCGTGATGCGCTACCAGGGCGTGAACGCCAACCTGATGTCGCTCGGCGGCATTGCAATTGCGATCGGCGCGATGATCGATGCGGCGATTGTCATGATCGAGAACGCGCACAAGCATCTGGAAGCGTTCGAGCGCGCGCATCCCGGCGAGCCGATCGCGCCCGCGCAGCGCTGGGAGCTGATCGCGCAATCGGCGGCGGAGGTAGGACCTGCGCTCTTCTTCTCGCTATTGATCATCACGCTGTCGTTCATCCCGGTTTTCTCGCTCGAAGGTCAGGAGGGCAAACTGTTCTCGCCGCTCGCGTTCACGAAGACCTACACGATTGCGGCCGCTGCGGGCTTGTCGGTGACGCTGGTGCCCGTGCTGATGGGCTACCTGATTCGCGGGCGCATTCCGCACGAAGCGGCCAATCCGATCAACCGGGTGCTCGTGCGCGTCTACCGGCCACTGCTGGAGGCGACGTTGCGCCGCCCGTGGGTCGTGATCGGCATGGCCGTCGTGGCGCTCGCATTGACGGCGATCCCCGTGTCGCGACTAGGCGAGGAATTCATGCCGGCGATCGACGAAGGCGACCTGCTCTACATGCCGACCGCGCTGCCCGGCATCTCCGCCGACAAGGCCGCCGAACTGCTGCAGCAAACCGACCGGCTGATCAGGACGGTGCCCGAAGTCGCCACGGTATTCGGCAAATCGGGGCGCGCGGACAGCGCCACCGATCCCGCGCCGCTCGAAATGTTCGAGACCACGATCCAGTTCAAGCCACGCAGCCAGTGGCGCGCGGGCATGACGCCGCAGAAGCTGATCGACGAACTCGATGCGCGCGTGAAGGTGCCGGGCCTCTCGAACGTCTGGGTCCCGCCAATCCGCAATCGGCTCGACATGCTCTCGACCGGTATCAAAACGCCGGTGGGCGTGAAGATTTCGGGCCCGGATCTCGATGGCATCGACCGCGTCGCGGCGCAGATCGAGGCGGCGGTCAAGACGGTGCCCGGCGTCACTTCGGCACTGGCGGAACGCCTGAATGGCGGGCATTACATCGACGTGGACATCGACCGCCTCGCGGCAGCGCGTTATGGGCTGTCCGTGGCGGATATCCAGTCGGTCGTGTCGTCGGCGGTCGGCGGCGATGACGTTGGCGAAGTCATCGCGGGCCGCGAACGGTTTCCCATCAACGTCCGTTACCCGCGCGAGATTCGCGACTCGGTGGACAACATCCGGCGTTTGCCGGTCATAACGGATCGCGGCGCGCAGATCACGCTCGGCGACGTCGCGACCGTCCGCATCGACGACGGCCCGCCGATGATCCGCAGCGAAAACGCGCGTCTCGCGGGCTATGTGTACGTGGATATCCGCGATGTCGATCTGCAATCGGCGGTCGAGGCCATGCAGCGCGCCGTGGCGCAGAACGTGACGTTGCCGCCCGGTTATTCGATTACGTGGTCGGGACAGTTCGAATATCTCGAACGCGCGTCCGCGAAGCTGCGCACGGTCATCCCGGTGACGCTGATCGTGATTTTCGTATTGCTCTATCTGACCTTCAATTCGGTCGCCGATGCCGCTCTGTTGATGTCCACCGTGCCGTTCGCGCTGGTTGGTGGGTTCTGGCTGATCTGGCTGCTGGGCCATGCCGTTTCCGTCGCGTCGTCCGTGGGATTCATCGCACTGGCAGGCGTGGCCGCCGAATTCGGCGTGGTCATGCTGCTGTACCTGAAGAGCGCGCTCGATCAGCGCATCGCCAAAGGCGCGCCCTTGACCGAGGCGGCCCTCATCGACGCGATCCGCGAAGGCGCTGTGCTGCGCGTGCGGCCCAAGGCGATGACCGTCGCCGTCGTGCTGGCCGGCCTGATCCCGATCATGATCGGCCACGGCTCCGGTTCCGAGGTCATGCAGCGCATCGCCGCGCCGATGGTCGGCGGCATGGTGACCGCACCGCTGCTTTCGATGTTCGTGATTCCCGCCGCCTGGTATCTGCTTCAGCGCCGCCGGGCGCGCAAGCTCGCACAGGCGGCGATGTACCAGGCAGTCCATAACGACACGCAGGTGTCCACTCTCACTCAAGGAGAAAATTCATGAAACCGTTCCTCATTCTCGCCGCCGCATTGTGCGCAACCGGCACGTATGCGTCGTACGCCCTGGCAGGCGACGATATGGCCGCCATGAACATGACGATGAAGCCAGCCGCATCGTCCAGGACGTCCGCCAACGCGCTGAGCGGCGCCGAGGTCGTGAAGGTGGACGCGGCAGCAGGCATGGTCACGCTCAAACACGGTGAACTCGCCAATATCGGCATGCCCGCGATGACGATGGCGTATCCCGCCAGCCATGCTGCGATCGTGCAGATGGCGCACCCGGGCGAGAAGGTGAAAGTCCGCATCGAAAACGTCAACGGCGCGCCGACCATCGTGACGATGGTCAAAGCCTCGTCCTGATGCATTGAACGCCGCGCGTACGGACGCCGTAAAACGGCGTTCGTGCGTGACGGCCGGTGCGGCTCAAATGCTGGCCTGGTTCACGCGCTTCATCAGTGCCTCGGCGCTTTCCTTACGTTCGCTGTAACGGTCCACGAGATACGGCCCGATATCGCGCGTGAGCAGCGTGAACTTGACCAGTTCCTCCATCACGTCCACGACACGGTCGAAGTACGCGGATGGCTTCATGCGGCCCGCTTCATCGAATTCCATGAACGCCTTGGCCACCGACGACTGGTTCGGGATGGTCAGCATGCGCATCCAGCGGCCCAGCACACGCATCTGGTTGACCGCATTGAACGATTGCGAACCGCCACTCACCTGCATCACGGCAAGTGTCTTGCCTTGCGTTGGGCGTAAAGCGCCAACCGAGAGCGGAATCCAGTCGATCTGCGCCTTCATGATGCCGGTCATCGCACCATGCCGTTCGGGCGAGCACCAGACCATGCCTTCGGACCACAGCACGAGTTCTCGCAGTTCGGCGACTTTGGGATGGCTGTCCGGCGCGTCGTCGGGCAACGGCAGGCCGCTCGGGTTGAAGGTGCGGACTTCCGCGCCCATCGCGGTGAGCAGCCGCGCAGCTTCTTCGCTCAGCAGACGGCTGAACGAGCGTTCGCGCAGCGACCCGTAAAGTAGCAGGATGCGCGGTGGGTGGGAAGAAACTTTCGCGGGATGAAGGCGCTGAATATCAGGAACCCGAAACAATGCCGCATCGACCTGTGGCAGGTCGGTCGTGAGATCAGACACGTTTTCCCTCTGCGTTGATGACCACTTCACCGTCTTCCTTGCTGAATGCGCCGCGTTGCGGTTCGGGCAGGATATCGAGCACGATTTCCGACGGTCGGCACAGGCGCACACCCATCGGCGTGACCACGATGGGACGGTTGATGAGGATGGGATGCGCGATCATCGCGTCGATCAACTGGTCGTCGGTCAACGTCGCGTCGTCCAGATGCAGTTCTGCGTAGGGCGTGCCCTTCTCGCGCAGCACGTCGCGCACCTTGAGACCCGATCGACCGATGAGATCAAGCAACGTTTCGCGCGACGGCGGCTGCTTGAGATACTCGATGATCGTGGGCTCGATGCCCGCATTGCGGATCAGCGCGAGCGTGTTGCGCGAGGTCCCGCAGTCGGGATTGTGGTAGATCGTGACTTGGCTCATAGCCTGGGCTCCCGTATTGACGAGGTTCGATCAGGCGCACTCGTACCAGCCTTTGGAACGGTTGACGATACGCACGACGAGCAGCATGGCCGGCACTTCGATCAGCACGCCCACGACCGTTGCGAGCGCAGCGCCCGAATTGAAGCCGAACAGGCCAATCGCGGTGGCGACCGCCAGTTCGAAGAAGTTCGATGCGCCGATCAGCGCCGAAGGGCAGGCAATACTGTGCTTCTCGCCAACCGCGCGATTGAGCCAGTAAGCCAGCGCCGAATTGAAAAACACCTGAATCAGGATCGGCACCGCGAGCAGCACGATGACCAGCGGCTGCTTCAGAATGGCCTCGCCCTGGAATGCGAACAGCAGCACCAGCGTCGCGAGCAGCGCCATGATGGACCACGGGCCGATCTTCGCCATCGCGGTTTCGAAAACCAACGGCCCTTTCATGAGCAGCACTTTGCGCAGGACCTGCGCAAGGATCACCGGAATCACGATGTAGAGCACGACCGATGTGAGCAGCGTCGCCCACGGCACGGCGATAGCGGAGATGCCGAGCAACAGTCCGACGAGCGGCGCAAACGCGATCACCATGATGCTGTCGTTGAGCGCGACCTGGGACAGCGTGAAGAGCGGATCGCCGCCGGTCAGCCGGCTCCAGACGAACACCATCGCCGTGCAAGGCGCGGCGGCCAGCAGGATCAGCCCGGCGACATAGCTGTCGAGTTGCGCTGCCGGCAACATCGGTGCGAACAGATGCTGGACTAACAACCAGGCGAGCAAGGCCATCGAAAACGGTTTGACGAACCAGTTCACAAAGAGCGTGACGCCGATGCCCCTGATGTGTCGCCGCACTTCATGCAACGCGCCGAAATCGACCTTGACGAGCATCGGCACGATCATCACCCAGATCAGCAGCCCAACAGGCAGATTGACCTGCGCGTACTCCATCTGCCCGATCGCCCGGAAGACGCGAGGCAACACCTGCCCCAGCAGAATGCCCGCCACGATACACAGCCCGACCCATACGCTCAGGTAGCGCTCGAAGAAGCCAATGGCGGGCTTGGGTGCGGCCATGCGCGATGCGGCAAGTTCAGGTGAGGTCATGGGAAGGTCGATGGAGCGTGGGCCGGTTCCGAAGGCATGGCTTCAGGCGATACTTTTTCAGCATTGGCAGGCGCTCGCGCCCGGATCGAGACAGGGCTGCCCCTGGCAGCAGTTTTCAGTGAGAAAGCCGAGAACCGCGTTCATTTGCTCGTAGGCCGCGCGATAGATCAGACTGCGTCCATCGCGCTCCTGCGAGACGAGGCCCGCGTGCATCAATTCCTTCAGGTGAAAAGAGAGCGTTGCGTTGGGCACGTCGAGTTGCGCGGCGATGGCGCCAGGCGTCAGCCCCTGCGGGCCGGCCACGACCAGCATGCGGAACACGCGCAGGCGTAATTCATGAGCGAGCGCGCCCAGCGCGCGGATAACGTCGATCTCTTCCATATTTCCAATATATTCGAAATGATGGTCGAGCGCAAGCGCGCGGCGCTACGCCGTGCTGATCGGGTTCACCCCTTACGCGGCGTCTGCGAAGGCAACTCTCCGAACAGCCCGCGATACTCGCGCGCAAAGTAACTCGGATGCGTAAAGCCCCATCGCGCAGCCGCGTCGCCGACCATCAACTCGTCCTGACGGGTCGAACGCAGCAAGCGGCGCACGCTGTTCAGCCGCACCGAGCGCAGATATTCGACAGGCGAAACATTGGCGACGCGCTGAAAACTCGTCTGCAGCGTGCGCCGACTACAGCGCAACGCCACGCAGAGATTGAGCACGGTTTGCGGTTCATCGGCGTGCTGCTCGAGCAGGCGCTCGCTGCGCGAGACGATCTCGGCGTAGGTGGCATGCGTCAGGTCGCGCTTCTTCGCGTACTCGGGATTGAAGAGTTCGAGCAGCATGCTGAGAATTTCGTCGCGAAAGCGCTTGCTGGCGACCGGATTGCCGAAAGCCTCGGGCTGCTGCCGGAAGACGTCGAGAAAGCGCGACAATTCGGCGCCCACGCGCTCGCCCTCTTCCGTGCCGACGGGCAGCAGATTGCGGTCAAGCAGCGTGGCCGTCTGGTCGCCCAGCACACATGCCGCGAGCGCGCGCATTTCCTCGGCGGGAATGCTCGCGCCGAGGTAATACATCGTTTCGGGCGTGTAAAAGCGGAAGTCCTCGCCGGGGCCGAGCAGCCAGAGCGCGTAGCCGTCGAGCCGGCATCCCTGGAATGTGCCCGACACCGGCCGCTGCAACGGCAACGCAATCGACGCGAACCCGCGCGGCGCGATGCCGGACTGCGCGACGCTGCGGTTGGTCGATTCGCGAAAGAACAGGAAATCGGCCGCCTGCGCCTGCATGACGACGCTTTCGAAACGCCCCGGCGTGAGCTGGCTATACACCTGCTCCCATCCGTTCACCGCGGACGAATGATCGTGCACATCGGACAACGCCCGAATCCTGAATTCCATCGCGCCCGAACTCACGCAAACGCGAGGTAATGCTTGACGAAGCCATCGGACAGCACTTCCCATACCGTCGACGTGCCCTTGGTCACGAACCAGGAATCGCCGGCCTTGAAGGTGCGCGTTTCGCCCGTCGATTCGTCGGTCAGGCGCACTTCGCCTTCGACCACGGTGGCCTGTTCGGAGAACGGATAAACGAGGCGGAACTTGCCTTTATTCGTGCCGAAATAAGCGGCCGACACGGCATCGGTGGGTGCGCCATGCGTCATCTTGCCGAATGCACCGATCTCGCCGCCGTCAAGGATTTGCGCGCCGAGGTCGCTCAGCTTGCCCCATGCATCGAGTTCGGAAAGATTGATGCCTTGCTGGATTGCGATCAGACTCATGATTATGTACTCCGTATTAATTGACGATTGATGTGACGATCAGCGGCGACCGTGCCAGTAACCCGAGGTCTGGTGCATCACCTTGCCGAGCGTGACCAGCAGCGCGCGATATTGATCCTTGCCGCGAATGCTCGCGCGCGGAATCGAACTCACGAGCCGATAACGATCCGAACCGCCCAGAATGCCTTCGGACAGGATCTTGCAGATGATCTGGCTGGGCGTCACGCCAAAGCCCGAATAGCCCTGCACGAAGTACGCGTTCGGCCGGTCGGGCAGCGTGCCGATCTGCGGAAACAGATTGAGCGTCGAAGCCATCGGACCGCCCCACGCGAGGTCGATCTTGACGTCCTGAAGATACGGAAAAACTTCGAGCATCAGCTTGCGGTTCCAGGCCTTCAGATCGCTCGGAATATGTTCGACGAGCGACGTGGACGAGCCGAACAGCAAGCGGTTCTCGTTGGTCACGCGGTAGTAATTGATGACCGGGCGAATATCGCTGTACGCGCCGTGGATCGGGCTGATGCGCTTGATCAGTTCGTCGCTGAGCGGCTCGGTCATCGAATTGAACGCGTAGACGTTGATCGTGCTCTTGTGCAACTCCGGCTCGATGCCGTTGTTGAAACCATCGCAGGCCCAGACGATCTTTTTCGCACGCACGCTCCCCTTCGCCGTGCGCACGTGCACGGTGTCGCCGTAGCTGATCTGCAACGCCGGGCTGTATTCGAAGATGCGCACGCCGTAGATTTCGGAGACGGCCTTCGCTTCGCCCAGCAGCAGATTGAGCGAATGCACGTGACCGCCGCCCATATGCAGCAGGCCTGCGTGATAGACATCGGAGCCAATGAGCTGCTTGACGTCCGCGCCTTCGACATAGCGAATTTCATGCGGGCTGCCAAGCGACTTGAAATCCTTTTCCCAGCTACGCAAGGTTTTGGCCTGGCGGGCGTTGTAGGCAAGATAGCCATAGCCGCTGCAAAAATCGGCGTCGATGTTGTAGCGCTCGATACGCTCGCGCATGATTTGCGGGCCGAGGTCGCTGAGCGCGAAGATCGTGCGCAGGCCTTCTTCGCCCACATCCTGCTTGATCGCATCGAGATCGTGGCCGATCCCGGCCATCACCTGGCCGCCGTTACGGCCGGTGCCGCCAAAACCCAGATAACGCGCCTCCAGCACCACCGTATCCGTCACGCCCTGCTCGGCGAGTTCCAGCGCGGTATGAATGCCCGAAAAGCCTCCGCCGATGATGACCACCTCGGCCTGGATATCGTTTTCCAGCGACGGGAAGCTCAATTCGTATTTCTTCGTCGCCGTGTAGTACGTCGCAGTTTCATCGTTGTGCATCGTCGTTCCTGCTGGTGCATTGCACCGTCAAAGCGCGTGTCATGCGTCTGTGATTAATCGGGTGCAGCCGCGGCGCGTGTGCTCCCGTCCAACCCGCGGCGAGCCTCAGGCCACCGCGAAATAATGTTTGACGAAGTGCCCGGTATGGATCTCCCACGTCACCGGCGTGCCCTTCTGCACGAACCAGCTGTCGCCCGGGCGATAGCGCACGGCTTCGCCGGTCAGGCCATTGCGCAGCGTCACTTCGCCGGATACGACGATCGCCTGCTCCGTGAACGGATAGACCATGTCGAAGCGGCCCTGCGTGCAGCCGAACCAGCCGGCGCTGACCGCCGAGGTGGGCGAGCCGTGCGTGAGCAGGCCGAACACGTTCACTTCGCCTTCCAGAATCGTCGCGCCCAGGTCCGCGACCGTGCCCAGTGCTTCCATCTCCGGCACGCTTTCACCCGGTTTAATGCTGTACATCGTCTCTCTCCGTCCAGACCCGCCGTCGCCCACGCGAGCGATCGGGTTGGAATGACTGTAAGTGCCAAAAATCGGCGAGCGTCAGCACATATTGGCAAGGTGTCGCGTTCCAGGGGAAAACACGATGCGTTCAGCCGGAAAGCGCGTCGGCGCGGGGCTCGGCGAGCACCCGCCGCGCGCGCTCGGCTGCGTTAGAAGTTCACCCGAATGCCGGCCATGATGGCGAGTTGGCGGTCGGAGTTGCTGTTGACGAGATTCGGAATCTGCGCGTAATTGACGCTTGCACCCGTTTGCGGATCGATACCCAGCCCCGCGCCCGAGGACTTCTGCGCAATCGCCACGGCGTACAACGCCGTCTGCTTGGAGAGCGAATAGTTCGTGCCGAGGTTGATCTGATGAATGCGCGTCGAGCTGCCGCCGCTCACCTTCGCGTCGTTGAAGATATAGGCGGCGCCCACGGTCCATGCGGGCGTGATCGTGTACACGGCGTTCAGTTCGGCGATATCGAACGACACATCGGAGCCGGACGGATTCGCGCCGCTCGCGAAATACTGGCTATTTTCAAGGCGCGTGTGGGTATAGACCACGGCCACCGTCGCCTTGTCGATGACGACGGAGCCGCCCACGCCCCACTCCTTCATGGAGGACGCGTTCTGCAACTGGCAATACGAAGCGTCCGGATTGGAGCAGGCGAAATCGCCGATATAGCCGCTCGCGCCGCCGAGCGCCGCATCCAGCGGTTGATTCAACGACAGATAACCGGCGCTCAACGAGAACGGCCCTTGATTGAAGGCCGCAGCGAGCGCATAGCCGCGCTTCGCGGCGAAGTCGCCAGCCTGACCGCCAAAGCTGAACGTACCGCCAAACGTGAAGCCGGCGAAATTCGCGCTGGTGAACTTGAGCGCGTTATTGAAGTTGAACGCTTCGTTCAGGTTGTCGACGTCGCCGAAGTGCGAGCCATACAGCGTCGCCCAATTGTTGCTCGACGCGTACACGCCGAGAAAGTCCGAATACGAGTCGTACTGGCGGCCAGCGATGAGCGTGCCGTAACGCGCGTCGCCCAGCCCGACCCACGCCTGACGATTGAACAGCGAGCCGCTTTGCAGCATCGCGCCCGTACCGGTCAGGAACTGGTTTTCGAGGTCGAAGCTGGCCTTCAGCCCGCCGCCCAGATCCTCGCTGCCCATCAAGCCCCAACGCGAAGGCACGAGGTTGCCGCCGCTCATCTGCACAGCGTGGCCGCCGTGAACCGAGCCGTCGGCGTTCGTCGTTTGCTGGTTGGTCGAATAGATCACGCCAGCATCCACGGTGCCATAAAGCGTCACGCTGCTTTGCGCCCAGGCGCCACTCGATACGCCCATCGTAAGGATGACTAATGCTTTTCCGGTCAATTTATGGTTCATGGTCTTTTTGAATCGTATTTATCGTGAGTGGATGCCAGCGGCGCACCTGTCGTGCGCCGTCGAGACCCGGCGGATCAAGGCGTCAGCGCTCCGTGGCTGTCGAGTGGACTGTAGAAGGCCAAAATTGCGCACCGGGAGCACAAATCGGCAAGCTGCGCGCCACATTGAATAAACCAGGGTATTTGCCAGGGCAATTCTGATGCGCCACGGAAACAACCGCCCCCCGGTAAAATCACCCAGCTTCATCCGCCACTGGCCGCCCCGGCCGCGAGGACCCAAGGACTCCATCCGATGAAACTCCACCAGTTGCGCGTGCTGCTCGCGCTCGCGCAGCACGGCAGCATGCATGAGGCGGCGCGCAGCGTGCACGTCTCGCAGCCCGCGCTCTCCAAGGCGATCGCCGAACTCGAACGCGAACTGGGCGTCACGTTGATCTCGCGTTCCGTGCGCGGGGTGAGCCTCACGAATTACGGCCGCGCGCTCGTCAAGCGGGCCAGTGTGGTCGAGCATGAATTGCGTCACGCGCTGGAAGACATCGAATCGATGCGCGGCCACGCCGAAGCGCAATTGAATATCGGCTTTTCCGCCGTCGCGTCGAGCGGCCCGCTGCCCGAAGCCATCGCCGCGTTTCGCGCGCGCTTTCCGGCGGTGACGATTCGCGCCTATGAGTTGCGCCCGCAACAAATTCTCGAAGGGCTGCGCGAAGGCCACCTCGATCTCGCGCTCATTTCGACCAATAGCGGCACCGGCACCGCCGCCTTCCAGTGGGAACCGCTGTTCTCGGTGGGCATGATCGTGGCGGCGCGTCCCGGTCATCCGCTTGGCCGCACCACGCGCATCCGCTCGCTCGCCGACGCGGAATGGCTCACGCTCGATCCGCTCGACGATGCGGGCAGCCCGCTCGCGAGCCTCATGCGGCTGCATCGGCTGGAGATGCCGCGCAAGGTGGTGCAAAGCGGCTCGAATCTGCTGGGCCTGCAACTCGCGACCTGCACGGACCTCATCAGCGTCTGGTCCGATTTCGTGTTCTATGGCGGCACGGGGCCGCTCGTGCTCAATCCCGAAGCGCTCAAGCCGCTGCCGATCCGCGACGAATTGCCGAACTACGACGTCTACATGGTCTATCGCTCGACCGATCTCATGACGCAAACCTGCCTCGAATTCAGCAAGGAAATCCGCCATCGTGCTCGCCAGATGGTGTCGCCGCGCCTCGCGGCGCAGGCTGCTTCACGCCCCCGGAAAGCGTCGGGCGCATCGGCCGATGCGCAGGATTGATGCTTTCAAAACGTGCACGACTTCATCTTCGAGTAATAAATTCGTAATTAGGGAGTAATCGCGCATCACCATAATCCGCCGCCGTGACCATCCTTACCCAGCCTTACTCACGACGACGGAGTCTCTTGCATGTCTGCTTCACGCCCCCGTTTTCCGCTGCGCCTGGCGGTGCTTTCCAGCGTTGCCGCGCTGGCCGCCTGCGGTGGCGGCAACGACCACACCACCACCGCCGCCACGCCTGCACCGCCCGCCGATCCCGCCTTTGTCGATAACGCGCCGATTCCCGACGTGCCCGCCTTCGTCGACACCATCGCGACCAACCAGCGCGGCGACGCGCGCTACGCGACGCTCGCGACCAATGCCGGCGTGCGCGTCGTGGCGCGCTTTCTCGACCTTTGGCAGCCGCTCACGCTGCTGGTGGATGCAGGCGTGTCCGCCACCGCCACCGGCTCCTTTCCGGCCGTTGCGCAATCGACGTGGACCGGCGTGCCCAACGACGGCACGCCCGGCGGCGCGATCCTCAACAGCACGGTGCTCGGCGCGAACGTCCAGTACGTAGTGGACGCCACCACGAAGCGCACCCAGGCGCAGGCCGACGCGGCCTATTACGACGACCGTCGCGGCAAGGGCTATAGCGTGACCGACGGCATGGGTCCGCTGACCAGCGTGTGGCGCTCGGCCGCGCAGCAAACCACCAGCATTACGTCGATTCCCGCCAACGCCACCACGGTGCTCTATAACGACTCGGGCAACAACATCGGCGTGGGCAGCACGAGCAACGCAAGCTTCGGCCAGGTCGTCGATCTGCTCAATACGATGGGCAACAACGCCTCGACGGAACCGGCCAAGCGCTTCTACAAATACGCCCGGCCGTTCCGCTGGAGCACGAGCGTGGTGGTCGATCCGACGCTCGTGCCCGCGATCAGCACCACGCCCTCGACCGATGGCGGCTTCATCAGCGGCCACGAAGCCGAGGCCATGCGCGATGCCATGACGATGGCCTACCTCGTGCCCGAGCGCTTCCAGGAAATGGCGAGCCGCGGCCTCGAACTCGGCGAGAACCGCATTCTCGCGGGCATGCACTCGCCGCTCGACGTGATCGGCGGGCGCATGTTCGCGCTCGCGGCCACGGCTGCGAATCTCTACGATCCGGCCAACGCCACGCTCAAGAGCGCGGCCTATACGCAGGCGCACACCGCGCTCATGCAGCTCTCGGGCACGGATGCTTCCAGCTTCGCCGCCTACGCGCATTCCGGCACGAGCACGACGGACCGCTTCGCCGACTACGCCACCAACAAGTCGGAATTCGTGCGCCGCATGACCTTCGGCTTTACGCAGATCGAATCGACGGACGCGCCGCCCGTGGTGCCCAAGGGTGCCGAAGTGCTGCTGGAAACGCGCTTCCCGTATCTGAGCGCGGACCAGCGCCGCGTCGTGCTCAAGACGACCGAGCTCGCGTCGGGCTATCCCGTCATGGACGATGCCGAAGGCTGGGGACGTCTGAACATGTTCGCCGCCGCCGATGGTTATGGCATCTTCAACGGCAACGTGAGCGTGTCGATGGACGCCACGAAGGGCGGCTTCAATGCTGCCGATACGTGGCGCAACGATATTTCCGGCGCGGGCAAGCTCAGCTTGCAAGGCAGCGGCACGCTTAAACTCGCGGGCAACAACAGCTTTAGCGGCGGCTCGCAGGTGAGCGGCGGCGTGCTCGAAGCGGATTCGGCCAACGCATTCGGCAGCGGCGATGTCTATGTAGGCGGCGGCGGCGTGAAGGTGGCCGCAAGCGGCACGCCGGTGACAGTCACGGGCAAATTCACGCAGCTCGCCGGCACGACGCTCGAACTCGCACTCGACGGCAATGGCGGCGGCCGCCTGCGCGTAGGCGGCCAGCTCACGATCGCGGGCGGCACGCTGCACGTGACGTTCGCGAACGGCTATGCGCCCAAGGCCGGCGACACGCTCGACCTCATCGACGGCAGCGGCGGCGCGAAGCAGTTCACGACGATCAACGTCGATGGCTTCAAGGCCACGCCGGTTTATACGTCGACGGGTGTTTCGGTGAAGCTCTCCGCTTCATAAGCCGCGCCCGCTCGCAGCACGTAAAAAAACCCCGGCGCGTCGACACGCCGGGGCTGAATGCTTGCCACGCTACAGGCAAATAGAAGAGCCGCAAGCTCTGCGGGTTTTAAGGGGTGATGACCCAGGCACTCACGCAGTAATCCTCATGCCCGATGTCGTCGGATTGGATGTGGATGGCATCGGGCACTGACGTCATTATTCAATCCGGTCGATCGAGCGTATAGAAGCAGTTGCGCGCGTCGCCATCGCAGCAGCGCGCAAATTGACGCATGCAGACATGATCCGGACATGAGGATTCCGTAGCAGATCCGCGCGCATCATCGTACGATGCAGACTTTGCCGCTTCACTGCCGTGCCCCCCGCGCACGTCTGCCATTCCGATGCATCGCTACGAAACCCTTGCGCACACCATGGCCGAAGAGATCCGCTCCGGCAGCATTCCCGTGGGCGCGCGCATGCCCTCGCTGCGCCACGTGATCGCGCAGCATGGCGTGAGCCAGGCCACCGCCACACGCGCCTATTATTTGCTCGAAGAATGGGGGCTCGTGCGGGCGCAGGAACGCTCGGGCTATTACGTCGCGCCGGGCGCGGGCGTGAGCGCGGCGCAATCGAATGGCACCGCGGTCGAACGCACGCCGCTCGCGAGCGCGGGCAAGGTCGATATCAGCAACCTCGTGTTTTCGGTGCTCGATGCCGCGCGCGAACCCGACATCGTGCCGCTCGGCTCCGCGTTTCCCTCGCCGCAGCTCTTTCCGCTCGAACGGCTCGCCAAATCGCTTGCTACCGCGTCGCGCAACCTCAATCCGTGGAGCACGGTCGTGGACCTGCCGCCCGGCAACGAGGCGCTGCGCCAGCAGATCGCGTTGCGCTATATGGGCATGGGCATCGCGCAACCGCTGGATGAGATCGTCGTGACGAATGGCGCGCTCGAAGCGCTCAATCTCTGCCTGATGGCGGTCACGCGGCCCGGCGACTGCGTCGCGGTGGAGTCGCCAGGCTTTTATGCAGCCTTGCAGGCGATCGAGCGGCTCGATCTGCGCGCCGTGCCGATTCGCGTCGATCCCGTGACGGGCCTCGATCTCGATGCTCTCGCCGCCGCACTGGAGCGTCATCCGATCCGCGCATGCTGGTTCATGACCAACTTCCAGAATCCCACAGGCGTGACGCTCAACGTCGAGAAAAAGCGCGCGCTTGTGGAGATGCTCGCACGCCACGACGTACCGCTCATCGAAGACGATGTCTATGGCGAATTGCATTTCGAGTCGGACTATCCGTTGCCCGCCCTCGCCTTCGATACACACGGGCTCGTCATGCATTGCAGTTCGTTTTCGAAGACGCTCGCGCCGGGTTACCGGATCGGCTGGACGGCAGCGGGACGCTACGCGCAGAAAGTGCAGCGGCTCAAGCTGATGTCCACGCTGTCCGCCAGCATTCCCGTGCAGGCGGGCATGGCCGATTATCTGCAACACGGCAGTTACGACCGCCACTTGCGCAAGGTGCGCGCAGCGTTGCGCTCGCAACTAGATGAAATGGAGCGCGCGATCCGCCGCTGGCTGCCACGCGGCGTGCGCTACGCGCGGCCGGGTGGCGGCTATTTCGTGTGGCTCGAATTACCCGAGGCCATCGACGCGATGGCCCTGCACCGGCTCGCCATCGCAAGCGGCGTGAGTCTCGCGCCCGGGCCGATCTTTTCGCCGGAGCATGGGTTTCGCAATTGCATCCGGCTCAATTTCGGGCATCCGTGGAACGAGCGCATCGAAGCGGCGATGCGCACACTCGGCAAGTTGTTGACTGACCCCGCCGTGCGTGTGACGGCGTGATGAATCACCCGACTTTCGGCCGGTGTCGTAAGATAGGTTTTTCGATGCTTTCTGAATGGGTCAACGGGTATGCCACTCTCGGGACGAGGTGCGAACGCCGCGCTGCGGTGTGAAGACGAGGCGACGGACTGGGCGCGGGTTTGCGCAAGCGATGAGGTCACCGAAGGCACGGCGCACGCCGTGACGCTCGGCACGCTGCGCCTGGCCGTCTGGCGCGACGGCGAAGGCGAGATTCACGTCTGGCGCGATCGTTGCCCGCACCGCGGTGAACCGCTCTCCGGTGGCAGCGTGAGCGGTGGTTTGCTCACGTGCCCCTCGCATGGCTGGCGTTTCGATGTGAACGGACAACAGGTCAGGATGCTGACGGTGGCGTCGCAGCAGCGCTGCGCGAACGATGTAACGGTTTATCCGGCGTGTGAGCGGGATGGAGGGGTTTGGGTGGGGGTGGAGACACCCACAATCGCGGAAAAGAACCGCTGATCGCCTTTCTGCGACGCCGCGCACGCGACGAGAATCCCCCACTCACGCCCGCCTCAACACAAGCCGCGCCTCCAGCCCGCCACCCACCCGGTTATGCAGCGAAAGCTGCGCGCCCATCGCCACGGCCAGTTGACGCGCGATCGCGAGTCCCAGTCCTGTCCCACCGGTGCCACGATTGCGCGACGTTTCGAGCCGGTAAAACGGCTCGAAAACCGCCTCGAGCGATTCCTCCGGAATCCCCGGCCCGCGATCGAGCACCGAGATCGTCACTTGCCCGTCGCCCGGTCCTTCGACCAGCGCGATCTCCGCGGCACCCGCAAACTTCAGCGCGTTATCGGCAAAGTTGCCGACGATACGCTTGAGCGCCTGGGCCCGCGTCACCACGGCAAGCGGCGCGCGCGTGTCGTAACGCACGTCCGAACCCGCGTCGACATAGTCGCAGACCATGCTGTCGAGCAGCGCGTCCAGATCGAGCCGCACCGGCACTTCGGCCGCGCCATGCAAGGTGCGCGCGTAAGCGACGCCCTCCTTCACGAGTTGCTCCATCTCCTGGAGATCCTGCCGCAAGCGCGCGCTCTGGGTATCGTCGTCCATCACGTCGACCCGCAAACGCATGCGCGTGATCGGCGTCTGCAGATCGTGCGAGATGGCCGCGAGAATCTGCATGCGCTCGGCCATATAGCCAGCGATACGCGCCTGCATCGCGTTGAACGCACGCGCGGCGCGCGCGACTTCGGAGGGACCGTTTTCGTCGAGATGCGCGGCTTTCAGATCGGGGCCAAGCGTGTCGGCGGCCTGCGCGAGCGCGTCGAGCGGGCGCGTCGCCACACGCACCGCCAGCCAGCAGCACACCGCCAGCACGATCAGTTGCACCGCCAGCACGAGCGGCAGCCAGCGTGAAAGCGGCAGCGCGTGCTGCGGGCGCACGTCGATGGTGAGCGGTGTGCCGTCGCTCAGGCGCAGATGCACCTGAAAATGCTCGCCATTGCCGGGAATCGCGTTGGCCGTCATGGCGTAATGCTTGCCGATGCCCTTCGAGATCGCCGACTCGTAACGCATCGAGAGCTGCGCGTCGGGCGCGACGCCCGGCACGCCCTCGCCCAGCACGAACGCATAACTGCGGCGCGCGAGTCTGGGCAGCCACGCGGCGCGTTCGGCGGGCGGCAGATTGTCGAGCAGCGCCACGGAGCTGGCCACTTCGCGCTCGACGTAATCCATCATCATGTTGGCCGTGGTTTCGTCGCGCTCGGTGAGCGTGAGCCAGACCGACAGCGTCTGCGTGAGCGCGAGGCCAAGGCAGAGAATCAACGCGAGCCGCGCGAACAGCGTGCGGGGCCAGCGCAGCAAGTGGCGCGCGGCGCGATCGGTCATGCTCGCCGCGTTGGACGCTTGCGGCGCTGGATGGGTGGCGGCAGTCATTGCGGTCCTTCGATGGCGCTCACCGTCGCCGAGAACACATAGCCCTCGTTACGCAGCGTCTTGATGTAGCGCGGTTCGCGCGCGCCGTCGCGCAGGCGCTGCCGCAGGCGGCTCACGAGCAGGTCGATGGAGCGGTCGAACGGGTCCGCCTGGCGTCCCTGCGTGAGGTTGAGCAACTGGTCGCGCGTGAGCACGCGCTGCGGGTTGTCGAGAAACACGCGCAACAGCCGGTACTCCGCGCCGGAGAGCGCGACGAGCGTGCCTTCCTCGTCGAGCAGATGGCGCGCCGTGGTGTCGAG
Source organism: Paraburkholderia sp. J67 (assembly GCF_905220265.1). Taxonomy (NCBI): domain Bacteria; kingdom Pseudomonadati; phylum Pseudomonadota; class Betaproteobacteria; order Burkholderiales; family Burkholderiaceae; genus Paraburkholderia; species Paraburkholderia sp. J67. The sequence goes on from NZ_CAJMZK010000023.1 coordinate 91,917, forward strand.
CCGCCATTCGCCGAAGCCGAGCATCGGCGCAGACTCGGTCACCTGCATGCCGGGCGGCAGCATGCGCGTGCGGCGCAGCACCGAGCGGATGCGCGCGAGCAGCTCGCGCACCGCGAACGGCTTGGAGAGATAGTCGTCGGCGCCCATTTCGAGGCCGACGATGCGATCGGTCTCCTCGCTGCGCGCCGTAAGCATGAGCACCGGCACCGCGCGGAAACGGCTCGCACGCAGGTCGCGGCACAGCACGAGGCCGTCTTCGCCGGGCATCATCAGGTCGAGAACGATCAGATCGGGCGCGCCGTTTTCGAGCGCCGCGCGCATCTCGCGGCCATTGGCGGCGAGCGACACGCGGATGCCGTTCTTTTCGAGGTAATCCGCGATCAGTTCGCGGATGCCGCGATCGTCGTCGACGATCAGGATGTGGTCGATTTTTTCCATGCGCCGATCATACTCCGCGCTGTGAGGGCCGACGCGCACCGTGCCGTCCGCCGTTGCCGCCGTTGCCACCGCTGGCCGGATCGTCGTCCGTCTCGCGGGTCTCGCGGCGCGTGGCCGTGGTCAGCGTGCATACGAGCGGATGCACCGCCTCGTTCGCCAGGCCCCCGGCCAGCAGCGCCAACATCGCAAAGAGCCGCTTCATGCGTCCTCCACCACGGAAAGGCTCGCGCCGTCGTTCACACCGGCTTCGAGCGCGTATGGATCCACACCGTCGAGGCAGCCGAGATTCACGCGCCAGAGTTTGGGATCCTTGCGCGTCTGATGAAACGGGTAGATGCCGCAGTGTTTGCAGAAATAGTGCTTCGCCACGCGCGTATTGAACTGATAGAGCGTGAGGTCCGCCTCGCCGCGCGTGACGGTGAGTTCGGCCGCCGCGAACGGCGGCGACATCAGCGCGCCCTTGCGGCGGCACAGGCTGCAGTTGCAGCGGGAAGCCGGCGTGAGCGCGGTGCGGACTTCGAAGCGTACGGCGCCGCAGTGACACGATCCGTGCAGGACCTCGGTGTTCATGGACAGTTCTCCTCGATGCGTCGATGTCGACGGCGATTTCGATTGCGATGGGAGCTTTATAGCGCAGAGCGGAAAACGCTTTGTATCCCAATGTATCTGCTCCTGGCAGCGACACAAAATATTGCACGGTGGGGGCGAATCGAAGACAGCGCACGCCTCGCGCATACTCGCCGCGACCTGCCTGTCGACGGGCGAAGCGCGCAGCCGCAAGGCGTTCTGCCTGCATCGGCGCGAAGGGTGCACCGTTTTGCCTCGTTATCCCAGGTGCGCCGTTTCGGGTGATTTCGGGGCGTCTGATCTGGGTGCTGAGCGCGCGCGCGATGGCGCGGCCGCAAGCGGCGTCAGTACGAGCACGGCCACGCAGAACGCCAGTTGCGAAAGATAGAACGTTGCGAACCATTGCCCGTGCTGCGCAACGTAATAACTGTTGTGCAGCACATCGCTCACGATGATCGCGACCGTCAGCGCGAGGCCCGTGCGCGGACGCACGAAGAGCAGCAACGCGGCGAGTGGGTCGAGCAGTGTGAGCAGGCTCCAGTAGACCTCGCTGGCGAGCCATGTGTCGCGCCCGTAGCCGTAATCCCAGAGCAGGCCATGCGCGGCGATGGCGCGTGCATGATTAACGGTGGCGGCAAGCAGGCAGAGTGCAAACAACGCACGGATGGCGAGGGAGCGGCGAGTCATGCGGTGGGACGGTCGGCTCGGGGTTGGCTTCGCGGGGAGCGTAGCAGAGGCGGACGAACCGGTCTGGTCACGCGCACCAGGCTTCACATACTGTGCTGGCCATTCGGCCGACTGTTTCGCATCCACTGCCGTTCTTAAGATCATGGCGTCGGACTCAATCCCGCAGTCCTTATCCACCTCGCCGCCATTCGAACGTCAACCGTGACCGCGCGCAAATTCGCACAGCGCCAACGGCTAACCGCGCTTGACGAATGGTGCCAATAGTGACACCATGAGACACGAACAAAAAATTCTCGAACAGATGCGGATCGAGCCCGCGAACGTGCGATTCAACGACCTCTTCAAGGTCTGCGAGGCGCACTTCGGCGCGGCTCGTCAGTCCGGCTCCAGTCATGCCGTCTTCAAGATGCCGTGGCCGGGAGATCCGCGAGTGAATATCCAGAACGATCGCGGCAAGGCCAAGGTGTATCAGGTGCGCCAGGTCCTCGAAGCGATCGACAAGCTCAAGGAGCTGCAAATATGAAGCATGACCACTTTACCTATCGCATCTCGTGGTCTCCGGAAGATGAGGAGCACGTCGGGCTGTGCGCTGAGTTCCCGTCGCTTTCCTGGCTCGACAAGTCGCCCGAAGGCGCGCTGGCCGGAATCCGCCGAGTGGTGGCCGAAGTCGTACAGGAAATGACGGCAAGCGGCGAGAACGTGCCCGAGCCTATCGCCGATCGTAGCTATAGCGGCATCTTCAAGGTGCGGATTCCCCCGCAAGCCCATCGCGCGCTCGTGATCGAGGCAACCGAACAAGGTGTGAGCCTCAATCGGCTCGCCAGCGCGAAGCTCTGCGCGTAATCAACGTCCGTAGTCGAGGTCGGTCGTCAACGTCTATAGCCAGCACGTCAAGGTTCAGGCGCGGCCGCGGCACGATCCAACCGCCCCCGCGTCATCACCCAAAGCGCCACCGCCGCGGCCGCAAACCCCGACGCCGCCCCCATCATGAGCGCCCAGCGCGGTCCCCAATGGTCGGCGATCCAGCCAACGATCGGCGCACCAATAGGTGTGCCGCCCAGCGCCACCGCCAGCCGGATCGCGAGCACGCGCCCGCGCATCGAAGGTTCGGTGGAAAGCTGCATCAGGCTGTTGGTTTCCGTCATGACGGTGAGCGCCGCCACGCCAATCAGCACCAGCGCGGCGCCAAACCAGCCATAGCTGGGCGCGATCGCCGCCAGCGTACAGCCCACGCCAAACGTCGCCGACGCAATCAGCAGCGAGACAAAGCGCGGGTTGCTGCGATGCGCGCCGAACAGCGCGCCCGACACCGTGCCCACCGCCATCAGCGACGAGAGCAGGCCGTAGCCGCCTGCATCGGCGTGAAAAACACGCACGGCCATCGTCGAAATGAAGATCGGAAAATTCAGGCCGAAGGTGCCGATCAGGAACAGCATGACCACGATGGCCTTCAGGTCCGGGCGCGACCACACATAGCGAAAGCCGGCCGCGAGGCTACCTTTCGCCGCTTTCGCCCGGGGTCGCCCGCGCAATTCGTGCGCGCGCAGCCGCGTGAGCGACACCAGCACGGCAATGAACGACAGCCCGTTGAGCACGAACGCCCAGCCCACGCCCACCGAGGCAATCACGATACCCGCCACCGCCGGCCCCACCATGCGCGCCGCGTTGAACGAGGTCGAATTGAGCGCAACGGCGTTGGCGAGATCGCCATCGCCGACCAGTTCCGAGACGAAGGTCTGGCGCACCGGCGAATCGAAGGCCGTGATGCTGCCAAACAGGAACGCGAACAGATAGACGTGCCAGAGCTGCACCACGCCTGTCACCGTCAGCAGGCCCAATGCGAGCGCGAGCGCGCCGAGCGTGGCTTGCGTCAACATCAGCAGGCGGCGCTGATCGAAGTGATCCGCCGCGTAGCCCGCCCACGGCAGAAACAGCAGCTGCGGCCCGAACTGCAAGCCCATGACGACGCCCACCGCCGCCGCACTATGGTGCGTGAGGCCCGTGAGCACGAGCCAATCCTGCGCGGTGCGCTGCATCCACGTACCGACGTTGGAAACAATCGCGCCCGCAGACCAGACACGATAGTTGAAGCTGCGCAGCGAACGGAACATGCCGGCGGTGGAATCGCTCATCCCCGCCTCCTTATTGCTGCACGAGCCGCTGGAGCAGCGCGACGGCCTGCGCGAGCTGCCCCTGTTCGGCGGCGGACAGGCGCGCGTCGATGGTGCGTGCGAGCCAGTCCTGGCGCGCCGCGCGGCTTTCGCGCATGCCGCTCGCGAAGGCGTCGGTGAGCGACCAGAGCGTCTGGCGGCCGTCCGCCGGGTCCGGCGTGCCGGTCAACAGGCCTGCTGATTCCAGCGCGGCGACCACCGTGCCCATCGACTGCGGCCGCATGCCTTCGGCGCGCGCGAGGTTCGATACCGTGGCCGCGCCGTCACGTTCGAGGCGCTGTAGCACGGACAACTGCGACGGCGTGAAATCGCCTGCGCTCGCCTGCTCGCGCAGACGCCGCTTGAGTTTGCCGACCAGCGCGCGCAGGTCGCCTGCGAGCGCATCGGCCTGGGCGGAAACGGGGTCAGGGGTTGGGCGAGGCGTGCGGGGTGTCGTTTGCGAGGTCATGCGCGCATTTTAGAAAATATGAAGCCAAACTGCAAAGCTTAACTTCATATCTACACGCGGGAACGCCCGTGCACGGGCGCAACGCCTGATTCAACCCGCCAGCCCCTCGACGATCGTTATCTGCGCGACACAATGTCCGTCGCGCTTCGCCTTGGCCGCCTGATACTCGGGCGAGTGATAGCACGCCAGCGCCGTTTCGCGGTCCTTGAACTGGATCACGACATGGCGCTCGAACGCCTGCCCTTCGAGCGCCTCGTACACACCGCCGCGCGCGAGGAACACGGCGCCGAACTTCGCGAATGCCTGCGGCGCGACATCCGTGTATCCCTTATATTTTTCCGCGTCGAGCACGGTGACATGGGCAATCCAATAAGCCGTCATGATTTCTCCTGTTCATTTGCAAGAACTTTTTGCGCAATGGCGGCCGCTTCACTGATGTGTTCATGGACCGCCAGTTTTGCCTTCTCCGGATCGCGCAATTCACAAATCGCGCGGCAGATTTTTTCAATCCGCTGATAGCCCGATTCACTGCGTTTTGTCGATTTCATCGTCATCGCGCGCAAGCGGCTGATGCGACCGTTGAGTCGCTGAACGACTTCCCACGCCACGCCGTGCCCCGCGACGGAAAAGATCTTCTCGTAGAGCTTCGATGAGACATTGATGATCGCATTGACATCATCGCCTTCGAACGCACCTTTGAATTCCGCCAGCAGCGCCTGAATCTGCAAGGCCGTTTCCGGCGTCAGGTTTGCCGTGCAATCGGCCACGGCGCTTTGTTCCAGCAGCATTCGAATCTGATAAATCTGCGCCGCGACTTCCCAGCTCATCGTGGAAACGGTCGGGCCTTTTCCCGTGACGATTTCCACGAGACCTTCCGCCTCCAGATAGCGGATGACCTCCCGCACGACCGAGCGGCTCACGCCCATTTCCTCACACAAGGTCCGCTCGACCAGCCGCTTTCCCGCCGGAAAATAGCCACTGATGATCGCATTGCGCAGCTTGTTCAGAGAGAGCTCGCGCAGCGTAACCGGTGGATTTTCAATAGTCAGATTCATAAATCATTCAATAAGTCAGTCCGCGATCGGGGCGCGGATTATACGGTCGCGTCGAACGCCCCCTGCCCCGCCTCCGTTCATCGCCCCGACGGCGCTTCCACCTCTTTTCGAACCCCGCCAGGGTTAACACTCATGGCATGCCGTACTATGGTATACCAAACTATGTCACACAATCAACGCACGTAAGGAACGCGCTATGAGCCTGATTCGCAAGTCCATCCTCCATGTCGAGACCGTCTACGTCGACGGCGCCAAAGCCGCCGCGCAACCGCTGAAGATGATCGGCGCGGTCGCCGTGATCAAGAACCCCTGGGCGGGCCGCGGCTACGTCGAAGACCTGTCGCCGGAAATTCGCGAACTCGCGCCCCAACTGAGCGCGCACCTGACCAAGCTGATCATCGACGAAGCCGGTTCGGGCGAAGCCGTGGAAGCGTTCGGCAAGAGCGCCATCGTCGGTCTCGACGGCGAACTGGAGCATGCATCCGCGCTGATCCACACGCTGCACTTCGGCAACACCTATCGCTCGGCCGTCGGCGCCAAGTCGTATCTGGCGTTCAACAACACGCGCGGCCCGGCCAACGCCCCGCTGCTGATCCCGATGATGGACAAGAACGACGAAGGCCGCCGCTCGCACTACCTCACGCTCCAGTTCGCCATTCCCGATGCGCCCGCCGCCGACGAACTCGTCATCGCCATTGGCGCCGCAACGGGTGGCCGTCCGCATCACCGCATCGGCGATCGCTACAAAGACCTTGCAGAGCTCGGAAATGACGTCAAGAACCCTGCCGCTGTCAACTAAGCGCGTCGCGCACTACCTCGAACAAGGCAGCGGCGAGCCGCTGGTCCTGATCCACGGCGTGGGCATGCAGGCCCATGCCTGGTATCCGCAGATCGACGAGCTGTCGCGCGACTTCCGCGTGATCGCCGTCGATATGCCGGGCCACGGCCAGAGCGATGCGCTCGACTCCGGTGCGGGCTTGCAACAGTTCGTGGCGTGGGCGATTGCCTTCATCGAGGCGCTGAACGCCGGCCCGGTGAACCTGGCCGGTCACTCGATGGGCTCGCTGATCGCCGCGGGCGTCGCCGTCACGCGGCCCGATCTGGTCAAACGCGTGGCAGTCCTGAACGGCGTGTATCGGCGCTCGACCGAGGCGCGGGAAGCCGTGCTGCAACGCGCGGCCGAGTTGCGCGGCGGCACGATCGACGTGGAAACACCGCTCAAGCGCTGGTTCAACGCCGAGGAAGCGCAGCAGATCGCCGCGCACAAGGTCGAGTCGTGGCTGAAGTCGGTCGATCTCGCAGGCTACGCCACGGCGTACACGGCCTTCGCGAAAGGCGACGAAGTCTATGCGGACGGCTGGCACAGCATCGCCTGCCCGGCGCTCGTGCTGACCGGTTCGGACGACCCGAACTCGACGCCGGAAATGGCGCAGCAGATGGCCGCCGCCGCGCAAAACGGTCGCGCCGTCGTGATCGAGGACGAGCGCCATATGGTGAACCTGACCGCGCCCGAAGCCGTCAATCGCGCGCTGCGCGACTGGTTGCAGACAGAAACGGGCGTCGAATGCGTCGAGCCGCAGCCGGAAACCATGAAGTCGGAAGTGTGACATGAGCCAACAGACACCCACTCTCAACACCCGCGAACTGCGCGATGCGTTCGGCGCCTTCATGACCGGCGTGACGATCGTCACCACCACGCGCGAAGACGGCCAGCCGCTGGGCTTCACGGCCAATTCGTTTTCGTCGGTGTCGCTGGACCCGGCCCTGCTGCTGGTGAGCATCGCGAAGACGTCGAGCAACTATCAGACGTTTTCCACCACGCGTCACTTCGCGATCAACGTGCTCGCGGAGGGGCAAAAGGACCTGTCCAACACCTTCGCGCGTCCGAGCGACGACCGCTTCGCGAAGGTGGGCTGGAGTCTGAGCGCGCACCAGAACCCGCTCATCGACGAAGTCAGCGCCTGGTTCGACTGCACGACGCACGCCGTGATCGACGCGGGCGACCACGCTCTGCTGGTCGGCAAGGTCGAGGCCTTTCATTCCGCCGGTTACGCGGGTCTCGGCTACTACCGTGGCGGCTATTTCACGCCGGCCAAGGTCTCGGCCGAAGTCATCGCGGGTCCGAAGGTGATCGTCAGCGCCATCATCGCGCGCGACGACAAGGTGTTGCTCACGCGCACGGCCGACAACAAGTGGGGGCTGCCGTCGAAAGAAATCGGCAAGGAAGGCGCGGACAAGGCGCTCGCCGAGATTTTCGGCCGATATCAGCCCGATGCGTCTGCAAGCTTTATTTATTCGGCGTACAACAACACCGAGACCCATTACCAGTACATCTCGTTCCTGTGCAGCGCGCCGGACGACGCCGCTGACACGGCCGACGCCTCTGGCACATTCGTCAGCCTCGACGACATCGAGGCCGACCAGTTCCAGGACAGCGCCCTCGCGAGCATGCTCCAGCGCTACCGCAAGGAGAGCCAGCTCAAGAGCTACGGCATGTACTACGGCGACCACAGCTCCGGCACGGTTCGCCCGCTTAATTCCTGAAAGGTCACACCATGCGTTTTTCGCTTTTCGTTCACATGGAGCGCGTCTCCGACCAGACCAGTCAGAAGCAGCTGTATGACGAAATGGTCGAGCTGTGCCAGATTGCCGACCGGGGCGGCATGCACGCCGTCTGGACCGGCGAGCATCACGGCATGAACTTCACGATCGCGCCCAATCCGTTCCTCAACCTCGCGGACCTCGCGAACAAGACGAAGAACGTACGTCTGGGCACTGGTACGGTGATCGCGCCGTTCTGGCACCCCATCAAGCTCGCGGGCGAAGCCGCGATGACCGACATCATCACGGGCGGCCGGCTGGATCTGGGCATCGCGCGCGGCGCCTACTCGTTCGAATACGAGCGCCTGATGCCGGGCCTGGATGCCTGGGGCGCGGGCCAGCGTCTGCGCGAACTGATTCCGGCCGTGAAGAAGCTCTGGGAAGGCGATTACGCGCACGAAGGCGAGTTCTGGTCGTTCCCCTCGACCACTTCGTCGCCGCTGCCGCTCCAGCAACCGCATCCGCCGATCTGGGTGGCGGCGCGCGACCCGAACAGCCACGAATTCGCCGTTTCGAACGGTTGCAACGTGCAGGTCACCCCGCTGCATTTCGGCGATGAAGAAGTCGAAAAGCTCGTCGGCCATTTCAACGCTGCTTGCGAGAAGTTCAGCGAGGTGCCGCGTCCGCAGATCATGCTGCTACGTCACACCTATGTCGCCAGCAACGAAGACGACGCGCAACTGGCGGCCGAGGAAGTCAACGCCTTCTACAACTACTTCGGCGCGTGGTTCAAGAACGAGCGTCCGGTCAGCAAGGGCCTCATCAAGCCGCTGACGAAGGAAGAAATGGATGCGCACCCGTTCTACACGCCGCAAGCGATGCGCAAGAACAATGTGATCGGCACGCCGGAAGAAGTGATCGGCCGTCTGAAGGCTTACGAAGCGCTGGGCTTCGACGAGTACTCGTTCTGGATCGACACCGGCATGAGCTTCGAGCGCAAGAAGGCCTCGCTCGAACGCATGATCAACGACGTGATGCCCGCCTTTCAGTGAGGTTGTGATTCCATGAGTGTTCAATTTCAGCTGTATATCGACGGCCAGTTCGAAGCGGGCGCGGCAACGTTCGGCAGTATCAATCCGGCCACCGGCGAAGTGTGGGCGCAGATGCCCGAGGCCCGCACCGACGAGGTCAACCGTGCCGTGGCGGCCGCCAGCCGCGCATTGAGCGACGCCGCGTGGGCCGGGCTCACCGCATCGGCGCGAGGCAAGCTGCTGCACAAGCTCGCCGATCTCGTCGAAAAGGCTGCGCCGCGCCTGGCTGAAATTGAAACGCACGACACCGGCAAGATCATCCGCGAAACGTCGAGCCAGATTGCCTATGTTGCGGAGTACTACCGATACTACGCCGGCATCGCCGACAAGATCGAGGGCAGTCATATCCCCGTCGACAAGCCGGACATGCAGGTCTGGCTCGAACGTCAGCCCGTGGGTGTCGTGGCCGCAATCGTGCCGTGGAACAGCCAGTTGTTTCTCTCGGCGGTCAAGCTCGGCCCGGCGCTTGCCGCTGGTTGCACGGTCGTGCTCAAGGCCTCCGAGGAAGCGCCCGGCCCGCTGCTCGAATTCGCGAAGCTCGTGCACGAAGCGGGCTTTCCCGCCGGTGTCGTGAATGTGATCACGGGATTCGCGCCGGAATGCGGCGCAGTCCTCAGCAGCCATCCCGATGTCGACAAGGTCGCCTTCACGGGCGGCCCGGAAACCGCACGGCATATCGTCGCGAATACCGCGAAGAATCTGGCGAAGGTATCGCTGGAACTGGGCGGCAAATCGCCGTTCATCGTGTTCGCCGACACCGATATCCAGAGCGCGGTGAATGCGCAGGTCGCAGCCATCTTTGCCGCCAGCGGCCAGAGTTGCGTCGCGGGTTCGCGTCTGCTGATCGAAGCTTCGGTCAAGGACGAATTCCTGGCGAAACTGGTCGAGCGCGTGGAGCGCATCCGTATTGGCGCACCGGACGACCTCGCGACGGAATACGGCCCGCTGTGCACCGAGCGGCAACTTCGCCACATCGAGTCGATCGTCGCAAACTCGGTGCGTCAGGGCGCCAAAGTACTCACGGGCGGCAAGGCGCTGGATCGCGGCGGCTACTACTACGCGCCCACGATACTCGACTGCACGGGCGTGGAAAACGCGGACAGCATCACCACCGAACTCTTCGGCCCGGTCTTGTCGGTCGATACGTTTACTAGCGAGCAGGAAGCGATCGAGAAGGCCAACAGCACGGTCTACGGTCTGGCGGCCGGCATCTTCACGACCAGCCTCACGCGCGCCCACCGCGTATCGAAGCGCGTGCGCTCGGGCATCGTCTGGATCAATACGTATCGCGCCGTTTCGCCGCTCGTGCCGTTCGGCGGCTTCGGGCTTTCGGGACACGGTCGCGAAGGCGGATTAAGCGCTGCGCTCGAATACACGACGACGAAATCGGTCTGGCTGCGCACCTCGGACGAGCCGATCAGCGATCCGTTCGTCATGCGCTAAGCGCCGCCCCAAAATAATGATGGAGACACTATGACTAACCCGGCGAACGATAACAGCGTTCTGACCATCGAAAGCAACTCGATCGAATACGTTGCCCCGGAGAACCGGCACGGCAAGCCCGCCGATCTCTTCACCTTGTGGTTCTGCACCAACGTCGCGCCGCTGGCCGTGATTTCCGGCGCGACTTCGGTGCTGATCTTCCACCTGGATCTGGTCAGCGCGATTCTGGCCATTGCGGCCGGGCAATTCTTCGGCGCTATTTTCCATGCGCTTACCTCGGCGCAAGGGCCGCTCGTCGGCGTGCCGCAGATGATTCAAAGCCGCGCGCAATTCGGCCGCTATGGCTCGTTGCTGGTGGTCGGCTTCACCACGCTGATTTATCTCGGGTTCTTCGTCTCCAACATCATTCTCGCGGGCAAGACGCTGCACACGGCCGCGCCGTTCGTCCCCGTACACGTGGGGACCGTGCTGGGCGCCGTGCTGGCGACGCTGGTCGGCGTGATCGGCTATCACTTCATTCATCGCTTCAACAAGATCGGCGCATGGTTCATGGGTGGCGCGCTCGTGGTGGGTATCGCGCTGATGCTGCCCGGCCTCGACGCGCAGGCCTTCCATCAAGGTCATTTCGATCTGGCCAACTGGTTTGCGATGTTCGGCCTGTGCGCGGTGTGGCAGATCAGCTTCGCACCCTACACGTCCGATTACTCGCGCTATATGCCTGCCAGCACGGGGTTCGCGAAGACTTTCGCCTTCACCTACTTCGGCACGTCGCTGGGTACGATCTTCGCGTTCCTGTTTGGCGTGCTGGCCGTGAGCACCGGCCACGCCACCGACGCGATGGACGCCATCCGCACGCAAACGGGTGTGTTCGGCTATGTGCTGATCGGCCTCTTTCTCGTCAACATCATCGGCCACAACGGCATGAATCTGTACGGTGGCGTGCTGTCCATCATCACCGCCGCGCAGACGTTCCGCCCCGACTGGCTGCCCGGCCGCCGCGTGCGTATCGTCGTGTCCACCGTGTTGCTGGTGGCGTCCACCGTCACCGCCCTGTGGGCATCGAGCAACTTCATCGCGATCTTCCTGACGGCGATCTTCGCGATGCGCATCGTGCTCGCCCCCTGGATTGCGATCAATCTGGTCGACTTCTATCTGATCAACAACCGGCGCTACCGGGTCACGGAAATCATCAGCAGCAATGGCGGCGTATATGGCGCGGTGAATTTCAAGGCCATCGGCATCTACGTGTTTGGTATCGCGATTCAGGTGCCGTTCATGGAAGAGAGCTTTTTCCACGGCCCCTGGGCCTCGATCCTGGGAGGCGCGGATGTTTCGTGGATGGTGGGCCTCGTTGCCACCGCACTGACCTACTTTCTGCTTGCGGGAAAAAGCGGTTCGCGCTCCCTGAGTGGGTCGCCGGCAGGTGCCCGAGCCTCCGAGTGAGTGACTGAAAGTAAAGATGGCGTGAAAACCCGGCACCCTCGTCAATGAGGCTGCCGGGTTTTCTGCTTTTGAAGAACCCGGTTTGCCATAATGCGTTTCTTCCCGGACGATAAGGCGCAACCTTCAATGACAATCCGCTATCACTCGATGCTTTGCTTCGGCCGTCATGAGACGAGCGGCAATACGGCCCTGGTCGTGGAGGGTTTTTCATCGGATGCTATTGAGCGGCAGACGTTGGCACGGCAGCGCAGCGTCGCGGCCACGGTCTTCATCGATCGCTCCAGCGACGGCAAGGTTTGCCTGGACTTCTACTACCCGCATGCGCGCAGCCCGCTCTGCCTTCACGCAACGCTTGCCGCCAGCGCCGTACTATTCGAGCAACACCCAGACAGCACGCGGCTTGAAGTCGTCACGAGCCTGCGCGGACAAGTGCTCCAGATCGAAAAGCACGGCGAGCGCATTCTGGTCGATCTGCAAGTGCAGGCCTGTCCGCCCGTGACGATCGACGCGCAGCAGGCCGCTCTTCTACTAGGTGCGAACGCAACGGATTTGATCGGTGCCCCACGGCTCGCCTCGGTAGGCAGCGCGAAGCTTCTCGTGGAGGTGCGCAACGAATCCACGCTCTACGGTCTCGCGCCGGACCTGGCGGGTATCGCAGCCTGGAGCCAGGCGAACGGCGTCTCCGGTCTGTACGCCTGGTGCACGACGGGTAACGATGTCTACGCCGGACGCAATTTCAATCATCTGGACCCGCGCCTGGAAGATGCTGGAACGGGTGTCGCCGCCGGTGCGCTCGCGGCGATGCTGAAGCACGACATCACGCTGCACCAGGGCGATGGACTTGGCCAGCCTTGCACCCTTTTCGCCAGCTATCAGGATGGAATCGTGAAGGTTGGCGGACGGGCGGTGGCTGATCGTGGCTGAACTGAACATGCTGACCCTCCTCCCCCCAACGCTGAACGATACCGATGCGCTGCTCGCCTTCGAGATCGACAATCGCGCCTGGTTCGAGCAATGGATCAACGCCCGGGCCGATGGGTACTACTCACGCTCTGCCGTGCGCGAAGCCATCATCGCGGCGATCGACGACATCGACCAGGATCGCGCCTACCAATACCTCGTCCGCAGCGGCGACACGATCGTCGGGCGGGTGAATCTGGTCGGCGTGGCGCGCCCGTATTTCAACCGGGCAACGCTGGGCTACCGCATTGGCGCGTCGTTTGCGGGCAAAGGCCTTGCGTCCCAGGCCGTCAGTCTCGCGATGGAGCTGGCCGCCAACGATCTCCGGTTGTCGCGCGTGGAAGCCGTGGTCCGGCCGCAGAACATCGGCTCGATACGCGTGCTCGAACGCAACGGCTTCGCCGCCTTTGGCCGCGCCACGCGCAGTATGTATTTCCAGGGCGAATGGCACGACCTCGTTCACTACGAGCGACACCTCGATGAACCGGGGCATACACCCGCCACGGGGCCGGCGCGACACGCCTTCGGCCACGAGACGCACGCTCCCGGCGACTAGCAAGCCAGCCCATGCGCGGTGCGGCGATTCCCGCGCCACCCAACAGACCGCTTGCACGATCGCGCATAAACGATAATAATTCTCATTCGTAAAATTATCGTAAGCGCCATGAAACCAGCGGGCCACAGGCCCTGGTTCCTTGCAGATCCACTCGTGCAGCCGTCTTCCAGCCTTGCTCACACGTTCGCCGCGCACTATCGTGCGTTGCTCGCGTTCGCTTCGCGCCGCACGCGCTCGGCGGAGGCGGCGTCGGATCTCGTGCACGATGCGTTCGTGAAGGTGGCGTCGCTGCCGGGCTCCGCCGAGGTACGGCAACCGCGCGCGTTCTTCGTGCGCGTGATCGAGAATCTGATCGTCGATCGCTTTCGCGAGAGCCGCGCGAGCGGCCAGTTGCATATCGACGTGACGCCGCACGACGACGATAATGACGCGTGCGCCGACCTGGCCATCGACCGCGTCGATCCCAGCCTGCTCGCCGAGGCCTCGCAAACCGCGCGCGCGCTCGAGCAAGCGGTGAGCGCATTGCCCGCGCGCTGTCGCGAGGTGTTCGTGCTGCGCAAGGTCCACGGCCTGTCGCACGACGCCATCGCCGAGCGCTTGCAGATCAGCCGCAACATGGTCGAAAAACACTTGCGGCGTGCGTTGCTCGGGCTGGTCGAGTTCGACCGCGACGCCCACGACGACACTGCGCCACCGGCCCATGACTAAGGATTTCCAGCCACTGGGTATGCCCGTTTCTTCTTCAGCCGGCCGTTCCACTGCGAGTACTTCAGCCTGTGCTACCGATGCGCAGGCCACGGCGCACGTGCGGCGTCTGCACGCCCAGGCAGCCGTGTGGGTCGTGCGCATCGACGCGGGCCGCGCGACGCCCGACGACGCGCGCCTCGCGCGCTGGTGCGCGCGCTCAACGCAACATCGGGCCGCGTTCGATACCGCTTTCGCGCAATGGCAGCACGCCGACGCGCTGCGCGCGCGTGCGCCCGTGGCGGTTCCGCGTCCCGCGCAACGGCCATCCAAACCGGCCCCGCGTGCCCGCTTCGCTTTCGCCTTCGGCGCGCCCGGCGCGGCTTTCGCGTGCGCGTGCGCCGTGCTGGTCGCCGGTCTTGCGCACTATCTGCACGCCGCCGACTTCACGACCTCGGCTGGCGAAGTGCGAACCGTCGCGCTCAACGACGGCAGCGTGATGCGCATGGATGCCGATTCGGCCGTCGATGTGCGCTATGACGAACGCGAACGCCGCGTCGTACTCGAACGCGGCCGCGCCGCCTTCGACGTGAAGCACGGCGACACCCGCCGCTTCGTCGTGCAGGCTGCCCAAGGGCAGATCGTCGACATCGGCACCGCCTTCCAGGCGAGCCTGCCGGGCACCTCGTCGTTCAAACACGATAACGCCACGCTCGTCACCGTCACCCAGGGCCGCGTGCAAGTGCGCAACGCCTCGGGGAGTCTCGAAGCCGCCGCCGGTCAGAGCGTCGAATATGGCGATCCCGCACGCGCGCCCAGTGCGGCCGCGATCGACACGTTCGCCGCCACGGCCTGGCAACGCGGGCGCATGGTCTTCACCGACGCCCCGCTCGCCGACGTCGCCGCCGCGCTCAACCGCTACTGGAAAGGCCATTACATTTACGTGCGCGGCAGCGCGGCCACGCTGCGCGTATCGGGCAATTTCGCCATCGACGCGCCTGCACAGGCGCTCGCCACGCTCGCGGAAACACTCGCACTGAACTCTACGCAGATCGCCGGTCGTGTCGTGATTCTCTCGGCACAAGACAGCGCGACTGCACGCTAAAAGGCAGAAACCGTCGCGCGATAAAAAATATTTTGCGCGAGACATCCTGTTTTTGCGCACTCAAACGTCTATTCCCTCAGCAAGACTCAAAACGTTCAACATCAATTCGGGGGAATTTCGTTGTTCACGCAAGCATCTTTTCGACCGCTGGCGATCAGCGCAGCGGCAGCGGCACTCTTTGGCGCGGCGCTGCCCGCGCTCGCTGATCAGGACACGGCGCGCAACACCGCCACCACGCAAAGCCCGGCACGCCTCGACTATCGCATCGCGCCTTCGGACCTGAACACGGCGCTCAATCGCTTCGCCGAAACGAGCGGCGTGCAACTGGCCTACGCCAGCGCGCTCGTGGCGGGCAAGCGCTCGCCCGGCTTCACGGGCCACGCCGATGCCGCCAGCGCGCTCACGCAACTGTTGCACGGCACGGGACTGCGTGCGGTGCGCGGGCAGAACGCCGCTTTCGTGCTCGAAACGGACCCCGAACCGCCCGGCCCCGAAGCGGGCACGACGCCCGAAGCGTCCCTGCCCGCCGTGAAAATCAGCGCACAGAACGCGAGCGAAACGCATGACCCGACCATCGCGAGCGCGGCGCTCAAGTCAAACGTGGCGCTCACGCGCACGCCGCAGTCGGTGTCGGTCATCGAGCGCAAGCAGATGGACGAGCAGAACGTGCAATCGGTCGCGCAGGCGTTGCGCTACTCGGCGGGCATCGTGCCGGAAACGCGCGGTATCGGCGACCGTTACGACAGCCTGCAGATGCGCGGCTTTGGCGGCTTCGGCGGCAATGCCGTGTACGTGAATTTCCTCGACGGCCTCAACCTCGGGCGCGGCCTCTCGTATGCGGTACCGCAGATCGAGCAGTACGGCTTGCAGCGCATCGAAGTGCTGCGCGGTCCCAGCTCGATTCTCTACGGCCAGGCCAACCCGGGCGGCGTGGTCGTGCTGGAGAGCAAGCGCCCCGAGGCGGATCACGTCAACGAGGTCATGCTGGGCGCGGGCACGCACAACCGCTGGGAAGGCGCGTTCGATCTGGGCGGCGCGGTGGATGCGGACAAGCGCGTGCTGTATCGCTTCGTCGGCCTCGCGCGTGACGCCGATACTCAGGTCTCCGGAACGAAGGAGCAGCGAATTTATGTCGCGCCATCGCTCACCCTGCGCCTCGACGCGAACACCGAACTCACCCTGCTCGCGACCTATCAATACGATCCGAACAACGGCTACTACGGTTTCCTGCCGCGCTACGGCACGGTCTCGTACAACCCGAACGGCATGCTCGGCACCGGTTTCAACGACGGCGAGCCCGATTACGACCACTTCCGCCGCGAGCAGGCGACGCTCGGTTACGCCTTCAGCCACCGCTTCAACGACACCTTCACGGTGCGTCAGAACACGCGCTACATGCACATGTGGAGCGACTATCAGACGGTCTATTCGAGCGGCTATACGAACTCGACCAACCGCTATCTGAACCGCCTCACGACCGCCTCCGTCGAACACGTCGACACGCTCTCGACCGACACACAACTCGAAGCCGACTTCAACACCGGCGCGCTGCGCCACGCGGTGCTGATGGGCCTCGACTACCAGATGACGATGGCCGACCGCCGGCTGTCCTCGGGCAAGGCGCCCTCGCTCGACATCACGGCGCCCGTGTACGGCCAGAGCATCACGGCCCCGACGCTCGCCAGCTACACGCGCCAGCGCACCGACGATCTCGGCCTCTATCTGCAAGATCAGATCACGCTGGGCAAGTGGTCGTTCGTGCTCGGCGCACGCGAGGACTATGCGTCGACCAACGCGAACGAGTACGTCAAGCACACGTCGACCAACCAGTTCGACCGTGCATTCACGTGGCGCGCGGGCGTGCTTTATGCCTTCGACAACGGTCTTTCGCCGTTCGCGAGCTTTTCGCGCTCGTTCCAGCCGATCACCTCGGGCACGACCTCGGACGGCAGCCCGCTTAAACCCTCGACGGGACGCCAGTTCGAAGTGGGCCTCAAGTACCAGATGCCGGGCACCACGAGCTTCACCACGCTCTCGCTCTACGATCTCGAACAGCACAACGTGTCCACGCCCGATCCGGTCAACTCCAGCTATCGCGTTCAGACCGGCGCGGTCAAGAGCCGCGGCATCGAACTGGAAACGCATCTGAACCTCACGCGCGAACTGTCGCTGATCGCGGCCTATAGCTACACGAGCGCCTGGGTGGCGAGTGCTAACGACAGCTCGCTCGGCCATACACCCGCCGCTGTGCCGAAGCAGACCGCCTCTCTGTGGGCCGACTACACGCTGCATCGCGGCACGTTCAAGGGTCTGGGCATGGGTGCGGGCGTGCGCTATATCGGCAGCACGTACGGCGCGGCCGACGATTCTTTCAAGGTCGGCTCCTTTACGCTGGTCGATCTCGCTCTGCACTACGAACTGCGTAACTGGCGCTTCGCCCTCAATGCGTCGAACCTGTTCGACCGTCAATACGTGGCGGCCTGCGCGAGCGCGACCCAGTGCTTCTGGGGTGTGCGCCGCGAAGTGATCGGCACGGCGCGCTATCAATGGTGAAATGGGGAACTCGACGATGAAACGAAACCGCCTGTTCGCGCTACTGGCGCTGGCTGGATGCGTACTGGTGGCCCCTGCTCACGCAGCGACGGTTAGTACGGATACCGAATCAACTTCCGCAGCCCAAGCCCTGCTGCCCGATACCGATTCATTCCTGTTGCAGTCCGGGCCGCAAGGCCCGCGCTACCGGGTCTGGCTCTACCATCCCGCCGCCGCGCAGACATCGGCTTCGTCTTCGCGCGTGTCGGGCGAAGGCGCCGATACGTGTGCACTCGAAGGCGCGCCACCGCTGCTCGTGCTGCTCGACGGCAACGCCACGTTCGCGCTTGCGGTGAGCGCCGCGCGTCTTCAGGCGCGCTTGATCGGGCCAGTCACGATAGCCGCGATTGCCGCCGACAACGATGCGCTCTTCGACGAACCGCAGCGCTTTCGCGATTTCACGACGCCCAACCGCGACGGCTGGGGCGTGCCGCGCGACGCGCAAGGCAAGCCGCTGGCAACCGGTGGCGTGGACGCCTTTGAAACGCTCGTCAACGAAACGCTGCCGCGCGCGATCGAGGCGCGCACGCACGAGACGCCACGCACGCGCATGTTGTTCGGGCATTCGCTGGGCGGGTATTTCGTGTTGCACGATGCATTGACGAATCCACACGCCTGGTCGCGCTATATGGCCGCCAGTCCCTCGCTCTGGTGGAACGCGGGCGAGCTGCTCGCACGCGTGCGCGACGCGGCGACGACGGCACATTCAGCCGCATCGCGTTCGGGCATTCCGCTCGCGATTCGCGTCGGCGGCGACGAAGCGCGTCTCGCACCCGAAAGCCCGCCCGCGCGTGTCGAGCGTGTGAAGCACGCCGCGATGATCGACAATGCGCGTGCTTTCACAGAGGTGCTGAACGATGCCCCCGCGCTTGGCTTTAATGCCGATATGCAGATCTACACGGGCCAGAATCACGTTTCCTATCTACCCGCGGCGATCAGCGAAGCGGTGACGCTGGCCGCGAAACACGCATGCGCGAAGCCATCGCAACCGTGACGCGCGCACCATCGCTGCAAGCGTGCAAAGCAAATCGGCAACGATGCTAAACGTTGCATCGGCTCAAGCGCGATGAACGATACCCGGCCAGCGCGAGCGCGCATAACCGGGTATCGTGTGGGCTACCCAAAATCAGCGCCATTGCCATGAATCCGATCCAACGTCATCGAGTCCACGCACGAGCTGCATTGAAACGCACGGCCGCCATCGCCACGGCATCCCTTGCGCTCTTCGCCGCGGGGTGCGCTGCGCCCACACCGCCCGCCGCACAGAATGCCCAACAAAACGCACAGACGTCCTCCGCTGCCGCCGCGTCGCTGGATGCTGCGATCGCCGGTCCACAGCGTAGCGAACGCGCCAAAGCGCGCGACGTCTATCGGCATCCCAGGGAGACGCTACAGTTCTTCGGCGTCCAGCCCACGCAAACGGTGCTGGAAATCGCCCCGGGCGGCGGATGGTACACGGACATCCTCGCGCCGTGGCTGCACGCAAGCGGCCATCTCTACGAGGCCCAATACGTCAGCACGTCGGCGGACCTGGCGGCCGAGGATCGCGACACCGACGCCGCGTTTCTCCGCAAGCTCGCGGCAGCCCCGGCCAACTACGGCAACGTCAAGGTCGGCACCTTGCACGCGGGGCAGTTCCAGGGCTTCGACGCGCAAGGCCAGTTCGACCAGGTGCTCACGTTCCGCAACATCCATAACTGGATCAAGGATCGGCAGATCGACGACAACCTGCGCGCGTTCTATGTCGCATTGAAACCGGGCGGCGTGCTCGGCGTCGAGGAGCATCGCGCACGGCGCGGCACGACCGTGCAGCAGATGATCGATACCGGCTATGTGACGGAAGACTATGTGATCGAGCACGCGCAGGCGGCGGGCTTCGTGCTGGCCGGGCGCAGCGAGATCAACGCGAATCCGAAGGACACCAAGGATTATCCGCACGGAGTCTGGTCGCTGCCGCCCACCTACGAGGGCGGCGACGTGGACCGCGCGCGTTTTGCCGCCGTCGGCGAATCGGACCGCATGACGCTCAAGTTCATCAAGCCATAGTCAGCGCAGGACTTCAGGCAGACGCACCTTCACGCCGCAAAAACTGTTGCGGCGACACCCCGCTCGCGCGCCGGAACATCACCGCGAAGGTGCGCGCGTCGGCATAACCCAGTTCGCGGGCAATATCCGCAGGCGCGTGGCCGACCGCGAGCCGCGACATCGCCTCGGCCATACGCAACTGCTCGCGCCACTGACCGAAGCTCAAGCCCGTCTCCACGCGAAAATGCCGCGCGATCGTGCGCCCGCTCGCGCCCACGCGCGCGGCCCACTCTTCGAGCGTCTCGTTGTTGGCCGCCTGCGCGATCAGGCTGGTGCAGATCTGGCGCAGCCGCTCGTCGGCGGGCAGCGGCAGACGCGCGGCGTCGGGCGCGCCCGGCGCCGTGTCGATCAGATCGAGGATCAGGGGTTCGAGGAGCGCGGCACGGCGGGCTCCCGCCGTGTCCGCACCGGCGGCGCACAGGTCGAGCAGCGCCGCGCGCAGCAATTCTCCCGGCGCAATCGGGCGGCAACGCGGCTCGGGCTCGGCCAGCGCGGCCGGGTCGATGTAGAGCGTGCGCATCGACACCTCGCCGAGCATGTGCAGTTCGTGCTCCACCTGCGAGCCGATCAGCAACGCGTGGTCGGATGTGACGATCCAGAGGGTCTCCGGCGTCATGATGCGGACAATGCCGCGCGTGGCGTAGACGAGCTGCGCGCGGTGGTGGATGTGGGCGATTTCGTGCGATCCGCTCGCGTAATCCAGCGACTGGGGAATCACCTTGCGGGCGCCGACACCGTCGCCGAAGGTCTGTAATTTTGCTTGCGCCATGTCCTGATCGAAGTGCGAATTCCGGCTTAGACCATCAAGCAGGACAACTCTGTCCAGTTTGGCGAAAAAGTTGTCCTGACTAGAGACAGCGTATCAGATTAAAGTCACGGTTTGCCGCCTGATTGGTCAATTGAGGCCAACCCGCGGTCCATCCGCTGCCGTTCCCCCCACACGGTTTGAACACGTCTCGCCGCCAACAAGAGCAGGCCCACGTAGCGGTTTATTCATTAAGACGAATCATTCGCATTATCATTCATCTACGAAAAGGGAACATCACATGAGAACCGGGGTGCGCGGATCGACCGCGCTCAGCAACACGCTGCTGTTTTGCCTGCTAAGTGGAGCGTTGGCGGCGCACGCGCAGACTTCCACCACGAACGCGACCGGCACGGCTGGCGCGACGTCCGACGCGGCGAACCAGCTGCCGACGGTCAAGGTGAGCGGCAAGCGCGACACGAGTGCGACTGGCGCCGCTGACGGCTACGTGCCGATCAGCGCGGTCTCCGCCACCAAAACGGACACGCCCTTGATCGAGACGCCGCAATCGGTGTCCGTGGTCACGAGCAAGCAGATGACCGACCAGGGCGCGCAGACCGTGGCCGAAGCGCTGCGCTACACCGCGAGCGTGCTGCCCGAAATCCGCGGCGCTTCGGCTCAGGGCGCGCCCTATCTGTTCAGCCGTGGCTTTTATCTCGAGCAGTATCTCGACGGCGCGCGCATGCCGGGCGACGTGAGCTTCGGCTACGCGATCCCGAGCTTCGACCCCTACGGTCTCGAGCGCATCGACGTGGTCCACGGCCCGGCGTCCGTGCTTTACGGCCAGGCGAGCCCGGGCGGCGTGGCCAACCTCGTCAGCAAGCAACCCACCACCGAGCCGATCCACGAAGTCTTCCTCACGACCGGCAGCCACGACCGCATGCAGGCGGGCGTCGATCTGGGCGGCGCGATCACGGCCGACGGCAAGCTGGCCTACCGCTTCACGGCAACGGGGCTCGACTCCGGCACGCAAGTGGAAGGCACGCGCGAAAAGCGCATCTACGTCGCCCCCGCCGTTACATGGAAGCCCGACCAGAACACTACGCTCACGGTCATGGCCAAGTACCAGCGCGACCCGGATGTGGGCTACTACAACTTCGTGCCCGCCGTCGGCACGATCCTGAACAATCCAGCCGGTCAGATTTCCTCGCACACGAACATGGGCGATCCGGAATTCGATCACCACTCGCGCACCCAGTTCACGGTGGGCTATCAGTTCGAACATCGCTTCGACGAAACCTGGACGGTGCGCCAGAACACGCGCTACACCTACGTGAAGGACGATTTCGCCAACGTCTTCCCGTACGCATACGCATCGGGCTCCAACACCACGCTCAACCGCTACACGTTCTGGAATCGCGAAACCGCGAAGTTCTTCACGATCGACAACCAGGCGCAGGCGAAGGTCAACACCGGCCCGATCGCGCACACGGTCCTGTTCGGCTTCGACTTCCAGCGCGTGATCTACGGCGAGGACGTGGGCTCGGGCTTCTCCGCGCCGTCGCTCGACGTGTTCGCGCCGGTCTACGACAACAACACGATGCCCGCCGAAACGTCGTTCGACCAGATCCGCCAGAAGCAGTTGGGCGTCTACGCGCAAGACCAGATGGCCTGGGGCAAATGGCGCTTCCTGATCGGCGCACGCGAAGACTGGGTCGACGCCGACGACAACAACCCCGTTACCGCCAGCTACGAAGCGCAATCGGCGCGGGCGTTTACGTGGCGCACCGGCCTCGTCTATCTGTTCGACAACGGCTTCGCGCCTTACGCGAGCTTCTCCAAGTCGTTCGACCCAGTGGTGGGCACGCTCTATGGCGGGGGCATGGCCAAGCCGACCACGGCGCAGCAGTACGAAGTGGGCGTGAAGTATCAGCCGCCGGGCTACAACAGCTTCGTGACGGCCTCGCTCTTCAACCTCACCGAGCACAACGTCCTGACCTCGGACCTCGACCACAGCGGCTACTCCACCCAGGCGGGCGAAGTGCGGGCACGCGGCGTCGAACTCGAAGGTCACGCGAGCCTCACGAACGATCTGAATCTGTCTGTTTCGTACACCTACCTGAACGACGTCACCACCGAGTCGAACGACACGGCCACGACGATCACGGGCGAGACGACCTCGCTGCAAGGCAAGACCGCGTGGGGCATCCCGCGCAACGTCGCCTCGGCTTGGCTCGATTACACGCTGCATGGCGGACCGCTGCGCGGTCTGGGCTTCGGTGGCGGCATCCGCTACATCGGTTCGAGCTATGACGAGACGAATTCGATCCGCGTGCCCTCGGTCACGCTCGTCGATGCCGCCGTGCACTACGACACCGGCCTGCACTGGCTGTTCTCGCTGAACGCGAAGAACCTGTTCAACCGCACCTATATCGCTTCGTGCTTCAGCGCCGTGACCTGCACGTACGGCGATGGCGCCGAGGTCCTCGCGACCGCGCGTTATCGCTGGTAAGCGTGGGTGTCGTCACAACGCTAAACGCTAAACGCAAAGGAAACCTGAAGCTTTGAATGCTCTACCCGAACCGTCCCGTGAGCCGATCTACACGCTCGATAACGTCGGCTTCAATGCCGAAAGCGGCCGCACCTTGCTCGAACCGCTGACGCTCACGCTGCAAGCCAGGCGCATGAGCGCGCTGATCGGCCACAACGGTTCGGGCAAGAGCACGCTTATCAAGCTGCTCGCGCGCCAGCAGACGCCCACGCGCGGCAGCGTACGACTTTATGAGCGCGATCTCGCGGCGTGGTCCGCCCGCGAATTCGCGCGTCGCATCGCCTATCTGCCGCAGCATCCGCCCGCCGCCACCGACATGACGGTGCGCGAACTGGTGGCGCTCGGGCGCTATCCGTGGCACGGCGCGCTAGGCCGCTTGAGCGCGACGGATCGCGAGAAGATCGACGAAGCGCTCGAACTCACCGATACGGCGCGCTTCGCCACCCAACTCGCCGACCGTCTGTCGGGCGGCGAGCGCCAGCGTGTCTGGCTGGCGATGCTGGTCGCCCAGGGCGCGGACTGCCTGCTGCTCGACGAGCCGACTTCCGCGCTCGATATCGCGCATCAGATCGACGTGCTGCGCCTGTTGCGCGAACTCACCGATACGCGGGGCTTAAGCGTCGTGATCGTGCTGCACGACATCAACCTCGCCGCGCGCTTCTGCGACGAACTGATCGCCCTGCATAGCGGCCGCCTGCTCGCACGCGGCACGCCGGAGACGATCATGCGCGCCGACCGGCTCGAAGCGATCTATGGCATTCCGATGGACGTCGTCGCGCATCCGCGCGGCGGCTGGCTCGGTGTGGCGCACTGATGCGGCGCCGGGACTTTCTACGCGGCGCGGCATGTGCGTCGCTGGCATTGGCGGTCTCGCAGGCGCACGCGCAACCCAATGCGCCGCGTCTCGTGGTGCTCGACTGGGGCCTCGTCGAAACGCTGCTCACGCTAGGCGTCCTGCCCGTGGGCGCGGCTGAAGTGGCCGATTACAACGCGAGCGTCGTGCAGCCACTGGCACCGCGCGAAGTCGCCGACGTCGGCTTGCGGCTCGCGCCAAGCCTCGAACTCATTCAGGCGCTCGCGCCCGATTTCATCCTCATCAATTCGAGTCAGGAATCGCAGCGCGCCATGCTGGAGCGCATCGCGCCCGTGCGCGCGTTTGCGGTGTATACCGATGCGGGCGCACCGTATCAGCACTCCGTGGACATTACGCGCGCCGTGGCGCAGCTATGCGGCCGCGAGCAGGCAGGCGACACGCTGATCGATGCAACGGCCCGCACGCTCGCGCGCAATCGCCAGCGGCTCGCGGCACACAGCGACGCCATCGCACGTGCGCTCTACGTGATGCGCTTCTTCGATGCGCGGCATGTAGGCGTGTATGGCGCGCGCAGCCTGTTTCAGGACGTCATGGATGCGCTCGACGTACGCAACGCATGGCGCGGCGAGACCGATTACTGGGGTATCGGTGTGGCAGGCCTGGAAGCGCTCGCCGCGCCCGACGCGCAGTTGCTGTACTTCGATCCCCTGCCGCCGGGCGTCGCGCGCGCGCTCGCCGACAACCGGCTCTGGCGCGCACTGCCCGCCGTTGCTGCACAACGCATCGCAGCGCTACCGCCATTCTGGGGCTTCGGCATGTTGCCCTCGGCCGCGCGCTTTGCCGATGTGCTCACGACGGCGCTGACCGTCAGCATTCCTTATTCTTTATCGCGCCAGTCGCAATCCGGCGCGAGTGCACGCTCATGAATCTGGCCCGCACGTTTTCCCAGCCGCTTTTCGCGCGCGCTTCATTCCAGGCCGTGTTTGCAGGGCTCGCACTCGCTGCCATGTTGCTCGCCGCGCTCGCTCTGAGCGCAACCAACGCGAGCGCCATCGTGCCGATTTCGCACTGGCGCAGCGCGTTGTCGCTCCAAGGTCCGCTCGATCTACAAGCGATCATTCTGCGCGATACGTGGCTGCCACGTCTCGTCGTGAGCCTGTTGTGCGGCGCATTGCTCGGCCTTGCAGGCACGATCTTCCAGCAGGTGCTGCGCAATCCCCTCGCGGAGCCGATGACACTCGGCGTCAGCGCCGGTGCGCAACTCGCTCTCACGATCGCCACGCTAACCGCGCCTGCCCTGCTCGGCGCAAGCGCGTTCGCGCCGCAATGGATCGCGCTGCTCGGCGCGGCGCTGGCCGCGGCCGCGGTATTCGGCCTCGCGTGGCGCAGCACGCTTGCGCCCGCAACGGTCGCCGTCGCCGGGCTGGTCGTCACGCTCTACTGCGGCTCGATTGGCGTGGCCTTGCAACTGTTCTATGCGCCCTATCTGCGCGCGCTCTTCATCTGGGGCGGCGGCTCGCTCGTGCAGCAGGACTGGAGCAACGTGACGATGCTTGCGCCGCGCCTGGCCATCGGCGGCGCGCTGGCGTGGCTGCTGCTGCGCCCCATGACGCTCTTCAGCCTCGACGATAGCAACGCCCGCAGCCTCGGCCTCTCGCTGCGGACCGCGCGGCTCGCTGCGCTCGCGCTCGCGGTGGTGTTGAGCGCTGCGGTGGCGGGCGCGGTGGGCGTGATCGGCTTCGTCGGCCTGGCCGCGCCCGCGCTCGCGCGCCTCACCGGTGCGCGGCGGCTCGGGCAACGGCTCGTCGCCGCGCCCCTGTGCGGCGCGCTGCTGCTGTGGGTTACGGATCAGACCGTGCAGCGATTCTCGGGCCTCATGGGCGACCTGTTGCCGACCGGCGCAGCGACGGCGCTATTCGGTACGCCGCTGATGCTCGTATTGCTCGCGCGCCTGCATCGCGCCACACACCTGCCCGCTCCCGCTGCCGAAAGCGCCCCGCTACATCTCGTGCCCACCGCGACCCTGCAACGGCGCTACGCGTTGCTTGCGCTGTTAACGATCGCAGCGCTCGCCGTTGCGCTCGATTTTGGACGCGGCCCGCACGGCTGGTACTTCGCTACGTGGACGCAGTTCTCCCACATCGCAGCCTGGCGCGTACCACGCACGCTGGCCGCGCTGGCTGCGGGCGCGATGCTCGCGCTGGCCGGCGTGCTGATGCAACGCCTGACCGGCAATCCGCTCGCCAGCCCCGAAGTGCTGGGCGTGAGCGGCGGCGCGGCGCTCGGCCTGATCGCACTCGTCATGCTGCACGGCGACGCCGGCCAGGGCGCGCGCTTCGCCGCGAGCAGTGCGGGCGCGCTTGCGGCGCTCCTCGCGATCCTCGCCTTCGCACGCCGCTCGCGCTTCGCGCCGGATCGTGTGCTGCTTGCGGGCATCGCGATTGGCGCGCTGTTCCAGTCGGTGCTGGCCGTGGCGATCGCGAGCGGCAACGAACGCGCGGCGGCCCTGCTGCAATGGCTCGCGGGCTCCACGTACACGGTGACACCCACCGACGCCGCGCTCGCGCTGGCCGCGTGTCTCCTGCTTGGTGCACTCACGCCGTTGTGCGCGCGCTGGTTGCAAATCCTGCCGCTTGGCGAGGCGTCCGCGCGAGCGCTAGGCGTGGCGACGGGCCGCGCACGCGGCGCACTGCTCATGCTGATCGCCGCCCTCACGGCAGCGGCGACGCTGCTGGTTGGCCCTTTGAGCTTTGTCGGCCTGACGGCCCCGCATTTCGCGCGGCTGCTGGGCGCGCGCACGCCCATGCAGCAGATCGCAACCGCCGCACCGCTGGGTGCGCTCACGATGGTCGTCGCCGACTGGCTGGGCCGCGCCGCGCTGATGCCCCGCGAATTGCCCGCCGGACTCGTCGCGACGCTGATCGCCGCGCCCTGGCTGATGTGGCTGCTCGCACGCCGCCGCTGAGACTAGCGCACAACGCTCTCCCCATAATTCATTCGAACTACCAGGAAAATTCATGCTCGCGGAACTGCTCAGACTGCTCAGGCGTCTTTGGCCCCTCAGCGCCCTGGCGACGACGATGGGCGCCGCGAGCGGCATCGCCACCGCCGCCCTGCTCGCGCTGACCAACCGCGCCTTGCGCGATGGCGCCGATACGCTGCCCACGCTCCTCTTGGCCTTCGCCGCGCTGTGCGCGATTGCACTCGCGGGCGAAGTGATCTCCGATATCGGCAATAACATCGTGGGCCAACGTGTGATCGCGACGCTGCGCCGCGAACTGTGCGAGAAGATCATTGCTGCGCCCATCGGGCAGATCGAACAGTTTCGCTCGCACCGGCTGATTGCGACGTTGAATCAGGACATCGATACGCTGAGCGCCTTTTCGTTTCTGTTCTCGAGCCTCGCCATTGCCTGTGCCACGATACTCGGCTGCCTCGGCTATCTCTACGTGCTTTCGCCCCGGCTGCTCCTGATTGCACTCGCGGCCATCGTGCTGGGTACGGCCATCCAGGCGCTCGCGCGGCGCGTGGGTCTGAGCCGCTTCGGTGCGGCACGCGAAGCCGAGGACCGCTTGCAGAAGCACTATCGCGCCATCACCGACGGCTCCAAGGAATTGCGCCTGAACGCCGCAAGGCGCGACGATCTATATCGACGCGAATTGAGCGGCACCATCGACACCATCACGCGCCTGCGCGTGCGCGCGGCCAATGTGTTCGTCAGCGCGAATGCCTTCGGCTCGCTGCTGTATTTCCTGGTGGTCGGTACGATGCTCGCGGTCCAGACGCATGCGGTGGGCGCGGATCGCTCGGTCGTCACCGGCTTCGTGCTCGTGCTGCTCTATATGAAAGGCCCGATTCAGGAACTGGTCAACGCATTGCCTTCGATCGGTCGCGCGCAAATTGCGTTGCAACGTATCGCCGCGCTTTCGGCACGCTTTTCGACGCCGGAGCCATCGCTCGTGGAAGCGGCTCGAAGCATGCAGCACGCCACGCCTTTCGAGGATTTCGGCACCATCGAACTCGACCAGGTTCACTATCGCTTCGACGCACCGCTCGACGAACGCGATGCGAACACAGATGCAAGCACGGCTAAAAACAGCGGCTTCGAACTCGGCCCGCTCAGCCTGAGCATCAAGCGCGGCGAAACGCTCTTTATCGTCGGCGAGAACGGCAGTGGCAAGAGCACGCTCGTCAAGCTTCTTCTCGGGCTGTAT
This sequence comes from Paraburkholderia sp. J67, assembly GCF_905220265.1. Taxonomy (NCBI): domain Bacteria; kingdom Pseudomonadati; phylum Pseudomonadota; class Betaproteobacteria; order Burkholderiales; family Burkholderiaceae; genus Paraburkholderia; species Paraburkholderia sp. J67. The sequence continues at coordinate 120,107 of NZ_CAJMZK010000023.1, forward strand.
CGGCCTGATTCAGGCAACCTGCGTGTTGACGGCGTACCCGTTGGCGATGCGAAGCTCGATGCGTACCGCCAGCTTTTTTCCGCCGTGTTTTCCGACTACTTCCTCTTCGATACGCTAATGCCCGGCGCAACCGTGCCCAGCGATCAGGCCCGCGCGTATCTGGAGCGCCTTCAGATTGCACACAAAGTCTCGGTGCGCGACGGCGCGTTCACGACGACGGATCTTTCCACCGGACAACGCAAGCGCCTCGCGCTCGTGCACGCCTGGCTCGAAGCGCGGCCCGTGATCGTGCTGGACGAATGGGCCGCGGATCAGGACCCCACCTTCCGGCGCATCTTCTACCAGGAGATGCTGCCGGACCTCAAACGACAGGGCAAAACGCTGATCGTCGTGTCTCACGACGACCGCTATTTCGATGCGGCCGATCGCATCGTGCGGATCGAAGAAGGCCAACTGGCCGCAGATTACGCGGTGTTCTGATCGCCCTGTGCGACGGCCCGGAGCCTCGCGATATCGAGGATCGTCACCTTGCCGAATTGCAGACGCACGATCTCCTGACGCTCGAGTTCCTTCAGCAGTTGATTGGTGGTCTGGCGCGATAGCGACACCATCGACGCCAGGTTGTTCTGCGAGATCAGGATCGTGCCCTGACGCTCGTTCAGACCGCCATTGCCCTCGGCGATCATCAGCAGTCGGCTCGCCAGGCGCTGCGCCGCCGAGGGCGCGCTCAGCGCCTCCGTGCTGCGATAGGCGACACGCAAACGTTGCGCCATCAACAAAGCGAAGTCGTGCCAGTATTGCGGCGTGTCGCTTAGCAAACCCCTTAGCGCGGCCTCTGGAAATTGCAGCAGCAGTGCCGCGCTTGCCGCTACCACGTTTTGCGCGCGCGGCAACTGGTCGAACAGCGAGACCTCGCCGACCCACGCCGTCGGCCCCAGTACCGCTAGCAGCGTTTCCCTGCCATCCACATCGACCATGCCGACTTCGAGCGCGCCTTCGAGCAGCGCATAGAGCGAACACGAACGGTCACCGCACCGATAAAGCGCCTCGCCCTTGTCGAGTCGCTGCACCACGGTGCACGCCATCAGATCGTCCTGCAATGGCAAGGGTAAACCGCCAAACCACGGCGTGGATTCGAGTTGTCTGCGATAGCGATGCGGCATGGCTTGTGTGAGTGACGTCACTTGTCGGCTTTCCGACAAATCGGGCGGGCGCTTGCCCCTATCATGGGTTCGCGCATTGACGTGTGCATCAACGTCTGCATGAACGTCATATCCAGCGATAGCCCTCCCAACGTGACCAGGTGATGCATGAATCAGTTCGGCGACTACCAGTTCGAAATCTACTTCAATGGCCTGCACGGCCGCAAACCGGATTTACCCGTCGATTTCGCGGGGCTCGAAGCACGCGCAAGCGCGGCCATGCCGCCTTCCGTGCTGTCTTATGTGCAAGGCGGATGCGGCGACGAAACCACCCAGCGACGCAATGTCGAAGCGTTCTCGCAATGGGGTATCGTGCCGCGCCGGATGGTCGATACACGCGAGCGCGATCTGTCCGTGGAGATGTTCGGCAAGCGCTACGCCTCGCCGCTGATGCTCTCCCCGATCGGCGTGATCGGCATCTGCTCGCAGGACGGCCACGGCGATATCGCCACGGCCAAAGCCGCGGCGACGGCAGGCGTGCCGATGATCGCCTCCACGCTCATGAACGACCCGCTCGAAACCGTCGCGCAAGCGCTGGGCGATGGCGACGCGTTTTTCCAGCTCTATACGCCGAAGGATCGCGAACTGGCCGAAAGCTTCGTGCGCCGCGCCGAGGCGGCCGGTTATAAGGGCATCGTCGTGACGGTGGATACGTGGATTCCCGGCTGGCGTCCGCGCGATCTCAACGAGGGCAACTTTCCGCAGTTGCGCGGCGTGGCGCTCGCCAATTACTTTTCCGATCCGCATTTCCGCGCCAAACTCGCCGCGCCGCCCGAGGCCGATCCGGCTGCTGCCGTGCGGCTGTGGGCGTCGGTGTTCGGGCAGGCGGTGACATGGGACGATCTGGCGTGGCTGCGCTCGCTCACCAAGCTGCCGCTGATCGTCAAGGGTATCCAGCATCCCGACGACGCACGCCGCGCGGTCGATCTGGGCGCGGATGCGGTGTTCTGCTCGAATCATGGCGGGCGTCAGGCCAACGGGGGCATCGCGGCGATCGACATGCTGCCCGAGGTGGTGGCTGCGAGCGGCAAGACGCCGGTGTGGTTCGATTCGGGTATTCGCACGGGAACGGATGTGGTCAAGGCGCTTGCGATGGGCGCGAGCATGGTGGGCGTGGGACGGCCCTATGCTTATGGCCTCGCGCTGGGCGGTAGCGCGGGCATCGTGCACGTGGTTCGTTCGATGCTGGCCGAGGCGGATTTGTTGATGGCCGTGGATGGGTTTGCGGATGTGGCAGCTTTGCGGAAGGCGGAGGTGCGCAGGGTGAGGTGAACGTTCGCGAGGCGGCGATCAGCACTGAACAAAGGGCCGCCTGGGTGGCCTTTTGTTCGCTTTTACGTTGATTCGGGCTCCTGCATTCCAATACGACGTTAGCTGAACGCATCGTCTTCGGAGACGAGAGCGGAAACGAAGCGATCAAACGAACGCGTCAGCGCCCGGTCTGCTTTCTGACGATTCTCCGAATCTGTACGCGTTGTATCAAAGACGTCAGCTAACCAGTAATGGACCACGCCTGTGGCCGTATCGATACAGAAAAGATTGCCGCCCGGATCAACCGCAAATGGCACGAAAGTATGTGGGTAGCCCGCCTTGCCGGCGACTTGAGCGTACACACTCTGAATCGTTGGTTTGTCGTTCTCCTGCGTGCCCACAGGAAGGAATTCGTGAACCCATATCGGCTCCCAATCATCTTCCATTGGAAACCAGTCGAGCGTTGGCATTCCACCGTTCCACTTCAGATAGTGAGCCTTCATTGGCTCTGGTAACTGAAAACCAAAGTCGCGCTCAATCTTCTCTATATCGGCCCGATCAATCGCCGGGCCACAATTCACAAATTCGTTCTGCATGGGTCCCATTCCGTTGGCGCGGCCCTTCTACAGCACCGAGCGCTGCCACTTATCCTTATAGTTTAGCAATTCTTTTTTCTTTATTCTCCACTCCACACCTCGCCGCCTCAATGTAAATTGAAATAAACTCTGAAGCCCCCCGGTCTGTCGGAAAACAAAAACAACGGTATCGCCTGACACCTCTGCGCGCTCTTCGACATCGCTATCGGGATCGTAAGTCGGCGGTTCGGTACAACCAAGACCGATTAAACGCCCATGATTTGCTTTGTCGGCGAAAGCCCATTTATCGAGAATCTCGACTAACGCTTTCCGAGCCTCATCATCCACGATTTCCGCGCTCTGGCCCGCCTCTATGACGTGTTTTTTTACCTGATAGAACCTGATTTCCCAGTGATTCATTTCCAGCATAAACGCTTTCAATGCCTCTCTCGCCTGTATCAATTCATCATGTTCCATTCTATATTCTCAGTTGTTAAATTTGCCGCTCATTACCTTGTTACCACCCTGCATGAAATCATAGAGAATTTGTGTTGGACGTGTGCTCGCGTAACTGCCGTTCAGCTTCCGGATATACCGCCCAAACGCGTCGTACTAGAAATGCGTGGTCGAAAGACTCAGAGCAGCACCACTACCATCTCACAGCGCGTTGAAGGAGCCGGCAAGACACGCCGATCATCTCTATGTAGATGAGCAAAGGGCCGCGAATGCGGCCCTTTTTTTCTCGCGCGACGCTTCAGTCATGCAAATCCATCGTCCCACCTCCTACAACACCGATCGCTGCCACCTGGAAAACGAACGGATTACTTTTCCATGAGTATTTTTTGGATGAGATCAAAACCACACACCTCCATGGTTGTATATTTCGAATAATCAGAAACAAGAATGCGACCAATCTCATCATCCCCATTAAACAACCCTCCGGCATAATTAAATATTTTCATTTCATTTTTTTCACCAGACAGATCAATAGACCCAATAATTGGCCAATCACCATTTAAAATCATTTGATTTCCGGAAAAAATAATCCTGACATTTTTTCCGAATTTCTTCAACACTACCGGATCAAATTTTTCAACACTACCAACATCAAAATCCCTCGTTTCCTGAATTGAAGCGACGTAAAATGAAAATATCTTCTTAAATTTACCCTGCGAAGAAAAAATTACCTGACATGCTGCATATCGCCCGTCATTCAATGGAATGAGAAAAACATCGCCTTCTTTGTAAGAAACATTCATAGCCCGTAGCCTTTCAAGACGGAGAGTGTGTCGTTCAATATTTGCTGCCCCCACCCGCTACTATGCCTAGCAACATCGTAGCTACTTGCATTCGGATTGTTCGGGCTATATGAACGAATCTGATTGAGAAGATTCGTCAGGGGGGATTGATCACCACTATTAATAATAAACCGCATCGCGCACCGACTCGTCATTCGCCGCCGCCGCACCATGATCGACACGCGCCAGCGGCACATAGCTATCCGCCTTGTACCGATACGTCAGCGCCTGTTCGCCGCGCCGGTCGCGAGCATCTCCTGCACCAGTCGCACGCCGCTCCACAGAGGATCTCTGCTCGCATAACTGCCGTTCAATCGAACACTTTCAAACGATTGAGCTCGGCATTCGCACCCGAATGATCGCCGCACTTGAATAGCTAATTTTCGCTGACGTCACGTCATCGTTTCTTCTTTTCGACCGGAAGCCGCAGGGAGATTTTCTTCCAAGAAGCCAGGCGATATTTAGAAATCAAATCGGCCAATTTTTCACCAGTCGGTCGTCCAGATTTTGTGTACTTGATCGGAACAAGCACCAATATCGTCACGTCGCCGGCGACTCGCTCATCGCGTTCAACATGGGAAAATTGATAGTCGATTGCAATTACCGCATCAACTCCGTCCGGCCAAAATTTTCTATCTATTGACAATGTGTCACTGTCAAAAACATCCCCCTCCGCAATCAAGGAACCATCCAATATAAATTTAGTCAATTCCTTTAAAACACGAATTGGAAAAGAAATAATTTCTTGACTCTCTAGAGCCGCCTCATTCACAGGCCAGTCCAACTGCAAGCAGAATGCAAGTTCAATGTGAGGGGTGATTTGGTGCGCACCAAACGAGAAAAAAATCTTGCTGTCTTTCTCCTCTCTGATAAGTGCATTTAAATACTCCACCTCGCAACCACCAAACTCCATTTTTTTCCGTGAAGAAAGAATATCACCTACATGCGCTTCAACATGCTCAAGTATCCCACCACCTTCTACAGAATAATCGATGGGTTCAATCGCTCGCCAGCCACCGGCATTTTTCAAAATATTTGCAACATCACTCTGTTTGTAGATGAGCGCGAGATCAAGTGAAGTTTGGTTATATCTTAAATGCAATCTATTTACATCAGCATTGCAATCAATCAAAAACGCAACAACTTCCTGATGTCCATTGATGGAACTGTCCATCAACGGCGTTGTGACGGCCTCTGGCAGACCGTCGACCAACGACCCATGCTCAATCAGCCAGCGAACCAGACCGAGGTGGCCTCGAGCGGCGGCCTCACCTAATGGCAGCTTGCCGCCCGATGTCCGGGCAGATGCATTGATCGAAATTCCGAGCCGGATTAATTCTTCGCAGACCTCAATACTTCCGTGCGATGCTGCTATGTGCAATAGCGTCCGACCACCCTCCATGCCGTACTCAGGGACAAGCAACGACTCTGGATTTTTGACAACAAACGCCATCAGATCGTTGACACTTCCGGTATCCGAGTAATATGAAATATTCGATTCCATGAGTTTTGAAGTTCCCTTGCTTCATCAATTCACCCATATTTTTCAGCGCATTTTCAACGGCTGCCGTTCCACCTGACGCATCAGCTGCACTTAGCGTATTGAAGACTTTAGACTGGTACTTTAAGTTTTCATCGATTTTCCTGAATGCAACACCTTTCATACCGCCATTTTCCACAGCCTCCTTAAACTCTTTTGTACATACCCGCTGATACCCGATTTCTGGCGCCATGAAAAATAGAGGCTTCTCGATCGAACTGATAGATATGTATTAAAGAGAATCAAATCCCGGGATATCCGGAAAGTTCACATGAACTTCATGTGAAAGACCATCTCGAGTCATCATTCGAACGAACTTCGATTTCGCCATATCCACAATTGAAATACATTTATTTTAAATAAAATAAATAATATCCAATTTCAGATTTAACGCCATTCAAAAAACATCAAGAGAGACGAATTGGCAGTCAACCCCAATACTTCTACAAATTTCCGAAAAACTCTCGCCAATAATCGGGCCGTTTTATTGAAATAATCGAGGCCAATTTCGGCCATCTTCCTTACATCAACAATCATCTAAAATTTAGTCTCAACCTTTCCTGCAACAGATACATCATCCCAAGAAAATTCAATATGAGGCGAGAATTCAGCCTTCCCGACCCAATTATTGACCTCCGGCGTTACGATGTAGAGCTCTTCTTTTTTCAATTAAATCTCCCTGTAATCGGATCCACGCTGAACGCCCCGCTTTCCAGCACGGAAGGAATGCGGACGGGGAGGCAATCGACCCTTCTGGCGCATCATTAGAGCAAAATCGATACCAGTGATTCAAGCGGACACCTTATCAACACCGGCCCACGATCCCGAGGCTTCCCCTGAAACCACCTCGGAATCTGCTCTATGATTCCGGATAAACAGGGATTTCTCGTTGATCCCGGATCTCAAATACTTTCAAACCATCAATCTCATGGTAAATTTTTAGCATGCGATCCGGATAAGGACCATCTGGCCATTTGATTTTAATTTCGATTAAATTTCCACTTCCATCGTAACTATGATTTGTTTCTGTATATTCAAAATTCCTGCTTTCCAGCTGAAATTCCCTAACTGGTAATCCATTTTCGTAAACTACTTTAACGATACGAGTCAATTTTGAATCGGGATTTTCCCGGAATGCATTACCAAAGACATAACGAAACGCGGAGTCGGCATCATATTCATAAAAATCATCGGCGTGCATCCATGCACGATCTTCGGGCGGCCCACCGATTTCGCTATAAGCGCGAGCGTATATCACTTTCCCATCTGAATTGTAGAAATAGTGATACCTTCTTTTTCCTGGCTCGGATAGCTTTTTCAACATCCTCCCAGGCTTGATTCCCAAAATCTCCATACGATAAGGCTCAAGAGAAAAAGGCGCCCCCACTCCCTCCCCCCATTTCTCGGATACGGAACTCTCAAGTGCCGTTCGAAGGAAGGTCGAGTATGTCCCGCTCCTGTCATGAAACAATTCAAGCAAAGCATCTTTTGACATTGATTACCTATTTAGTTGGAAATTTTTTTCCACCTGCCAGATCGCCCTGAATCTTCGACAGGCCTGCGTTAAAGTCAGCTTCTGTATTTGCACTATTTAAATTATCAAACACATATTGCTTGTAGGCATCACCATGAACGCCTTCGCCAGTATGTGCTGTAGACAAGTCTCCCGGAAGCCGTGAGCTTGCATCCTTCGGCATCCATGCTCCGTTTTCAGAAGAATTAATCGGAATACCTAAAGTTTTCATCTTGGTACGTAACGTCACCATCCTAGGATCCGTCGAATTGGACATCACAATGTGATGTGCCCGATAGTCCTGGCTTGGCCTTCTACCCAAGTTCCCTGCAAGTTCTTTGGCATCGCTGGAACAAGACAATCCCCACGGATCAATCCACGTCAAC